>JAGBOF010000028.1 GCA_017633985.1 Bacteroidales bacterium
AAAATTTGATGCGAGTGCAATAGATATAAAAGAAAAAGAATGGTTCAGAGATAACCAATTCCCGAAAGATAAACAGGCTGCATTTGATTTAGGCAAGAGATTAGCCGAAATTAATCTGTAAAAACAAATTTAAAGTCCCACTTTATTTCATTGAAGTGGGACTTCGTAAGAATAAAGTGCGACTTTAATTTTGGGATTTCTTAATCCGCAAATTTGTTATTTGATTTTACCAAATTCTTGTGGTTAGTAGCCGATAGTAAATCTCTCTTGGTGATGGTTTTCTTGCTCCAACTCATCTACCATTGCCATTGCATAGTCTTGAACCAAGATATGCGAATTGCCTTGTGCATCAACAATCAAATCATCTTTGCCCAAACGGAACTGACCCGTGCGTTTGCCGTCGTTATCAAACGCTCCCGCAGGCGAAAAGAACGTCCAATCAATTTCTTCTTCGTTCATAAGGGTGTTAAGATAGAAATCACCCAAAGGATATCTTAAACTCCTAAAACTACATCGGCATCAATATTGAGTTTCTTGCTCATCTCTCTGCCGATTTTCAATGTCGGCTCGCTTTTCCCTGATAAATATTCGCTTATTCTTGACGGGCTGACACCCAAAAGTTGAGAGAGTTTCGCTTGTGTTAATCCCATCTCGTACATACGCAGTTTTATAACATCTATAAGCGAAGGTTTGGAAATAGGATAATAAATGTCTTCGTACTCTTCAACTAAAGACGAAAGCAAATCCAATTCTATATAATTCTTATCGTCTTTTGCCGTATTATCATCAACTAACGGCAAAAGTTCATCTATTCTTGACAGAATTTTTCTGTATTCCGTTTCGTTTTTTATACTTGCCATAGCTCAAATATTATTTATATTTTTAATTTTATCATATTCTTTGTGAGTACCAACGAACCTAATGTAAACCGCTTTCGGTGTAAAATGGATAACAACAACCAAACGGTAATCGTTACCATGAATATTAAAAACATAATGCTGATTGCCGACGTTGTCTACCGAATTAAACGTTTTCTTTATATCAGCAAAGCAACTCCATTCAGCTTTTCTTGTCTTTTCATACCAATCCTCCAAAGCAATCTTACTTTTTGGTTCTTTGGTATAAAACTCCACCAAAGCACTTTTAGCAATTACTCTCATAATCTGAAATTTTTGCAAATTTACAACTAAATTTCGAAATACAAAATATTCTTTTGAAATTTTGAATTATTATTTAACAAAATTTTTATCGCAGATTAATAAATTTTTATCGCAGATCAGTAAATTAATCTGCGATAAAAATTTCGGGATTTCTCTATCCGCAAATTTGTTATTTGGTTTAGTCGTTTTCTTGCGGTTAGTAGCCGATGGTAAATCTCTCTTGGTGATGGTTTTCTTGCTCCAACTCATCTACCATTGCCATTGCGTAATCCTGAACCGAGATATGCGAATTGCCTTGTGCATCCACAATCAAATCATCTTTGCCCAAACGGAACTGTCCCGTGCGTTTGCCGTCGTTATCAAACGCTCCCGCAGGCGAAAAGAACGTCCAGTCAATCGCTTTCTCGTTCATAAGGGTGTTAAGATAGAAATCACCCAAAGGACGTACGCCTCCCATAATCTCTTGTGGTATAACGCCCGAATCAACTACACGAAGGTTCGGTGCGCAGAACAATGTACCTGCACCGCCTACGATTAAAAGACGTTTAACTCCGCTTTGCTTTGCAGCAAGAAGTATTTTCGGATAATTTTCTTCAATAAGCGTTGCAATATTCGGGTTAGTCCAGCCGGGGTTGTACGCACTTATCACGGCATCTTTGCCTTTCATTAAACCAGTTAGTGATTCCGCATTGGCAACATCACCTTTTACTGCCGTTATGTTAGCGTTTGACTGTAATTTTTCAGGATTTCTTACCAATGCGGTTACATTGTGTCCTCTTGAAACTAATTCCTGCAAGATTGCCGAGCCTACAAATCCCGTTGCTCCGATTAATAAAACATTTTTTGCCATAATTTTGTCTCCTTATATTTTAATTTGTTTTTACTAAATCTTGTATTGTTTTCAGATAATGTAGTCTTATCTGATTTCCGAATGCAAAATTACAGCCGTTTTGTCACCTACCGATTGTGATTTTCCGCAAAAGAATTGTAAATTAACGGTTTTGCAAAATTTCTCCGCATTTGGAAAAACACAAATAACACAATGCCAAAACCCAAACAGCGTTTGGATTTAATAAATCATAAGCATTATAACTGCAAACAAGCATGTCAGAACGGTTATCAGCAATGCGGGACGGTAAAACTTATGCGGTGTTATTTTTATACCCTCTTTCTCTGCCTGTTCCAGCACTATAAGGTTAGCCATTGCCCCTACGACAGTCAGATTGCCCGCAAGCGTCGAAGAAGCAGCCAATGACAGCCAAAGGATACTGCTGTTTGCCGCCGTGAATATGGGTAATACCAATATAGTATAAGGAACATTGGACAACAATTGCGACAAAACAAGTGATAAAACGAAGATTATAAGTATTGAAACGTTGTTTGGTTGAAGTGACAAGTCAAACACCGCATTCAAGACACCGCTTTGTTTGACTGCGGCAACGATTATAAACAATGATGCGAAAAACAGCAAAAGCGAGAAATCCACTCCTTTGAATATTTCTTTACTGTCGCTGCGGGAAACCATGATCGAAAGCACGGAACCGATAAGTGCGATAACTGGTATAGACAGATGAAAGATTTTCCCGAAGAAAAAGCCGCATATAACAAGCACAAAAACCGCTAAAACAGCGCGCATACTTTTCGGATTATATGTTTGACTGTCGTCATAAGTTGCCGTAATTTGACGGTTTTGGATAAAAATATCGCGGTTAGTCCGCTTAACAATCCAAACAATGATAAACATTGACACCAGAGCTATGGGCAACATATAAAACATGAATTTGCCGTAAGAAATACCCGATGCAATACCGATAATCATGTTTTGCGGATTGCCCGTTACGGTCATCAGTGAGCCCGCATTGGAAGAAAATATTTCACCGAGCAGAAACGGTACGGGATCAAGCGAAGATTTGCGGCAGATATTGATAATTACGGGTGTAAACAGCAGCACCACCGCATCGTTTACCAAAAACGCCGAAGCCACTCCCGTAATAAAAACGATAAGGAACAAAAGCCGTGAGGCATTCTTGGCAGATGACATGGTTTTGCGTGAGATCAAAGTAAAAAATCCTTCTGTTTGCAGGACCGAAATGATGATCATCATGCCCAATAACAATGCAATAGTATTGAAATCTATGCTTTTGATTGCATCTTCAAAGCTTATCACACCGAAAAGTACCATCAATACACTGCCCACATACGCAGAGGTTTTGCGGTTAAGATTTAAAAACGGCAGTTTATTGAATATTATTCCCAAATAAGTGATTATAAAAATTATTAACGCAGTAATTTGCATGGCGGTAATGTAAATTTAAGATATCAAAGCGTTGTAAGTGGTTATTTTTATGTGTTCTCTGACTTGTAACATGAAGTTTAACCGTCCTGATACTTCTTCGGAGTTACACCAACGTGCTTTTTAAAGTATTTAACAAAGAACGAAGCATTCGGAAAATTCAATTCATCGCATACCTGTGCCACCGTATATTGATGGGACTTCAAAAGAGCTTTGGCTTCCAATATAACGTAATCACGGATCCAGTCTCCAGCATAACGTTTCGATTCTTTAAACACCAATTGTGATAAATACTTTGGCGTAACACACAGTTTGTCGGCATAAAATTCTATCTTACGCTGTTTATAAAAGTTTTCTTTGACAAGATTTAGAAAATTACCGAAAATAAGCGACGAATGGGATTTTCTTGATTGTGGATTCCTTTGGTCAAAATCATTCATCCAATTGGAGAAATAGCAGGAAATAACATTGATATAATGTTTCAAAACTTTCTTTTGCAAAATAAAGCTGTTGTCAAGCAACTTATTTCTCATTAAATGATAGATACTGACAATATCCTGCATCTCCCCTTTGTCAATATTAAACTTTATAATATCCGTAGCATATTTCCTGAAGGCGAGGTTACGTTCAAATTCTGTGTTTTCCGCAAAACTGTCATTTGAAAATGCAATTATACCAATACTTATATCTTTTGAATAACCCAAACACTCTCCTATTGCTCCTTTTGCTGCAACTGCAATATCGTTTTCTTTGAGTTGGTATTCCGTAAGGTTGCATCTGAAATTGAAAGTACCTTTTAGGCAAAACAAGATGACATTAAATTGCAACCGAAGCGGGAAGCTGTTGATACGGAACTGTTGATTTTCATATTCGAGCATCACCTTGTCGTAGTCAACGAATGCTTCTTCGGAGAAACAATCGCTTAATAATATTTCGTCATCCAAAGATATTGTCCTTTGATGATAATCGGGTATCATCATAAGGAAGAAATTTTTAGTAATATCGCCGTTTAACATATTTAGTATACTATTTGCAGATGCAAATTTAAGAAAAATCTTTCTTTAAACAATAAACCGGAAACATTAAACTGAAACAAATTCTCCGTTTGGATAATTTTTATTGCTTTTAAGGAAATAAAAATAATGCAGGAAACGCTTTGTTGCCGCTCCTGCATTATCGGTAGGAATCATTCAGGTTTAACATCCCATTGTATAGGCACGTTATGGAAATGATAATAATCATGGTCACCGCCTACCTGCACACGTACTTTCACATCCTCCAACTGTGTTACGCTTTCAGGCACGTTCAACAAAGGTCTGGCGGACATATTGACTTCAACAGGAATATTCTTTGCATATTCTACGTCTACATTGGAGTAATTATCCCCCGTATTATACACCTTTCCCTTTGAAGTTACGGCACTGACGGTATTGACATAGACTTTCTTTTGATCTATTTTCATCTTTGCCGTAATGACCATATAGACTTCGCCTGTCTTGGAATCACCGTAGCATCCCACAAATCCCAAATCAATATTGTCCTTTTGTCTTTTATTTTCCATTGTGATGTAAACCTCATCGGAAACATTCAATCCCGTAGATGCTTCAACCGTTTTCTTTAAAAACGAACCTACTTTGGATGTCTTCTTTTCCTTTTTTGCTGATTTGTTATCCGTTTGTGCATATGCACCGCCGAAAACAAGCAATGCAGCTATAACAAGTATTAATCTCAGTTTCATTTCCTGTGTCTCCTACAATTTAGTTATTGGATTTTTTCTTCAAAACAATCTTTTCGAAGTTTTCCCACTTGTCCACATTCTTTTCAGAGATAGGAATATCAAAAGAATGTTTGAATTTAGTTCCCGCAGGAATTACTTGTCCGAACTGAACCTTGTAATCACCGAACAAACTTACGGCTTTGTCGTTTATTTTGTTGCCTTCTTTGTCAACAAAAGTGATATACATCAGATAAGCAAACGTTTCCTTGGTGTTATTAACCGTGATATCCTCGGTAAGTTCCAATTCCATATCACAGTTAGGACGTTTGCCTTTACTCATCTTCACTACGGTTGCTGGAACGGATACTTTAACAGGAAAATCCTGCACCTCGGTGGCAATACTCTTACCGCTTGCAGACTCAATTGCCTTTTGCAGATTAGTTTCATAGGCTTCTTTTGCTTTTTTGGACTCGTCCATGATTTTGCCCAGACATTCCATGTCATTGCAATCCTTGGCTTTTGCCTCCAATTTGTCAGCCTGTTTTTTAGCGTCCTGAATGACGGAGACTACTTTGCTTAACACCTTACCGGATTGACCCTGCGCATTGCCCTCACTTCCGTTTGAACCTCCGCCGCATGAAACTGCCAACATGCCTGCCGTTACTACGGTGATCAACATTAGTACTGTTTTTTTCATTTTTGCTTTTGCTTGGTTATATACCATCAAGCCCATCGGTTTTTATGTTTATAAATATACAGACAAAGCAACAAAATTGCTCTTGTCTCAAATTAAAAAAAAGTCAATATTTACGGATTATTGTTATATAAGGTTTGTCAGAAATTTTAAAAATCCCCCCCCCGTCAATCTCTTTTTTGACGGAAGTTTTAAGGAATTTGGCTGTATGTCCACCGAATTTCAACATTGCTTTTATCAGTTTGATTTTTGCAAAGTTACGAAATAATTTTTAATTACCAAATTATTTTCAAAATAAAACGGCGTTTTATTTTACTGAAACGGCGTTTTAATAAATTAATCAGCGATAAAAATTTACTGAAACGGCGTTTTATTTTTATTTTTATTATCAAACGTTTTGCCGTTACGGATAAATTGAATAATTTTGCAATAAATATATGTAATTAAATTCTGACACAATGAAAAAAATAACGGTTATAGCAGCCGTATTTGTTGCTGCATTAAGTTTAAACACAAACGCACAAAACAAACTGGACATTGAACATTTGATGGACGGCACATACAGACTGAAAATTAATGTTCATCAACCGAAATTTGAAGACAACGGTTCTTATTCTTACTACGATAATAAATGGCAAAAACATGTTGTGGACAAAAACGGCAACGACAAAACCGTAGAACAACCGCAGCAGGAAACAATTGAAGGTGCTTTGTTTACCGAACAATCTGGCAACAACAAAGCTTATATAAAAGACAATAATCTTTTTATAAACAAAGGCGGTAATGAAAAGCAAATAACCTTTGACGGAGACAGCCTTAACATAATTATAGGTCAAAGCGTACACAGAAATGAGTTCGGAATAGACAAAGGTTTGTATTTTTCGCCTAACGGTAACTATTTGGCTTATTACCGCATGGACCAATCAATGGTAGGCGATTATCCGCTAGTAAATACCATGACACGCGAGGCAAAACACACTCCTATTAAATATCCTATGGCTGGTATGAAATCCCACGAAGTGGAAGTATGGGTTTACGATTTCACAAATGACAGAAAAATATGCCTTAAGACCAGAAAAGACAACAGCGTTGAGCAGAGGGAAAACTACCTCACAAACGTTTGTTTCTCTCCTGACGGAGAAACTGTCTATATACAGAAACTTAACCGTAAGCAAAACCACATGTGGTTGGAGGCTTATTCTTCACAAACTGGAATGTTAAAACGCGTTTTGTTTGAAGAAGTAAGCAATAAGTATGTAGAACCCGAACATCCGCTTACTTTCTTACCTAATGACAGCGGTAAATTCCTTTATTTCTCCGAAAAAGACGGTTGGCAACACCTATATATATATGATACGTTAGGAAAAGAAATAAAGCAGTTGACAAAAGGCAATTGGATGGTTAATGACGTAGCTGGATTTAATGACAAAGGAACTGTTTGCTACATCTACGCAACAAAAGATTCGCCGCTTGAAAGAAATTTCTATGCAGTGGATATGAAAGACGGCAAAATAACAAGAATAACTCTCGATCACGGAACGCATACAGTGGCTTTCAGTCCTGACGGCAAACGTTTCATTGATTCTTATTCATCTACTGACGTTGCTTACCGTACGGTTATAAGGGACGCAAAAGGAAAAGTAATCAAAGAATTGGACAATGTAAGCGATCCGTTTGATGAGTTATCCAACAAACCTGTGATAACCATCGATTCGCTTATTGCAAATGACGGTACGGTTCTGTATACCAGAATGATTAAACCGAAGGATTTTAATCCTAACAGGAAATACCCGGTAATTGTTTATGTATACGGCGGTCCGCATGCGCAATTGATTACCGATTATTGGACGGCAGGTGCGGGTAACTTCTTACCTTTCTTGGCTACACAAGACTATATTATATGGACCATGGACTCCCGCGGAAGTGCTAACAGAGGATATGAATTTGAAAGTGCAATATGGCATAACTGCGGAACGCAGGAAATAGAAGATCAGATGTTAGGCATCAATTATCTTAAATCTCTGCCATATGTTGACAGCGAAAGAATAGGTGTTGACGGTTGGTCTTACGGCGGTTTTATGACATTGGGTCTAACGCTCCGCAATCCGGGAGTGTTTAAGGTTGCAACTGCAGGCGGTCCTGTGATTGATTGGAAATGGTACGAGGTAATGTACGGCGAGCGTTACATGGGCTCACCTGAAGATAACCCTGACGGCTATGAAAATGCTTCACTTTTGAATTATATTGACAACATTCCTGATGACACACGAATACTTATAATGCAGGGTTATCAGGATAATACTGTACTTCCGCAGCATTCGTTGGAGTTTATCCGTCTTTGCGTTGAGAAGAAGAAGCCTGTGGATTACTTTATGTACACTAACCACGAACATAACGTAAGAGGTAAAGACCGCGTGGAACTTTACAAAAAAATCTTCCGCTATTACGAAGACTTTTTAAAGAAATAAAACACAATAAATATTACTAATAAAAAAACTTTTGTATCTTTGCAGGTGAAAAATAAACTAAAAATAAGAAATATATGTAAATATAAGAAGATAAATTTGACATAAAAAGAAATAAGCGTTAGATTACGTTCGGTTTGTTTCCCGAATCACCAAATCATAAGAAACATTCCAATTAAGAACGGCGAAAGTCTGATGCTCACGATTAACATCGTGGGCTTTCGTTTAGTAAATTGGAATTTAACAAAAGGCTGTGGTGAGCCTGGGAAACAAACTAAAAGAGCAGCACCACGGTTTTATTTTTATGTCCTGTTGAAAAAGAAAATATTAAAACAGAGTTATAAACTAAACATTTTAAAACTATGACAGAAATACAAAGACGATTAAATCCTACGGCAGATATTGGAAAATATCTTGAGAAGTACAAGGATTTATTAAACGATGACAGCCAAAACTACAAGGCACACGCTGAAGTGCTTAAAAGAGTAATGGCGGAAAGCAATAAACAAGTACTTGATAAGTATGACATATTGCTGAAGGTTATTCTTATAAGTACGTTTATGCATACTGTTGTTTTGGATGTGGACAGTGTCGCACGGCACTATGCGCAAGTAAAGGATTTGAATAAACGTCTTGACAAAGGAGATATTTCTTTGGTGGATGAGTTAAGAAAAGTCAAGATGGCAGACGGCAAGGTAAGGGATTTTTATTCTCTTGCTACCAAGTTCTGTTCACGTCATAATGAGGAA
>JAGBOF010000029.1 GCA_017633985.1 Bacteroidales bacterium
GAATGTCCTGACCGTTTCGGGCATTATAAAAAACACCCAGAAGCTGATACTGTTATCTGTAAGGATGTGCTGAACTATGCCGATTTCTTCAAAAATATATATCCGTATTTCGGAGTAAAGCATAAGGATTCTGACTGGTTTAAAGGTTACCTTATAGGTTCAAATACCTACGAAGTTGAAGAGTTCGCCCAGCCCTGGCATCTGGACACTGCAAGCTATATCTGCGGTATATATGTAAATATGTATAAACCTGGTGGAACTGAAGCCCCCGAATATTTTAAATTAATGGACACGAATTTTAATGTTTTAACAAAGGCATTCCAAACAGCCTATCCTATCAATGGTACCATAATAAGTGAAAACGGCGATACTCTCTCAAAGGACGGAGAAAAATTCTATAGCTACTATTTTAACAGACATGATATCAAAATTAAAGACTTTCTTCTTTCTGCAGACATAGCCCCTGAATGGCACAGCTTCTCGGGACATACATGCCGTATATACGATCCCGAAAACGAAGAATTTTACAGAAGTGTTGATTTGCCGTATAATGAAATAGTAATGGGTGTAGTTCCTAAATGCTGTTCAGTTGATGTTGACCGTACACCTATATCGGGAAAAGATTGCCTTGATCTTCAACCAAGATATGCACATTCCGCCGGGCTAAAAGATGACCCGACAGGAGATACTATCAAATTATATTCTGCCGAAGAAAGTCCTTGGTTAAAGAAAGACGGACAATGGAAACGCTTTTCCGAAGATACGGTCTATGATATCTATCAAAAAATGGTTCTGAACTTTTTACCGATAATCCTTGTGCCTAAAGCACCGAAGGATACCGTAAGAGATACCAGCTCTTTGGCGGATGCCATGGCAGAAGCAAACTTATGGATATACCCTAACCCTGTAAAAGATATCTTAACTATTCAAAGCGGTTTTACAATTCACCAAATAGATATATTTGACATATCAGGCAAAAGGGTTTATTCGGAAAAGACATCAGTTAACAGCGTAGATATTGACGCATCACGCTTTACCGCAGGAACATATTCGGTAAGAATAGAAACCTCCCGCGGAACCATAACCCGCAAACTGATAAAACAAAGTTAGCAGGAGGACAAAGAAATGAAAAGAATAATTTTAATAACAGTTGCATTGTTATCAGTAATGCAATTATCGGCACAGTCAAAACCTGATGCAAATAAACCAAGCAGGGACAAGTATGACACCTTGGTTGTATTCAACCCTATTGCAAACGTACCTAATTGGGATCAAGATATAACTCACGATTTCTATGATACTATATTCAGAACATCATGGTACGAATGTCCTGACCGTTTCGGAAATTATAAACATATCAAAGGACTTGACACTGTTATCTGCAAGAATGTGCTGAACTATGCCGATTTCTTCAAAAATATATATCCTTATTTCGGAGTAAAGCATAAGGATTCAGACTGGTTTAAAGGCTACCTTATAGGTTCAAATACCTACGAAGTTGAAGAATTTGCACAGCCTTGGCATTTGGACACGGCAAGTTATATCTGCGGTATATATGTAAATATGCATAAACCGAATGGGACTGAAGCCCCCGAATATTTTAAATTAATGGACACGAATTTTAATGTTTTAACAAAGGCATTCCAAACAGCCTATCCTATCAATGGTACCATAATAAGTGAAATCGGCGAAAAATTAAATTAAAAAATAACATGAATATTAACATTAGAAAAAAGGCAACTTTTATGTTGCTTCTGTTAAGTCTGGCATTTACAGGACACAGTCAGACAATTAGTTTCATACAAAGGATTTACCAATCGACAGAGGATTATAATGCAGATCCTGATCAAAACTCTTTAAAAGTGTTAGCGTATAAAAAAAACACAAAAATGACCTTGAGCAGAGATATTATAGACTATCATTTTAGACTGTCTCTATTTACACCTAATAAACTTTCTCCTATAGAAATGCGGTTTCCTGAAAAATACAAGATATCTGATTTTGATATCTTGGGAGACACTGTCTATTTTGCAGGACAGGAAGGAGACAGCAACTGCTTTCTGGCTTATTTCAACATCAACAGTATGATTAACGCAGGCAACACCGCTGTAAACATACCTATCAAATACACCTTAATAGGTAACAGTGCCAATGAACAATATATTTACAAAATCAAAGCATTTAAGAATGATGCTGGTGAACGAATCGTTGCTGGTATAGGTAACTTCTATTACAGAGACTTGGCATATATGAAACCTGTATTTGGTCCTACAGGATCCTATTTAGAATGGGTTAATCCTCAAAAACACCGTCACAGTTATGTTATGTTTTATCATATAACAGAAGAAAACTATACTAATGACGGTACGGGAGATTTATCTGTCTTGGGCACAACAGGCAATAAAGTCAACAGCATTGAATTCTACCGTAACCCCCTTAACAATAACAAACCTCTTGATTATGCTGAATTATTTGCAGACATAACAACAACTGATAAGTATGTATGTATTCTATCCCATTCAGTATCTTCTTCAGACACATTATGGTCTGCGAGTTCTTCATTCGGAAACAGATTAATCTTAAGAACATTTGACAAAAATACTTTACAGCGAACAGGTTCAAGATATTTATTAATAAAAGATAGTCTTAACCACAACATGGAATTTCTTTCAGGACCTTCAAGTCTTCATATTACACATACATTAGACAACTATGTAGCTGTCTCCTATGCATATGTAAATTATCAGTATCACGACACAGTAAGATTTGCGGTAGATAAAATAAATTTAAGTGACACCGCTTACAAAACAGTATCTTCAATAATAAGTGATGAAATTTTTTATTCATTTGAACTGATAGGAGATATAACTTTCAATTCTTTAAGTAATCAAGTTATGACTCTAATAAGGGATAGTTCCAACAATAGGGTATACCAACTGCAATTGAAAGAAAATACACCTGCAAACTCTACTAATAAGTACTTTATTTTAGACAATTGGGCCGAGACTGAACAAAAAACACGTCCTTTCTGGACCAACCTAAATGTAGATAGTAATTTCTATATGACAGCCATCGGAGTAGACTGTGATGATTTCTCAATACTTTTGGCAAATAAAAACATACAAAACATTTCCTGGAAATGTCTGCAATTTAAGAACGGTTCTATTAAAGAATGGAAGGATAAAACAAGACCGTGGTTAACTATGCCAAATTTGGTACGATGCAATTTTGCAACAGGATACAATACTGGCACTGTCGAATTAGGGAATAACACTCGTATAACAAGAATAAGTAGCTTTTCAATACAGGCTAAAAGAGGTAAATCAATGATTACAAAATGCAATTAACAGGAGGGCAAAGAAATGAAAAGAATAATTTTAATAACAGTTGCATTGATATCCGCAGTTCAATTATCAGCACAGACAAATCCATATACAAACAAACCAAGCAAAGACGAATACGACACATTGGTAGTTTTCAATCCTATCGCAAATGTACCCAATTGGAATTCTGATATAACGTACACAAAATTAGATACGGCATACAGGACTTTTTGGTGTGAAGAAATATGGAGTAAAGACAGCAGTCATGTAGTCAAACATATAGATCATCATGAACCTGACACTGTTATTGCAGAATATACCATGCACTATAATTATCCGTACAGAACTTGGATGTACCATAATATAAAAACCCATGATTATCTTGTAGACGGAACAACCAAAGGTACTGTTATAGGATCAAATTCTTATAAAGTAGAAGCTTTCGCCCAACCATGGCATTTGGACACGGCAAGTTATATCTGCGGTATATATGTGGATATGTCCAAATCCGAAGGCACTGATTATAACACTCCTGAATACTTTAAACTAATGGACACAAACTTTAATGTCCTAACACAAGTTTATCAAACAGCATCTCACGAGGGTGCCGTAATCATAGACGGAAACGGCGATACAGTACTTAATGAGGGAGAATCACTACATAATTATTATTTCGACAAACATGATATAAAAATTAAAGACTTTATCCTCTCTGCAGACATATCGTTAAAAAGTGATTTTGCACAAATATTTAGCGGTCACACTTGCAGTATATATGATCCTGATAATGATTCTCTGTATATGGCTAACGGACTTTCTACCGATAAAATCCTATTAGGTCTGTTCCCTGATAACATCCGCCCTATGGGACAATTCACTGAAGTAAAAAAGATCTCGGGGAAACAACCCGAACATTTGCTTCCTCCGTGTCCTGATAAAAGTTATATTGTTGATACTATCAAATTATATTCTGCCGAAGAAAGTCCTTGGTTAAAGAAAGACGGACAATGGAAACGCTTTTCCGAAGATACCGTTTACGATATCTATCAAAAAATGGTCCTTAACTTTTTACCGATAATCCTTGTGCCTAAAGCACCGAAGGATACCGTAAGAGACACCAGCTCTTTGGCTGATGCCATGGCAGAAGCCAACTTATGGATATACCCTAACCCTGTAAACGACATCTTAACTATCCAAAGCGGCTTTACTATCCACCAAATAGATATATTTGATATATCAGGCAAAAGGGTTTATTCGGAAAAGACAGCCGTTAACAGTGTAGACATTGACGCTTCGCTCTTTACCGCAGGAACGTATTCAGTAAGAATAGAAACCTCCCGCGGAACCATAACCCGCAAACTGATAAAACAAAGTTAAAGTTAGAAATTTAAACAGGTTTTAAAATGTTTTTTATATAACTGATTAACAGTTCATACTGATAACACGGCGTTTTAGAAAATTAAAACGCCGTGTTATTTTATTAATCTGCGATATTATTTTACTGATCTGCGTGATTATTTTTTTAATCTGCGATGTTATTTTACTAATCTGCGTGATTATTTTTGAATGATAACTTACAAAACTTTTAAAGCGTCATTTTCACACAAGAGTCGGTATAAGTTGGAAGTTAATTTGCTTTTTCAACAGATTAACACTTATCACCCTTATCGTAACTTTCTGTCCCAACTGGTATGTATTGCCTGTTTCGGAACCTATGATCTGGTAATTGTCCTCATCAAGCATGTAGAAATCGTCCTTCAATGACGTCATCTTCACCAAACCTTCGCATTTGTTCTCGTCAATCATAACATAAATACCCCATTTGCTTACTCCGCTGACTTCGCCCGTAAACCTCTGCCCTATCTTATCGGAAAGGAATTCGGCTTGCTTGTATTTAATGCTCTCATGTTCGGCATCGGCTGCTTTTCTTTCCATTTGGGAACAATGTACACAATATTCTTCAAACAGTTTCTTGTCTTCGCTTTCGCCGCCGTTGAGATAGGAGAACAACAGACGGTGCACCATCAAATCAGGGTAACGTCTGATAGGCGATGTGAAGTGGGTATAATAATCAAAAGCCAATCCGTAATGGCCTATATTGTCGGTTGAATAATAAGCTTTGCTCATCGTACGCAATGCAATATTGCTTATAAGGGTTTGTTGTGCTTTGCCTCTTACTTGATCAAACACATCATTGTAGGATTTTACCAACTTATCTCTCGAAGCATTGTTTATCTTGTATCCGAACTTCGCTGCAAAGGTTTTAAATGTCTCAACCTTTTCTTCGTTTGGCTCGTCATGCACACGGTATACGAATGTTTTCTCATGTTTTTTGGCTACCTTGCCTATTTCCTGTGCAACGGTTTTGTTGGCAAGCAACATAAATTCCTCAATCATCCAATGCGCTTCATCGGCTTGCTCTACATGCACCGAAACAGGGCGTTTTTCTTCGTCCAAATCGAACTTATATTCGGGAGAATCGAATTTGATGGCACCTTTTTCGAATCTTTTTTCCCTCAAAATCTTCGCTACTTTCCACAAAAGGGTTATTTGCGGTGAATAAGGGGATGGTTGGTAATATGTTCCGTATTCGGAAGCTGCGATAATAGCCTGTGCTTGCTGATAAGTGAAGCGTTTGTTGGAATGGATAATGCTTTTGTCTATTGAATACGACACAATCTCTGCTTTAGGCGTCATCTCAAAGACTACGCTGTATGTCAGCGAATCTTCGTCTTCCCTTAAAGAGCACAATTCATTGCAAAGTTTTTCAGGGAGCATGGGAACCGTTCTGTCAACAAGATAAATACTCGTTGCACGTTTATAAGCTTCTTTGTCTATCTCGCTGTCAGGGGTAACGTAATGCGATACGTCGGCAATATGGACGCCTATCAAATAATTGTCATTGTCAAGTAATTTGAACGATACGGCATCATCAAAGTCTTTTGCGTCTTCAGGGTCGATAGTAAAGGTTATCATATCCCTGTAATCCTTCCTTTGACTGATTTCTTTCTTGGTTATCTTACCCGAAATCTTCGAAGCCTCTTTCTCCACTTGTTTAGGAAACTCAACAGGAAGGTTGTTTGCCAAAAGAATACTCTGCATTTCCACTTCGTTCTCGCCGGGTTGTCCGAGTACTTTGACTATTTCGCCCACAGGCTGGTTGCTTGAAGGTTTCCAATCCGTTATCTTAACGATGACCTTGCTGCCGTTTTCTATGCTTCTGTCATACTTATGAATCATTACCATGTATGGCAATTCGTTTTCATCGCATTGCACCAATGCCAAATCCTTCTTCTTTTTTATTATTCCCGCAAACTGTTCGCGCTTTCTCTGAATAATATCCACTATTTGACCTTCACGTTTTTTGTTTTTACGCTTCGGAAATACGTAAACTTTTACTTTATCGCCGTTAAGTGCCAAAGAAGTATTGCCGATATTTATCTTTATATCTTCGCTGCCGTCATCGGGAACAACGAAATATTTGCCCGAACGACTTATGTCCACTACACCCGTAGTATAATGTTTTGCCGAAGATTCTTTATTTACATATTGAGGTTGCAAACGGTAGAGAGTTCCTTCCTTAACAAGAATATTCTCCGCTACCATGTTGCGTATTATCTCTTTAACGTCCTGTTTAATTCTCCTGTCCTTGAATCCCAAAATACCATACACCTGCTTGATTGAAAACTCCCGTAGGGTATTTTGTGCAAATACCGTAAGGACTTTCTTATCCAATCCTATAAATTTCTCTCTTTCACTCATTGTTTTAAAATTTTCAGATTGCAAAGATAATATATTCTTAAAAAGTTTTTGTAATTTCGCATAAATTTTTAATAAAACGGCTATGACGGAATTTGAAGACAACAGTAAAAAATTTGAGACATTAAGGGCTGAATACAAAACATTCGTTTACGAGAACTTTTTCATAGAAGAAATTGACCAAGGGTTGAAAATATCGTTTGAATTCACATGCGGCGGTATTAAGTTCATGCCTTACCAACTTTTCTTTAAAAAAGATTTCTTCACATCTCCGTTACGCTCGGACACAACGCCGTTTTATTCAGAAGAACTAAAAACTCTGGCTTTTAATCTGGGACTTGCCGAACTTATCTCTTATTGGAAAGCCGCTTGCCCGCCTGAAATAATTATTAAATGCGGCTATCTGGACGAAGTCCAACGGCAATTTTGGAAGAAACTGTGGTTTAACGGTCTGGGTGAGTTCTTTTATTTAAACAATATTAAAACCGATTTCGACAGTTTCGTAAACATACAATGCGCTTCCGATGTAAAATATAATAAATTCGCTCTTCAATGCACGGATGACTACATCGTACCAGTAGGAGGAGGCAAAGACAGCGTTGTTACGCTGGATATGTTATACGGAGCGGGCAAAAAAATAACCCCGATGGTTATTAACCAACGCAAAGCAACCTTACAGTGTATTGAACAAGCGGGATACGGCACAGAAGACACTATTGAGGTAAAGCGGATTATTGATAAAAATCTTTTAGAGCTTAACAAACAGGGTTACCTCAACGGTCACACACCTTTTTCTGCAGTATTGGCTTTTTCAACCTTGGTCTGTGCATTTTTAAGCAATAAAAAATATATCGCTCTTTCCAACGAAAATTCCGCCAACGAAGCAACGGACAAAAAAAGCGGAGCAAACCATCAGTACAGTAAGAGTTTGGAGTTTGAAAACGATTTCAGGACATATTATAAAGAATATATATGTAACGATATTGAATATTTCTCTTTTTTACGCCCTATTTCGGAGTTGAAAATTGCGCAGATATTTTCATATTTAGATTATTCGGAAGAATTCAAATCATGCAATGCGGGTTCAAAACAGGATATTTGGTGCGGCAATTGCCCTAAATGTCTGTTTGCTTATATAATTCTTTCGCCGTTTATTAATAACGGCTACTTGGAAATGATATTCGGCAAGAACTTACTTGATGATATAAATCTGCTTAATTACTTTAAAGAACTGACAGGGGAAAGCGAAGTAAAACCTTTCGAATGCGTAGGTACGGTAGACGAAGTCAATATGGCATTATGCGAAGCTATCAGAAAAAAATCGTTCTTAACCTATTATACTTTAATAAAACATTATGTCAAAACACCTGCTTACGAAAAATATAAGAATCTTGATTTCGATGAGTTTATCAACCGTCGGGACAAAAACCATAATCTTCCCGAGGATTTGAAGGACTGTTTTGATAATTTCTATTATCTGGTAAATAAAACACAATTGGCACATCAGTTAAGAAATGAAAAGATTGCCGTAATGGGTTTGGGACGGGAAGGAATCTCTACTTTAAAACTGTTAAACGATATCCTGCCTAAAAAGCAACTGATATTATACGATGAGAACAAAGAAAAATTCACTCAAATCAAAGATCTGACAAAAAACCACCGCATCTTTTGGTCCAAAGACGATTTAACACTTATCAATAAAGAAAGCACACTAATATTTCTTACCCCGGGAATGGCTCCGAAAGATTATCCGCAATTGGATTTTAAGAAACTGACCAACCAATGCAGTGAATTCTTGCACCGTTTCTATGACCAATGTATCGGAGTTACGGGCACAAAAGGCAAAAGCACCACTGCGTCGCTTATACACCATATATTAAAGGATAATAACATAGATACCGTTTTGGCAGGTAACATAGGCGTACCGTTTTTTGACATTTTGCCGCAAATCCGTTACAATACACAGATAGTGCTTGAGCTTTCATGCCATCAGTTGCAGTTAATAAACTTGGCACCGCACATTTCCGTCTTGTTAAATCTATACGAAGAACATCTGGATCATTACAAAGATTTCAAAGATTATCAAGACGCTAAATTGAATATATTTTCAAGACAATTCTGGTCTAATTATAAAATATATAATGCCGATGACAGTATTGTGTCTACGCGTTTAAAAACCGAAATTGCCCAAGAGCAGTATTTATATTGGGATTTAATGAAATCCTGTGCCGGTGATTCTTTTTCGTCAGATGAATCAGACGAAAACTCCTTCGGCACTACGTTAATGCCACCGTCTAATTATATGGATCTGGACCCAACTCTTTGTATAGGATTTAAATTAAGCGGATATAAATGGCGGGAAAGCGAATTTCTAAAGGGAGATCATAATAAATATAACATACTTGCTGCCGTCAATGCAGTCAAACCGTTAGGCATAAGCGAAGAAGATGCCATCAAATCCGCACTTTCTTTCAAACCTTTGACTCACCGAATGGAAAAATTTGCTGTTTTTAACGGCGTGACGTACTTTGACGATTCCATTTCAACTATTCCGCAGGCAACATTAGCCGCCGTAAAGGCTATAGGCAATGTTTCGGTTCTGATATTAGGCGGAATGGACAGAGGTATTGATTATTCTCCTTTAAAACAACTTCTGAACTGCGGAGATAAAACGCCTTATAATTTCGCCTTTGTGGGCAAAGCAGGTTTAAGAATCTACAACTTACTGAACCAAGACGGAGTTTTATCGGACAAAAACAGTAAATATTCCGTATTAATTACCGATAATTGGAAAGAAATAGCGGAATTTTGCAAAGCAAAAGCAACGGAAAATTCATCTGTATTGCTGTCTCCTGCCGCAAGTTCGTATGATCAATTCAAAAACTTCGAACACCGAGGGGATTATTTCAAGGATTTGGTAAATCAAATAAACAAATAATATATATAATATTGTAAAAAATATCTTTCTATTATCAGTTTGCAGCATGAATAACTCCGATATTTTATTTGCCCAAGTAATTTTATCCTTGCATCTGCCTTATTCTTATACATACAGGGTCCCCGAAAATCTGAAAGACAAAATAAAAACGGGACAAAGAGTTGCCGTACAATTACGCAACCGCATATATTCGGCAATAGTTGTCAATCTGACAAACGAAATACCTAAAACGAATAGCATAAAATACGTACTCGATATTATAGACAACGAGCCCGTGGTAACGGATACTCAAATAAAATTCTTTAAATGGGTTGCGGATTATTATATTGCTTATATAGGAGATGTTTTAACCGCAGCACTGCCTGCATCCTTACGTTTAAAGAGCGAAACAACCGTTTGCATATCGCCGTATTTCAATTCCGACATATCATCACTCAATGAACAAGAAACGGAAATATTCAATCTTGTATCGGCAAAAGAAAAAATTGCATTGGAAGACATAAAGGCGCAGACGGACGGTAAAAATATATTGAAAATAATAAACAAACTTATAAAGAAAGATATTCTTATTACCGACGAAGAACTCTACAACCGCTTCAGACCTAAAAAAGAAACATTCATATCACTTAATGATAAGTACAATGATAAAGACAATTTGAAATCTTTGCTTGATGATTTGGACAAACGCAAAAACACCCAAATGCAGTGCGAAGTTATATTAAAATATCTGTCTTTGTCGCAAGGCAGGGGGCTTTGCAAGAAATCGGAATTGGAAGAAATCGGCTGCAATCCCAATACCGTCGCAACACTCTTGAAAAAGGATATTTTCGTCAAGCAATCTTTTGAAACATCACGTTTGAAAGCCAATGCAAAAACGGATGACGCCGAATCAATAATACTCAATAACGAACAGCAACAAGTTTATGACGAGATAATAACCCGTTGGGACGGCATACCCGTAAGTTTAATCCACGGGGTAACAGGCAGCGGCAAAACGGAGATATACATCAAACTTATAGACAAGGTTATCAAAGAAGGCGGACAGGTTTTGTATCTTTTACCCGAGCTTGCCGTTTCCATACAACTGATTAACCGTTTGGAGAAATACTTCGGTAATGCCGCAGCTGCATACAATTCCAAATTCTCCACTATGGAGAGGGCGGAGATATGGCATCGAACGATGACGGACAATCCTGACAAACAACTTAAACTGATTCTCGGCTCACGTTCTTCGGTTTTTCTTCCTTTTACAAACCTTAAACTTGTAATCATTGACGAAGAACACGACACTTCTTTCAAACAAACCGAACCAGTACCGCATTATAACGGCAGGGATTGTGCTTTGTATTTGGCAAAACTGTGCAATGCCAAAACGATACTCGGAAGTGCAACGCCGAATGTGGAATCCTACAAAGCCGCACAGGAAGGAAAATATCAGTTATGCACCCTTACCAAACAGTATCACGATTTGCCTTTACCCGACACGGAACTTATTGACATGAAAACGGCAATTAAGGAAAAACAAACATACGGTGTGTTCTCCGAAAGGTTGTATGATCAGATCAATGCAGCACTTGAAGACAACCGTCAGGTTATTATTTTCCAAAACCGCCGCGGTTACGCACCACATATCGAGTGCAACGTATGCGGATACGTCCCAAAATGTCCCAATTGTGACGTTTCGCTGGTTTTGCATAAAGACAAACGGAACTTACAATGCCATTACTGCGGTTGGCATACCGATGCGTTGAGTTATTGTCCCCAATGTCATTCGCATTCTATGCGTTTGGTGGGCATAGGAACCGAAAAGATTGAGGAAGACCTGCAAACATTTTTCCCAAATGCCCGCATACAAAGAATGGATCTTGATTCCACACGCACAAAAGAGGCTTACAGCAAAATCATCAACGATTTTGCGGCGCACAAAACCGATATTCTGTGCGGGACACAGATAATTACCAAAGGTTTGGACTTTGATAATGTTTCTTTGGTGGGAGTTTTGGGAGCGGATGCTATGCTTCACTACCCTGATTTCCGTGCCTACGAACGCACATTTCAGATTTTAACCCAAGTAAGCGGCCGTGCAGGCAGAAAAAACGTCAAAGGAAAGGTACTCATACAGACATTTGAGCCCGAACATCCGATAATGCAGGACGTCATTAACCGCAATTATCTTCACATGTACGAAATGCAACTCAAAGAACGGCGTCTGATGAATTTCCCGCCTTATTGCAGGATGATAAAACTCACTTTGCAACACAAGGACAGGGATTTTATTGCAAAAAAAAGCCTTGAATATGCCACAAATCTCAAAAAAATATTCGGGGCGCGGCTTTTCGGTCCGCAGGAGCCCGTCATTGCGAGGATAAAGAATCTTTACGCAATGGAGATATGGCTTAAGATTGAGAAAAACATACCTTACACCGAAGCCAAAAAGCAATTAAAGCAATACAATGAGGAATTTCTTGCCTTTAGAACCAACAGCCAAATACGTATATCCATAGACACCGACCCTGTATAACATTTTATCTCCGCCATTCGCCGATTTACTACAACCATTTACCGATTTACTACAAACATTTGCTAATTTATTAAAATCATTTGCCGATTTATTACAACCATTTATCGATTTTTCTCTGCCTTACGACAGTTTTTCACTGCCTTACGGCTCTTTGCTGCCGCCCCGTGGCGTATTAATTTGAAAAAAACTGTTTTTTCGGGGTAAAAAAACTGTTTTTTTGACTCAAAAAAACCCTTTTTTTTTGAATTATTATGCGACGGGGCGGCGGCGATGTGCGTTAAGGCGTGATTTTTTCATAAAAAGGCAACTTCTTTACACAAAATACAAACACTCAAATGCAATTTCCTTGCCCAATATTTGCATACTACATGAATTAGTTATAATTTTGCAACCTCAAACCGACTCAATCGGATTGATAAGTTTCAGTAAAAGTAAATCAATTATATTATCTTTTTAAAACAAATGAAAAATAAATACATTGATCTAATAGAGCAGACTTTTGAGTTTCCGCAGGATGAATTTTCCGTAGAAGACGAAGAACTTAATTTCCACGACATTCCGCTTATGGACATAATCAAACAGTACGGAACGCCGCTGAAAATAACCTATCTGCCTAAAATATCTTCCCAAATACAGAAAGGCAAACGAATGTTCAACGTTGCCCGCGCCAAAGTGGACTATAAGGGCACTTACAACTACTGTTACTGCACCAAATCTTCACATTTTGAGTTTGTTTTAAACGAGGTGTTGAAAAATGACGTCAATTTGGAGACATCTTCAGCCTTTGACATAAATATTATTGAAGAATTATACAACCAAGGCAAGATAACCAAAGAACAATTCATCATCTGCAACGGCTTCAAACGCCCGCAGTATATCGAGAACATCGGCTCTTTGATAGACAATGGCTTTTGTAATATCATTCCGATAATTGATAATATTGAGGAATTGGACACCATGGACGAAAGAATCAACAACAAATGCAACGTAGGCATAAGAATAGCAACCGAAGAAGCCCCGCAGTTTGATTTTTATACCTCAAGATTAGGCATACGCTACAACGAAATTTTGGATTTCTATAAAAAGAAAATCCAAAACAATAAGAAATTCAAACTGAAAATGCTTCATTTTTTCATAAATACGGGTATCAAAGACACGGCTTACTATTGGAGTGAATTAGGTAAGTGTGTCAATGTCTACTGTGAGCTGAAGAAAATAGCACCTTATCTTGACAGTTTGAATATCGGCGGAGGTTTTCCTATAAAAAACTCTTTGGGTTTTGAATATGACTATGAATATATGACCGAAGAGATACTTGCCCAGATTAAGGAGATATGTAACAAACAGGATGTGGAAGAACCGAATATTTTTACGGAATTCGGAAGCTTTACGGTGGGTGAAGCAGGTTGTATTTTGTATTCCATCATTGACCAAAAGAGGCAAAACGACAGGGAATTGTGGTACATGATAGATTCTTCATTCATTACAACCCTGCCCGATACGTGGGGAATAGGACAAAGATTCATCTTGCTGCCTATAAACAAGTGGAACAATGAATACGGAAGGGTATTTTTGGGCGGTCTTACGTGTGATTCACAGGATTATTACTCGGCAGAAACACATTCCAACGCAATATTTTTACCTAAATTCGCAAATGATGACAACGAACCGCTGTATATAGGATTTTTCCATACGGGTGCTTATCAGGAATCGCTTGCAGGTTACGGCGGAATACAACATTGTTTAATTCCGCAGCCTAAACATGTGATTTTGGATAAGGATGAAAACGGTGATTGGACGACAAAATTATTTGCAAAGGAGCAATCACATAAATCCATGCTAAAAATATTAGGTTATTAAGCCTGATTACATTTATTATTTATACGGTCAATAAAATTTTTCATAAATTTTAATATTTTTTTCATCCGTTTTGTAACTTTTCGGGTGGTTCAGTGGTTATACTAATATATAGGAACAATTTGTAAAGTTAATAAGTATGAAAAATTTATTGATTTATCTTTTTTTGATTACAACTTATGTATTGGATTTTGCCCAATCAATCCAATCAACAGTTAAAGATTCGGCACAAAATCCGATAATGTTCGCCAATGTTGCGGTTTTAAACAAAGCGGATTCCTCATTGGTTATAGGAACTACGACAGACAGTACGGGTAAATTCGTTTTGAATACAGAAAATCCGCAAAACAAGTTCGTGATTATTAGCTTTGTCGGTTACAAATCATATTCCGCCGACTTGAAAGACCTTAAAAGCGAGGTGATATTGGATGTGGATGACACGTTTTTGCAAACCGTTGAAGTAAAAAGCACACGACAGATAGTAACACTGGAAGATAACAAACTGAAATATGATGCCGATGCCATAAGAGAGAAAAAGATTGTCGTAAGTGCGTTTGATTTGATAAAAGAATTGCCGTCTGTTGTCAGTAATGACGGCGAAAACCTAACTATTGTGGGAACACAGGCTTCGGCGTTGCTTATTAACGGCAGGGTATCAACAATGAGTTATGATAATTTGATAAATTATTTAAAGACATTGCCTGCCGACAAGGTTGAAAACGTAGAAATATCTTACAATGCCCCTGCCGAATGGAATGTAAGAGGCAGTGCTATCAACGTTATATTGAAAAAAGAACGTCATTACTCATACAGCGGACAAATCGGGGCAAGATACCGAAACCAATCGGCAAATACGTTCGGCACTACTGCTTCTGCATTTTTTGCTTCGCCTAAATGGAATATTGATTTGTCGTATGACAATGCCATAGGGACTGGTAAAAACCGTATGGTTACCGATGTACATCATAATGTGCTTGGCAATATCTTTGATATTCATTCCGACAGTTACAGCAAGACAAAAGGCAGCAATCACAACATATACTCGTCCGTTACATACAATATTGACGATTACAAATCGCTGAACCTGTCATATTTCGGAACGTATGTACCTAACCAAACACAACAAGGTTTCAGCGAAAACTCATATACGGGTAATTCCGAGTCGGATAATGATATAGAAAACACGCTCCACGATATTTCTTTGCACTATGACCACGGTAAAAGCACACCGGAACAAATTCTTTCATTTAATGCAGGAGCGGAATACACCAATTATAATAATGATTACACTCAAAAAATGCAATACAGTGAGTATTCAACGGACGGAGTTACGCTTTTGCCACCCTATGATGCATTCTCTTACAATGCGAATCAACATATTAATAAGGTAATGGGGTATTTGAATATAAACAATTCGCTACCCAACGGTTGGAGTCTTGCTTACGGCGGCAGATATACCTATACTGAAAACAAAAACAGGCAAACCAATATAGATTTATCGCAATTCGCTACGGACAATTATAAAGACACAACACTTATTACCGAACACAGCGTGCGGGCATTCGTTTCTGTTAGAAAAAGTTTCCTTAATAACAGACTGAATTTGGATGCTACGCTGACAGATGAATATTATAACAATGACGGATATGAAATCAATGATTTATTACCTGATTTTACCCTGTCTTATATGTACAATATTGATCACATATTGCAATTGCATAACTACACTTTCAGGGTTCACCCGTCTTATTGGCAATTGCAGGACTATACAACACATTCTGACAAATACAGTATCGCAAAAGGTAATCCTTATTTGCGGCCTGATATCTCCAATACAACATATTTCAATTATATTTTCAAACAAAAATATGTTTTAACCGTCGGTTACTTGTATTCAAAGGACAATTTGGTTCAACAGGATTATTTCTTACCTGACACACTCTTGAAATTAAGACAAACACTTAACATAGAAAAAACCAGACTTGCCTTTTTCAATCTTTCTTTTCCTGTAGAAATAGGTAAAAGAGTAACTTCGCGTTTTCAAGGTAATGTGCGCTGGCAACAATACAAGTCAAACGATTGGTTTTCTTTAAGTTTTGATACCCGTTATGTGCAGTTTACGGCAACAAACAGCACGGATATTATAATAAGTTATAAACCCAAGATAATATTAAGCCTTTTTGTTGACTATCATTCGCACGGTTTTGCGGCAATGAGGGAATATAACGGAGAGATTGCAGCGGATGTTTCTTTGAGAAGTGAATTCCTTGACGGTAGATTAATATGTAATTTATCTCTTAACGATATTTTCGAAAGCAGATACGGAATTTATTATTGCAACAAGTTAGGACAGAAGTACGAAATGAACAGTAATTTTTATAACAGGTATTTCCGCTGCGAGATTGCATACAAATTCAAAGGTTATAAGCAAAGAGAGAAAAAACAGGTGGATACCTCCCGTTTCGGAATGTAAAATCATTGGTATAAACAGAATTTTCAGATTATTCTTATTGCCATATGATTTATATATACATTAACTTTATAGTATAACAAGTCAAAAAACTTATAAAAAATTTTGTCAATTAAAATAATTGGTGTAATTTTGCAAACTCAAAAATATTGTTACAACAATGGCAAAGAAACAGAAAGACATCAGAGTACAGGTAATATTGGAGTGTACGGAGCAGAAGGCTTCAGGAGTACCGGGAATTTCCCGTTATGTAACGACAAAATCAAAGAAAAATACTCCTGAAAGATTAGAGTTAAAGAAATATAACCCTTATTTGAAAAAAGTAACGGTACATAAAGAAATTAAATAAAGGAGAATAGAAGATGGCAAAGAAAGTAGTTGCAACATTGAAAACTAAAGACGGTGCAAGTTATGCAAAAGTTATAAGAACCGTTCGTTCTAAAAAGACAGGTGCATATATCTTCACTGAAGAATTAATGCCTACGGAATCAGTAAAAGAAGCTTTGGCTAAAAAGAAATAATAACAGTTTTCCGTAAACAGACAGTTAAAGCGATTTAATCGGTAATTGATTCTTCTGAAAGTAAGAATCAGTTATCTTTTTTGTATAAAGTAATATTAAGATGGGAATTTTTTCATTTTTCAAGAAAAAGGATAAAGAAACTCTTGACAAAGGCTTGGAGAAAACCAAAGAGAGTGTTTTAAGTAAGATATCCAAAGCAATCATCGGTAAATCCACTATTGACGATGAAGTTTTGGATAATTTGGAAGAAATTCTCGTCGGAGCGGATGTAGGCATTAACACAACGCTTAAGATTATTGACAAAATACAAAAGCGTGTCGCTAAAGACAAATACGTCAGCACAAGTGAATTGAACAAATTATTGAAAGAAGAAATAAGTTCACTGTTACAGGAAAACGTTATTGGCGAAGAACCCCTTGATTTCAATTTCCCTAAAGGAGACGTACCTTATGTAATATTAGTCGTAGGAGTTAACGGCGTAGGAAAAACCACCACAATAGGCAAATTAGCATATCAGTTCAAACAAGCAGGCAAACAAGTCGTATTAGGTGCTGCCGACACTTTCCGTGCTGCGGCAATAGACCAATTGAATATTTGGGCGGAACGCACAGGTGTGGAAATCGTTGCCCAACAAATGGGATCAGACCCTGCAAGCGTTGCTTTCGACACGCTGAAAAGTGCCGTAGCAAAACATGCCGATGTAGTAATAATCGACACTGCTGGAAGGTTGCATAACAAAGTCGGATTGATGAATGAGCTCTCGAAAATAAAGAAAGTAATGCAAAAAATAATTCCGCAGGCACCTAACGAAGTATTGCTTGTCTTGGATGCTTCGACAGGACAAAATGCAATTGAACAGGCAAAACAATTCACCCAAGCTACGGATGTTACCGCTTTGGCTCTTACAAAACTTGACGGAACGGCAAAAGGCGGCGTTGTTATAGGAATAAGCGATATGTTTAAGATCCCCGTACGTTATATAGGATTGGGAGAACAACCCGAAGATTTGCAAATATTCAACCGTGAGGCATTCGTAGAAACTCTTTTTGCCGATACCAAACTTGAACAATAATCTGTTTTTGACAAGACAACAACATAAAACAACAATCAACTGAAAACGGCTGGACAAAGTAACTAACCAATTAATTTTAATACAAAATGAAGAAATTTATAGTTGCATTAGCAGTTCTCGTTTGTGCATTAAACGTAACAGCCCAACAAAACAATCAAACAAATCAGTGTAACAAAGAAGATAAGTCATGTTGCAATTCTGAAAAACAGTGTTGTAAAAACACAAGTCCGCATCATTTTACGATGTCTTTGGGTTACGGACTTTCTTTGAGCGGAGATCACGATGCACTGTTACAAAATTACAATTCCGATGACAGTCATAATTCCAAAATGAAGCACGGAATTGATTACCGCTTTGATTACGATTTCAAATTCCACAAGAATTTTGCCGCAGGATTGGTTTTCAACATGTACAACAGTTTTGATTCCTACTACGCAGGCGATAAAGATTTGGGCACATCATCGGATGACAGATGGTTGTTTTATGTCGGTCCTTCATTTACGGCATATACCGATATGATAAACCAACATTGGACATTGTTTGCAAAAGCAACCGCAGGCTATCTTAATTTCCGTAATGCAGAACGTGCATTAGTCAATGCCGTTACACAAAGCGGAACAACGGCTTTGCAAATTGTCAGCACAACCTACAAGCGCGCAACCTTCGGATACGGCTTAAGCATAGGTGCTTCTTATTTCATCAATAATTATTTCTCAATTGATTGTTCTTTAGGATATTTGGGAGGAAGCGTCAGCAAATTCAAAGCGGCTGATGAAACGTTTGATTTGGTTGACAACGAAAATCTTTCCCGTATAAACATAAACGTAGGAATAAAAATCAAACTTTAAGAAATTTTTAATGCAAAAGGGCATAATAAATCTTGTAAGTCTCGGTTGTTCAAAGAATACCGTTGATTCCGAATCGCTTGCAGGTAAATTGATAAGTGAAGGTTTTTCCGTAGAATTCAATATAGAAGAACCTTCTTTCGATTTCGTGATAATCAACACATGCGGTTTTATCGACAAAGCAAAAGAAGAATCAGTTAATACCATATTGGAGTTTATCACATTGCGGAAAGAGGAAAACAAAAATTTCAAAATAATCGTTTACGGTTGTTTGGCACAACGTTATAAAGACGATCTACTGAAAGAACTTCCAGAAATAGATTTTTTAGCAGGCATAACGGCGGACAAAGAAATCATAAAATACATCGGAGATTTGAGATCGGAGAACGGAGATAAGAATTCAGAGAATCAAAATATCAAAAATCAAAAATCAAATACCAACAGGAAACTGTCAAATGCCGATCATTATGCCTATGTCAAAATTTCGGAAGGATGCGACCGCAGATGCTCGTTTTGTGCCATACCTTTAATAAAAGGTAAACACGTTTCCCGTCCTATAGAAGACATTGTTGAGGAAGTGAACGTTTTAACAGCCAAAGGTGTCAAGGAAATAATTCTGATTGCACAGGATACTTCATATTACGGACTGGATTTGTATGGCAAAAGACGCCTTTACGATTTACTAAAAGCTCTGTGTAAGACATCCGTTCATTGGATAAGGCTGCAATACTCCTACCCTAATCAATTTCCGCTTGAAGTTTTGGAATTGATGAATGAAGAAAAAAAGATATGCCGTTATTTGGACATGCCGCTTCAGCATATAAATAACAGGATTTTGCAATCTATGAACCGAAACATTACTGATAACGAAATCCTTTCGCTTATTAATAAAATACGTTTATCGGTTAAAGACATAGCCTTGCGCACCACCCTTATAGTGGGCTACCCTACGGAAACGAAACAGGAATTTAACAAACTCAAATCCTTTGTCAGCAAAATACAATTTGACAGAATGGGAGCATTTACTTATTCTAAAGAAGAGGGAACCGCAGCTGCCAAACTGAAAGACAATATTACGCAAAGCGAGAAGCAAAAACGTTTGGATGAATTGACCGAAATACAGCAGGAAATATCTTTTAACCTCAACCAAAACAAAATCGGCAAAGTTTTCGAAACGATTATCGACCGCAAAGAGGGTGAATATTTCATCGGAAGAACACAATACGATTCCCCGGAAGTGGATAACGAAGTTTTAATCTCCGCTAAAGACAATCCGTCATTAAAAACAGGAAATTTTTACGACATTCTGATAACCGATGCTACGGAATTCGATCTCTACGGAACTACCCAATAAATTTATAAGGCGTAAAAAAAATTTAAAACGCCGTATCAGTAAAATAAAACGCCGTAATAATTTTTTAAAACGGCGTTTTATTTTTACCTCTCTTACAAAAACAAAATCAGCACATAAAAAACCGAATACCACATAGCTTTTATACGAAATATTTTATATAATTTTGCACTTGCTATCAGTACTGACAAATATGAACTTTGAATTTTTTATATCCAAACGGCTAATCAAAACAAAAAATACCGCACCTTCAAAACGTGTGATCAGAATTGCCGTATTTTCCGTAACGCTTTCCGTTGCCGTAATGCTTGTTTCTTTAAGCGTATTGACGGGATTTAAAAACAGCGTCAAAGAAAAAATCATCGGCTTCGGCTCCCACATACAGATAATACCGTATAACATCAGCGGGGAGTTATCAGACACACCTATAACGCTGGATAACAAAACTATATCGTTACTTAAAAACAACAGACAAATAAAATCCGTAACTCCCGTACTAAACAAATCAGCCGTAATCATAACGGACAATAATTTTCACGCTGTTATCTTAAAGGGTATAACATCTTCGTACGATACAACGTTCTTTCATAACGCTTTAAAGGCAGGAAAAATTCCTGAATTAAACAAAGAAAGCCGTCAGGAGTGTATTATTTCAAAGAATATCGCCGACAAAATGAGCCTTTCGCTGAATGACAAAATCAAGATATATTTTTACCTTGAGGGGAATTACAGAAGCAAAAATTTTTACGTATCGGGGATATACGATACGGGACTGGGTGATTATGACGAACACTTTCTTTTGTGCGATGCCGCAGTTCTGCAAAATCTTTTCTCACTTTCCGCCAATGATTACTCGTCTTACGAAATTTCCGTCAAAGATTTTTCACACCTAAATGCGGTTGCAGACGAAGTTTATAACCAATTGCCGCGGGAATTAACCCTTCAAACCATAACGGAAACGGAACCTAATTTGTTCTCATGGCTTAATCTTTTGGACAGCAACGTAATTATGATAATCTTCATTATGATTTTGGTGACCGTTGTTACATTGTGCAGTGTAATACTGATAATGATATTTGAGAAAAAGCAAATGATAGGCACATTAAAGGCATTGGGTACGCCCGACAGGTCAATCATACGCATTTTTCTTTACAAAGCGGGATACACGACGCTTAAAGGTATAGTTTTGGGCACTGTTTTGGCACTCATACTTGAGATTACGCAAAAATACACGCACCTTATCAAACTTGATCCGCAAAGCTATTATCTGACAAGCGTACCTATTGAAATCAACGTGTTGCATATCATTTTAATAGACGTATGTGCGTTTGCAGTTTGCATAGTTTGTATGATAATCCCTGCCAAAAGCATCAGCAAAATATCCGTTGTCAAGAACCTTAAGTTCGAATAATTCCGTTCAACCGATATAAAAAAGAAAAAGTCCTTAAAAGGTTTGAATCTTTTAAGAACTTTCATTTTTTATTTACGATGTCGTTATAATTCTATCACTATTGCGTTTTTCTCTTTGTTGTCCCTGATGAATTTATCGCTCAAAACAAGGGTGTTGATGCCGTTAGTGATGTTCAGTTTAGCCTTTTGTTTGTTGCCAAGTACGGTCTTGTTGCCTTTTTTCAAGCCTTTGAAGTTCGGAATCTGGTAAACGTTTTTCAAACTTACGCTGTCGCTGATAAGGATGATGGCGTGAATTTGTCCGTCTTTACTTTGTGTAAAACAGATGCCGTCCTGTTTGTAAGGAGATATAGGACGGGTGGAATAGATAGCCTTTCCGTTGGTCTGTAACCAAGAACCGATGCTGTCCATTCTTGCAACGGCTGCAGCAGGCAGGTTGCCTTTTTCATCTGGTCCGACATTCAACAAAAAATTTCCGCCTTTGCATACCACGTCTACCAATAAATGAATAAGCGTATTGGTGGATTTGTAGTTGTCTTTGGAAGAATAAGACCAAGATTCGCCCATTGTCATACACGTTTCCCACGGATAATCCAAAGGAGCGTCAGGAATAGCCTGCTCGGGAGTGCGGTAGTTTTCGTATTTGCCCCCCACGCTGCGGTCAACAATGATCATAGAGTTGTTATTCTCCCTTGCCATCTTGGCAATCTTAGGCATATCTATATCTTGTATGCGTTTGTAAGCACCAAGCCAAGTTTCCTCTTCGCTACCCGGCTGCACACTCCAAGAAGGACGTATCCAACCGCCGTCAAGCCACAGGATGTCAATTTTTCCGTAGTTGTGAGTGAGCTCTTTTATTTGATTGTAGGTAAAATTGCAGAAGTTCTGCCAAAGATCCTTGTGCTTCTCAATATTGTAGTTGACATTACGGTCAGGAGTAGCCCACAAAGGTGACCAATAGTCCTGATTGTGCCAGTCAGGCTTGGAAAAATACAAACCGATGCTGAAATTCCTGTCACGGAAAGCCTTTACAACTTCTTTAGTGACGTCTCTGCCGTCTTTTTTGCCGAACGGAAAGTTTTTGTTCGTGATCTTATAGTCGGTTTCTTTGGTGTCGTACATACAGAATCCGTCATGGTGCTTGGTAGTGAATACAACGTATTTCATTCCTGCCTTCTGTGCGGCATCAGCCCACTTCTTAGGGTTGAATTGTGTAGGATTGAACTCTTTGGATAAGTTAAAATACCAGTCTTTGTATTCATTGTAAGGTTTTCCTCCCCTGTCAATCCATTCTTCGTTGCACACGCTCCACGATTCCACCACTTGAGCTTGCGCATATATGCCCCAGTGCATAAAAAATCCGAATTTCTTGTCCTGCCATTCGTCTATGGCTTTCAAAATTGCGGGATCGGTTTCAGGTTCCTGCTCCTGCTGTGTTATAACTCTGCCTTCGGGAAGATAATCCTGTGCGTTGACTGTCATCAATCCCGAACTTGCTGCAATAAACAGCGATGCTGCCGTAATAAATAGTGATCTCTTCATATTTTTATGTGTTTTTATTTTAATCAATTTGGTAAATAATCAGATTGGTGGTCTTTTGCTTGAAAGAAAGCCTGTCCTCACGGATACCGCTCTTGATAAGATAGTTTTTCAGTGCGGAATTCATCTCTTCGTTGGCGGTTATGGTGATACGGATACGCTGATTGAGTTTCAGAAATGAGACAAAAGCATCCAAAACAGCCTGTGAATTGCCGTCAAATCCGCCTGCAGTTTTATCAAACCCGATGCCGTTGAGGTTTATCCTGTTGCCGCTTTCCAAAGGAGTTTGTTTGACAGACAAATTGGCAGTACGGCTGTCAAATCTTTCGGCATAAAACATATAACCTTTCTGTTCAAGGAACAAAATGTACTCTTCGTTCGGATCAATGACCAACGTAAAGTCAGGATGTTCGTCCGCAATATAATAAGAGGTGTACTTGCCGCTGCCGACAGAAAGAATTTTCAGATAAATGTCGCCCGCAAGTTCTTTTTCAGTCTTTCCGCTAACAAAAACCCGCTTTTGGGCTTGGTATTTACTGTCCAGAGTAAAAAGATTTATCTCATAAAATTTGTTGTCAGCGTTCTTAAAGGTAGAATACGCCGTCTGACCGTCAGCCATTAAGCCCATAGCATGTTCGTTAGCCTCCGTATTTATAGGATAGCCGATATTTTCAGCAGGTTTTCCCGCTGCAAGGTCATAAACGAAGATGTCGCTTCCGCCGAGAGTCTTTCTGCCGTTGGAAAGAAAGTAGAGCTTTTCGTTGTCAGCCGCTATAAACGGATAAGTCTCGTCGGCAAAAGTATTAACGTTGCGTCCGAGGTTTTCAGGTTCGCTCCAAGTGTCACGGTCTGTGCGTTTGGAACACCAGATGTCGTATCCGCCTTTGCCGCCCGGGCGGTTGCTGACAAAATATAAGTAATTGCCGTCAGCACTTACGGACGGAGAAAACTCATCATAGTTATCGGTATTGATATTGATGCTTTTGGCTTGGGTAAAGTACTCTCCGATACGTTCACAGCGGTAAACATCCCAGGATTTGTTGCCGTTAGCGGTGGTCTGCTTGGAGAAAAATATGTAGTTGTTGTCCGCCGTTACGGAAACTCCGCCTTGAGGGAAACTGTTGTTGAAAGGATCGTCCAAAATAAAGCCTTTGTCGTAAAATCCTGTGGAATCCAGTTCACTCAATTCAAGATAGCGTGTTGAAGATGTGGAGATTTCGGATGTGAATGAGTCATAGTTCGTATCCCGTACAACTTCCTCGCGTATGAAATAGATTTGTTGCTTGTCCCAGCTGATAAATGGTTCGTAATAGTTCTTATTCTTGGGCAGGAAATTGATTTTTTGAGGATTGAAAGCAACTTTCTGCTCCATAGTCTTATGCAAAAAATCGCTCCAGTCAATGTAATTGATTGCTATGTTCTGTAATGAGTCGTATGCATTGTTGCCGTCGGTGACAGAAAGGAAGGTTTCAAAGTTTTTGACCGCACTTTCGTATCTTTCTTCCGTATAATCAATCATTCCCATATAATAATAAAGGTAAGGATGCGAGAACTCAGGACAGTTTTCCTTTACTAACGGAAAGTATTTCTCTATCATTTTACCGTTTTCCTTTACTACACCTATCAATCCCATAAGAAAATACGGCGAAGCATAGTTTTCGTCCTCTTTTATTATTTCATGCAGTAATAAAGAGGCTTGGTTGTATTTTCTGTCCTTGTAATAATCGACGGCTTTCTCGTATTTTTTTATTAAACTCTTGCTTACTTCGTCTTTACACTTGTCATAATCAGACAAAGTTTTCTCCTGCGCAAAAAGATTACAGGAGAAAACTAATGATATGATTAAATAACAAATGTATCTCATATAGACTGGTTGTTAACAGCCTTTTGAATGCCGTCCATCAGGGAATCCAATCCATTTTGCAGCTGCTTTTTCATCATCATAAGCATAACCGTGTTACCGTCTATATTAGCCTCAGCGGTAAGATTGCAAGTTCTTTCGCCCGTCTTCTCAAACAAAAGATTGACAAGGAAATTGAATCCGCCCATGACTTCTTTGCCACTGCCGATTGTAATGTATTCGAAAGGCTTACGCTCTTTTATCACAAGTTCTACATCAGCCATTCCGTTGACATTAAAAGAACAGGTGTCGTAAGTACATTTGAAATTCTTGATCTTATCATTAGGGATTGTGCCTAAATGAGTAAAATCACTTAATGCATAAAACACTTCCTCCGCACTGCGGTTTAAGTCTATCGTTTTTGATTTTATTTGTTTCATACCTCAATCTCCTACATTCTGTCGTCAGACCACTTTTCAGGGTTTTCCCTCCACTCGTTCAAAGAGGCAAGGTTTCCTGCAGAGACATAATTTTCTTTAATTGCCGTCTCTATCAGTGTAGAGTAGTTAGTTACCGTAAGCAAAGGCACATTCTTCTGTTCAAAATTCTTCCTTGCTACATCCAATTCGTAGGTAAATATAGCCGCCATACCTTTGACAACGGCGCCTGCATCCCTTAAAGCATCCACTGCAAGCAAAGAACTTTTGCCCGTAGAAATTAAATCTTCTATAACAACCACCGTTTGACCTGAATGTAAATCTCCTTCAATCTGATTCTTCATTCCGTGGCTTTTTGCTTCGGGACGGACGTAAACAAAAGGCTTACCAAGTTCCTGTGCAACAAGCACTCCCTGTGCTATCCCGCCTGTTGCAACGCCTGCAATAACGTCTGCATTTGCAAAAATTTCGTTTACCAAAGATACGAATTGTTGTCTGATATACGTTCTTATAGCCGGATAAGACAATGTCAAGCGGTTATCGCAATAAATAGGGGATTTGCGTCCCGATGCCCATGTAAAAGGCTCTTCGGGCGAAAGTTTAACGGCTTTGATGTCCAAAAGACAGCGTGCAGCCTCGATTGCATTTTCTTTATTCATAGTATTAATATATTAACAAATTAGTTTATGCAAAATTACACAATATTTAACAAAAACAACAAAGTTTTTATTGCAAATTCTCCCGTAAAGGATGAAATTTTTTCACAAGACAGAATAATACATTGTAATTCAGAAATTTTGAACACCTACGATTTTTCTTCCCTGTTTGATGAAACCCAAATGAATGATTATCTCATTCTGTGCGAAAACGAAGACATTGATACAGTTATAAAAAAAATCACTCCGTTCTTATATTTTGTCAATGCCGCAGGCGGAGTTGTCAGAAATGAATACGGAGATTATTTATTTATGTACCGCAACGGTTTCTGGGATTTGCCCAAAGGCCATCACGAAGAAGGTGAAACCATACGCCAAACGGCACAAAGGGAAGTTCTGGAAGAATGCGGAATGAAGCAATTGGAGGTAAAAGAATACTTAACATCCTCTTTTCACACCTACACCATGAAAGGAAGAAGGGAAATCAAGCAAACGTATTGGTATGATATGTTCTGCCGCTCATCAGAGAAGTTAATACCGCAAAAAGAAGAAGGAATAAGGCGTTTGGTGTGGATAAAAGAAAAAGATTTAAACAAAATATTGCAACACTCCTACCCTAATATACAATACCTTTTCAAGTGCATAAAATAATCAGGCTTAAAAATTTTTTAATACGCCTGATCAGTAAATTAAAACGCTGTTTTATTTTCTTAAAACGGCGTCTTTTTTTTTACGGCATAATTTACGGTAAAATTTCCCTGCTTTTTTAATACAAAATCATACCCCAAAGAAATAAAAATATGCCTCTTTAAATAATTCTTTCTTTATTTTTTGAAAGAATTTCAGAGAAATAATCGCTTATTTTACGCATATTAAGATAAAAATGCTTAACTTTGCAACTTTAAAATTCAGATAAAAACAGAACAAAACAATGAATACATTTAATTTTAAAGGAACTTTTGATTTTTTAAAACGGCACACTAAATTACTTTGCATAGTCTTCGTGGCTTCGGGTATTGTTGCAGCGGGCATTTCACTGCTTATGCCGAATTATTATAAATCCGAAGTATTATTATTGCCAAGTGAGTTCAATTCATTATCAAAAGCCGTATTGAATGAAGGAGACAGCAGGGATTTATTCCTGTTCGGAACGGAAAAAGAAAGTGAATACATCCTGGAAATGCTGTCTTCGTGGCAAATAATAGAAAAAACAGCAGGACATTTCAACTTAAGGGAGCATTACAAACTGAAGAATACCAAATTGGATAACGAAAAGATGGTATTAAAACTGCAGAAAAACATAAAAGTCAAACGTTCCGATTATTTGGGAGCGAAATTGCAAGTATGGGATCAAGATCCTAAATATGCATGTGATATTGCCAATTATATGGTTGAGCAGTTACAGGAATTAAGATACAAAATGAAACAGGCAAAAGCCGATAGTATCATGCATTCTTTATCTGCAAGCAGGGACAGTGTACGCAACGATATAATAAAACTCACTGATTCTTTGCAGAGATTGCAAACCGAAACAGGTTTATACTACCCTAATCTGTACGCCGACCGTTTTGCACAGGAATTAGCCAAACAAATAGCCGCAGGAAATCAGGCTGCAGTAACAAGATTGGAAACAAAAATGCAAAATCTTAATGTAAGGGGTGCTTTAATTGCCGAATTAATACAAGATTTGGAGCAAAAAAGCAAAACAATGCAAACTTGGGACGAACATTATCAGCAGGCGGTGATGGATTATAACAGCAATATTCCTGTAGATTTCATTGCACAGTACGCAACCGAAGCTGCAAAGAAAGACAAACCCCACAGAAGCATTATAGTAATAATTGCGGCATTGGCATGTACACTTATAGCGGCCGAAGTTCTTGTTATAAAAGAAAAATATTTGTCATCCGACAGTGAAGATGCACAGATTGACAGGGCATAACAAATACAGTAAAAAAGAATTAACAGTTATCGCGGTTCTGACGCTGTTGTTCCTTGTTACGGGAGCGGTAGCCGTGGATTACGAGTTCTATATCTTTGCATTTATTCCCGTAATAATCTTGGGGGTACTCCTTATAATGCTGAAATTTTATTATTCGGTATTTTTGGTTGCACTTCTCACTCCGGTTTCCATTATATTCAGGATGGAAGCATTCTCGGTTACCGTCCCCACCGAGCCTATACTTATCATCGTCATGCTTTTATTTCTTTGGGAAAGCTTCCTTTCAAAAAGTTATGACGCAAAAGCATTGCACAGCCCTATTACCAAAATAATTTTTATCAACTTGGGATGGATGCTTATCGCTTCTTTATTCTCTTGGGACGTAACCGTATCACTCAAATATCTGATATCACGGCTTTGGTTTGTAATTCCGTGTTATTTTATGATGGTTCCGATATTCAAAGACGTTAAAACATTCAGATGGTTTGTCGCATTATACGGATTTTCTTTAAGTATCATTATTATTATATGTACAATAAAATTTGCGATGGTCGGTTTTGCTTTCAGGGAAATGAATCAAATTCCTTCACCTTTCTATAACGACCACACCGCATACGGTGCCGCTATCGGTTTGTTTATTCCCGTTTCACTGTACTACACTTTCGGAAATAAAGAAATATGTCCTACCAAAGCATACAGGATACTTTTCATTTTTATCAGCTCATGCCTTCTTGTGGGATTGATACTTTCTTACGCCAGGGCAACATGGGTAAGCGTTATGGCTGCAGTAGGAATATTTGTTTTGATATGGTCAAAGATAAAACTCAAGACCATATTGACTTTAGGTACCATTGTATTGTTATTGGGACTGCTTTTCTCGGAGACAATTATACAAACCCTTGAATCCAATTCGCAGGATTCGTCCGGTAATTTGGAAGAACACATGTCTTCAATTACCAACATTTCGACGGATGCCTCCAATACGGAAAGAATAAACAGATGGGCATGTGCTTTGAGAATGTTTAAAGAAAGACCTGTTACGGGTTGGGGTCCCGGAACGTATCAATTCATCTACGGATCCTACCAACACTATGCACAACGCACTATAATATCCACAAATGAAGGAACTTTGGGCAATGCTCACAGCGAATACATAGGACCTTTATGCGAGCAAGGAGCGGTAGGATGCCTGATTGTCATTGTAATGTTCTCAACCACCGTATTTATAGGCATAAAAACTTTCCGCACTGCAAAAGACAAAAACACGGCTTGGCTGTCCTTATTCATAACATTAAGCCTTATCACCTACTATACGCACGGTTTTATGAACAACTTCCTTGATACCGACAAATTGTCAGTGCCCGTTTGGGCGTTTATGGCGATGGTATCATCTTTGTACACATACAGCGAAAAATTAACGCAAGAAAAAAAAATAATATCGCAGAATAATTTATTAAAACAGCGTTTTATTTTATTAAAACGGCGTTTTATTTTACGAGATAGTAATAATAACAAAATCAAATAATTGAAATGGCAAATTTTTTATCGCTACTGTTCGGTAACAAATCGCAAAGGGATTTGAAAGAAGTAAAACCTATACTTGATAAATGCTTAAAAGCATACGACGAGGTTAAAAATCTCACCAACGATGAGTTAAGGGCAAAAACAAATGAATTTAAGAACCTTATTTACGAAGGAGTAAAGGAGCAAGAGGAAGAAAAACGTCAAATTAAAGAGAAACTGGACACGGATTTTGAGATGTCCGTCCATGATAAGCAAAAATTCTATGATAAAATAGAAGAACTGGACAAAAAAATATATGCCACAACACAGGATCTGTTAAACCAAATACTACCCGAAGCATTTGCCGTTGTCAAAGAAACAGCTAAACGGTTTTTTGACAATGACGAGGTGGAAGTTACGGCTACTGATTTTGACAGACAATTGGCTGCAAAAAAAGATGCTATAAGAATTGACGGTGACAAGGCATATTATAAGAATGAATGGATGGCAGGCGGAAGTATGATTCATTGGGATATGATTCATTATGACGTTCAGTTGATAGGAGGAGCCGTTTTGCATCAGGGTAAAATTGCAGAAATGGCAACAGGTGAAGGAAAAACTTTGGTTGCTACACTTCCGATATATCTTAATGCACTGCCGGGTAAAGGTGTTCATGTGGTAACCGTTAATGACTATCTTGCAAAACGTGACAGTGAATGGATGGGCCGTTTGTTCGAATTCCACGGTTTGAGTGTTGATTGCATAGACAAACATCAACCTAACAGCGAAGAAAGACGTAATGCTTACAATTGCGATATCACATACGGAACCAACAATGAATTCGGTTTTGACTACCTAAGGGACAACATGTGTAACAACGTCAATGAAATAGTACAACGTGAACACAATTACGCCATTGTCGACGAGGTGGACTCGGTTTTGATTGACGATGCACGTACTCCGTTGATTATTTCAGGTCCTACACCTAAAGGTGAAGATCAAGAATTTGACAGATTCTGCCCTATTATTGAGAAACTATATAACGCACAGCGTCAGGAAGTAACCCAAATCATTGCCGAAGCCCGCAAAATATTGGAGAATCCAAATAAAGATGCTAAACAAGAGGCTGAAGGAGGTAAATTATTGTTACGTGCCCATCACGGATTGCCTAAAAACAAGGCTTTGATAAAATTGTTATCCGAATCGGGTATGCGTTCTTTGATGCTAAAGACCGAAAACTTCTATATGCAGGATCAAAGCCGTGAAATGCATATCGTGGACGATGATTTGTACTTCGTAATTCAGGAACAACAAAATACAATAGAACTTACGGAAAAAGGAATGGAATTCCTGTCCAAACTCGGCGAAGATCCTAAATTCTACATATTGCCTGACGTAGGTTCATTACTAGCAGACCTTGACAAAGAACAATTATCTCCTGAAGAAAAAGCACAAAAGAAAGATGAGATTATGCAGAATTTTGCCGTACAAAGCGACAGAGTTCATACAATCAATCAACTTTTGAAAGCATATGCACTGTTTGAGAATAACGTTGAATATGTTGTAATAAACAACGAAGTAAAAATCGTAGATGAACAGACAGGCCGTATAATGGAAGGCAGACGTTATTCCGACGGATTGCATCAAGCTATTGAAGCAAAGGAAAAAGTAAAAGTTCAGGCTGCAACACAGACTTACGCTACAATTACCCTTCAGAACTATTTCCGTATGTACAAGAAACTTGCGGGAATGACGGGTACTGCAGAGACGGAAGCTGGTGAGTTTTGGAATATCTACAAATTGGATGTGGTAACAATACCTACTAACCGCCCTGTTATCCGTAAGGATATGGAAGATCTTATCTACAAAACCAAACGTGAGAAATTCGCTGCCGTTATTCAGGAAGTTGAACGCTTGAAAGAACAAAACCGTCCTGTACTTATCGGTACTGTTGACGTGGAAACATCCGAGTTATTAAGTAAAATGCTTAAGTTAAGGAGAATTCCGCATCAGGTATTGAATGCAAAATTGCACCAAAAGGAAGCTGAAATCGTTGCTTTGGCAGGTAAAGCAGGTGCGGTAACGATTGCAACCAATATGGCGGGACGTGGTACCGACATTAAACTTGGTGAAGGCGTTAAAGAAGCAGGCGGTTTGGCTATCATAGGAACAGAAAGACATGAATCACGTCGTGTGGACCGTCAGTTACGAGGCCGTGCAGGCCGTCAGGGAGACCCGGGATCGTCTCAATTCTTTGTGTCACTTGAAGACAAACTTCTGCGTTTGTTCGGCGGCGAAAGAATGATAAAGATGATGGACCGTTTGGGCGTTAAGGAAGGCGAGGTTATCCAACACTCCATGATGACCAAGAATATCGAACGTGCCCAAAAGAAAGTAGAAGAAAATAACTTCGGAATACGTAAACGTCTGTTGGAATATGACGACGTTATGAACAACCAGCGTACCGTTATCTATACCAAACGTCACAATGCATTATACGGCGATAAACTTGCAATTGATATATCAAATATGATGTATGACTGCGTTGCCGATTTGATTGACAACAATGAAGATTATTTTGATTTGCAGGCACAGTTTATCCGTACATGCGGTTTTGACTTCCCGATGACTGAAGAAGATTTCAATCATACGAAAAGATCCGAAATAAAGGATAAAGTCTTCAATGAAGTCTACAATTATTATAAGGACCGTATGGATAAAATCGCATTCCTTGCTTTTCCGTTTGTCAAGAACTTGGTTGAAAGCAATGCAACAAGATATGAAAACGTTGCCTTCCCTATTACCGACGGTATACGTACGCTTAACACCGTCGCACCTATCAAAAAATCTTACGAATCGGCAGGAAAAGAGATTGCATTGAGTGTTGAAAAGAGTATTACGCTGCAAATTATAGACAATGCATGGAAAGAACACTTAAGAAACTTGGATGATTTGCGTCAAAACGTACAAAACGCATCTTACGAACAGAAAGATCCGCTTGTTGTATACAAAATAGAGTCGTTTAATTTGTTTGAACAGATGCTTATTGATATTAATAAGGACATAACTTCATTCCTTTGCCGTGCTGCATTGCCTATACCTGAACAAACGATGCGCCAAAGCGAAGATGTGCAGACCGATCAAAGAGGCATACGCACTTCGCGTCAGGAAGTAAGCGAACAAAAGCAACAACTTGCAACAAACGGCGAACCGCAGGAGAAACGCCAACCCGTTCATGTTGAGAAAAAAATAGGAAGAAACGATCCTTGTCCTTGCGGAAGCGGCAAAAAATACAAGAACTGCCACGGAAAAAACGCAGAAGAATAATAACTGAATGATAGTAAATAATTAATGTTTGCAGACGGTAAATAAAAACAATGGTTTACCGTCTGATTTTTTTAATACGGCGTAAAAATTTTTTAATACGCCGTTTCATTAAATTAATCAGCGATGAAAATTTATTAATCTGCGACGAAAATTTATTAATCTGCGATAAAAATTTATTAATCACGCAGATTATTTTTCTATAAAATCACAGCGTAAAATTATTATCTCTTTTCAAAATGTCCGTAAATCAAAAAAATTCTTGTAACTTTGCATCTGTGATTAACATAGCGGTTAATCCTTGACATAAAAAGGCGTTACGCTTTATTTTTTGAGCTCATTAAACCTTCTAACAATAAATAGCACTCAAAATGTAGAGTCGGTAAGTGCCCGCAGTGTCTGTGGGCTTTACTTATTTGGGTGCGAAGGTAGTTAGAAGGACCGTATGGGCGATAATAAGATAAGTTCGCAGTCTTTTTATGTCCTGTCAGTTTAATAAATGTTTAATTTAATTCATTAAATGCAATGAAAAATTTAAAAATTGTTTTGTTGGGTACGCTTTTTTGGGGTTTATGGCTCAATGCAGGTGCGTACAATTTCGAAGTGGACGGCTTTTATTACGATAAAACGTCTGATTCCACAGTTACCCTGGTACACCACGAGAGTTATGACACTCTTTATGGTGCAATTACAATCCCCGGATATATTATACCGTATAACGGTGTAAAGTACAGAGTTAAAACAATAGACTATGCGGCCTTTTCGGAGTGCAACTTGATAACAAAGATTACTGTTGATGACCCAGTACAACAGATCGGAAGCAGAGCCTTTGAATTTTGCGAAAATCTGACGGAAGTAACTATCGGCAGAGGTGTGCAATATATCTCAAGTGCTATATTTATGGGCTGCGATAATTTGCAGATAATTAATTTCAATGCAGATTCTATCGCATTGACCGAGTCGTGTTACAAATACAGTGGATTTTGTGATAATACTGACTATTACACTAGACTAAAAAATAATTGGCTTTACGGTGTAGGTGACAGGATAAAACAAATTAATATCGGTGACAGCGTAAGAGTTATACCGTGGTATTTTATAGGATTTCAATACAACTATACTGACTCCGTAGAATACATGGAGATTCCTAACAGTGTGGTAAAAGCTGCAGCATTTAGATCTACTGCAACAGGTGTAAAGAAAGTAAAGATAGGCAACGGAATAAGATATACGATACCGTATGGACATGGAACTAACCCATGGGTGGTAAATCACCACACTGAAGGTTCACCTGAATTTTTCAATGGTTGCGAAAATTTAGAAACCGTAATCCTTGAAGAAGGTTCCCTATACGTTAACGGATTTAACAACTGTCCGAAAATAACAAGCATTGATATTCCAAAAAGTGCGATAGATATTGCGGGCTTCAGCGGTTGTACGGGATTAACGGAGCTTTATATTCCTTCCAAAGTGGAGATTGTCGGCGGTTTTAACAACACTGGATTAACCGAGATAACTATTCCCGACAACGTAAAGACATTGTCAAAACAAGCATTCAGCAATAACGAGAACCTGAAGGTGATAAAGATAGGCAAAGGCGTGACAACTTTCGGCGAAGGTGTGTTCTCGGGTTGTTACAATGTGGATACAATCTATTGTATGACTCCTTTCCCGCAGGTAATATCCACTTCAGCTTTCGAAAACGTTGATAAGGAAACTTGCATATTGGTCGTAGGTTGCCAAAAGAGCGAATTATATTCCAAAGCCGACATTTGGCGGGAGTTTAAGCATATAGAAGAGAACTGCGACATTGACGGATTCGGCGAAAGCATCGTTACCGTCACCGCAACCACCCAAGAAGCAACGGATATTACCGAGACTTCCGCAGTATTGCACGGTGACGTAACCGCCGAAGGCGGAGATATTGACAGCAAAGGCTTTTTGTACAAAAAATCATCCGACAAGGAGTTTACGGCTATAGATGTTACGGCGGAGGATATGGTTTATACTTTGACGGAACTTGAAAAAGAGACGGAATATACCTATAAGGTGTTTGCCGTAGCGGATAATGACACAACGTCCGGCGAAGAAAAAACATTCAAAACGCTTCAAGGCAGCGGCATTGACGAAGTTGTATCAGGCAAATGTCCTGACATTTATCCTAATCCTGCAAAAAACACCGTTACAGTGGATTTGGGTAATTTGACTTCGGATAACGGCGGAACCGTTACCATTATCAATAATGCAGGAGTGGTTGTTTATCAATCAGACATCCAATCTCAAAAATTCAATATCAATATTGAGAACTGGGACAGCGGAATTTACTACATCAAAACGGGTAAATTTACGCAGAAATTGATAATTGAATAACAAGAAGTTACAAACTGCGAAAATAAAACGCCGTTTAAAGAAATTAATCAGCGATAAAAATTTATTAAAACGGCGTTTTAATTTTTTTTAACGCCGTCTTTTTTCATCAAGCTGTAAATTCCCATTTTTACGGCATAAGAAAAATATTTCAATTAAAAAGGTTGTCAGTATAAAACTTTTACTTATCTTTGCAACTTCTTTTTTAAAGACATATGATTGATATGAAGAAATTAGCGGTTGTGGCTTTGGGAGGAAATGCCCTCTTAAGAAGCGAGCAAAAAGGAACATATAAAGAACAAATACAAAACGTAAACCAAACATGTGAGCAGATTGGTAATCTGTTAAATGATTACAATGTCGTAATTGCCCACGGTAACGGTCCGCAGGTAGGCAATATTTTGTTGCAAAACGAAGCGGGCAAAGAGAAATTCCGTGTGGAAGACATGCCGTTGGATTATTGCGTGGCGCAAACGCAGGGCAGTATCGGTTATTTGATTGATATGTGCATGCGTAACGTGATGCATTCTATGAATATAAAGCGCAATGTCGTTACATTGCTTACGCAGGTAACCGTTGACAGGAATGACAAAGGTTTTTCGAATCCTACCAAACCCGTAGGGCCTTATTACAGCAAGGAGAATGCGGAAGAATACGCCAAAACCACGGGTGCGCAGTTCAAAGAGGATGCAAAAGGCAGAGGATGGCGCAAAGTAGTGGCTTCCCCTACCCCATTGACAATTGAAAACGTTGCTTTGGTAAAACAATTGGCACAGGATGGCAATATTATCGTAACCGTAGGCGGCGGAGGCATACCTGTGGTGGAAGAAAACGGAATTATCAAAGGTGTGGAAGCCGTTATAGACAAAGATTTGGCAAGTGCGGTAACCGCAGTTGCTATAGGTGCCGACGAATTCTATATCTTAACCGACGTAGACAAGGTTTACATCAATTTCCGCAAGGAAAACGAACGGGCATTGGACGTTTTGACGGTGGAAGAAGCCGAGAAATTGCTTAATGACGGCCAATTCGGCGAAGGAAGTATGGCTCCGAAAATACGGGCTGCCCTTTATTTTGTAAAAAACGGTGGCAAACAATGTATAATCACCGATGCCGCACAATTAGGAAATCCATCCTGCGGAACAAGAATAGTAAATTAAGTTTTCTTTTTCATAATTAATTTTGTTTTTGAGCCTTACTTTTATGCAAAAGTGCGGCTCTTTTTGTATCTTTGCACTTTAAAATATTTTCATACAATGAATAAAACCGTTATTATATTGTTTTTGCTTCTTACAATGATGTCCTACGGACAGAAATCAAAGAAACAACCCGCTTATATCGATTATAACAAAAACCAAAAGATGGATGTGTTTGAGGATTCTTCGCAACCGATTGACAAACGTGTGGAAGATTTGCTTAAACAGATGACTTTTCAGGAGAAACAGGGACAACTTTTGATGGATTTGGGATGGCAGTATTACCAAAGGACTGATAACAAAATCAGTATTACCGATTATGCCCGCCAAACCATACAGGAAAAGAAGATGGGGGCTCTTTGGGGATTTTTCCGTGCTGATCCGTGGAGCGGAAAGACACTTGATAACGGTATAACGCCGTTTCTGTCCGCCGATGGGGTGAATCAATTGCAAAGATACATGATTGATTCCACGCGTTTGGGTATTCCGATGTTTATTGCCGAAGAATGCATGCACGGAATAATGCAAGTAGGCAGCGTGGTATATCCTACTGGACTGGGTCAGGCATCTACGTGGAATAAGTTATTGATCCGTGACATGGCTGCCGACATACGCAACCTTGCAATCAGCGAAGGAATAAATATTTGCTTTTCTCCATTGGTTGATATTGCCAGAGACCCGCGTTGGAGCCGCGTAGAAGAAACTTATGGTGAGGATTCATATCTTACAAGTGAGATGGGCGCAATGTTTGTTGAGGGTTTAGTCAATCAGCACGGCAATTACAAAAAATCAGTTCTGCCTACGCTGAAACATTTTGCCGCTTACGGCATATCGGAAGGCGGACACAATGCAGGCAGTGCGCATATAGGCTTAAGGGAACTGCACAGCGATATACTGCCGCCGTTTAAAAAAGCAATACAAGCAGGTGCGCAATTGGTTATGACGGCGTATAACGAAATTGACGGCATACCTTGTTCTATGAATCCTTATCTTTTGCAGGATGTTTTGCGCAACCGTTGGGGATTTGACGGCATAGTAATCTCTGATCTTCACTCAATAAGCGGTTTGCGTTCGCACGGAGTTGCAAAAGATCTGAAACAGGCTGCGGAGAAATCCATAAACGCAGGATTGGATCTGGATTTGAGTGCAACGGATTTCTATAATAATTTGTCAGATGTGGATATTAACCGCATAGACGAAGCAGTCAGAAGAATATTGTATAAAAAATTCGAATGCGGGTTGTTTGACGAACCTTTTATAAAGGAACAAACAAGCAAAGAGACAGCACAATTTTACAACAACTCCCTGACACAAGCCGCAGAAGTAGCCAAAGAAAGTATTGTCTTGCTAAAAAATAACAATAATATATTACCTCTTGACAGCGAAAAGCCGTTAAATATCGCCCTTATAGGTCCTAATGCGGATAATATGTATAATATGCTCGGCGATTACACAGGTCCGCAGGGCAATCAATCGTTTTATACCATAAGAGGCGCACTTGACAGTTATAAAATGTTGCATAAAAACATTAAATTCACGTATTCCAAAGGTTGTTCGGTAAAAGATACGAATAAAAGCGGATTTAACGATGCCGTAAAGGCAGCACAAAACAGCGATGTTATACTTTTGTGCCTCGGCGGGTCGTCTTCGCGTTACGAAACAATAGAATACGAAAATACGGGGGCAGCAAAAGTAAGCAATAACACTGTTTCCGACATTACAAGCGGAGAAGGATTTGACAGGTCGTCATTGGAATTGGCGGGAGTGCAGAAAGAATTGCTTGAAGAGTTGAAAAAAACTAATAAACCTATAATCTTGATTCTTGTAAACGGCAGACCGTTGGTCTTAACTGACATAAAAGACAAATGCGATGCAATATTGGAGTGTTTTTACCCTGGGCAAATGGGAGCAAATGCAATAATAGCAACCGTATTCGGGGAAAACAATCCGTCGGGAAGGCTTCCTATATCATTCCCGTCTGACATCGGGGCATTGCCTTGCTATTACAATACCAAAAGAGTGTCAAACCGCAGCGATTATCTCGAAGGCAGCGCAAAGGCTTTGTATCCTTTCGGTTTCGGATTGAGTTATACGGAATTTAAGTACGGTAATTTCTCGGTAAAAGTAAATAACAACGGAACGGATAACGTTAATATTGACGTCAGATGCGATGTCACCAATACGGGAAGCCGTGACGGTAGCGAAGTTGTGCAAGTCTATGTAAAAAAACTGTATTCCGACTACGCTACCAATGAAATAAATTTATGGGGATTTGACAAAAAATTCATAAAAAGCGGGGATACCCAAACATTTACTGTAAATATTGACAATGATTCATTCCGTGAATGGAATGCGACGGCTACGGAATTTTATTTATCCAAAGGAGAATATGAAATCTCCATAAGAAAAGACGCCTTCACAGTCATTGATTCCCACGTAATTACAATTGAATAAAAAATAACGCCGTAAAAAAAATTTTTACGGCGTTTTAATAAATTAATCTGCGATAAAATTTTTTTTAAACGCCTGATTATTTTACCCAAACAACGTTTTATTTTTTCAAACGGATATTTAACTCTGCTGTTTAGTTTTTTTGTTGTAATTTTGCAGCGAAATTTGACATTTAGATGCACAAAAAATCAATCCGATGCGGCTGAACGAAACAACCAAAGGACATATCGTAATCTTATTGACGAATATCATCTTCGGCATCAACACTCCTATTGCCAAGGATGCGCTCTCCGCTGTCGGGCCTTATATCCTTACTACATTAAGATTCGCAGGCTGTGCCGTATTGTTTTGGATTGCCTCTTTTATATTCAAACTTCCCGAAGTAAACAAAAAAGATATCGGTTTGTTATGCCTTGCCGCCTTACCTGGAATAGTGTTCAATCTGTTTTTGTTCATTCTCGGTTTAAGCAACACCACCCCCACCAACGCATCTGTCATTGTCAGTATGACGCCTATATTCACTATGATAATGGCATTCATATTCCTTAAAGAACCATTGACTTTTAAGAAAATAATAGGCGTGATGTGCGGACTGTCAGGGGCATTGATTCTTATTTTCACCAAACAATCTTCGGTAACAATGCTTGCAAAAAACAACACATTGGGAATTATCTTTTGCATAATAAGCGGCATTTCCTACGCATTGTACCTTACATTGTTCGCTCCGCTTATCAAGCGGAACAATCCAGTAAATATAATGAAATGGATGTTCTTGGCTTCAACAATAGCCGTCATTCCCGTAACATGGAAACATGTTATTGCTTTCGATTACTCATCTTTAACGGCAAGGACATGTTTGGAGATGTCGTATGTCATACTTATGGCAACCTTTGTCAATTATATGTTCATACCTATGGCACAGGCAAGATTAAGACCCACTACGCTTTCCATGTACAACTATGTCCAACCAGTAGTAACCGCCGTTATCTCGATAATCACTGCGATGGATGTATTGAATGTATATAAGATAACTGCGGCATTGCTTATCTTTTCGGGCGTTTATATAGTCACCACTTCAAGGAGTAAGAAACAAACATCGGAAAGGGAGAAAGTACAAAAAACTTTACGGGAAATTACAAGTAAATAACAATTAAAACCAATTAAACAATATGAGATTTCTTTTTTTATTGATTCCTGTTGCGGCAATATGCTATGTGATGGTAAGGATTTACAATATTCTGCCGTTTTCTTTTGCTGTTAAAACTTTGGCAGTCGTTTTGGGCTCGGGAATTTTCGTAAGTATGTTCGTAAGTTTCATTATCGGTTTGGACAAACTGCCGATGAATGCAGCAACCGTGGTTTACGAAGTAACGACATCGTGGCTGTTTATACTGCTGTATCTTCTGATGATATTTTTACTTATGGATATTTTAAGACTTTGCCGTATTATCCCGAGGGAATGGCTTTTCTCATCAGTAAAAGGCAGTTTGATTGTAACGGGAATAATTTTCGCTGTGTTTTTATACGGTAATATCCGCTATTATCACAAAGACAGGGTAGCGTTATCGGTAAAGACGGAAAAGAAACTGCAAAAGCCTTACAAAATCGTAATGATAAGTGATTTGCATTTAGGTTATCATAATCAGAGAAGCACATTTGCCAAATGGGTTGATATGATTAATAAGGAGAATGCCGATTTTATTTTGATAGCCGGCGATATTATAGACATAAGTACGCACCCTATCAACCTGCAACGCAGTTATGAAGAATTTAAAAGATTCAACGCTCCTGTATATGCTTGTTTAGGTAATCACGATTATATATCCGGATTGGATAAAGCACTGGAATTTTACCGCAAAGCGGGAATAAATCTGCTTATCGACACATGTTATTTGTTTAATAACGACATTCTGATTGCAGGACGTAACGACCGCAGCGACCAATCGCGCAAAACAATTCCGCAAATACTGCAGTGGCAGGACAAAAACAAATATTCAATCCTTATCGACCACCAACCGTATAATTTGGAGCAAAGCCAACAGGCGGGAATTGACTTTCAATTCAGCGGACATACGCATTACGGACAAGTATTCCCTATCAATTTGATCACAAATGCCGTTTACGAGAAAGCATACGGCAAATACAAAAAAGGAAATACCGATTATTACATATCTTCAGGGCTCGGCATCTGGGGAGGTAAGTTCCGTATAGGCACAAAAAGCGAATACACCGTTTTGGAACTGCATAATTAAAGAATTGTATGACATTATAATTGTTTGCAACAACATAATATGAACGTTAAAGAGAATAAAAAATCCATAGGACAACTATTTGACCGCATTGCGGGGCATTACGATCTGCTCAATCACCTGCTTACTCTGAATATTGATAAGTATTGGCGGAAGAAAACAGTAAAACAAATTAATATATCGGCAAATAAAAACACTGCAGAGGAAATCAAACTGCTGGATGTGGCAACGGGCACATGCGATTTGGCTATTGAGATTATTAAACAGCACAATGATTTCAATATTACGGGAATTGATTTAAGTGCGAAGATGCTTGAAATAGGCAAGATGAAAGTTCAAAAACACGGATTGCTGAATAAAATCACCCTTATGCAGCAAAACGTGGAGAATTTAAGTTTTTTTGACAATGAATTCGCATTTGTAACCTGCGGATTCGGTGTCAGAAACTTTAATAATCTGGATAAAGGACTTAAAGAGATGTACCGCGTCTTGCAACCGCAGGGACAAGCCGTCATATTGGAGTTTGCTTATCCTAAAAACATATTTATCCGCTTTTTCTACAATATTTACTTCACCTATATACTGCCTTTTGCAGGTAAAATCATATCCAAAGACAATACGGCATACAAATATTTAATGAAAAGCGTAAAAGATTTTCCCAAAGGTGAGGATTTTTTAATTCACATGAAAAGTTGCGGATTTGAAAATCTGTCTTACAAAAATCTTACATTCGGCATAGCGACCATTTATACGGGTTACAAACATTAGGCACAATTTCTATGAAAACAAAAGACATAAAACTTTGGTGGAGCATTATAAGGCCGAAAACACTCTTTGCTTCAGTATGTCCTGTTATCGCAGGAATATTACTATGCCATGCGGAAAAGAAAGCCTGCGGAATTTCATCCATGTCATGTACTGCATATTTTATATTATGTGCAATATTACTGCTTTGCAGCGTAAGTTTACAGGTTTTAAGCAACTTGATAAACGATTATTACGACTACAAAAAAGGTACGGACAAGAAGGGACGGATAGGATTCAAGCGCGCATTAGCAGAAGGTACGGTTTCTATAAACCAAATGCGTAACGCAATTTATATAACCCTTGCAATCGCTTTGCTGACAGGGCTTGTACTTATAATAAAAGGCGGTTTACCCATACTGCTAATAGGAATAACTGCCATACTGTTCGCATGGCTTTACACAGCCACCCGTTTTTCTTTGTCTTATTTGGGAATTGCGGATATTTTCTGCTTTTTGTATTACGGGATATTCGCCGTTGCGGGAACGGTATATCTGTTAATTGACGGCGGTTCAAATTGGAATATGTCAAATATGCTACATACTACACACTATATACTACATACTACATCAATTTGGTGTGTCGGTGCGGTATGCGGGCTGATTTCGATGACGGTACTGATGATTAACAATATAAGGGACATAGATGACGACCGCAATGCTGGTAAGAAAACCCTGCCTGTGCGTTTGGGTAAAAAGACATGCGAATATATACTCTTGATATACAGTCTGCTTATGCTGGCATCGACTTTCGCTGTATTCGGACTGTCTTTTACCAATCTGATATTCATTCCTGCCTTTATGCTTTATCAAGAGGTAGTTTCGGCACAAGGCGATGCTTACAACAAATGTTTGTTCAAAGCTGGCAAGCTGAATCTATTTTTTACCGTATTGCTCTGCCTTGAAGTTTTGCTGTAAATTACAAGAAAAAACAGGCAAAAACAGGCTCCAAAACGCCCTTTGTAACGCATTGTTTATTAACACAATACAACAAGACGCCGTTTCAGCAAATTAAAACGCCGTAAAAATATTTTTTTATCGCAGATTAATTTACTGAAACGGCGTTTTATTTTCGCAGTACGGCGTTTTGATTTTATTAAACATTTTATGTTAAAAGAAAATTATTGTAAAATTTCTCCGATTCATATATTTTTACTATTTTTGCACTTTTAAAAGACATAAAGAAGATAATTGACAAAATTAATTAAATAAGCTATGGAATATTTAAAATTATTCGTCTTTGCGGTATTTGTAAGCAATGTAGTATTGTCACAGTTTTTGGGAATATGTCCGTTTTTGGGCGTTTCAACCAAAGTAAGTACAGCTTCTGGAATGGGAATGGCGGTAGTGTTCGTTATGGTTATTGCCACATTGGTTACGTTCCTTATACAACATTGCATACTTGATCCTTTGGGACTCGGATTCCTTCAAACAATCATGTTTATCCTTGTGATAGCCGCCCTTGTGCAAATGGTGGAAATCATTCTGAAGAAAATATCTCCTGCATTGTATCAGGCATTGGGTGTTTTCCTTCCGCTGATCACTACTAACTGCGCCGTATTGGGTGTTGCCATACTTGTAATTCAAAAGGATTTCAACTTGTTGCAAGGTTTGGTTTATTCAGTGTCAATAGCCTTGGGATTTACTCTTGCATTGGTTTTATTCGCAGGAATACGCGAACATTTGGAATTAGTAGGCGTTCCTAAAGGAGTTAAAGGCACTCCGATAGCATTGATTTCCGCAGGAATATTGGCTATGGCTTTTATGGGATTTGCAGGTTTGGTAAAAATATAATTGCTTGTAAACGGAATATTCCGTCAAAACATCAATTCAAAATACAACAACATAAACATCATATATATTTATATGACGACAAAGGATGCAAATAAACAATTATTGAAAGGCTTAAAAGAAAAGAAACGCAAACCTTCGTGGTTAGCACGCTATAACAGGAAAAAATTAGTCAGCAAAATAGCGGCGGCTCTTAAAGAAGAAAAAGTATTGAAAGCCTATGCCCACGGGGAATTCGTTTCCGCTGCAGAAAAGAAACCGCAAACCATAGTTATTTACGCAGAGTTTCCTTCTAACAGCCAAGAAGGAATAGCCAACAGCGTAGACGGTAAAATGGATGCTGTTTTCACTAAATACAAAATAAATATCATTGACATAAAATCACTTCTGCCTGCAATAAAAGAATCAATTTTCAAAGAATTAGTACAGATTGTTTGATTTTTATGATACCACAGTTCAACCGTCCATTCACAGTAGCAATTACAAGAACAGACAATATAGGCGATGTCGTTACTACATTGCCTATGTGCGGTATTATAAAACAGCATTATCCGCAAGCACGCATACTTTTTATAGGCAGGGAATACACGAAAGACATTATAACGGCGTGCAGCGATGTCGATGAATTTTTAGACGTACAATCATTATACAAAGACAGCAAAACGGCGGTTAAAATATTGAAAGAAGCCGCCATTGACGTAATAATAATTGTATTTCCAAACAAAAAAATTGCAAAACTTGCCTTTAAAGCCCGGATTCCTTACCGTGTGGGAACATCTCACAGGATATATAATGTCTTATATTGCAATAAGAATGTGGGATTTTCAAGAAAGAATATGCCGCTTAACGAGGCTCAACTCAATATCTTCCTACTAAAACAATTCAAAGACTGCTTCAGACATTATACAATGGACGAATTATCGGATTATGTCCGCTTGTCAAAGCCTGAAAAGACGGAAATAAACCAACAACTTGACAAAACAAAATTCAACCTTATCATACATCCGAAATCAAACGGTCACGGAAGGGAATGGCCTGTGGAGTATTTCAAACAACTTACGGAATTATTGGACGAAAGAGTCAAGATATTTGTATGCGGTACACAAAAAGAATCTTTAGGTGTGGACATTAAAGGAGACAATGTCGTAAATATGTTCGGCAAAATGTCACTTAAAGAATATATTTCGTTCATTGCCCACAGCGATGCTTTGCTTGCCAGCGGAACAGGACCTCTGCACGTAGCGGGAATATTAAATGTACACGCTATAGGATTGTTCCCTCCGATGCAAGGTATAGATCCGCAACGTTGGCATCCGCTCGGAAAGAAAGTAAAAGTATTCTGCCACGATAAACCGGGTTGTAAAGATTGTAAAAAAGGTAACCGATGCACATGTATGGACAAAATAACTCCGCAGGAAGTTGCATCGTATATAAATTCCTTAATTGCAAAATAATCTTTTAACTCCTACTGTTTCCATTATCACAATTGCATATTTTATCTTGTAAAGAGCATAAAATCTTAAGTAAATACCTATTAGTATAAAACATAATAAGCGGAAAATATCTAAATATTTTCCGCTTATTGCTTGATTACAACGAAATTTATTTCTTAATAATCTTTTCTTTTATACGAGCGCTCTTACCCGAAAGTTCTCTTAAGTAATAAATTCTTGCTCTACGAACAACACCGTGCTTATTAACTACGATATTGTCAATGTAAGGACTGTTCATTGGGAATATTCTTTCAACACCTACGCCGTTAGATATTTTTCTTACTGTAAATGTATTATTTGCCTGTCCTTTATGACCTTTAATCTGAATAACTATTCCCTGGAATTGCTGGATACGCTCCTTATTTCCTTCACGTATTTTGTACGCTACCGTAATAGTGTCGCCTGATTTAAATTGAGGAAATTCCTTTGCAGGAGCCTGACTCTCTATAAACTTCATTAAATCTTCCATCTCTGTCTTCTTTGTTTTAGGTTACACTACTTCTTTACTTGTTTTACTACCGCAGTAAAAGCTTTAGGATCATTCATGGCAAGATCTGCCAAAACTTTACGGTTTAATGCGATGTTGTTCTTATGCAACAATCCCATAAAAACAGAATATGAAATCTCATTCTGACGGCATGCTGCATTGATACGGTTAATCCACAAAGCACGGAATTCTCTTTTCTTTACTTTACGGTCTCTGAATGCATAAGTTTGACCTTTTTCCCATTTGTTCTTTGCAACGGTCCAAACATTCTTACCTCTTCCCCAATAACCTTTAGTACGGTTAAGGATTTTTTTTCTGCGCTGTCTTGATGCAACAGCATTTACACTTCTTGGCATTTTTTAATTTTGTTTTGTTTTTTTTATATCAGCGGCATTTTAATTTAAGCACTTAATACTGATATAATGGTTAATAAACTTGTTTACCCAATGTGCCTAACAGAATTATCTTACCAACAATTCGTTCAAAACTTTGGCATCAGCACTTGATACCGTTGTGTAAGCACATAATGCTCTTTTCCTCTTATTTGACTTCTTTGTCAAAATATGAGAATGATAAGCATGTCTTCTTTTCAATTTACCTGATGCAGTTACTGTAAATCTTTTCTTTACAGATGATCTGGTTTTTGTTTTTGGCATTTTTATGTCCTCTTTTTTTGTTATTAATAAATTTATTTAACTAAAAACGTTTCAACAACGTTAATATCTCTGCTTTATTGTATTTATCCGCAAAAATTACGGTTTATTTCTTCTTTATAGGAGCAATTATCATCAACATCTTCTTTCCTTCTAACTTCGGCATCTGCTCCGGTTTACCGTATTCAAGCAATGCCTCGGCAAATTTAAGAAGTTTTTGCTCACCTTGTTCTTTATAGACAATCGTTCTTCCTTTAAAAAACACATCAACTTTAACTTTATTGCCTTCAGTTAAGAAACGTATTGCGTGCTTTAATTTAAAATCAAAGTCATGATCGTCTGTTTGAGGTCCAAGTCTTATTTCTTTAACCAACATTTTAGAAGATTTGGCTTTTCTTTCCTTTTCTTTCTTCTTTTGTTCATAAAGAAATTTCTGGTAATTCATCACCTTACATACTGGCGGATTAACATTTGGAGATATCTCCACCAAATCCAACCCTTGCTCGGTTGCAATAGCCAACGCTTCCTTAATACTGCAAATTTTAGGTTCAAAACCTTCACCGACTACTCTTACAATCGGCTCTTTAATGTTCTCGTTAATCAAATGAGGCATCTCCTTTTTTACAGGTCCTCTGCCACGAGATTGATTTGTTGTTTCTATAACTTGTCCTCCTTATATTTAAAATGTTTATACTTAATGTATTTCTAATTCTCTAATTCTTTCTTTACTTCGTTTTGCACCAAATCAGTAAAATCTTTAATGCTCATTGTACCTATATCACCTTTCAAGTGTTCCCTTACTGAAACTAAACCTTCCGCTTCTTCCTTTTCTCCGACAATAAGCATATAACGTATTTTCTTAATCTCGGCATCACGTATCTTCTTCCCAGTTTTTTCATTACGGTTATCAACCGTACCGCGCAATTCAGCTTCATTTAATATATTCTGAACCTTCTTTGCATATTCTTCATACTTTTCACTGATAGGAAGAACAATATACTGATCAGGTGTCAGCCACAAAGGAAATTCGCCTGCAGTATGTTCCAACAATACCGCAACAAAACGTTCCATAGAACCGAAAGGTGCTCTGTGAATCATGACAGGTCTGTGCTTTTGATTGTCAGCCCCGATGTATTCCAGATTAAATCTTTCCGGCAAATTATAATCGACCTGAATAGTTCCCAACTGCCAACTTCTGCCCAAAGCATCTTTAACCATGAAATCAAGTTTTGGCCCGTAGAACGCAGCTTCACCTGTTTCGGTTACAGTGTTAAGACCTTTCTCTGCAGCACTTTCGATTATAGCCTTCTCCGCTTTATCCCACACTTCATCCGTACCGATATATTTCTCTTTATTGTTAGGGTCACGCAATGAAATTTGGGCGGTAAAGTTATCAAACTTAAGCGTCTTGAATATATAAAGTACAATATCTATTACTTTGCAAAACTCTTCTTTTATCTGCTCCTGCGTACAAAAGATATGCGCATCATCCTGCGTAAACGACCTAACACGTGTCAATCCGTGCAATTCACCGCTCATTTCATAACGGTAAACTGTTCCGAATTCTGCCACACGGTAAGGTAAATCCTTATAAGACTTCGGCATCAAACGGTATATCTCGCAATGGTGAGGGCAATTCATCGGTTTTAACATATATTCCTCACCTTCCTGCGGAGTCTGTATCGGTTGGAAGGAATCTTTGCCATATTTTTGGAAGTGTCCAGATGTCTTATACAGATTAACATTGCCTATATGCGGCGTCATAACCTGCAAATAACCGTATTTCTTCTGAACTTTTGTCAAAAAATCTTCCAATCTCTTACGCAATGCCGTACCTTTTGGCAACCACAGAGGCAATCCCTGACCCACATTCTGTGAAAATGCAAACAATTCAAGTTCTTTGCCTAATTTTCTGTGATCTCTTTTCTTTGCTTCTTCCAAAAGAGTAAGATACTCATCCAGTTCTTTCTTTTTAGGGAATGATATTGCATACAAACGCGTCAATTGCTTACGATGTTCGTCGCCTCTCCAATAGGCACCAGCCAAAGAAGTTATCTTAAACGCCTTTATAGGCGAGAAATCCATCAAATGAGGACCGCGGCAAAGGTCGGTAAAATCTCCGCTTTCGTAAAAAGTTATAGTTCCGTCCTGTAAATCATTGATAAGTTCGACTTTGTATTGTTCTCCGCGTGAAGAAAAATAATCCAAAGCGTCTTTTTTGCTTACATCTTTACGTATAAGTTTAACGCCTTGCTTAACTATTTCCGCCATTTTCTTCTCTATTTTCGGAAAATCTTCTTCCCTCAAAACGTCTTCGCCGAAATCAATATCATAATAGAAGCCGCGTTCAATCGCAGGTCCTATTCCGAACTTTGCATTAGGATACAATGCCTGAACTGCCGAAGCTAATAAGTGTGCGGAGGAATGCCAGAAGGTATGTTTGCCGTCTTCGTCATTCCATGTATTAAGTTTCAGGTTACAGTCTTTATTTATAGGTTGTAATAAGTCTTTTATTTCGCCGTCAACAGTAGCCGAAAGAACGTTTCTTGCCAATCCTTCGCTTATTGACTTTGCTACATCCAAAGCCGTAACACCTTCGTTATATTGCTTTACGCTTCCGTCAGGTAATGTTATGTTTATCATTATTATATCCTTTCAATATTTATCAATAAATCACCGTAAAAAAGAGTTTATCAAATAATTTGCAAATTTACAATTTTTTTTCTTACCGACAATAACAAAAACTCATTTTTTTATATCTTCAGTTAATTTTATGCCGTTTCGTATTAATCCTTACACCACAATTTTCGCTGCCATTGAATGCTGAAATCACTTTTTTACTCTATTTTTCTGCCTGTTTTTGCTGCAAAAAACGCTCAAAAAATACCGTCTTATAAATTATTAACAATCAAATCGTTACAAAAACACGGCGTTTCGTTAAAATAATACGGCGTTTTAATAAAATATTATCGCATGTTATTTTACTAAAACGCCGTATTATTTTTCTAAAAAGCCTTCTTGTTCTGTTAAAGCCCCAAAAAGTAAATTCAGAACAATTTTACTTTTGATTTTTCAGACGGTTTATTTGAATAAATCTATTGCTGATCTTCCTCTTTTTGCTCATTACGGAAAAATGTGAAGTTCACCTTACCGTAATGACGCTGTTCAACAAAATAAGGATTATCTGTATACGAATGTTCTTTGGAATGTTCCAAAATAAACAGCCCGCCTGGTTTAAGAAAACTCTTCAACACCAAATCCGCAACCAAATCAAACTTATCCATATCATAAGGAGGATCGGCAAAAACTACGTCATATTGCATTTTGCTGCGGCCTAAATACACAAAAACATCACTTCGTAATGCGTAAAGGTTGTCTACTTTGAATTTTTCTTTTGTTTGATTGATAAATGCAATACATTTGGGGTTTATGTCAACGCTTGTTATGGATTTGATACCTCTTGAAACGAATTCGAAACTGATATTACCAGTGCCGCAAAACAAATCCAATGCGGAACATTCCTCAAAATCTATTTTATTCCGAAGAATATTAAACAAACTCTCCTTTGCGAAATCCGTCGTAGGACGTACAGGTAGATTCATAGGAGGATTCAAACGTCTGCCCCGTAATGTGCCCGATACTATTCTCATCCGTATTGCCCTTATTCTGCTTTATCTGCCGCTTTTATGCCAACAAAAGGAAATATTTCTGCAAATCAATGCCGTCAAACTCTGCAGGAACCGTTATATTCTCCGCACAATTTGCATAAGACACATGCTTAATATAGCGCTTTAACAGATGCAATTCTTCTTCGGTAAACTTCTCGCCCGAAAGCATTAAATTAACCTCCGCAGTATTGATTTCCAATTGTTGCAACGTATAAAGCAAAAAGTAAATCATATCATCCGCCGTTTGATATGTAAAGGAATTGGACAAAGTAAACGTATTGCCTTTGAAAACTGCAAATCCGCATCCGTTAGAAGTCTTATTCATAATGAAAGTATTCTGCATGAATGAACTTACATCGAATGCGTATTGAGCCAAAACCTCTGACGGTGAAACGTAACGTGCTTTCGGCATCACTATCTTCATACCGCTGTATTGTTGCAAAGGATATGCAAACACATTAACGGCGTCTAATTTTTGACAAACATTGGCAATAACCGTATCATTGGAATATACAGGCGAAACAGTCTTCAAATAATCTTTGTTTTTGGAAGCATCGTAAAGTTTAAACGGCACCCAAACCGAACGTTGGGTAGGACAAACCACACGGATTGAGTTAAAATTAAATATATGTATCCCTACGGATGAAAAACATGTCTTTATATTTGTCATCACTTGGGGAATGCTTCCGCTTAAATCGACGCTGAATTCCCCCGTAGCTTTCAAACAGAATTTTTTGTCTATTATCGCAAAAATAAATCCGCCTGCCGTCAAGCAAACGGATAGATTTGATTCATTCGTTACAATAGTTCCTTCTGTCTGGGTTAAATTTTCCAGTTTAAAAGTATTCATGTAAGAAATTTATATAACATTTATTATTCCCAGTTTCCGTCGGTAATAGCCTGATCCATTGCTCCGACTCTCCAACCGGCAAATCCGCCTACTTTTTGCTCCAATTCGGCTTTACGGTTTATCACCGTCTGCTCGTCCATACCTGTCGTATAAGTCTCAATAGGAGCTTTGGCTTCAAAAACTGCTACCTCAATACCGCCTTTATCCAATGTACCGGCTTGCATCTCGAATGTTTTGCCGTCTGAATAAGGAATAAATTTCAATTCCTTGATTTTATCTTTGGAAGTTATCAACTTACCTTCGGCAGACAATTTCTCCAACGGATTAACCTTCGTCGTATCTCTTCTTAATATACCTTGCTTCAAAGCTTCTGCCTCCGTCATATTATCTGGCACCGTTCCGAATTTTTGAACCAACAAAGCCTCGCCGTTATATGCAAAATCAATCAAAGAATCCAAGTCATTACAATAAGCATTGTTTGTGTTTTTGTACTGCTCCTGCAAAGTACGGATGTCTTTCAACTTGTTAATAACTTCGGTAGAACGCAAATTATATTCGGCTTCGAATTTAACGGGACGCTGAATACAATTATATAACCAAAACGCCATTGCAACCACTGCAACCGCTCCTACTGCCAACAGAATTGTTCTTGTCGTTTTATTCATGATAGCTTATCAAAATTTTACTGTTATTAATTATTATTTTCTGTCTCAAAAAAGATTTTGCAAATTTAGTTTATTTCAATGAAAATACAATAATTTATTGCAAAAAAATTTAAATATTTTGTTCCACATGATTGATAATCACATTTAAATCAGGATTTTGCGACAATAAATCGGCACATCTTGCAGCCAAATAAACACTTCTGTGTCTTCCTCCCGTACATCCGAAATATACACTCAAGTCGGAAAATCCTCTTTTCAAGTAATTATCAACGCTTTGGCTGACTAAATTCATAGCATTGTCAAAAAAGAAATCCACTTCCTTATATTGCTCCAAATATTGCTTAACTTCCTTATCCAAACCCGTCATTTGCTTATATCTGTCTTCTCTTCCCGGATTCGGCAATGCACGGCAATCGAACACGAAACCGCCTCCGTTGCCCGAAACGTCATGCGGATAACCTTTTTTGTATGAAAAACTTTTTACCCTTACCGTTAATTTCTTTTTTCCGCTGCTTAAAGCCGCCAACTTATCAGATGCAATAATGCGGTCAAATACTCCGTGAAGTGCGGGGATGTTTAAATCGAATTTTACGTTGTTTTCCAGATATTTTAAATTATTCAAAGCAAACGGTATGCTTTTTAAAAACTCCGTTTTCCCTTCAAAATAACCACGGTAGCCGTAAGAACCCATTGCCTGCATTATTCTTATATATACGTATGCATAATACAACTGTTCAAACTGCTGTTTAGGTACTTTGACATACTTTTGCAATTCCTCAAAATACAAATCAAACAAATACTGCCGCATATCATGCGGAATATCAGCCTTGGCATCATAAAGCAATGACGCTATATCGTATTGCAATGCACCTTTACGTCCGCCCTGAAAGTCTATAAACCAGACCTTGCCGTCTTTGAGCATTATATTACGCGATTGGAAATCCCTGTAAAGAAAGAAAGAAGTATCCGCCGTCAAAAGAAAACTCTTTAATGTATTGAAATCTTTTTCCAAATCCTCTTCATTAAAAGGTATTCCCGCCAATTTCAAAAAATAATACTTAAAATAATTCAAATCCCATTGAATGCTTTGCCCGTCGAAATCCTTACGGGGATAGGCGTATGTATAATCAAAGTTTTTTATAGTCTGTATCTTCGGCAACTGCTTCACAACACGTGCGTATTGCTCCGAAACATCCTGCTGCCCATGGGTTTTAATATAAGAAAACAGTGTCTGATCCCCCAAATCCTGCTGCAAATAAACTTTACCCGTAGTATCCTTTGCATAAATATCTGGGACATTAATATTATTTGCCTTCAATTGGCGTGCGTATGACAAAAAAGCTTTGTTTTCGGACACATCATGGTTATAAACCCCTATACAAGACATGTCACCGGCTGTAATTCTGAAATATTGACGGTTACTGCCGTGGGCAGACATCCTTTCTATTTTGTCAGGCGTCTTGTTAAAGGTATCAATGAATAATTTTTCAACTTGTTTTTCCATATTCCGGGACTAAAAATTCATTGTAAAAAATTAAAACGGCGTGTTAAGAAATTTTTATCGCTGATTAATAAATTTTCGTCGCAGATCAGTAAATTTTTATCGCTGATCAGTAAATCATCACGGCGTCTTATTAAGCAAAAACTCTGCTATGTGTAAATCAATAGGGTACGTTACCTTAATATTATTGCGGTTTCCTTCTATAATATTGATCTTCATTCCCGCAGATTCCGCAACCGATGCGTCATCGGTGAATTGCGGTTTGTAGGGTTGATTATACGCCTGTTTGATTAAAGATGTGCGGAAAATTTGCGGTGTTTGCATCAAAAAAACACGTTGTCTTTGCACTGCGAAATTGCTCTTTCCGTCAATAATTCTCACACTGTCGGTCGCATTTACCGCACACACTGCACTGCCTAAACTCTCCGCCGTAAGAAAACCGTTTTCAAACATATTTTTATCCGCAAACGGTCTTACACCGTCATGTATCGCCACAAGGGAATCCGTATCCGTTACCGCATCCAACGCATTCTTTACCGAGAAAAAGCGTTCCTCTCCTCCGTAAACCACATCTACGGGAACATTAAGAGCATACCGCTGTTTCAAATCGTTGAACAGTTCGGTATGCTCTTGGTTTATCACCGTAATAATACTATATTGATTGTTAAACCCGTGTATTCTCTCCAATGTATGGAACAAAAGCGGTTTGCTTTTCACAAGTATGTATTGTTTGGGGACATCGTTGTGCATTCTGCTGCCTTTCCCGCAGGCTAATACAATAACATACTTTTTCATTGCCGGTTTGTGTAATTGCGTATCAGATTATAAGCATTGCATCGCCGTATGTTAGGAATTTATATCCCTCTTGAATAGCTTCTTGATATGCATGCATAATCAAATCAAACCCTCCGAATGTGCAAGCCATGATAAGCATCGGTGACAAAGGACGGTTGAATTGGCAAACAAGCGCATCGGCTACTTGGAAATTGTATTCTGGAAAGATAAATTTGCTTGTCCATCCAGCATATTGCTTAATCTTTCCGTCAATAGTGGCAGCCGTTTCCAAAGCTTTGGCTGTCGTTGTGCCTATTGCGCATATCTTACGTTTTTCTGCCTTTGCCGAATTGATTTTATCCATAGCCTCGGCTGTGATAAACATCTCCTCGCTGTCGGATTTATGCTTGGTTAAATCCTCCACCTCTATCGGACGGAAATTTCCCAATCCCGAATGAAGGGTTACGTATGCTGTCTCTATGCCTTTTATTTCCATTCTCTTCATAAGCTCTCTCGAAAAATGGAATCCCGTTGCAGGAGCCACCACTGCGCCTTCGTTTTTCGCATAAATGGTCTGGTAACGTAAATTATCTTCAGGCAAAAGATTTCTGAAATTCAATATATCCATAGGAAGCGGCGTCGTGCCTAAAGATTTAAGCACTTTATGGAATTCTTCGTTGCTTCCGTCAAACAAAAAACGCAATGTCCTGCCGCGTGAGGTTGTATTGTCTATAACTTCGGCGACAAGTTCATTGTTTTCTCCGAAATAAAGTTTGTTTCCAATCCTTATCTTTCTCGCAGGTTCCACTAAAATATCCCACAAACGTGTGTTTTCGTTAATTTCCCGCAGCAAAAACACCTCAATCTTGGCATTTGTTTTCTCTTTCGTACCGATTAAACGGGCAGGAAATACTTTAGTGTCGTTCATAACAAACAAATCACCCTCATCAAAATAATTAAGAATATCCTTAAACGTCTTATGCTCTATATCTCCCGTGTCTTTATGCACCACCATCAATCTGCATTCATCCCTTTCCTTTGACGGATGTAAAGCAACAGACTCTTTAGGCAAATTGTATTTAAATTGAGAAAGTTTAATACTCATATTACATTAAATATATTTAATTTGTACCTATAACGGCAGAATTTATAAGATATTGTGCAGTTATGCGGCTTTTTTGTTCAATCAATATACGCTTACCTTTAATTATCTCCCGTACCGCATCCTGCGTATAATGCCTTACCGTAACCAATTGCAATCCCGTATTGTACCTGACATTGAACTCTTCCTGCAAATCTTCCAGCAACGCAGGCAAAAGATTGCGGTTTTCATCAAAACAAACCGAGAAACTGATTGCTGAATTCTGCATCAAATTGACTCTTATTTTGTGTTTTGCCAATACGGAGAATATAATTGATATTTTGCTTTCCGCCAAAAACGAAAGGTCTTTGGGAAGAATGGACAGCAAAATCTGATTATCTTTAAATATATAGTTAGGAACTATCGGGCATACGCTTTCGCTTTTGCATATAACGGTGCCTTGTTGCGAAGGATTGACAAAAGATTTGATGTACAAAGGTATTTGTTTATTCTCCAGCGGCTTTACGGTTTTGGGATGAATCACCGACGCACCGTAATAAGACAATTCCACGGCTTCGGTATACGGCATGGATACAATTTTTACGGTTTTGTCTATTCTTTTAGGGTCTGCATTTAAAAGACCGGGCACATCTTTCCATACCGTCATGCTTTTGGCTTGAAGGCAATGTGCCAATACGGCTGCCGAAAAGTCAGATCCTTCCCTGCCGAGCGTTGTCATCTTACCGTCACTGCCACCTGCTATAAAACCCTGCGTTATCACCAAGTCATATTCATTTAAAAGCGGACTCAACACTTCATCAACCTGTTTTTGCGTCTCATCCCAACAAACATTTGCGTCTCTGTGATTGCTGTCGGTTTTGATTACTTCGTATGCCTTGACAAGTTTATTGTTTATTCCCTTTGAATTTAAATATGCGGAAACTATTAAAGTCGAAAGTTTCTCTCCGTAAGAAACTACGGCATCATAAAGCAAATTGTAGTCATCACGTTTAAACGAGCAAACGCATTGTTTCAGTTCTTCAAACATATTATCAACCGCCGCTGACGTATCACCGCCGTTTGCAAACAGTTCTTTTATGATCTGATTGTGATATTCCTTCAATTCATCAAACCCTTCATCATAAAATTCCCCGTCACTGTACCATTTATTTATAATAACCTCCAGTTTATTGGTCGTCTTGCCCATTGCAGATATAACCACAACCCGTTTTTTATGCTCTGCGCTGATGATATGCTCTACATTTTTTACTGCCGCAGCACTGTTAACGGACGCACCCCCGAATTTCTCCACATATATATTCATACAAGTATATTTTTGAACGTGCAAAGATATAAAAACATTTGAAAATTGCGGATGATATGCTGCAAAAATCCAGTGAAAAGATTCCGTTTTAATATTTTTTCATAACTTTGCCTTATGAAAAATAAGATTTTATCCGAAGATTTCTATAAACAGGATGCTGTAACAGTAGCCCGCAAACTCATAGGTAAAATTCTTTGCGTTGAAACTCCTGACGGCATTGTCAAAAAGCGTATTACCGAGACCGAAGCCTATTACGGAACCGACGATACGGCATGCCATGCCCACAAAGGCAGGACCAAACGTACGGAAAATATGTTCCGCAAAGGCGGGATAACATATATTTATCTTTGTTACGGAATGTACGACATGCTTAACGTAGTTACGGGCGACGAGGACTTTCCCGAAGCGGTTTTGATAAGAGGTACGGAAAATTACAACGGACCGGGTAAACTCACGAAAGCACTTCACATCACCAGAGAGTTAAACGGCATTGATTTGACAAAGAAAGAAAAGATATGGATAGAAGACGATGGATTTAAGGCGGAATATCAATGCGGCAAACGCATAGGAATAAATTACGCAACCGAAGAATACAAAAACAAAGATTGGAGATTTATTATGAAAAAAGCAAGTATATTGAAAACCGCATTATTTTTAGCAATCACGGCAGCTTTAACGCTTATCGCAGGTGCATGCGGACCCGAAGATTGCTTTGAAAAACAAAGTTACACACCTTCTAACATACATAATGCCGCACCCGGAGCAACCCCGACAGTTGAATCGGATTGTTAAAACAACGGATTTTCCGATTTTTTTGCCTTCGCAAAAAAGCGGTCAATTATAAAACGTAAAGAAATCGGCGTCAAAAAATATTAATACGGCGTGGGGAAAAATTTTCATCGCTGATTAATAAATTTTCGTCGCAGATCAGTAAATTTTTATCGCTGATCAGTAAATTTTTATCGCACCTTATTTTCACCGTTTGCCATGTACTGAAAACCAAATGATAAAAACACGGTTAAAAATTGCCGCAAAACGCAGTCCTTACAACGTCAAAACGACTTCATTTCAGCACTCAAGATAAAAAAAACAATGATTTTTTTTGCAGATTGGAAAAAAGTATGTAATTTTGCAAACTCAAATTTTGCCGCATTGATGCATAAAACTTCTGCGGAGTTTGAAGACAACTTAAGTTAATGATAATAATATAAAAAAGTATAAAGACATGTCAAGAATTTGTGAAATAACAGGAAAGAGAGCACAGAACGGTAACAGAGTTTCACACTCTAATATCAAGACTAAAAGAAAATTTAATCCTAATTTACAGGTTAAGAAATTTTATATCCCTGAAGAAGACGCATGGATTACTCTTAAAGTCAGTGCAGCAGGAATGCGTACAATAAATAAGAAAGGTATCATGGCTTGTTTGGATAACGCTTTGCAAAAAGGTTATATCAAATACTAAAAGTCAGTTAAAAATGGAGTATGGAGTATGGAAAAATCTTCTGTACTCCATTTTTTCATAAATAAGATCATATACTGCGTACAGTAATTGAGCACATTAAATCCTTCTGACATGAAAAAACGTATCGGTTTTATAGATGCGATGAGAGGAATGACCATGTTTTTGGTGGTAGTTGCCCATGTTATGACATTCGGATTGGGAATAAATGCCGAGAAATCGGTTTTGGGCAGTATTCTTATCACTTTCCGTATGCCTGTTTTCTTCCTTATAAGCGGTTTTGTGGCATATAAGCCGCTTGAAAAATACACCTCATCTTTTTATTTAACCACTCTTTGGAAGAAAATACTTATATTGCTGTTACCGACAGCTGTCTTTTTCTTTTTGCTCTACTTCCTGCGGGGCCATAATCCGATAACAGAGTTTCTTTCAGGCGGATTTGTCGAATATTGGTTCATGATGGTTTTGCTGGAAATCTTTTTAATATACCTAACAGTTAATTTCCTTTGCAAAACTCTGCATTTAAACGAAAAATACGTCGATATTGTTTTAATAATTTTAGTTTGCACGGCATGGTATCTGTATTTCAATAAATACTTTTATATAAATACAGGAATAAGACGCATTTTCTCGGTCGGCAAACTCATTAATTATTTCCAGTTTTTCGTTCTCGGCACATTTTTCCGCAAATATTGGACACAGGTTTATGATTTCCTTAAAAAAGACAGCGTAAAAACTTTGGCAATCGTACTGTTTGCTGCAGTGATGATCATTATCAGAACCGTAAAATGGACAAATGCCAATATATTATGGTATAAAATTCTGCACGATGAAGCAGTCAGATATTTGGGACTGGCAGTCTTTTTCATATTATTTATGAATGCCGAAGCGTATTTCGATACCGACAAGAGATTTTCACGTCTTTTGAAATTTATAGGCGAAAGAACGATGGATATTTACCTTATACATTATTTCTTTTTGCCTGACATCAAGTTTTTGCATGATATCTTTGCCGCAAATGGCAATATTGCTTTGGAGATTGCGGTTGTTACGCTTATGTCCTCGCTTATCATTGCCGTAAGTTTGGGTGTAAGTTATATTTTACGGCAAAGCAATTTCATGGGACATTATCTTTTCGGGGCAAAACGTAATTAGAACAGAATAAAAACAATAAACACATGAAAACTTATTCATTCGATTTTCCTTATAGAATAAAATATTATGAGACTGACAAGATGGGATACGTTCATAACAGCAATTATTTCCGTCTTTTCGAAACAGGCAGGGAAGAAACCATGCGTCATTGCGGTCTTTCCTATGATGACATAGAAAAAATGGGCGTAATGATGCCTTTGATTGAACAGTTTGCACATTATCACGTCCCTGCACACTATGACGATAACGTAATAATCCGCACAACAGTGATGGGAATGCCGCAGGCAAAGATACATTTCCATTACGAAGTATTTTCTGTTCAGGATGGCAAGAAAGTTCTGCACTGTGAAGGCTGGAACAAACTTTGTTTTGTAGACGAAAAGACAAGGAAACCGCAAAGATGCCCGAAATTCTTAACAGAAATTTTGGAAAAAGTCTTAACTGAAGAACAAGCAATTACAAGTTGTCAAAATAAAACGGCGTTTTAAGAAATTTTTATCGCAGATCAGTAAAATAATCAGCCTGATTAAAAAATTTTTACGCCTTAAAAATTTTGCATGATAACACAGCAGGTAAAAATAAAGAAATTCCGCAGCAATATTGCATAGATTTAAAACGCCGTTTTGCGGTAAAATCAAATCGGCGTAACGAAGAAAAGGCGTAAAAAATTTTGTCAGAACGATAAAAAGGCGTAACTTTGCACCCGCATTTAGTAAAATTTATTAACAATTAAAAAAGAAAGAGGTATTATTTATGATTATTGTTCCGATTAAAGAAGGTGATAACCTTGAAAGAGCACTTAAGAAACTGAAACGTAAATTCGACAAAACAGGAGTAGTAAGAGAACTGCGTAACCGCAAACAGTTTACAAAGCCTTCGGTTATCGCAAGAGAGAAAAAACTGAAAGCAATCTACGTTCAGAAATTAAGACAAGCTGAAATGGACAAATAATCAGTTTTGTGTAGGATGCAGTACAGGCTTTTAGCAAAATACTGCCGCTTATATGAAGAAAAAGATTTACAGATTGAAAATTTGTAAATCTTTTTTGTTGTTTAAGCGAATTTTTTGCTAATTTTGCTGACGTGAAAACAGAAGAATTTTTAAAATATCTGAAACTGCACCGCAATTATTCCGATTTAACCGTACAGTCATACGAATCCGATTTACGGCAATTCGAAGAATTTTTATTCAAAGACGATAACAGACCTTTGGAAAGGGATGACGACTCACTTATAAGCGTCAATGCCGTCAGAAGTTGGATTATGACTATGACGGAAAACGGCATCACTTCCAGAAGTATCAACAGAAAAATATCGGCGCTGAAATCCTATTTCAAATGGGTGCAACAAAATGACACGGAATTCAAAAACCCTATGCTGAAAATCATTCCGCCGAAAATGAGCAAACGTAAACTTTCCGCGTTATCCAAAGATGATATTACAGGTTTGCTTTCCGCCCGTCCCGACGGCAGTGATTTTGATGCCTTCCGCAATTTTCTTATAACGGAAATACTCTACGCCACGGGAATAAGGCAAGCGGAATTATTGGCAATAGAAGAAAAAGACATTTCTTTTGAAAACAAGCAATTAAGAATACTTGGTAAGGGCAACAAAGAGCGGATTATTCCGATAGATTCGAAATTAATTACCGATATTATAAAATATATTGACTTAAAACACCGTTATAATATTAGCGAAAGCAAACTTATGGTCAACAAAGACGGAAAACCTTTAAGTAAATATCAGCTTTACGCTTTAGTTCATAAACTTTTGGAAAATATAAACGTATCCGAACGTTCTGCACACATATTCCGCCACACTTGTGCTACACATTTGGTAAACGAAGGGGCGGATATAGTGAACGTAAAGAATCTTTTGGGGCACAGTTCGCTTAAAGCGACGGAGGTTTATACGCATACGACGGTTGAACAGTTGAAAAAAGAATATAAACGCTCGTTTGAGCAAAACTTTAATAACTAAAATTAAGGAGGAAAATATTATGGACGTAAAAATTAATGCGGTCAAATTCAAAGCAGATGAGAAATTAACGGATTTCATAACGGAAAAGGTTTCCAAATTGGAACGTCATGCTTCGGGATTGCTCGGTGCCGAAGTTACATTGAGCCTGGATAAACCCGAAAGTGATAACAACAAAATAGCCGATATACGTTTGGTCGTAAGGGGTAACGATTTGTATGCCTCCAAACGTGCAGGAAGTTTCGAAGAAGCGGTAATGCTTGTAATCGATGCGTTAAAACCGCAGGTTGAAAAGTTCAAAGACAAATAATTCACGGCAAAAAAATCAGACAATATCTGAAAACACAATCCGCAGACAACAACTAACGTCTGCGGATTTTTATTATCTTAACATTAAAAATCATAAACAAATTTCAAATACAAACCCACTTTTTATAACCCTGTTTTCCGAAATAACACCACCATTTTTACGTTCTTTTAGACCTCATTTTTCACTTATAGAAAGATATTGTGTATCAATGCATAAGCATAAGGCAAAAATAATACGCCGTAAAAATTTATTAAAACGCCTGATTATTTTACTAATCAGGCGTTTTATTTTACTCAAACGACGTCTTATTTTTTAATAAAGCGTTTTGTGATTTTTCTGTTGTCAATAATGCCGCTTAAGAAATAAGTTCCCGCAGGCAAACCGTCTATATTGATTTGTTCAGGAAGCTGTTCCCATCTTTGCAGAACCTTGCCCTCAAAAGACATCAGCACGGCATTTTTAATATATGCTCCGTGAGCGTCAGTATTTATGACATTATCGGCAGGATTAGGGTATATTGTCAATATATAACCCTCTTCAGAAGATATTTCTTCCAATCCGCTCGGTCGCACCGTGACTGTATCTGTTTTTGTAAAGTCGGACGTATCGCCTGGGCTACATATCGCCCTTACCTTTATCTCATAACGGTCGTTATCCGAGAGATTACGTATGGTGAAAACAGGGTTTATAGTTACAATACGCTGCTGCCAATCCACTGCCAAGACTTCTTTGTACCACACTTCCCACACATTTATATACGAAGGGGATTCCCATGTCGCCATTATGGTTTCTTCGCTCTTGGTTTGATACCAAAAGGCAGTAAAATTATCGGGTACGCTGCATTGGGTGACATCCTCACCGAATGTTGTGAACTCCGCACGTGCCGAATCGAAACTTACGTTGCCCGAACAAATGCTTCGAACCGTTATTTTGTAGGTTGAAGCCGTATCAAGCGATGAAAACGTGCAATGATTGGTTGATACATTCATATAAGTAATCAAGTTCCAGTCCTTATCATATAAAGAAGCCAACCACGACTCCGCCATATCCTCGTCAGTCCACGACAAGGTAATATAATTGTAACTAATCTCATCAAATTCCACTGTACGCGGAGCGCGGCATGTAGATTTAATCGTAAAATTCTTTATATGGCATTGATCTTCTTTGCCTTCGAATGTAACAAAGACAAGTTTTATTTTTACGTTATCCTCCATCACGTAATCCGAAAGGACTATTCGCTTCGTTGCAAAGTCGGTTTGAGTTCCCGAAGCAGGGATATTCTGCAATTGGGCGTATGTCATACCTCCGTTTCTTGATGCATAAACTATTACGGACGATGTCGAATATATATCAAAGGTCAATTCCGCCGCTTCAATATCGGTAAAATCCAACACAGGTGATATTACCTCCGATTCTCCTACGGAAAAACAAAACGGAACAGATTCAATACCTTCTTGGGAAGAAAAAACAATATCATCATCAGCCGAATACGGAAAATCTTTTACGGAAGAACAACCCGTAATAAATCTTACCGTGTCGGTGAATGCACTTGAATCGTCATAGAAATTGATGCATTTTACTTTGAAAAGGTATTCGGTATTTTGTTTAAGGCCTTTCAATGTGCATGAATTGACGTAACTGATTATTTGGTTCCAATCGGAATTATCCGTATTCTCCTTATAGTTTACGCAATAGGATTTAACATCATTTACTTCGTCCCATGTAAACGATGCCAAGGTGTCTTTGACAGTATATTTCAGCGTATTGATATCCACAGGCAACACATTAAGCGGCGTATAAAAGGTATCAGGCTGCGAAAACACGCTGTTACCCTCTTCACAATTAGCCTGTAAACGGTAGACATATACGGAATTTTCTTCCAATGAGTCAAGGAAATAATTATTTGTTATTCCGTTGATTTGAGTCCATAAGGTATCGGATATTTTTCTGTATTCAAGCGTATAAACCGTATGGTTGTCCGTAGCATTCCACGACAGCATTGCGCTGTTATGGGTTATATAATCGGCTTTCAGATTGTTTGGTGCGGCACAATAACGCGCTGCTATATATATATTGTCTATTTCCACCGATAAATTGTCCTGACAACTGTCCGTATTCCTCCAAACGAATAACAGTCTGCGGGGTGAACCTGCATATTCGGAAGACAGTTCAATGTGTTCGTCTTTCCACTCCCCTTCCGTGTTATTGTAAACAGTTTTTCCTATTTGCGATATTCCGTCAGGCAGCGTGTCAAGTCCCAATACCGCCGAATTACTTACTATATATAACTTAACGCCGTCATTTTCCGAAGCTATATTGCCGCGGTATGAAAAATCAATATACAATCCTTCAGTATCATCGGGTACAAAGAAGTCCGTATATGCGTAAGACAAAGACGCCGTTTGGTTATTAAACACATTGGTCAGCCCGTTATTGTTGCTGACATACATACGTGATGTTTTATTTTCTTCATCCGTGTTTTGGTTGTATCCTACCGTCCAAGGATTGAGTGCGGACGATATTAAACCCAATTGCAGTAAATAATCCTCTGCGTCAAAATCTATACTGACAGGTAAATCCTGCAATGTATCGGAACGCAGAAATTTAGCATATACGTATTTCCAGTTTCCTGCCGATGAATTGCAGTGGCTGCGCAGTGCAAATTGGTATATATCTCCCTGAACCAAATCTTCAAATACGTATTCCGTTTCTTTGGTAAAATATCTTCTTCCTCTGTTGTCGGGATTTGTTCCCGTCTCATCGCAAACAATCTCCCAATAAGACACGTTTTCATTATCAGTCCACTGTACGGTGATATTGTTTCCCGCAGTCGAAGTAACAAACATCGCCCCTACCTCATCACAGTCAGTAGAATACCCTTCGGTGTAAAACGATGCGGTATTGCTCCATGCGGTTGTGTCATAGGTATAGCTTACCGCCCTTACACGCCAAAGATATTGCGTTGCCGATACCAAATCGGTAATAAACACTGTCGTATCTGAAGTTTTCACTTGGGTAATATCATCACTCATTGCTGCATTATATTCTATGATGTACTGCAAAGTATTGGTATCTTTCTTCCATGACAAATGTGCAGAATATTCATTTATATCCCATGCTTGCAAATCAACCGGCACCGATGTTTCTTCCTGTGCATTAAGAATTGATGTAATGAAAATCGATAACAGAAACAATGTTATTTTACCTTTTGTATTTATCATAATTTAAGCCTTTATTAGATTTTAACATGCAAATTTATAAAAATTATCGCTAACTGTCACATTTTTTTCGTAAATTTGCACCTTAAATATTATGGAAGATATAATAAACAATACTGTTAATTACAGTGAAGAAGACATAAAAACGCTTGTCTGGAACGAACACATAAGAAAACGTCCGGGAATGTACATCGGCAAACTCGGTTCGGGAGCATCTGCAGACGACGGAATATATGTTTTGGTTAAGGAAATACTTGACAACTCCGTAGACGAATTCGCTATGGGGCAGGGAAAGAATATTGAACTTGACATAGAGTTTGACACAGGCAAAGTGCGTGTTAGGGACTACGGAAGAGGTATTCCTTTGGGCAGACTGATTGATTGTGTTGCCAAAATGAATACGGGCGGTAAGATAGATTCGCAGGCTTTCAAGAAATCCGTAGGAATGAACGGCGTAGGCTCAAAAGCCGTAAATGCAATGAGCAGTTATTTCTTCGTACAATCATTCCGTGACGGCCAGACAAAGAAAGCCGAATTCTCCAAAGGTGAACTTATCAAAGAATATAAAACAGAACAAAGCACAGAACCTTCCGGCACTCTTATTGAATTCATTCCCGACAGGGAAATATTCGAAAATTACTCCTTTATTAATGAATATATCGTTAAGATGGTGAAAAACTACACTTATCTTAACAAAGGTCTTACCATCACTTACAACAAACAGAAATTCCGCTCAACCGGAGGTCTTTTGGATCTGCTGAACGACAATATGTCCTCGCAGGAAGAAGCCCTTTATCCTGTCATTCACTTAAAACAAGACGATTTTGAGTTCGCTTTCACTCATTCCGATAAGGTTTTGACCGAAGAACATTACGCTTTTGTAAACGGGCAGCACACGACACAGGGCGGAACCCACTTGGCGGCGTTCCGCGAAGCCATTGTAAGGGTTTTCAAAGATTATTTCAAAAAAGATTACGAACCTTCGGACATAAGAAGCGGATTGATTGCCGCAATAAGCCTTAAGATAATCGATCCCGTATTCGAATCACAGACAAAAACCAAGCTTGGAAGCGTGGATTATGATAAGGATAAAGGAATTACAGTAAGAAATTATATAAACGATATTGTCAAAAAAACGCTCGATCCTTATTTATATATGCACAGTGACGTTGCCAATGCAATTCTTGAAAAGATTGTCCGCAACGAAAAGGACCGTAAAGGCATGCAGAACTATAAGAAGCTGGCAAAAGAAAGCGCAAAGAAAACTTCTTTGGTTAACAGAAAACTGCGTGACTGCCGCGTGCATTACAACAGTAAGGATGAAAGAAGGTTGGAGACTACTTTGTTTATTACCGAGGGTGATTCGGCTTCGGGAAGTATTACCAAATCAAGGGATCCTAATGTTCAGGCAGTTTTTTCTTTACGCGGTAAGCCTTACAACTCTTACGGCGAAACCAAAGAAATCGTTTACAAGAATGAAGAATTCAATTTGCTTCATGCGGCATTGAATATTGACGAGGATATGGACAATCTGCGCTATAATAATATTGTTATAGCAACCGATGCCGACGTTGACGGAATGCATATACGCATGTTGCTAATGACTTTCTTCTTGCAGTATTTTCCTGAACTTGTAAGGCAGGGACATATCTATATTTTGCAAACACCTTTATTCCGCGTAAGAAACAAAAAACAGACTTTCTACTGTTACAGCGAAGAAGAAAAACAAAATGCAATCAAGAAACTGAAAACAGGTGTGGAAATCACGCGTTTCAAAGGTCTTGGAGAGATTTCGCCCGATGAGTTCTCGCATTTTATAGGCAAAGACATCAGACTTGATCCCGTATTGCTTAACCACGACAGCCAAACGCCTGAAGTTTTGCGCTTCTTTATGGGAAAGAATACGCCTGAAAGACAGAACTACATTATAGACAATCTGCGCTATGAAACAATTGAAGAATAAGCAAATGAATTTCTGAACGATAATAACTTAAAACAACCGTTATAAAGATGAATATTAAAAAGACCGAAAGAATTGTGATTGCAGGTATTGCAGCGGTGGTTTTCGCATTGCTCCCGCTTACAAACCTGAATGCACAGCAGGACGATGAAAATGCAAACGTCAGTGAATTGAAACCTTGGCGTGACGTGATAATGACCAATCTTACACCTTCGGAATGGAGATGGAATAAAAACAATTCCACGCGTTTTACCATAAGAGGGGATTTTGACGGCGACGGTTTCGAAGAAAATCTTTATGAGACCGCAACCCAAATTTTTTCTGATAATGATGAGCTGACTCCGTTGCAGCTTGACGGCGATTTGGGTGTATATTTTTTGGTTAACGAAGGTGATTTGGACGGTGACGGCGGTGATGAAATCTCGCTTATGACCGTTTACCGCGACTATACCAACATTAACTACTTCCGCATATTTTCTTATACGGGCAATAAATGGAAAGAAATCTTCTGTACCAAGGTTCACGAATGGGATTGTCCTAACTACAACCCTACAAAGCCTGAAGAAATGTTTGTCCATACGTGGAAAAAGAAAAACAAATTTGATAAAAACCGCGTCGTGTTGAAACATTCGGACGGTGTCGTTGATATGATTTCCCTGCATCCTAACGGCCGTTATGCAATCGAAAAAATCAAAATCGTAAACAAAAGAGCGGCAAAACGTGAGTGGGGAACAATCATTGAGCCACGCACTGATTTATAACAAATTACACATACGTAAAATAAAACGCCGTTTCAGAAAATTTTTAAGGCGTTTTAATAAAATAATACGGCGTTTTAATTTCGTAAAACGCCGTGTTATTTTTACGCGATGTGTCAATAAAAATTTAAGGCGGTTATACGGCAGTTTGCAACATCCGATTTTTGACTAAAAACGCTGCAACAATGCCGCAAAATAAAACTTTTCTTTCTTTTCTTTTGACAGTAAAGGAATAAGTCGTAACTTTGCAAAACTTTTTTCTATATGCGCTTGAGGCGTAATTATATAAAATTGAGTTAATTAATATAAAGAAGATAAAATTTATGCAGAAAAAATCAAAAATCGGTGCTTGGTTTGCACAATTAAACGATTCTACGGAAAAATTCGGTTCAAAGGAATGGTTCAAAGCCTACGGAATGGTAGTTTTGGGAACATTCATTTTTGTTTTGGGCGACATTATGTTTGCCAATCCTTATCACCTTGCACCGGGAGGGACTTACGGTCTGTCCAATGTACTTAACGCATTATTTCCTTGGAAACTTTCCTTTTACGTTGTTTGTTTGGATTTGCCGCTTTTGATTCTAGGACTTATTATCCTGGGACCTAAATTCGGCGTAAAGACACTTTTAAGCGTGTTCTTGGGATATATATTTACTTATATTCTGGAAACAACCTGGGGATATGCACCTTTCTTACACGTAGGCGAGATTGTAAACTCCAATTCCCTTATGCCTCACGAAGGAATGATGATAGAAATAGGTCAGGAAGGCAGATATTTCTTCCCTGATTACATGCTAAACACGGTAGTTGCAGGTGTGGTATACGGATTGGGTATAGGATTGATATTCAAAGCGGGTGCTACCTCCGGAGGAAGCGATATAATATCCATGATTATCCACAAATACACCAAAATATCGCTTGGTACGATGGTGATTATCGTTGACGGATTAATTTCTTTGAGTTCTTTTATCATCAATCAGGACTTCCGTTTCCCTTTGTACAGCGTTATTCTTGTTTATATAGAAGGTAAGGTTATTGATATGATTGTTCCTCCTGTTAAAAAGGATAAACAAGAAAAAGAAGTGCCGCAAAAAGCATAAAAGATAATCACTTACAAAATAATAATCCGTAAGACATTGACTTCTTACGGATTTTTTATTTGCCCTGCTGCGTAAGCATCTGTCTATTCCATCAAATAGCGGGAAAAGTATTCACTTTTGTTTAATGAAATCGGATTCTTTTTCATCCAAGTCAAGAAAGAATTCCATTTATCTTTGTTTTGGTTTATCCATGTTGCCGATTCGTTATTGTTTCCGTATGCAAAAAGCCAATAATTATACGCCTGCCAATGCCCTGCCTTGGTTATCTTCTTCCAATAAGCAAAAAGCGGATTGTCAAAATCAGGATTCTTTTGATAAATCAGCCCCATAAAAGTGTTTCTTATCGATATCAATGCCGCAATATCAATAAATTTCTTGCCGAATGCCGCTTTTGTCATATTGGTATTGAATACCTCGGGAAATTTATTCGGTCTTTCGAAACTGTCAGAATAAACTATTATGTCATTATTAAAATCCGCAACAGTCTTACCTTTGTTTAAAGAAAAGGAATTGAAGTAAGCCTCGAATAAATCCGCCGACATTTCCCTGCATCTGTCAGAATTTTGCTCCAATAACATAAACAATTCCCCGTACATCACACCCCAAACCGTTTCGGTGGAAAGAAAAAATACTTTTGCCGCACGGTAATAGTTCGAAGCAAACATAGGATCGTGTTCAATGCCTTTTTCATATCTGTACAAAGCCTGCGGATAATCTCCCGTCTTATATTTCAAGTTGCCCAACTCCAAAAACAAACATCCTGCATCGGGATATTTCATCAAACCTTCGTTATACACCGAAAAAGCACGTGATTGGTTACCCATTTCATCGTAAATATTGCCTACAAGTTGGTAAACCTCCGCCGAAGCATCACCTTTGAGATAATAAGGCTCTATAATGCGTAAGGCTTCTTTATAATATTTTGTCTCATAATTGAAATAAGCCCTGTCGTAATCACTCTGCAATACGGAATCAACGCTTTGCTGTGAAGAGGTATCGCTTTGCGTATAAGCATTGCAGCAGGTTAATGCCGCAAACAACAGTATTATATATTTTTTCATATCATTTATTCTGTTTTATGATGCAAAAGTAATAAAAATTTCCTAATACCCGCCTTCTGAATCACGATTGTTTTGTATTTTTGCACAATAAAAAATTTTAAACGCTATGATGACATGTGACGATGCAACCATTGACAAACTGGTTTTGCACAGAGTGGGAAATAAAGCTAACAACGAAAGCCTTCATTTGAGTAAAGCGCCGTATATTTTGAATTCCGATATATCTTCGGTGCTGTTAAAATATTTCACGACCCCTTTTAAAGGTTCGCAATATTATGTTTTTTCCGACGAAAGAGGTTTTAACAACAATAAAATATATACGGCGGTAAGCCAAATATTCGAAAACCCGGACGACAACCTTTATTCGGCAAGTTGTGACATTGCAACACATTTGTTTGACGTAAGTCTGCATCCGAATATCAAAGCAGGCGAAGTCTACGTCACCTATTTAAAAAATTGTTATCTGGACGGGGAAATTTTGGATGCCATAGGAATTTTTAAAAGTGAGACAAGACAGACATATTTGAAGATTTACCCGCAGGGAGATGATTTTTCTATTGAATCCGACGACGGAATAGACATAAACAAACTGGATAAAGGCTGCCTAATATTCAATAAGGATCAAGAAGAAGGTTATGTCGTTTCGGTGGTGGACACAACCAGCCGCGGCAATGAAGCTGTTTATTGGGTTGATGACTTTCTTAACCTTATGCAAAGGCAGGATTCTTACTTCAAAACAGATAATATGCTCAATATTTGTAAGAACTTCGTAACCGAATACCTTCCGCAGGAATATGAAATGACACGTATGGATCAGGCGGATTTGCTTAACCGCAATCAGGAGTTTTTTAAGGAGAACAAAAACTTTGATACGGATTCTTATTCAGAGAAAGTTTTCGGCGATGATGAGTTTTCCGAACAGTTCAAGAAGTTTAAACGCCAATATGAGGATGAATACGGGATGAATTTGCAGGATAATTTCATTATGAACGAAGAAGCCTTGAAGAAAGCATCGCGTTATTTAAGGAGCGTGATAAAGCTGGACAAAAATTTCACTGTCTATATACACGGAAAACGAGACCGCGTGGAAACAGGCGAAGATGAAGAAAAAGGTTTACGCTATTACAAATTCTATTTTGATAAGGAATCGTAAGCAACTGATTAACGTACAAAAATAATAAGGCTTAAAAATTTATTAAAACGCCACGTCAATAAAATAATACGGCGTTTTAATTTTTTTTAACGACGTCTTTTTTCAAGGGCATTATTTACTGCATAAACGACTACCGCTTCGTCTGTAAAAATACATTGCATCAATCGGATTATTGCCCTTACAGACAGACTGTAATAAGGCACTGTGTTAATAAAAAATAACGTATAACGGGTAAAATCTCGCAAATAATTCATATCTTTGCAGCCTGATTAAATTTTTACTATAAATAATTAAAATAATTTACGAAAATGTCACAAATAATCGGAATTCATTCAAGACAAATCCTTGATTCAAGAGGAAATCCTACAGTAGAAGTTGAAGTTTATACCGAAGCAGGTGCTTTCGGCCGTGCCGCAGTCCCTTCAGGAGCATCAACAGGTGTTCACGAAGCAGTGGAATTAAGAGACGGCGACAAATCCATGTTTTTAGGTAAAAGCGTATTGAAAGCGGTTAATAACGTAAACAAGACAATTGCCGAAGAATTACGCGGAATGAACGTTCAGGATCAGATTCTTATTGACAAGAGAATGATTGAATTGGACGGTACTGAAAACAAAGGCCGTTTGGGTGCAAACGCTATACTTGGTGTTTCTTTGGCTTGTGCAAAAGCAGCTGCACAGGAAACGGGTCAGGAACTTTACAGATATATAGGCGGAGCCAATGCTTACACTTTGCCTGTTCCTATGATGAATATATTAAACGGCGGTGCACATGCCGACAACAAAATAGATTTTCAGGAATTTATGATCATGCCTGTCGGAGCTCCTACGTTTGCAGAAGGTTTGAGAATGGGTGCTGAAGTTTTCCATAACTTGAAATCAGTTCTTAAAGACAAAGGTCATTCGACCAATGTAGGTGACGAAGGCGGTTTTGCTCCTAATTTGGGCAGCAATGAAGAAGCAATAGAAGTAGTATTGCAGGCAATAGAGAAAGCAGGCTACAAACCATGGGATGATGTACGCATTGCATTGGACCCTGCATCCAGCGAATTCTATATTCCTGAAGAAAAAGTTTATCATTTCAAATGGTCTACGGGTGAAAAACTTACTTCTGAACAAATGGCAGACTATTGGAAAAACTGGTGTGCTAAATATCCTATCATATCAATCGAAGACGGTATGGCAGAGGATGATTGGGACGGTTGGAAACTGTTGACCGATGCTTTGAGTGATAAAGTACAGTTGGTTGGTGACGACTTGTTTGTTACAAACGTTAAACGTTTGCAGATGGGTATTGACAAAGAAGTTGCAAACTCCATACTTATCAAATTCAATCAAATAGGCACATTAACGGAAACTATCAACGCAGTACGTTTGGCAAACAACAACGGTTACACTGCTGTAATGAGCCACCGCAGCGGCGAAACGGAAGACACTACTATCGCAGATTTGGCTGTTGCATTGAATACAGGCGAAATTAAGACAGGTTCTGCATCACGTACAGACCGTATATGCAAATACAACCAATTACTACGCATAGAAGAAGAATTGGGTGAACAAGCTGTTTATTTAGGAAACAAATTCTTCAAAGGATTAAAAAGATAGTTTTTCATAATTGAACACAATTGTTTTGAGAACGGATAACATTATCCGTTCTTTTTTGTTTATTACCTCCCCTATTTCGCAAAACTTTTGTATTTTTACAGACGGGTAAACATAAAATGAATATAAATATGTAAATATATATTGATATAATGAATAAATAAAATGAATTATTTTGCGTAACTCACGCAACTTTTGTTATCGGAATTCTAACCAAATTTCAAAAAAACACAAAGATAGGGTACAGCAATGATCTATTATCGCATCTGCTATCGTGTACTTTGAAATTTGTAGTGTAAAGATAAGGCTTGAACCGAAGATAACAAATAAACAAAAGTTCACGATTTGTTTTTATGTCTTTCCTTTAAGGAAAACGGCGATGCATATTGGAAAACGCATTTTTATTGCCTTACAACACGACTGTTTCAAGGACTTATCCGACAAGATTCTCAATTGATAATGTTATATAATGTCGTCTTTCAACAGAAAATCAAAGATATTCATAATCAGAATGCCGTCTTCATTCATATAAGTAGGCTGCAAACCGTACGTAATTATCACCTTTTGGAAATTATCTTTGATATTAAGCAATGATTGCAACTCTTGGCTCATTTTTTCCTGCGTATTAAGAGAATATGCCGACTGAATATAAATGCGGTTATACCCTCTGTTGCAAACAAAATCAACCTCAAGATGTTTTCTTTGGCTTTTACCCTCTTCGTTTTTCGTATTAAGGGTTACTTGTCCAACATCAACCGAATAACCTTTGATTCTTAATTCATTATATATAAGATTTTCCAAAAGATGTGTCGGTTCAATCTGGCGGAAATTCAACCTTGCGTTCCTTAATCCCAAATCCTCAAAATAGTATTTGGACGGAGTTTCAATATATTTCTTCCCCTTGATGTCATATCTGACAGACTTTTCAATAAGAAATGTATCCTGCAACAAATCTGAATAAGTCTTTATGGTATTGACTGAGATGTCGCTCTTTTTTACTGATTTGAAAGTATTTTGTAGTTTCAAAGGGTTAGTAAGACCGCCGATATTACTTGCAATGATATTTATCAATTCCTCCAAATCCGAATCATTTTGAATGGAATAACGTTCTTTTATATCCGTAATATAAGTTTTGGCAAACAATCCCTTAAGATATTCCTCCTTTTTCAGTTTTTCTTCTATTGAAGCTATTTTCGGTAAGCCTCCGTATATTAAATATTCCTCCAAACACTCTTCTTTGGTCATTGAATTGGCAGATAAAAACTCTTTAAAACTCAACGGTCGGATTTTTACTTCTTCTCCTCTACCCCGAAATTCTGTTATAACATCTTTTGAAAGCATTTTAGAATTACTTCCAGTGACATACAAATCCACATTATTGACTTTCAGATAACTGTTCAATACATCCTCAAACTCATCAACCTTTTGAATCTCATCAAGCAGAACGTAATACATCTGTTCGTCCTGAATCTTGCTGTCAATATAGTTAAGCAAGTTGTCAGGATTGCGTAAATCCTTGTTTCTTCTGTCTTCCAAGTCAATTAAAATAATATGACTGTCATCTATATTACACTGTTTCAGATGATTTACGAAGATGTTAAACAACAAGTAAGACTTACCACTGCGACGCATACCGGTCACAACTTTTATCATTGAGTTGTGCTTACTTGATATTAATCTGTTTAGATAGATGTCACGTTTTATATTCATGCCATTTAAAATTTTTGCGTAAATACGCACTTTTTGTAAATGCAAAATTAATGAAAAATTTGAATCTCAAACATATTTCATTGAAAATTTTTGCGTAAATACGCACTTTTTTTTAATGAATCATGTTTTATTTGATTTAAATGTTGCTTTATTATACAGTGCTGTTGTCTTGTCGCATTTCATTTCAACGAAACGCCGTTTTAATCTAATAAAACGTCGTTTTAAAAAATTAAAACAGCGTTTTATTTTTACAATGTAATCGTGTATTTAAGAAAACTTTTGTATTTTTGCAAAAGATGATTGATAACGTTGTCAATCATTTGATATATTAAAGGCGTTACGCTTTATTTTTGAATCACCTAATTCTTCGAACCTTTTAGGTATACCATTTCAAAAGTAAATGTCAGTAAACGTTCACAGCGTGTATATGTGGACTTTACTTATTTGAATGGTATAGGTTGTCGAAGAGCCTTAGGTGAACAAATAAGAAATAATAAAGTTCACTTTTTTATATCATACATACAATAATATATATTATGAATAAAAATATACACATAGGGGAAATTATAAAAGATGAACTCCGCAGACAAGGTAAAACAAATTCTTGGTTTGCCGAGCAACTAAATGTCAATCCACGCACTGTAAACAAGATATTTCTTAAATCCGTTATTGATACCCAACAGTTATTTTTGATTTCTAAAGCCTTGGATGTAGATTTTTTTCGCTATTATTCCGAAAACTTACGGTAGTACCTTGCCCAATATAGGCAATATGCCTGTTTCGGGCAATCATTTCTCTTGTTTTACAATAATAAAGACAATATTTTTGCAAAACGAAAACAGAAAATACACAGTATGAAAACAGAAATAAGTTTTGAGCAAATAGAATTGGCATTTGAGCACTTGGTTCAAGGATATTTGGATGACAGTATAAGAGCGGATCATTTTGACTATGTTGTAAATCCACTAAAAGGACAAGAACGTGAAAATTTAATAAAACTTGGTAAAATTATAGCATGGGTTGGTTCTGCTTTACATAATCTTGGAAAGGAATTGAAAGATAAATCACCTGACAAGTATAAAGTTGTTGAGGCACATAGGAACGAAATATCCATAAGTAATAATTTCGATACAGTATATAAGGTGTTGGAAGATTTGTTGAAAAGATATATAATCTATTAAATTCATAAAGAAATGAAAAAGGTAAAAATTATTCTAATATTTATACTATTGCTAGAGACTCTAGCAAAGGATAATAATGTTGTTGCAGCTAATGGTAGTGATGACTATTATTGCACAATGCTAAGAAATGCAAAAAAGGTAGTTGTATTTCGTCCAAACTTTGTAAAGGAGTATGACGATTTTATATATAATAACTTCGTTTATTATTTGAGAAACCATTGCAACATCTCGGCAGAGGTTAAATATGTAGATTTTGATAAAAGTTTAGACAATTATCGTGGAATAAATTATGTCTTATGGTCTTTAGATAAAAGTACTTTGGGAGATTATGTTCAAGGAAGAGGCAACCTATTTATCATAATAGATCATGATGTTGTTTTGGGGCAATATTCAAATACATGGACATTGTATTTCCGATTTGTAGATTGTGACACTGGTACATTGAGATCTTTTTATTTTTCATTGCCAAATAATTATAAAAAATATGAGAAGCAGTTAAAAAGAAATATTTGTTCCTAATGAGACGAATAATAATTATTTTAATAGTAACATTATATTCATATAATGTCTTTGCACAAGAGCCAGGTAATAATCTAGGTAAAACGCTTGAACAATTAAGGATTAATAATCCTGATTTAACTTATGACGGGGTAGAAAATGGTTGTAATAAATATTTTCATAGAGATGTAGACGAACATGGAGGTACCTTATATCTCTGGTATCTTTATAATAACTCTGTCATAGAGGAGAGAATGTATATTTTTGATGATAATGATTTTCCCTTTGATTTTTATTTTGGAATGGTTGAAACACTTAATAAAAGTCCTTACAGAAATAGAATTCAACATAATACCTATTGGTATACTTATTATTTCTCTTATTTTAGCATTGATATTTCTTCTGGTATTATGCAGGACGGGAATAGACATTTCACGATGAAATATAAATACAAATAAAGGAGTATGAAATTTTTAGAAGCAGTAAAAATTGCCGATGAAAATGAATATTTAGTCGGTAAAGTAGTAAATGGAATGAAAATAGATGAAATTCTAATCGTGCCGACCAATAGCGAGGAATATAAAGAATACATGTCTATATATTTGCGGACATTTAATGCTCAACAATCTATTGTTCCTTTTATGGATTCTGATGTCCAAATAAGATTATTAGGGGATGAACATTTAATTAGGGATGGACGTGCCCTAATGACTATGTCTTTAGAGAATGTTCTTAAAAAATTAAATAATTAATAAGATGAAAAGATATATAATTCTGTCATTAGTGTTTGCATTGTCAATAAGTGTTGCAAGTGCACAGTCAAGTAAGAAAAACCAATCTTGGGGCTATACCAATCCTCAAACAACAAATGTGCGTACCTATCAAAAAAATAACGGCACGGTAGTTTACAGTCATAAGCGGACAAAGAGAAATAATACTAATCACGATAATTACTCTACAAAAGGAATAGTAATCTTTATACAGGAAAGAGCGGTTCAAGGGCAAAGGATTATTCGTCAGATGCATATAATTACGGAATGGGAAAACAAATTCAAACAGGACCACGTGGAGGCCAATATTACAACACCAATAATAAAACAAAGAAAACTTACGTTCCGAAAAGATAATCTTTTCTATACCACCCGTGATTTAATCCACACGGCGAAGAAAAGATTGGGAATTTTTCTTTTACGAAGTTTTTCGTTACGAAATTTTTCGCAAAGATAAGTAATTTATTTTGAATAACAAGCAAAGGTTAAGCAAAAATTTTACATTCTTTTTATAACAAATTTTTGCACACCGATCTATAACTGAATCAAAATGCTTTTATTTCTTTTGGAACTTATAAGTTATGTCTTCTTTCTCGCCGTCAGGAAGGATCTTGTATAATCTCTGATTTGTTGTCTTTTGCTTCAAATCTCCGAACTCTTTTTTGTAAGGCCCTATCTTTATATAGTCAAAATTCTTCAAATCTATTGCTTTATCAATCTCTTCTTTGCCGCTGTACCACGCAGTCTTTATATTCTTGTAGTTGTCTTTTATATATGCAGCCATTTTATTGACAGCCACAGGGTCGTTATCTCCGCCCATAAAAGCAAAACATGTAAAATCGCCGTTATATGTCTTAATAAGGTTATCCAATGCCTGCACTGTAAATTCATCACCTTTGTCCTGCCAAAGCCACGGTGAATGACAGCCTTGGCATCTGTTGGGGCAAAGCGAAAAGTTTACCGCCAAAGTAACCTCATCGGGAATTTCCTGAAAAACAATATCGTAATTAAAATACTTTAACATTCTTTTATATAGTATGTAATATGTAGTATGTAGTACGTTTTATGTATTATAAAAAAAAGAATGTAGCATGAAGTATATATTCCTTACCGTCAGGTGATATACCATATGCTACATACTACGTACTACATATTATGTATTATGCAAGCGTATCAGCTATTGCCTTTTCCTGCTCTTTGGCAAATTCTATATGACGGGCAGGCAAAGGATTCTGTATCTGCTTTTCGTTCTTGTTTACGTTTATATAATATCTCTGTGCAGCTTCTTTCTGACGCGGAATGGAGAAATTGCTTACACGCTTCATATATCCTATGATTCTTGTCAAATAATCCACGTTGGTGCTTCCGCATGACGGACATTCTTTCAAATAACGTTTGTCTATATGACCGCAATCGTTGCATATCGTGTTCGGAATGTTGAACGTAAAGTAATTACATCCTTCTTTTGCCGCAACTTTAAGTATCTGACGGTATTGTGCCTGTGACAAATGTTCTTCCAAATTAAGGTGAAGCGCACTTCCTCCGGTCAAATGCTCAATATAGCGTTTTCCGTGCAGACGTATTTTGTCCAAAACATTCAATGAATCGTCTTCCACAATATAGAAATAAGAGTTGTAGCAATCACGGAATGTTTGATAGCCGTCTTCTTTATCCCATTTAGCATGCTTAACGCCCACGTTCTCTGCAGGAATCATTTCGCAGTTGAACATCAATTCTTTTGTGCGGTATTTCTTGTTCAATTTTTCAACTATACCCAATATATCGGCAACGAATTTCTCGTATTTCGGATTGTCGTTTATCTCCAAGCCAAGGAACTGTGCAGCCTCCACCATTCCGTTTACACCTATTGTAAGATATTGGCGCGAAAGGTTGATATACCCTGCGGTGAACAAAGGCAACATTCCGTTGTTGTAAAGCATTTTAAGGTTTTCGTTGTATCCCGTCTGCACTTTGTGCATCAAATCAACTATTCCCTCTATATACTGCAGGTAAGGTATGTTTTGTTTTGCTGCGTACTGAATACAACGGTTCAAATTGATGGTTAATACACTCTTTGAACCCGTGGATACGCCGCCTGCGCCCAATGTGTAAGAAAATCCGTTGTCCTGTATCTCGTTTCTCAAACGGCAGCAGGATGAAAGACTGTCTGCATTGTCGGAAACGTATGTAAAGAACGAATGACCTTCGGCATACATTTCGGCTGTAAAGTCAGCCATGTCTTTGTCTTTGAAATCATCGCCGTCGGATAACAAAGCCATAGTCTCAACAGGGAATGTAAGCACCGTACGCGTTCTTTCCTTGTTAAACCATTTCATAAAACGCTTCTGCAACCAGCAAAGGCTGTCCCAATGAGGACGGCTGCCGTCAGGGAAGAAGAATTCACCGAACAGACTCTCGAAATAATATTTGTCATAATAAGCTACATTCCAAAATACAGCCTGGAAGTTTCTTGCACCCGTAGGCTGGTTGATACTGTACACTATTTGTTCAAAACAATCACAGATAACTTTGTCCAAAGTACGCTGTTTGGTCGATAAATCTACGACTTTGTCTGCATTCAAATAATAGTCTTCGCCGTATTCCTTCTGAATAAAATAGTTCATATACATAAGGAATTCAGGAGTTGCGCACGCACCCGAAAGCATTGAGGAAACCATGAACACCATATTGATAAAACCTCCGCAGAACGATTTCAAATTGGTAGGAGCTTTGGAATTGCCGCCTATAGAAGCCGTTCCGTTCAAAAGCCAAGGGTACATCGTTATGGATGCACAATAGTTAGCCAAAGAAGTCTCGTCGTTTTTGTAGATAAAGTGATTTTCCAACAAATAAAGGTAACGGTCGGAAAAATCCTTGCCGTACATTTCTTTCAAACGGTCGGTAAGCATTCTGCGGTTCAAACGTATGAAATTCTGTTTAGGCAATTCGCCTATAAGCGTTGCTATGTTTTTGGACTCCACGTTGGCATTGGCGTCAAATTTAGAGCCTGTGGCTGCGTTTTCTGCCGCACAATAGTTCAAAAGGAACTTAACTTTGCTTGTCGTCTCTCTGTCTTCCTGATGTTTTTGACGGTAAAGCATATAGGATTTTGCCACTGCATAATATTTCTCGGCCATCAATGCTATTTCCACCTGATTTTGTATTTCTTCCACCGTCATCTGGTCTTTGATATTGACGCGCGAAAGAATTTCGGTCAAATCGCTTTCGGTTGCATAACCGCCTACGGAAAGAAAAGCCTTACGGATGGCATTTTTTATCTTGTCAATGGAAAACACTTCCTGTTTTCCGTCTCTTTTTACAATGTGTACAGTGTTCATATCCTGATATTTATAGTATTTATTTTATTATTTTTCCCTTTATTGCCGATTTTTAAATTTTCGTTAAGCAAAGTTACACATAAAAAATCATTCGCAGTCCAAAATACGGAATAAACTTATAAACACACTATGTTGAAAACGTTCAAAAACGGCTATTTTTTAGGGCTTTTGGGCATGTAATTTTTTTCATTCCCGGGGAGTTTTTAGTTTGTCAGGCGGGTTATTTTTTCTTTTTTCCATTCCTCAAGGTTATGAATGTTTTTCGGAAGATTTTTAAGGCGTAAAAATTTGGTAGTAAGGCGTTTAAATAAATTTTTACGCCGTAAAAAGTTTCTTTTCAGGGCTAAAAAAAGTTTGGACGGTCGGACAGTTTATATATAAATCTGACTGTCCGACCGTTTAAACAGCGTAGAGGTACAGTAGAATACTTAAGTATATATTCTACTGTAGCCTCTCCGCTATGTTTAACTTTTCATCGGACGTAATATAAGAATGTAATATAATAATGAGTAACAAAAAAAATTCTCCTTTGATACTGCCAGAACAAATTTTACCGACTGACAGCGCCGAACAATTTTTTCCTTTGATACTGTACGGACAAAAATTTGTCTGCCCCCTACCCCACAGTATTTTCGCCGCCGCAAAACCTACCGCCGCTCAAGTAACAAAAAACCTTTAATTAAATTTTGCAAATAAATCATAATTTTTATACCTTTGCAACTGATAATTAATTAAAAAAACACGTAAACGACATGAAAATAAAGATTTTTGCATTAGTGTTGATGTCTGTATTATGCAGCACAGTAGCATTCGGACAAATTGAAATAAATGAAGAACGTGAAAGACAGGTAGATTTGTGGGAAAAAGAACTGCCTCAGATTAGAAAATTCGAAACATTGGAAAAGTTGTCTGATGAATTTATCAAAAAACAATTAAAGGAGAGAGAAAACCGGGAATTATTCAAAAATGAATTCTCGTTTAAAGTTATGTACAGTACATACAATTCAGGTCAGTGGGACACTCTGTCAGACGGAACTATCGTATGGCGGTTAGCCATAATTATACCTAATAAAAATTTTTACTCATACATACAATTTGACACATTCTTAATCAACAAAGGAACGAGTGTTTATGTCAGAAATTATTCAACTAACAAAAGAAGTAAGGAGTATACATCAAAACACGTTGATATGAAATTCGAAAAGGCTGCAAGATTCAAAAACCCTAAAGCTATAACATCTTATTATGTAGAGACTGATTGTGGTGTTGATACTCTTGTACTTGAATATTACGTTCCCAAACATATAACACCCGGTATACTGTCACTGGAGTATGTACGTATCGGCATTTCTGCTTCTGAAAAAGATATGGGTTTAAAATCAAGTACAACAGACTGTCATGTAAACATCAGTTGTCCTGAAGGTGTGGATTGGCAATTAGAAAAAAGAGCTGTTGTAAAAAGATATGGTAACTGTTAGTTATAATCTTGAGGACAGCGATTGTGATTTCGTGCTATACAATTCAAACGGAAATGAAATCTTAAGAGAAAATTTACAGGGATTTAACAGCGAAAAATCAATTATTTTACATAACCTCGCATCTTGTACCTATTACTACAAGATTATCAAAGACAATAATGTCATCAAATTCGATAAATTAATAATAACAAAGTAACAAAAAATCTGTTCTGCTCTTTGTTTTTGTCATGCAGTCGGTGCTTTCATTCGAAAAAAAGAGTAGATAAAACTCCCGCAGCTGCGGCTTTTTTCGTATATTTGCAAAAAATTTTAACAAAAGTATGAAAGAACGCGGTCTATATCCACTGAAATTTATGCCTCTGTTCAAAGACAAAATCTGGGGAGGCAATAAAGTCAGAGATTTGTTGAATGTAGATTACTCACCGCTTGAACGTTTGGGCGAGTTATGGGTCTTAAGTGCCGTAGAAGGCGAAGAAACAGTAATCGAAAACGGATTTCTTGCCGAATGCACTTTAAAAGAAGTCTTGGAAATGTATTCCGACGAACTTATAGGAGAAGAAAACTTTGACAAATACGGCGAAGATTTTCCTTTGCTTATCAAAATCATTGACGCCAACGACAATCTTTCGGTGCAGGTACATCCAGATGATGAATATGCTTGGCAGCACGGTATGAATAACGGCAAAACGGAGATGTGGTATGTACTTCAAGCCGATGAGGATGCAAAAATCTATTGCGGATTCACTCAAAAGGAAACCAAAGCCGATATAATCAACCGTACAAGAAACAAAACAATCAAAGAAATATTGCATCACGACCATGCGCAACAGGGTGATTTGTACTACATACCCGCAGGAACCGTACATGCGATAGGCAAAGGCGTTTTGATTGCCGAAATACAGCAGTCTTCCGACTCTACGTTCCGTATATATGATTGGGACAGGGTTGATGACCAAGGCAATCCGCGTCAGCTGCACCTTGAACAGGGATTGCAGGTTATGGATCTGTCAGCACAGGAAGGTACGGCAAAATGCCACTACCATTACCATCCTAACGAAACGACCAACATGGTGGAATGCCCTTATTTCGTTACCAATCTGATACCGCTTACAGGCGGATTGAAGAAGGATTTAAGTAATTTTGACACGTTCTTTTTATATTTCTGTGTTGCAGGAAAGGGATTTGTGACATGTATGGGCGAACGCATACCTTTGAAAGCAGGCGAAATATTAATGATTCCGGCAATTGCAAAAGATGCTGTATTGGAACCTTCGCCTATGATGGAAATTTTGGAAATTACTACACTGTAAAATAATGGCAAAAAACAATGACGGTGTTACTCCGTTAATGAAACAATACGCTGAATTCAAGGCTAAATACCCTGATTGCATATTGCTTTACCGTGTGGGGGATTTTTACGAAACCTTCGGTGACGATGCCCAAGAAACGGCAAAGATTCTCAATATCGTGCTAACCAAACGCTCAAGTAACGGACAGGACCGTTTGGCAGGATTTCCTTACCATGCTTTGGATACTTATCTTCCTAAATTTTTGCAGGCAGGCAAAAGGGTTGCAATATGCGACCAGATAGAAGATCCCAAATTTGCCAAAGGTATAGTCAAACGCGGCGTTTCGGAAATAGTCACCCCTGGTATTTCCTACAATGACGGTGCTTTTGACGGGTCGCAGAGTAATTATCTTTGTGCCGTTCACAAACAAAAAGACCTTTACGGAGCGGCTTTCATTGATATTTTATCGGGTGAATTTCTGGTTTTTCAGGGAAGTTTTGCCGATGTAAGCAAACTGCTTAAGGATTTCAACGTAAAAGAAATTGTTCTTCAACGCCAATTCGAACGCAATTTCCTTGCGGAGATAAAAGAAAACATACTTACCAAAACATACGACGATTGGGTGTTTACGCTCCCTTTTGCCGAAGATATTCTTAACCAAACGTTTTCCGTCAGTGGGACGAAAGGTTTCGGTATTGACAACATGCCTTTGGCTGTTATTGCCGCAGGTGCAGCCCTATATTACATCAAAGACACCAACCATAAGGAACTGTCGCATATATGCAATATCTCAAGGATAGACAACGGCAATTACGTATGGATGGACAGTTTTACAATACGCAATCTTGAGCTTGTATATTCTTCGGGCGGAGAAAAAGCAACGCTTTTCAACGTTATCAACCGAACGCAAAGCAATATGGGTGCCCGTTTGTTGAAACATTGGCTGCTTCTGCCTTTGAAAGACAAAAAGGAAATAGAAAAAAGACAGAAGATTGTCGGTTTGTTTGTCTATGACGATGAGAAAAGGGACAGGATAAAAGAACTTATCGGCAATATAGGCGATATGGAACGTCTGGTGGGTAAGATTTCTTTCAAACGCATCCAACCCAACGAACTGTACCGCTTGGCGGATATACTGCAAAGTACGGAGGAATTGAAAAAGGTGCTGCTTTCTTTTGAACAAAACGCCGATATACTTCCTCAAACCGAAAGTTTCAAAGAATTAAAAGAGTTTATACTCTCCGCCGTTGATGAGAATGCGCCCAACAATATAAACAAAGGCAACGCCATAAAAAGCGGATTTGACAAACAATTGGATTATTACCGCAATATCGCATTTAATTCGCAGGAAGTGTTGGATAAAATACAGGCTGAACAGTCCGAAATAACGGGCATCCCGTCTTTGAAGGTGGGATTCAACAATGTTTTCGGCTATTACCTTGAGGTGACCAACATACACAAAGACAAAGTGCCGCCGTCATGGCAGAGAAAACAGACTTTGACTAACTGCGAAAGGTACATAACCCCTCAATTAAAGGAAATCGAAACGCAGATACTTTCGGCACAGGAAAACATTTCCTCATTGGAATCGTCTTTGTATTTTCAGGTTCTGGAGAAACTTATTCCTTACATACCTTCTTTGCAACAAACCGCACACGGCATCGCTTATACAGATTGTTTGCTATCGTTTGCATTGACTGCAATCGAGAACAATTACACAAGACCGCAAATACTTGATACAGACATACTTCACATCTCCAAGGCACGGCATCCTGTTATTGAAAAGATGCTGCCTATAGGCACGGAATATGTTGCCAATGACGTCTATTTGGACACTACAACCCAACAAATAATTGTCATAACAGGACCTAACATGTCGGGTAAGAGTGCATATCTGCGGCAAACGGCACTGATTGTAATCCTTGCCCAAATGGGCAGTTATGTCCCTGCCAAAAGAGCGGAGATAGGCATAGTGGACAAGATATTCACCCGTGTAGGGGCTTCGGACAATATAGCCTCCGGTGAGAGTACGTTTATGGTCGAAATGAACGAAACGGCATCCATTCTGAACAATCTTTCGCCGCATTCGCTTGTCTTGTTGGACGAAATAGGCAGAGGAACATCCACATACGACGGAGTAAGCATCGCATGGGCTATTGCCGCCTATTTGCATGACAACAAAAACAAAGCAAAGGTCTTGTTTGCAACACATTACCACGAACTTATCGCAATGGAGAAACATTTTGACAGAATAAAGAACTATCACATTGCGGTAAAGGAACTGGGCAACAAAATAATCTTCCTGCGCACTATTGCCAAAGGCGGATCGTCCCAAAGCTTCGGTTTGCATGTTGCACGCTTGGCGGGAATACCTAAAGAGGTTTTGAAGACGGCTGACGGCATGCTGTTGTCCTTGGAAGAAAACCGTTCGGATTCTCTGCAATTGGGCATTGACGAGGGCGAAAACAACAGAAAAAAGCGTTTAAAAGAGGAAAAAGAAGCGAAAAAACAGGCTGTAAATGCCTTTCAAACGAGTTTTATTCAGCTTGAAGACCCTATTTTGTTGCAAATAAAGGACGAATTGCTACATCTTGATATTGACAACCTTACACCTATTAACGCATTAAACGAACTGAACAAAATAAAAAAATTATTAAAAAATATCTGAAAAAATTTGGTCAGAATAAAAATTCATTGTACTTTTGCAACATCAAAATCACGCGGGAATAGCTCAGTTGGTAGAGCGCAACCTTGCCAAGGTTGAGGTCGCGGGTCCGAGTCCCGTTTCCCGCTCTTTTTTTTTGATATAAAAGTAAGTTCATTGATAAACAAGAATCAGTTGCTCTGGTGGTGGAATTGGTAGACACGCGGGACTTAAAATCCCGTGAGCAATGCGCTCTTATGGGTTCAAGTCCCATCCGGAGTACTACAAAGCGTTATTGGTTTTCCGTAACGCTTTTTTTTGTTTTCCGTAACGCTTTTTTGTTTCTCATTAATAGTTTTTTGTTTTACAGTAACACTTTCTTGTTTTACAGTAATGCCTTTTTGTTTTATCAAAGTCAAAAACGTTAAATCCTCATGTACGTTAAAATCACTGAATTAAAGCATTTTATTTTTGTACTCCTAACTCCGTTCAAGTTCGTTTAATTCCGCTAAAATGTTCTTCGACTCGCTGAAATTACGAAATCGTTTTTCTCAAAAAAGAAGGCGTTTAAAGAAATTTTTACGCCGTTAAAATATTTTTTTACGCCGTTTTAATAATTTTTTAAGGCGTTAAAATTTTTATGCATTCCGCACGTTTCAACGAATTTGCATACGTCAATGTGTCCGCAGTTTTTTCAAAAATTCACAACAAAGTATCAAAAGAAAATTTTTCAGCGCCGTTTTGTCGTTTCAGTACGCATTTTCATGCATTTTATTGCGTATCAATGCGTTAATATTTTTATTCAAAACCGTCCGTCCGTCCAAACATATATACATGGACGGACGGACGGAATTTTAACAGGAGATGGAAGTAGTA
>JAGBOF010000030.1 GCA_017633985.1 Bacteroidales bacterium
TAACATTCCTACTTACGGGTCAATTGACATTGATATGAATTCCAAGTTAAGCGGACAGACAAGTATTTCTCTCGGCTACAGAATATTTTCATGGGATTATTCGTTTGATATAGTTAACGGCTACAGCAGTGATTTTAATCTGTCATGGCTGGATAACGCATGGGGAATTGAATACCGCAGTCATACAACTAAAGGATTGAACGGTACGCTTGACGCTTCCGCCACGGCAGGTAATTTACCCGTAAAGGAAAATGACACCCGTCTGAGGGCAACAATAATAAACGGATATTATGTTTTCAACTCCGAAAGATATTCCTTACCTGCTGCAATGGAGCAATCATTAGTACAACGTAAGTCCGCAGGCTCGCTTACTGCATACGTATTGTATCTTTCTGCCACGTTGGAAGCAAACAATTCAAACTTGGTTACCATGCTCGGCGGAATGAAAAAGGTAGAGTTTTATCAGACAGCCATAGGATTGGGCTACGGTTACAACTATACACCTAACAAAGGACGGTTACTTATCCATGCTTCCGCAGCACCGCTGTTAGTGTTTTTCAACAAAAACTTCATCACCGCAGATTATGCTTTCCCTCTTACAGACGGTTCATACTATCATGTAGATATGCTCAAAGAAGTAAAGACCAAGCACAATTATTTCCTTACAGGCGTAGCCCGTGCATCAATATTTTATCATATCACCCCGCGTATATACTTTGGTTGTGCAGCACTTATAAATAACATCCGCTTTGACAGCGACAGCGGAGTGGAGATAAAGATGAATGATTGGATTGCAAACGCCACTATCGGCATACGTTTCTAAAGACCGTCATTATGCTTATTTTGTAGATTGTTTTTGCAAAACAATTTTACAAAAATTTATCTTAATTTTGCAGGTTCATAAAACAATGGGATTAATACGGATATGAAAAAAGCGAAATTTTATTTTATCGGATTGATACTGGTTTTTGTCGGTTGCTCTTCGCCTGTTAACAAGGCTGATGCGGATTGCGGCAGCGTAAATACCAAAAATAAAAACGCCGTGCTGTTAAAAGATTTCCCGACATTGCAACAGACCCAAGATTATACATGCGGCAATGTCTCCGCCCTTATGGTTATGAAATTTTTCGGCGACAGCAGTGAAACGGAGATGCAATTGGCAAAAAAGATGCACACACATACCGACAGCCAAACGCCGAATGCCGAGCCGGGAACGGCAAAACAATGGACTGATTACGGAACTAATGTTGAGGAAATATACAATTATTTTAAAGACAGGCAGGATTACCGCATCGTTTACTCAAGTTACGGCGTTAAAACGGAACTTCTGACGGATACTTCCGCAGTCGGAATTCAGGCGGTGGGTAATCAAAAACCTGAATTTGCGGATTACGGCGAGGCAGCGAAGTTTTTTGCTGACAATATCAAACACGGCAGACCTATAATGGTGTGCTGGAACGCTTGGGGCGGACATTGGACTGTTTGTATAGGGTATGACGATAATAAAACGCCTGATTTTTTTGACGATGATGTGCTTACAATGGCTGACCCGTATGATTCGACCGACGGAATAGCTGACGGCTACACCAAAGTGTCATTAGTGCAATTTTTTTACGATTGGTTCTGCACTATGACGCCTAAACCTTACCAACTTCAACCGTACATAGTAATTGAAAAGGTAAAATAACCAACTCAAACGTACCTTTATCGCATATTTATCTGTAAATGAATATATAAATGTGCGGTATAAAAAAATTTTTACTACTTTTGCAGATTATAACAACTGATTGTATACGAATAATGCTGCTTTAGATTTAAACAAAATCAGCAATTATTGCAATGCTTTCGCAATGTAAATATCTTAAAAGGCAGTAACATTTATTTACTATGCATAAAAATTAAAATAACCTATAAAAACAGTATAATAAAATGAAGAAAATTTGGCTTATTGCATTGATTGTTTTCGGTTTGATAACATTTGTATCTTGCAGTGATGATGAAGACGACAACAAAACAAAGATTCCCGACACCGAAACGACAACTGGAGCAACTCCTGCAACGGAAACGGATACCGCAACGACACCTGAAGACACTGCGGCAACAAAAGGTAAGATTCTTATCGTATATTTCTCCTGCGCAGGGGAGAATTACGGCGTCGGAGTGATAGAAAAGGGAAATACATTGGTGATGGCGGAATATATTGAGCAATTTACACAAGGTGATATGTTTGAAATAGTACCCCAAACTCCGTATCCCGACAGTTATCAGGAGAAATTAAATCTTGCAACGCAGGAAAAGAACAACAATTCCCGCCCTGCAATCAAAAATACTCTTACCAACCTTGACGATTATTCCGTTGTATTTATCGGATGTCCTGTCTGGTGGAGCGACACTCCTATGATAATGCGCACATTCTATGAAACATATCCGCAACTTGCGACAAAAACCCTCGTACCTTTCGGAACACACGGCGCAAGCAGCATAACACCTATACCGAGAGTTATAAAAGAGTATTTTCCTGACGCTGTAATCTTGGAAAGCTTGGGATTGCAAGGCTCGCAAGTCAGAGACGAAGCTTCGAAAGACAAAGTAAAATCGTGGCTTGGGAAAATAGGTATTTTAGACTAAATATTAAGCAACCGAAATTTTAACTTACTAAAATAAAACACTGCATCATAAAATTTTTATCGCAGATTATTTTATTAATCACGCAGATTATTTTACTGATCACGCAGATTATTTTACTGATCTGCGTGATTATTTTTTTCTTATCGCAGATTAATTTTCTTAAGCGGCGTATTGTAAAAACAAGACAATGTAATACAGGATTTATATGCACTTTTAAGGGAATTATCTGCCGCATTGCGGAAATAAAGCAACATATTTTTCTGACATGATTAAGTTTTAGTTTGGTTATTTTCCGTAATTTTGCAGTCATATAATATATAATTACAGTAAAAATGAGAAGAAAAAAAATGTTATTGCATGTTGCATTGATAAGTCTTGTACTTATCGGCACATCCTGTTCAAAAAACAAATCAAATGCGGACAACAATTCCTCAAATGCACAATCCGTTGAAACAAACACCGCAAACGACGGCAGCGAAAACTTCGTTAATTTGGCAGAAGCCGTACCTGATGCCATTTTGGAGATACGCTACTACTCTACTTACAATTTTGTGGGCAGCAGAATAGATGGTTACATTGAGCCCATGGCACTTCTGACCAAGGAGGCGGCAAAAGCGCTTAAGCAAGTAAGTGATGAACTCGTTCAGATGGGATACCGCTTAAAGATATACGATGCTTACCGTCCGCAAAAGGCTGTTGATCATTTTGTAAGGTGGTCTAAAGATGACAACGACACGCTTATGAAACGTTATTTCTATCCTGATTTAAATAAAAACGTGCTTTTCGTACAGGACTACATAAATGAAAAAAGCGGACACTCAAGAGGTTCGACCGTTGACTTGACTTTGTTTGACATGTCTACGGAAAAAGAAGTTGATATGGGCGGAACGTTTGATTTTTTCGGAGAAGAATCCCACCCTGACTACAAAAAAACTCTTACCGAGGCTCAATATTCCAACCGTATGTTGCTTCGCAACGTTATGATCAAGCACGGATTTAAGCCTTTGGCTTCCGAGTGGTGGCATTTCACGCTTACAAACGAGCCGTTCCCTGATACGTATTTCAATTTCGAAGTAAAAACTTTGTAATACCGTACCGCATCTTTATCTTTTGCCAAATAAACGGTACGGAAAGTTAAAAGAATTTCATTTACAATAATAACAAGAGAATAATAACACAAAGCGTAGAAATTAAATCACATGGCACAGGAATATAAACGCATAATACTGCAACCGAATAAAGAAAAATCTTTATCACGCCGCCATCCGTGGCTGTTTTCTGGTGCAATAGCAAAAAAAGACAGCAATATAAAGGACGGAGACATTGTCGAGATTTTTTCAAATGATGGAAAATATTTGGCAACAGGCTATTTCCAAAACGAGACCATCGCTGTAAAAGTTTTGACATTCGAAAAACAGGAAATAAATCAGGACTTTATCAACCAGAAAGTGCTTTCTGCCGTAATGTACCGCAAAACCATGGGCATGTTCGGCGATGAAAACAACACCATATTCCGTCTTATCAACGCCGAAGGCGATTTCCTCCCGGGATTAATCGCTGATTTTTACGAAAACATGATTGTCGTTCAGTTCCACAGCGTGGGTATGTATCTGATGCGCGATATGATCGTAAAGGCATTGGCGGAAAATGTGCCCGATATCGAATTTATTTACTCCAAATCATCTTCCACCCTACCCAAATGCCAAGACATCCAAGCCAAAGATGAATTCCTTTGGACCAAAAGCCGTGAGGGTAAAGCGTCTGCATTTTCCGATGAATTTTTCAACCAAATTATGATGTGGGTTGCCACAGAAAACGGATGCAGATACAGTATTGATTTCAAACAAGGGCAAAAGACTGGATTTTTTATCGATCAGAAAAGCAACAGAAAACTTGTCAGCGAATTGAGCCGCGGCAAAACGGTGCTGAATTGCTTTTGCTACACAGGGGGATTCTCTCTTGCTGCATTGAAAGGCGGAGCCGTGAAAGTGGATTCGGTTGATATTTCCAAAAGGGCGCTTAATATCTGCGACGCTAACGTGGATATGAACGGTTTTCATAACAAAACGGCGGTGACACACTTTGAGGACAAAGAACTTGCCGAAGATATTGCCGCCAAACCCATAGTCCATGAATCCAAATGCGAAGACGTGGTGGAATACATCGATAAAATCCCATCAGATATGTATGATATGATCATCTTGGACCCGCCAGCTTTTGCAAAACACCAAAGGGACGTCAATAAAGCGTTGAAAGGTTACCGTACCATCAATCAAAAAGCGATGGAAAAGATAAAAAGCGGCGGTCTTTTGTTCACTTTTTCCTGTTCGCAGGCCGTTTCAAGGGAAGAATTTGCTACGATGCTGTTTTCTTGTGCCGCATTGGCGAAAAGAAACGTAAGAATAGTAAGACGTTTGCCGCATAATTACGACCACCCGCAAAGTATTTTCCACCCCGAAGGCGAATATCTCAAAGGCTTCTTGCTTTACGTGGAATAAATTCTGCGATATAAGGCGGTAAGGCTGCAATTCCATAATGCCTTTAAGCTGTTTATTTCCGCCCCGTGGCGTTTTAATTTGAAAAAAACTGTTTTTTTACCCCGAAAAAACCCTTTTTTTGAGGTAAAAAAACCCTTTTTTCAGAAATAAAACGCCACGGGGCGGCGACAAGACGCAAGAAGGCATAGGTAAATAATAATAAGGCGGGCACAAAAAAGAAAAATCCGCACCGTTTAAAACGTATGCGGACCCCTTTAAAAATACATTTATGAAAAATCAGTAAGTAAGTTTTCTTTTAATACGTACGGCTTTGCTGTAAGTAGAGTTTAATGTGAATTAACATGCGTATTGTTTTTATAAATTCCCGCTAAACGCTTGGCAAAAGCGTGCTGCACTTGGCAAATACTGCAAACGGTTTAACCGACAATATTAACTTCGCCCGTTTTGCGGTATTTCTTGCCTTCTTTTCCCTTACGGTAATAATTTACAGTGTAGATATATGTGCCGTTTTGGCAAACCGATCCTTTGTATTTGCCGTCCCAACCTTTGTTTATGTCTTCTGTTTCAAATATCAACCCGCCCCAGCGGTTGTATATCTGCAAACTCTCGATTACTATGTCTTCGCTCGACGGGTAAACCTTGAATACTCGGTTCTCGCCGCCGTCACCGTTAGGTATGATAGCATTTGGTGCCCATATATCAATAGGATCTTCCGCTTCCAAAACCAGTACGACCAAACTGTCGCAACCGTTAACCGTTTTGCTGTCATGTTCGTAAATTCCGCTGGTGCTTTCATAGAATCCGTCACGCTCGTAAACCGTTCCCGCACCTATCTTGGCAAATATCGTGTCGTTATAGTTCGGGTAAACGGTAAGTGAAAGCACTATTATGGAGTCGTTGCCGTTTAAAGCGGTAAGCGTATCGGAATAAACGCCGGTGGATGTAAGCGTTCTGCTGCCTAACTGGTAGGTTTCGCCTTCGCACATTATGCGGTTGATATATATTTTGTCGTCGTAGCGGAGATTCAATGTTATTACGCTGTCGCAACCCGCTGCATTAGGCAATATCTTTACGTATGTGCCGTCGTCGTTTATTAAGCTGTCGATAAAGTTATAAGTTACCCATGCGTAAATGGTGGTGTCTATTGTCTTATAGGATTTTTCAGACACATTAACTTTTATATGCACCACACTGTCGCAGCCATCCATTGTAGGCAATACGGCAGTGTATACACCAGCTGCATAAAGCCTCTGTCCGTTAAAATCTATGGATTGTTGTTCGCATATAGTCGTGTCAAGATTCACTTCATACACTGGATTAACGTTCAGATGCAAGGTAACGATACTGTCAATACCGACATCGGTTTGCAAAGTATCGATATAAATTCCTTGTTCTTCCGCCAAGATGTCATTGAAATGGTAAGTCTCACCCTCGCAAATGTCGGCTGAAATATCTTTGCGGATTGTTATGTCGTTTATTACAACTATTGTGTCGTAGTTCAAACAGTATTTCAAAAACGAAACATCGTCAAAACAAAAATCGTTACCGTTTTGTGATACTCCGAAGTTCTTTACATCCAAAGTAATCAATGTATCGTCTTCCGTTGTAACATCCACATACAAATCTTCCCATACACCCCAACCTGCTTTTAAGGTGTCGTAAGTCGGTTTTACCGATTTATTTTTTACAAAGAACCCGAAAATTGCATAATCCTTACCCGGATTTGTATAAGTTCCGCTTGAATTCAAATTTGCAAACTTTGCTCGGAATCTGTATGTCGTATAAGGTTCAACAGTAAACGTAACGGAATAAAATGTCTGCCCTCCCGATTTTTGTTGTCCGTCTCCGAAAAAGAAATGATCGCCTGTCTGCGGCGGATAATTCCATCCGGGTGCGTTGAATTCACTCGGGCACCAATAGTCAGGGTCGCCTTTTTGCGATACTCCTATGGAATAGACTCCCCATCCGAAACCACCAGAACCGTTTGGGTCAGGTTTGGGCTTGTATGTAAAATCTGAAGTAAATCCTATATTGCCATGCTTTGCCGCTTCTTCGAAATCGCCGTTAAACACCATTTCGTTCTCGTCTTCAAAAGTTGTCTTGATAACATAAACGGCTGTATCTTTAGGATGAACGGTTAAAGAAATACTTTTTGCTTCGGGATCGGATATATTAGACATGTTGCTGTTATCCAAAGCCAAATTATCCTTATTCAAGGCAAACCATTCGTATGTTTCCATTGAGGTATTGTCCGTCCTTAACTCTATAACGGTATCGGTTAATGTGCTTAAGTTAATAGTGTCACGTCTTTTAAGCATCTTTTCTTCAAACATAGGATTGACGGCACACATTTCCGAGCCGGGAGTTTTCAGTTTGCACCACACTTTAATGTCTTTGCCCGTCGCAGTTTTCTTACCTGTCTTTCCCGAATGGGTAAACACCGTCGTGTCGTTGTACCAATAAGCCTCACCCGACCATATAACGACCGTAGTGTCTTCAGTATATATGCTGCCGTATGCTTGTGATAATGTAATTAATAAAAGCGTCAATATAAATAACGTACGTTTCATTGTAAGTAATTATTATTTTAGTTTATTTAATCTCTGTGTTTATTTAATCTTGCTTTGTATTGTTATCCTATAATATTAACTTCGCCCGTTTTGCGGTATTTCTTTCCTTCTTTTCCCTTGCGGTAATAATTTACAGTGTAGATATATGTGCCGTTTTGGCAAACCGATCCCTTGTATTTGCCGTCCCAACCTTTGTTTATATCTTCTGTCTCAAATATCAATCCGCCCCAACGGTTGTATATCTGCAAGCTCTCTATTACTATATCTTCGCTTGACGGGTAAACCTTGAATACTCGGTTTTCGCCGCCGTCACCGTTCGGTATGATAGCATTCGGTGCCCATATATCAATAGGGTCTTCCGCTTCCAAAACTAATACCACCAAACTGTCGCAACCGTTAACCGTTTTGCTGTCATGTTCGTAAATTCCGCTGGTGCTTTCGTAGAATCCGTCACGCTCGTAAACCGTTCCCGCACCTATCTTGGCAAATATCGTGTCGTTATAGTTCGGATAAACAGTAAGTGAAAGCACTATTATGGAGTCGTTGCCGTTTAAAGCGGTAAGCGTATCGGAATAAACGCCAGTGGATGTAAGCGTTCTGCTGCCTAACTGGTAGGTTTCGCCTTCGCACATTATGCGGTTGATGTATATTTTGTCGTCGTAGCGGAGATTCAGCGTTATTACGCTGTCGCAACCCGCTGCATTAGGCAATATCTTTACGTATGTGCCGTCGTCGTTTATTAAACTGTCAATAAAGTTATAAGTTACCCATGCGTAAATAGTTGTGTCTATTGTCTTATAGGATTTTTCAGACACATTAACTTTTATATGTACCACACTGTCGCAGCCTTCCATTGTAGGCAATACGGCAGTGTATACACCAGCTGCATAAAGCCGCTGTCCGTTAAAATCTATTGACTGTTGTTCGCATATAGTCGTATCAAGATTCACTTCATACACTGGATTAACGTTCAGATGCAAGGTAATGATACTGTCCATTCCGATTTCGGTCTTTAATGTGTCGATGTAAGTACCTTGTTCTTCTACAGTCTTGCCGTTGAATTGATAGGTTTCACCTTCGCATAACGTAACGTTGACTGTCTCCCGTATTCTGGTATCATTAACGATGGTTATCGTATCGTATGCGGTACACATCTTGTAAAACCTGATATTGTCTATCGTAAAATCGTTACCTCCTTTAGCCGTGTTTTGATTTAAAATAGTTATAGTTGCCAATGTATCGTCGCCACTGTACCATATTTCATAAAAATCTTTAGTCCAAGTATCTTTTTTAGCAGATATCTTAAAAACATCACCCAACTGTACACCGTTTACAGCAAATTGAAAACGCGGAATAGCCGACTCATCACTGTTGGAAATATTGGCAGCATCAAACATAACAATATAGTTCACATGAGGCTCACAGTCAAAGGTTGATGCATAAGCAATTTTATTCTGTCCCGGTGCACCGTTTGCTATAAGCATATTGCCATATTCCGATCCTGCAAAGTTACTGAAATTGGAATGATAATCATTCGGATTGTCCCCTACCGTATATTTACCTTCGTCCCATAAAGCCGTACCACCTTTTGTAGACACATAACCGTAATCGCTCCAAAAGCCCAGTTTGCCTTCTTCGAAATCACCGTTAAAAACTATATTGGTGTAATCTTCTTCCATTGTCTGAAGAACATATTGCACTGTCTGCAAAGGATGAACCGTTACCTGTACAGTATTGGAAGTTTTATCACCCGAAATATTCTTTTCATCGTCGGGATTAACCGCAAACCACTTATAATGCGGCGAAGACTCCTGTGTAGTCAATGTTATAACCGTATCCGTTTTGGTTTTAAGCATTGTATCGCCTATAATCTTCACATAACAACCTTCCGAACCGACATTATTGGCTGTAAACCTTACGTCCCACGCCTCTATAATGGTTTTTCCTGATTCGTCTTTGGTTTTAAAATAATACGTACCCGAGTGTGTGATAACCGAATCGGGATTATCGGTATATATTGCCTGTCCTTGTATACCTAATTTGGTAATATGCACGGTATCCAGCGGAGCAAACGCAGATATTTCCGCCATCAAAGCATTATTACCAAGACAGAACAACAAAACAATTATAAACAATATCTTTTTCATACTTTATTTACAAGTATTTAATTGTGCAAATTTACAAATAATTAATCAAAACAAAGCATTTTCCTGATGTTTTTTTGTTTTTATTAACACCTTTCATCATAAAAGAAACTTTTTTTATATTAATTTTGCAAAAATTTACGAAGAAAATGGCGCAAAACAAGGATATAACTGCGAAAAAAAAGAAAAGGAAATTCTCATTTAAGAAATTTTTCAGACGCTTGGGCTTGGCAGTCCTTATTTATTTCCTATGGACGGTACTGATTACCTTTGCTTACAAATGGATTAATCCGCCTATTACCATACTTATGGTGCAAAGATGCCTTGAACAAAGTTTTTCTTCCTCAAGACAGGTAAGGTTGAAGAAGACTTGGGTGGATTATGATGATATTTCAAAGAATATGGTGCTTGCCGTGATAGCTGCGGAAGACAATAATTTCCCAAATCATAAGGGTTTTGACTTCAAAGCCATTGAACATGCGCAAAAAGTCAATAAACAACGCGGCAAAAAAGCATTCGGAGGCAGCACAATAACCCAACAAACGGCTAAAAACGCCTTTCTTTGGATCCAAAAGTCCTATATACGCAAAGGATTGGAAGCCTGGCACACCGTACTTATGGAAACATTTTGGTCCAAACGCAGAATAATGGAGGTTTACCTCAATATAATTGAATTCGGCGACGGAATATACGGCGTAGAAGCCGCTTCGCAATACTATTTTCACCATTCGGCAAAAACACTTACCAAAAGGGAAGCCGCATTGCTTACTTCCGTTTTACCTTCCCCGCTTAAAAGAAATCCCGCCCATCCTTCCTCTTACCTCAACCGCCGTGCAGACAACATACAAAAACGTATGAACATAATAGGACGTCCGAGAATTTAGAAGAACATGGACTTTGACGGATATTTGGAGGATTTTAAGTATTTTTTATCGGTGGAACGCTCGGTAAGCAACAACACCACTGCCGCATATATGATTGATTGCGGCAGGTTCTGCGAATTTCTCAAAGACAATTACCCTGATATAAGTCCAAAGGAGATAACTCCGCAAATTATAAACGGATTTTTAGACAGCATAATACTTTTTACCGACCGCAGTGAGGAAGAAAGATTACTCAAAGCAACCTCCCTGACACGTATAATACAATCAATCAGGGCGTTTTTCAGGTTTTTAATCCTTACGGACGTCATTGACAAGGACGTAAGCCAACTGATAATAACACCCAAAGCCGAAATAAAATTGCCCGTTATATTGGAACAAAGCGAGATATTCGCAATGATGGATGCCGTGGACACAAGTACGGGATTCGGTGTAAGAAACCGTCTGACTATTGAGTTCTTATATGCAACGGGATTGCGTGTAAGTGAGTTTGTGAACCTAAAAACGGAAAACATCAACCTAAAAGATGAATATTTGGATATAATAGGCAAAGGCAATAAGGAAAGATACGTCCCCGTTGCAAAGAAAGTTTTGGACGATTTGACGTATTATACCGACAATTACAGAAGTAAAATAGACATCAAACCCAAAGACAGGGATTATGTGTTTATATCCGAAAGGCGTAAGGGCAAAATGACCCGTCAGGCTGTCAACAAAATGCTTAACGAAACGGCTTTAAAGGCGGGAATAACTAAAAAAATACATCCGCATATATTAAGACATTCCTTTGCTACGGAACTGATACGCTCGGGAGCCAGTTTGATAGCCGTAAAGGAAATGATGGGGCATGCAAGCGTCCGTTCAACCGAAATTTATGTCAATCTGAACACGAAAGACCTCAAAGAAACTTTGCAAAAATACCATCCGTTTTATCAAAACAACAAGACGCAAAAATAAGACGGCGTTTTACGAAATTATTCTGCGTGATTAATAAATTATTCTGCGTGATTAATTTCTTAAAACGCCGTAAAAATTTCTTAAAACGGCGTCTTTTTTCAGTCTGTCGGCGTATCATTCGTATCTTATTAGTTTTCCGTCTTTTAAGACAGGTACCGATTTACACGTATTGAGCGTAAAAGTGTAATCAAAAACATCGTCAAAATGTGCTTTACGCAATCGGTGGATATGGGATGCTTTTTCCAGATAGCCTTGCAGGTCATCTTTGGCTTTTTCCCACAAATCCATTGCGGCAAATGCCGAATCGTCTTTGCATTCAAACAGTTTATTGCCCTCAATATCGGTTTCCTTAAGCAGAAGTTCGCTTAAAGCCCCCGCAAACAATGTATCTTCCAAGCAAAACGTATTCTTCCAGCCCGAACATAATATTTCAACGTTTTTATTCTCCTTAACAAGACAATCCTTAAGTGCATTCAAATCGGAGAATGCCCCTATCATTACCGCATAAGGGCTGTATGTTTGAGCCAGATGCAATGCCTGCGTACCGTTAGTGGTTGTGTGGACAATGGTTTTGCCGTTTATGGAAGCGTTACGGAAATTCAAAGCACTGTTACCGTAATCCGCAAAATCCAATTTCCTTTCTATCCTCTCCCCTGCCACTAAAAATCCTTTGTTTTTATAATCCATTGCTTCTTCGAGTGATGCCACGGGAATAATCTGTCCGCCGAATTCGATAATGGTGCACATGGTCGTTGTAGCACGCAAAACATCTACGACAATACATATAAACGGGTCCTCATGTTTGGCAAAACCGTAAAGCGCAGGTGAAAATACCGCCGTTATATTCATAATTCATTTAGCATTTTAAAGCATTTAATATAGTATTAGCGCATATCACATAGTACATCCTCCATAACACCTACTACATACTACATATCACATCATACATACTACATAATACGTCCTACATACTACATAGTTTAGTCATAAAGTAGGAAGATTCCGCCTTTGTTTTGCTCCATTCCGTCGGAATCGGTGAACGAAACCTTATAAACGTATGTTCCCACAGGGCAGAATTCATCTTTATATTTTCCGTTCCATCCTTGGTCGGTGTCATTTGTTTCAAAAAGTAACGTACCCTGCCTGTTAAAGACCTTAAACGAATAAGTACCAGCACGTACGAAGTGACAAGCAGGTTTAAACGTTTTCAGATTCTCGTGAACCCCGTCTTTAGGACAGAAAGCGGTAGGAACGAAAAGCACACTTTCGAATTTGGCATAAGCATTGGATGATACAGCTTCGTATTCTGTGATATCAGGGTTGGAAGTATTGTTGGTAACGGCTTTAACTACATAGAAAGTTCGGTCGGTAGCAGAAACCATGTTGTCTGCATTGTCTATATAGGAGTTAGCAGTCGTTGTGCCTATTTTTTCTGCGTTTTGCATGTCACGTTCTGCAAATCTGTATACCTGATATGCCGTAACAGTCCAATTTTGCGGTCTGAAAGGAGTCCAAGACAACTTTATTTTCGATTGGTTGGACGCATCAACCTGCAATTGCATTGCCGTAAGGCTGTTGGAATAGGTGTAATTGCCTCCGCACAAATCAGGGGCTGCCAAATAATATGTATAAAGATGTTCGTTTGCAGGCAAAAGCAATTCATCAGTCATTGTAATGGTTGAATATCCCGTATAAGCAATATCTTTAACCTTTTCAAACTCTCCGTCATCCGTCTGACGGTACAATTGATACCCTCTAACCTCTTTAAGTGCATCCAAATAAGCCACAAGCGTTATCTCCATGTTGTCTTCACTCACCGAAGCCGTCTCAAGATATATAAAATCCAAAGTATCGGCATTATTCAAATCCAAACTTATTACATTGGAACAGCCTTCATGCTTTACATACAAATAAACATTACCGTTAATTGCAGGAAGTTGCACTTGATAGGACAGATCCGCCGTTTGGGCAATGAGATTATATGTCTGATCTTCGTCAGTTGCCATATAAATTTCGTATTGTCTTATCTGTACGGAATTATCAGGTGCATTCCACGACAAGGTCAGCGGTTCGTTACAATCACTTCTCTTACCCTTTAATACAATATTGTTATACGTCTGACTGTTAGGTGAAGAGTTGCGGCAATAATCGAAGGCAAATACGGAAATCTTATTGGTATCCGTCACACTGCACGGTTCACATACATAAGAAGTGATATCGCCTCTTTCTATCACGGTCAAAGTATCGCGTATACCGTTTTCATTGATTTTACAAACCACATAACCTTTGGTATCAGAAGCCTGCGAAGGTTTCCAGGATATAACAAGTTGCTGCGTTTGTATATCAACTGATAAAGGCAATAATTCAGGAGTATCGGGTCCTTCATTATCCTGCTTTGCCATCTGCACGATATTGCTGAAAGACGAACAATCATTATAAATTGCCTCCACACGGTATTGAATACCGCACACAGACATTTGTTCCGCCTGTTTAATCAATACTCCCGGCTCCGCCTCCTCTACAAACGCATATTCACTTTCACTGAATAACTTACTGTAAAGCTTATATGTACTTGCATTCTGATCAGTGTTCCAATTGCCGACATATTCATCGGCAACGTTGCCACTTTCGGTAACAGTAAGCAATATAGTTGAGAATTCAGGTGCCGTAACTAACGAAGCCATGCGGTATTTCACCGACTTTTCGTTAGCATTCACGCCGTGATCGGTATAAGTTCCCTCTTCCAAATTGCCTATAACCGTCCACTGTCCGTCATCTTCCCTTTCAATTTCCGCAGACGGTGATGCCGCATACGTTATTGTCACACTGCCGTCCTCATTGACCTGCGTACACTGTGCAGATGCGGAAAAATACGCACAAATAAATAAAATAATAAAATAAAAACGTTTCATTGCCGTATATGTTTACTTTGTATTTTTTGCCGTTGATATAATAAAACTGTCAGTATTCAAATAAGTTTCCGCCAATCTTATAATATCATCAGCAGTTATGTTTTTAACTATATCCATTGACTTGCCGTTGTAATCATCCGCTAAACCGAACCTGACGAACTGGTCGTAACTGTCGGCAATCTCGCTTACGCCGTCATTGCTCCGCAACATCTCCCCCATCATATAGTGTTTAACCGTATCCAATTCCTCTTTGCTTACTTTTTGCGTCTGCAAAATTCGGATTTCTTTAAAAATCTCCTCCAAAGTCCGCCCGTCCATGCCTGCAGTCACGTCAGTAACTATCATAAACACCGAGCCCTTGGAAAAAGGTGCGATAAAACTGTCTATACCGTACGTATAACCTTTGTCTTCCCTTATATTGCTCATAAGACGTGAATTAAAATACCCGCCGAACAGGCAATTAAGCACCGTAAGAGGTATGTAATCCTTATGATGTATGTCTGGGAAAAACTTACCCATACAAACAGAAGCCTGAACTGCAGAGTCCAAATTCACGACAGTCGTTTCAGCCTTGGGATTTAAGTTTACGGCTATACCACCTGATGATGTATCGGCAGTATCTGCGTTCCAATTATTTTTTCCCAATATATCTCCTAGCTGATTATAGAAAACGTTATCGGTATTGCCCGCAACGATTATATAGCATTGATTGAACGTATAACGTTTTGAGTAAAACAATTTAAGATCTTCACTTTTTACCTTGTCATAGTCTTCAAACGATGCATACCTGCCGTAAGGATTTTCCCTTCCGAACAGATTTGCCATAAATTCCCTGTGTGCCAGAAAAGACGTTTGGCGGCATTTGGTCAAAAATTCCTGTTTTGAATTGTTTATTGTTATATCCAACTTATCTTGATTGAAAAGAGGATACAGTAATATCTGTTCTATAAGACGCAATACTTCGGTTTGGTACTGTTTTAAGAAAGAAAAATTCAATACGGTGCGTTCATTTGACGTTGAGGATGAGAAATTCACCCCGTAATAATCCATTGCATCCGCCAAAGACAAGGCTGAATAATCCTTGGTATCCTGTGCCAATTGCGTTTTGGTCAATGATGCGGTGAAATATTTGTCCTGATAAACCGTACCTGCATTTTTAAAAACTATCTTTACAAAAACGACATCCATGTCCTTGTTTTCAAAACAATAGACTGGAATACCGTTAGTCAGTTGTATCTTTTGCGGTATATAATTCTTTATTTTAATATCATTAAAATCCGGTATATTCATCTGTTTTTATTCTTAAAAAAATCAACAAGCCTTCCCACGGAAATAATACGCCGTTTTATTTTACTAAAACGCCTGATTATTTAATTAAAACGCCTGATTATTTCCGCAATATGTAACTTTCATAAATTCAATTGTTTTAAAATTCAAATGTCAAGCGTGCATTAAGCCTTGTAGGAGTCAAATAATCGGGCACGGCAAACGATGCTCCTGCGTAATCCTGTACATACATATAGGATATCACGTTCTTATTGCCGAAAACATTCAACCACTCAAGATTTAACCATATCTTTTTTATGTTTTTCATAAAATTGGCCTGTGCCCATCCGCTTTGCTCGTCTTTAAGCCTGAAAGTAAAAGCCATATCAGCCCTTAAATAGTGCGGCATGCGGAAAACAAAATTGCCTGTCGGCGGATAATACGGATAACCCGACCCGTAATTAAAATTAAGATACACCCGCATCCACGGCATATTAGGCAAATAATCCTGAAACGACACACTGACGTTAAATAACTGGTCGGTAGGACGCGGAATATATCCTTGACCGTCATCTTCTATATCCTGCTTGGTCTGCATCAACGAAAGCGTAATCCAAGAATCTATACCCTTGATAAATTCTCCGAAAAGTTTCATGTCTATTCCCGCAGCATAACCTACGGCATTATTATCAGCCGAATATCTTATCCTCACATTGTCCAATCTATAAGGAATCAAATCCCAAAGATGTTTATAATATGCGGCAGTTGTCAATTTAAACGGACGGTCCAGCATTTTGAAATTCCAATCCGATGAAAGCACAAAATGAAGCGATTTCTGGGATTTTATATCAGTATTAAGAACGCCCTGTTCATTCCTGAACTCACGGTAAAACGGGAATTGGGCATAAATACCCGTAGCAAAACGCAAAAGAATATCGGCTTTGGTCTGCGGTTTCAAAGAAACGGAAGCACGGGGTGAAGGGAAAAACTCTTTATTATATGTCCAATACTGACCTCTTGCCCCTATATTGACATAATACGTTCCGTAATCTTTGTAAAGTCTGAACTGACGTTGCACGAATCCCGTAATACGCGAAGAAGATATATCATGGTCGGAATTATAATAGTTCTGAAGAAGTGGAGGTGTTACGGGATCGTATTGTCCTATCGCATCAGGGTTGGAAGGAACAGTATAATCGGCACTGTCCACCATTTTCCATTCCCGTATCTTATCATTGATACGTTCATACTGATATTTAACGCCCCATGACAAGAATCCGTTATTATAATACTTATATCCCTTATGCTCAAGATTCATTATATCCGCATTAAGTTTATTTCTGGCGTGCTCCAAATATGTACCGATACCACGGTCAAATTCATCCTCGGATCCCAATCCCCCTGTCTCATACAACCAATACTGTCCCTGAATGTCGTATGTCTCTTTCTCCGAGGTATTGAACGCAGAGGCTATAAATTTCAGCTGAATATCTTTCTGCGGTGCGTGTGTAAGCATTAATGCTCCGAACAAAGATGTAAATCTATCCTGTTCCTGACCGTCAAAATACACCTTAAGATTCATAGACGTGTATATACTGCCGAATTGCGTCTGTCTGGTTTGCGGAATAAACTTATAATTATTGTCGGATATATTGCCAAGAAAAGCAATCTCCGTTTTCTCGTTCATATCGTATGTAATATATGCCTGCAAATCGTTGAAATCAGAATTATATTCCCCTTCGGTATCCAAAGACTTCAAAAGATAGCCCGTTGATTTGTTTCTGAATCCTATTTGATACGTCATACGCGAACCTATCAATCCTTCCAAATGAGCGGTTGCACCCAACAGGGAAAGGGATGCACTACCCGAAAATCTCTCCTGCGGTTTGCGGTATTTTATATCCAATACGCTGGACATCTTATCGCCGTATTTCGCATCGAAACCGCCTGAAGAAAACCTTATATCGCTTATCATATCTGTATTGATAAACGAAAGTCCCTCCTGTTGTCCGTTACGTATAAGCAACGGTCGGAAAATCTCAATATCATTTACATATACAAGGTTTTCGTCAAAGTTTCCTCCCCTTACACTGTATTGCGAAGACAATTCATTGTTGGATGATACACCTTCCTGCGACTTTATGGTGTTTTCAACGCCTTGATTAACACCCACGCTTATCTTTGCATCCTCGGGATTTATCCTTGTAATACCTTCTTCACGGCTGTTGTCGCCTTTAATCTCAATCTGATCCAAATCAGTCGAAGAATGCTTCATACTGACGTTTATTATTTTGGTCTCCCCCGATTTAAAAGTCACAACGGTATCGAAATCAGCGTAACCTATACACGAATAACGTACGGTATACTTCACCCCGGCTTTGAGTTTCAATGTATAATTACCGTCCCTGCCGCTTATCGTTCCCACGGGTCTTGATAAATTCAAAGTACCTATGCTGACGTTCTCTATATTTTTGCCGTCAGTGTCCGTGATTCTGCCCTTTAATGTCTGGGACTGCACGCTTAACAATGCAAATGCAGCCAATATCAATATTACAAAGCGTTTCAATTCCTCTTTATTATTATTTAATCCCTATTTAAAACGCAAAGATACAAAATTTATTTGCATTAACAACACTTTTATCGCATTTGATTAAAATAAAACGCCGTTTTACGAAATTAATCTGCGTGATTAATAAAATAATCAGCCTGATTAATTTATTAAAACGGCGTTTTATTTTTGCTATAAGGATGTGCCTGTAAATCTATCGGTTATATTCGACCGTCAAAGTGCCTAACAAACGGTCATAATCATCACTGAAATCATGGTAATACACATATACGGTATACACGTTGTTGGTCTCGGAAAAATTTCCTTCCGCAGGAGCCGTCAAAAGCTGTGTATCATTATTATATCGGAACAATATCTGATAATTATAATACCCTTGTTTCAAATAAAGCGACACATGGTATTGTCCGTCTGCAAAATTCATCTTGCTGTTTGCGTCGGCACGCCAATTATTCATATCCCCCAATACGTAATACGCTCCTTCCAAAGTTTGCGGCATAGGCAAAAAGAAATGAACCCATGCATAATCGCTTTCAGTGGACGGATTGCTGCCGTATTCGTTACGTATATAAAATTTTCCGTTCAAATCTTTGTCGTAAGAGTAAGGAAGACGGCTTTTTATTCTCTCTTTAAGCAGATAAACCTGATTCTGTCCGTTTTGAAAATCGAATTTGGCAATATATTGCGTCTTCAAACGCAAAGAAGTCATGTCAAAAAATCTGAAATCATTACCCGCAAAAAACTGATTGGACTGATCAAACGAATAATCAATCTTATTGCCCGACATTCCCCGCATTTTAAGTTGATGCGAAGAATATTCATTTCCGTTTTGCACTGCAATAACTTTCATAAATTGCTCCGGATTGGAGAAAAACATCCCGTTTTTGCCCGAAACACGCACATTAACTTCCTGATGTGTCTTCATTAAAGAAGCATCCGACGAAGGTTTGATCTCCAATTCCGTTTCCGCACAATCTTCTGCAACATACATTCTCCGCGTAAAGACAACATTGTCGGGATTGCCCTCGGTAAATACTTTAATTATATAATTACCTGATTTCAAAAGCCGCATATCCCCCGAAGGTACGGTCTGCGAATAATGAACATAACGTTGAACGGTATTAAACGAATTTTCATAGTTTTCAATTGGCTGCACATCAAAACCTTCTACATACAAATCCCTGTCAAGCTTACTTTGCATCCAATCGGAATTACAATGGATGAGCGTATATTCGTATCGGCGGGTATCCTCCCGCAGTTCGTCAAATTCCAAAAGCAATGTACCGTTTTTTTGCAACGAAATAACAGGCTGGCTTAACACATCACCGTTTTTATGCAGCATTACCGTTTTTATAAGCGGCGAATACACCCGGTTTTCATAAACAAATTGGGCGTTAAGTCCGCAAGTGACCACGCCCAAAAGGAGAATAAACAAAATGAATTTTTTCATTATCAAAGTCATTAATATGTTTAACCGAAATGTCCGCTATTTTGCCATTTCAGCTTCAACTTCTTCTATTGTTTTAGGAATAGGTTTACCTAATAATCGGCAACCGTTTTTGGTTATAAGCACATCGTCTTCTATTCTTATGCCGCCGAAGTCTTTGAATTTCTCCACTTCCTTGTAATTGATAAACGAAGAGCATTTCTTTTCTGCTTTCCACATGTCAATCAATGCAGGAACGAAGTAGCAACCAGGCTCATCGGTTATAACAAATCCTTGTTTCAATTCTCTGCCAAGACGTAACGATGCCAATCCGAACTGTGTCGAGCGGATGTTTTTCTTATCATAACCTACGTAATTCTCACCGTAGTTTTCCATATCGTGAACATCCAATCCCATCATGTGACCCAATCCGTGAGGCATGAACATTCCCATTGCTCCTTGCTCAACTGCTTCGTGTATGTCGCCTTTCATCAATCCTATTGCCTTCAATCCTTCGCCTAACTTCTGAACTGCGGCTTTGTGAATGTCAGAATATTTTACGTTTGGCTTACAAAGGTCAAATACTAACAGTTGTGCATCCAATACTGCCTGATATATTGCTCTTTGTCTGTCGTCAAATTTTCCGCCTACGGGAACCGAACGCGTTATATCCGAGCAATAACCCATCAAGTTCTCACATCCTGCATCCGAAACGACCATTCGGCCTTTTTTAATCTTCAAACTATGGTCATGTCCGTGCAAAATCTCGCCGTGAGTTGTCAATATAATAGGGAAAGACACTGGTCCGCCGCCTGCAAGTGCGATACCCTCCATAGTACCTGCGATTTGGTATTCGTAAGTTCCCACTTTGGCAGCCATGTGCATCATAGTAGTGTGCATATCATACGCCGTAGCTATGGCATTCTCTATTTCAGCAATCTCTTCTTCGCTCTTGATGGAACGTTGCTTAACACAAGCGGCAATAAGTTCCACCGAAACGTATGCAGCAATGAATTCGCTTCGGATATGTAACAAATCAGCAACAAATTCCACGTTTTCACGGCGGTATTGAGGCACAAAATGAACTTTTCTTCCCGCAAAAACGGCTTTATCTATCAGATTACGAAGGTCTTTAATTGTTCCGCTGTGTTTAACACCTATGGCCTTGGCTCTTTCTGCCAATGTAGGAACAGGACCCGTCCAAATAATGTCGCTGATATCCACTTCCTCTCCGAAAAGATACTCATCGCCCGATTCAACGTCAATAACGCCGACCAGACCTTGCAAATCATATCCGAAAAAGTATTTAAAAGTGGAATCCTGACGGAAAGAATAAGTATTAGCTTGGTAATTAAAAGCCGAATCAGAGTTTCCGACGATAAGGATTAAGCCTTTGGAAACGTCTTTCATTAATTGTTTACGCCTGTCAACGTAAGTTTTCTTTGCAAACATAGTCTTTATATTTTTTATTTTGTTAATTTACTTGTTTAACTTCCTTTGATAATCTATCAAAGTATCCAAATATTCTTCTTCTATCGGAGAAAGTGTCCGCCTTTGATACTTTCTGTACTCGGCAAGTGCCTTTTCCATCGCCTGATTGTGCGAAACAGTGCCTGCATTATCCAATATATCCGTTCCTGTTGCGGAAAGAATATTATCTAACTGCTTAATATAATCTTTCATATACACGGGAGTATGACGCATTGCCTGAATTTCTGCAAAATCAAAGTAACCGGAGACAAGATTATTCATAACCTTTAACTCTTCTTTGGAAAGATAATTTTTAGCTACTTTTATATCCTTTATACTTGGTAAATTACCCTCAAAACTTGTCAATCCCATAAAAGGTTTTTCGCTGTCAGCCCTCAAGTATATCAACTCGGCTGCGGTATGTCCATGAACAGCAAAATGTATTTTGTTTTGAACGATTTGAAAGAACTTAACGGATTCCTGACTTTTAGGATTGTAATCCGCACTTGTGGCATAAATATCCAAAACTTGACGGTAAAGAACTTTTTCAGATGACCGTATATCACGGATTCTGTCTAACAATTCTTTCCAATATGTTCCGCCGCCATTGTTTTTCAACCTTACATCATCCATTGTAAATCCCTTTACAATGTATTCATGTAAGCGCTCGGTAGCCCACCTCCTGAATGCAGTACCTTGCGAAGAGCGCACCCTGTAACCTACCGCTATTATAACGTCAAGATTATATAATTTAACGTTTTTGGTTTGTGTCTTATTAAGTATAGCACCATGCGGAGTGGTATGTGAATAATTTGCACACACCACCGATTTCTCTAATTCATTTTCATCAAAAATATTCCTTAAGTGCTTAGATATTGTAGTTCTATCCTTACCGTACAGGGTGGCTATTTGGTCTTGGGACAACCAAATATTGTCTTGTTGCAGTCTTACATCAAGTTTAACCTTTCCGTCCTCGGATTGATACAGTATAATATCATCTGAATAGTTTTCCTCCATATCGTACAGCGTCGTTTTCAGTTTGCAATATTATGAAATTTTATCCACTTGAACAAAAGTTTTATAAAAAATATTCAAAATCATTGATAAAAAACCTGACATAACATACCGCAAAAATAAAACGCCGTTTTAAAAAATTAAAACAACGTTTCAGTAAATTAATACGGCGTTTTAATTTCTTAAAACGCCGTATCGCTAAATTATTATTTATCTTTATTTTGCATAATTGACCGCACGGGTTTCCCTGATTACAGTTACCTTTATCATTCCAGGGAATACCATCTCCGTTTGTATCTTTTTAGATAAATCAAGTGATAATTGAGTCGCTTCATTGTCGGAAATCTTATCAGCGGCAACAATAACACGCAGTTCCCTTCCTGCCTGAATTGCGTATGTCTTTACAACACCGTTGTAACTCATAGCCATCTCCTCCAATTTATTCAATCGGTTAATATATGCCTCCACAACCTCACGGCGTGCTCCAGGTCTTGCTCCTGAAATAGCATCACAAACCTGAACAATAGGTGCATAAAGACTTGTCATTTCTATTTCGTCATGATGGGCTCCTATTGCATTGCATATTTCTGGCTTTTCTTTAAATTTTTCCGCCAACTTCATACCGTGAATTGCATGAGGAAGTTCTGGCTCGTCATCAGGCACTTTACCTATATCGTGTAACAGTCCCGCACGTTTTGCAATCTTCGGATTCAAACCTAATTCTGCCGCCATTGTTGCACATAAATTTGCGACCTCACGTGAATGCTGCAAAAGATTCTGACCGTAAGATGAGCGGTATTTCATCTTACCTACCATACGGACTAATTCGTGATGAAGATTTACTATACCCAAGTCTATACAAACACGCTTACCTGCTTCCATCACCTCCTGTTCAACCTGTTTCTTGGTTTTGGCAACCACTTCCTCTATTCTTGCAGGATGTATACGACCGTCGGTTACAAGTTTGTGCAATGACAATCTGGCAATCTCCCTTCTTATTGGATCAAAACATGAAAGCAATATCGCATCAGGTGAATCATCAATAATAACTTCCACTCCCGTAAGGTTCTCAAGAGTACGGATGTTTCTTCCTTCCCTGCCTATAATTCTTCCTTTTACTTCTTCGTTCTCAAGATTAAAGACGGATACGGTATTTTCAATAGCCGTTTCTGCAGCCGTACGCTGTATGGATTCTATAACGATTTTCTTCGCCTGCTGATTGGCTGTCATCTTGGCTTCTTCCACAACTTCCATTATCTTACCCATAGCATCGGATTTCGCTTCCTCTGTCAATGTTTCAACAAGTTGTGCTTTAGCCTCCTGGGCAGATAATCCTGCAATTTGTTCTAACTTCTGAACACTCTCCTGATAAGCTTTTTCTACTTCCTGCTGTCTTGCAACAAGCCGGTCGGCTTGTTTCTTTAAGGCATCTTTAGCATTGTTATATTCAACGCTCTTCTTTTTAAGTTCTTCTACTTCTTTATTGAAAGCTTGTTCCTTTTGACGCAATTTTTGTTCGTTTTGAGCAACTTTATTAGTTCTTTCGCGGCATTCTTTTTCGTTGTCCGCTTTCATTTGCAAAAACTTTTCTTTTGCCTGTAAAAGTTTCTCCTTTTTAATTATCTCCGCCTTGTCTTCAGCTTCCTTTACAATATCTTCACTCTTTTTTACAAGAGTTTTCCGCATCTTCGTAGTTGCAAGCAATATTCCCAAACCGCATGCAACTACTGCGACAATTACATTTATTAATATACCCATAATCTTTGTTTTATCAGTATTCAGTTCTTTCGTTCAAACATTCCGATAAAACAATTGTATTGATAAAATAAAAAAGACTGCATCCCGCCGAAAACATTGGAGTATCTGCAAAAACTCCTTTATGAAGGTTTTAGGCTTTAAACGGTATCAAGCTTCCGCCGCTTGTGTTACCAAGATTTACATATTTGAACATGTAAATTGGGGTCTGCTTTAGCCGTCAATTGCACCCGTTTCTGTATTATTACTGTTGAGTTTGCGAACTGTTATTTCCGACAACGAATGCAATCTTTTATCTCTGTATTTTATTTCAAAAAACTTTACGACCTCTTATTCTATTCAGTCTAAATTTGCGGAAAGGTATTCATTTATATCTTTTAATTTCTCCAATAACTTTCCGTTTGCTTCGGCATCACCTGCCGCTTTCTTATTTCTTATTGCGGATACGGTACTTTCCAATAAAGCCATAGCTAAAAGATCTTGTTTATCTCTGTATACTGCACCCTTTGCAGCATATCTTTGCACCGATTCTTCTATCAACGTACCCGCTTGACGGAATATTTCTTCATCCTCACGCCTTACCCTTACCGAATAAGGCCGCTGTAAAATATCTATCTTTATCGTCAAACTACTATCCGTCATTATCCTTTGAAATTATCGAAATACTTTTATTTATTTTTCTCAATAAATCGTTTATTATCAGTTTGCTTTCAGAAACATCTGAACAGTTGTTTAATATATTTGTTAAGTTACTTATATTTTTATTTTCCTTCAATTCTCTGTTTTGCATCACCGTATCGTATACCTGTTTTTGCAATGACTCTATCTCCCTATCCTTATCCTCCAACAAAGATTTCAATCTTTTGTTTTCAGATACCGCTTGCTGTATCCTTATATCTATTTCCTCTAATATTTTGTCTGCTTCACTCACAACGATACTTTGCCATTTCAAATTGCAAATTTATTACATTTATATGATATATGCAAAATTTACCCTACATTTTTTATTCAATAGGCAATTGGTGCCCCATCTTATCCTTTTTGGTCTTCAAATAATGAAAATCATATTCATTAGGTTCTATCACAATGGGAACGATTTCTGATATTTTTATACCGAATCCTTCCAATCCTATTCTTTTCAACGGATTGTTGGTCATAAGGCGCACTCTTGTTGCATTCATATCTCTTAAGATTTGGGCGCCTATTCCGTAATTTCTCTCATCGGCTTTAAAGCCCAATGCCAAATTAGCCTGAACAGTGTCCATACCTTCATCCTGAAGTTTATACGCATGCAGTTTATTTACCAAACCGATACCTCTGCCCTCTTGATTCATGTATACAACCATACCCTTACCTTCGCGCTCTATTTGCTGCATTGCAGTATGCAACTGATCTCCACAATCACAACGCATAGAACCGAAAATATCTCCCGTAGCGCAACACGAATGAACCCTTACCAATACAGGTTCGTCTTTCTTCCATTCTCCTTTTTTTATAACCAAATGGGTAAATCCGTTATTCTTTTGTGAATATGCTATCAGTCTGAAGTGTCCCCATTTGGTAGGAAAATCAACTTCTTCGTGCTTTTCTATAAGCGTTTCGTGATTCAAACGGTAAGCAATCAAATCCTCAATGGATATGATTTTCAAGTTGTATTTTGCAGCAAATTCCTTCAAGAAAGGTAATCTTGCCATCGTACCGTCATCATTCATAATTTCCATCAATGCACCTACCGGTTGTAATCCTGCCAAACGGCACAAATCAACCGTAGCCTCGGTGTGACCTGCACGTTTAAGCACACCTTCATCCTGTGCATACAAAGGATTTATATGTCCCGGACGACCGAAATCCGAAGCTTTTGCCTGCGGATTTGCCAAATGCCGTATCGTTTCACATCTGTCATGGGCAGATACCCCCGTTGTACAGCCTTCAAGTTTATCAACCGTAACCGTAAAAGGCGTTCCCAATACAGAAGTATTATCCGTTACCTGATGCGGCAAATCCAATTCTTTACAACGTGATATAGTTATAGGAGTGCATAACACACCTCTTGCATGTTTTAACATAAAATTAACTTTATCAGGTGTAATCTTTTCTGCGGCAATAATCAAATCTCCCTCATTTTCTCTGTCTTCATCATCCACAACTATCACGAACTCACCGCGTCTGATATCCTCTATTGCTTCTTCTACCGTATTTAATTTTGTGTTCATAAATCATTTTTCTTTAAATAAGTTGCGTCTTATTTGTTCAAATATTTTGCAAAGATAAGAAATTTTTGTATTTTTGCAATCTTAAATAAAAAAAATTCTTAATCAGAATGTAATTTATGGGTGTATTTCATATCATAACTCAAGGCATATTATTCGGACTTACCCTTTCGTTTATGGTTGGTCCGGCTTTCTTCAAATTAATCCAGACAAGCATTTCCCAAGGATTCCGTTCTTCTTCGCATTTGGCTTTGGGCATTTCGTTAAGTGATATTATAATGGTGTTTATTGCATGGTACGGATTATCTTCCGTTTTTGAGACAAGAGAAGCGCAAAAGATTATTTCCGTAATCGGAGGCATAGTCATCATTATATTCGGGCTTTACACAGCCAACAAACGTCACATATCAGCGGCGCCGCACCGTTCTTTAATAAACGAAAACAAAATAAGACTTAAATATTTGGGTCAGGGATTTTTGTTTAATATCGCAAACCCGGGCACATGGTTCTTTTGGCTTATACCTATAGGTCTCGCCAATGCCTACTCAAAACATTCCGAACAAATCATCTTCCTTATCTCAATATTATTGACCAATCTTACTATGGATATAATCAAATGCGCTATAAGCAATGAATTGAAAAAATTTCTTACTGATAACGTTATTACCATTATAAACCGTGTCGTGGGAACTATACTTATAGTATTCGGTGTATATCTGGCATTATCTTCTTTTTTACCTGAATCCGGCAATATTATTAATAGCATACATTAATATATATGCATAAATAAATATCATTTCTCTGTACTTTCTCCTACGTTTCATGTAAACTGCTATAGTTCTCTTATTTAACTATACTGAAAATTCACTCTCCATTTGATTTACATCGTTGAATATCTAATAAAATTTCACTATTACCTTGTGTTCTTATTGATGCCCCTGCATTTATTATTATTTCATCGTTCGCCTTAATCTCTAATTTTCGCCCATCATGTAAAAAAACATTAGTATCTAATATTATGGTTCTTGCTTGTATTAAATCATAATTTAAACTTTCATTATGACTATAATTATCACCAATGGATATTATATCTTGGGAATAACATTCTGGTAAGGCATAAACTTTAACATAATCTACAAACATTGTATCACTTGTAAAATCTGCATTGGGTCTTCTGTCTATTACTCCTATATCACCTTCATCATAACCATATTCAACGGCGGTATTAAGAACTATGCACATCGTATCAGAAGGATAATATGAAGGTATTTTTACAATTTTCCCAGCCATCAAATCGTTTATACAAAGTCCTGAATCATCATCAATATCCCTATACTTAAAAAATCTTTGAATACAGTAATCATCAATATATATCTCAATTTTATCCTCACTCCATATTATTCTGTAGATATGGTAATCATTTAGTAATTCATGCAACAGAGTGTATGGGAAATTTATATTCTTTTTCAATGTATCTTCATAGAAAATTTTTTCAGTGCATTTTTGTGAAGGAAATCCATCTTTATTTTCAAAATTTTTATCCGCATAACAATTTGCCAACAACATCTGTTTATGTGTAAACAATTCGGCACAATCAATTTCGTTGTAATAAGCATAGCCGCTTTGACCGTACATCCAAAATGCAGGATTCAATCCGTAACTTTTAGGAAATTTTATTCTCGCCTCCACAATGCAATTAATGGGAAATCTTATCAAAGATTCTATTTCGCCTGTCGTGAATTCAAATATTGATGAATCATTTATTGCAACATTATCTATCCAATCTATAGGATAAACTCCCACGAAAGGATGGGGTTCCCGCCTTATTATAATCTTTAATAAACCGTCTTCAACTTTAACATTTTGTGGTCTGTGATAAGCCTTCTGATTAAAGAAATCATGATCTCTTGGAACAGGCAAACTATATTTCCATAAAGAAGTGTTTAATTCCGTACCGTCGAAAGAATCTTCAAACACGCATTGATAGTGGCGGATATGACTGTTTACAGTTTTCTGCAATATTAAAGTGTCGTATGAATATGTATCACCCACATCACATGTACAGTCTTGTGCATGTAATACCTGCAGAATAAAAATTCCGATTATAAAAAAATAACATTTTATACTCATGTTAATATAACTCTTTTTATTACAGTTTCTCCGTCTGCATAATGTATTTTTATTATATATAATCCTCTGGATAACTTTGACACATCCAAACATACATTATTATTATTAACATATTCTGACAAGATAATTTGCCCGTAAGTATTCAAAACATTAACACTGCTAATATTTTTATTGTCAGACTTTATGCACACATTATCTTTGGCAGGATTAGGAATTATCTTTATAACAGAACTTTCAGGAGTTTCATTATTTAATGATTTATAAAAGCAATAATCGAATTGATCATTATGGTATAACATCTCTCCGTTATACTCATAGCAAATAACCTTTTGGTCATAAGGTGTGAATAAATAGTGATCAATATTCCCAATACCCTCAACCCATCTTCCTGTTGATGTTAAAAAGTATCCTTTTTGCAAACTCAACGCTTGCCCGGAGTTTATCATAGTCAATATTCTCCGCATCTTACCTGCGAAAAATACTGTATCATCCTGCTTTATTCTTAATACGCCTCTGACATTAGCACCTTCAGGCCACCCCCATATAATAGTGCCTACACTACCCCTAAAATCATACAAATCTCTGTAATATCCGCCTTCTATAACTGCCACAACTCTTTTATCATATTCCCCGAGTTTGTACATAAACTCTCTGTCACCGTTATCATATATTCTATATAAATTCTTACACTTTACAATTGCTGTATCATATCCGTTAATATAATCCTTCGTATTCTCTTGATTACTAAACCTGCACTCCATCACGGTATCTTCGTCCAATAATTCATAAATAATAGTTGTTGTATCATCATTCTGGACCATTAAAACATACCATCTTTGTATGCCGTCTTTTACAATAGGTGTATATTCGTATTGCTCCGTCTCCTGTGAGTAGGAAGTAAGATATAATGCCAAACACATTAAAACCGCTATAATTCTGTTCTTTCTTTTCATACTACTATACTTTCTTTATTATTTAGTAAGAATCATCCGTTTTGTTTCAATCTTAATACCGTCTATTACCAGTTTAACAAAGATACGTTGATTGCAAAATTAGTAAATTTTACTAAAATGTATATAATTACAAGATATTTTTCATATCTATCATTTTTTATCACTTACCAATCTATGTTGTCTACTTAATTTCTTCTCTTATTTTTCTATACTTCATAAAAAATTTCAAGTTAGTTTTTCATTTTTCTGTTAAAAAATTTGGCAAATAAAATAATAATCAATACTTTTGCAGAAATTTAAAACAAAAACATTATGAAATATCACAGAATTAAAATAAACTACTTTGTAAATAACATTTAAAATTTAAAATATCATGAAAAAGTCAGTTATTTTTTGTGCACTGCTTTGCAGTTTTATTACGTGTGCCTTGTGCCAAACGAAAGACAAAATACCTCAAAACTTTATTGATTCTCTGAATTACAGAGAGTATGACGGTAATTATTACTTCCCCCGTTGACAGCAATGAAGTCACTTTGGATGTCTTCAGGCTTAACTCTGACAGTACTGATATAGTTTCTGTCAGTAGAGACGTCGGCATTTATGTTTTTGGTGATATGGAACGCACTGTAGAAGACTTCGCCCAATCTTTCTATACCGATACTGCAATGAGAATCTACGGCGTATCAATTCCGTTTTGGTGTTTGCAATACCGTAACATGCACCCATATATATGTATCGCAGACAGTAATTTTGTAATACAAAAAAAGCCGCAATTTTCCGTGAATATGATGACACAGACTCTGTTTCAAGAGAAAATTCCTATAGATTCTTCCGCTATAAAGAAGTCTTTTTTGATAAACCCGTAAAAGTAAAAGGACAGTTTTACGTAATACTTGACAATCCGAAACCTGCTCCTTATACCGGGTATAATTGGGATAAAGAAAGTGCCAGAGACGCTCTCATTGCTCTGGTCATGCAATTCTGTACACCTGATCCAACCGAAAAAATATTCAGAATGTCAAGAAGAGTTGACATTAAAAATCAACATGTAGATTTTGAAAGTCAATATACCGACACTTCGTGGCACAACAAAAACACAGTTTTTTTCATGAGTATGTTTCCTATACTTTGCCCGCAAAAAGAACAAGGCGACACTATGCATCACGGCAGCGGGTTGGAAGATATTGACATAAACGGTTACACATATATTTACCCAAACCCCGTAAAGCATGAACTGAATGTAAGCTGTTCGTTCAGCATGAACAAAATTGAAATTTTTAATAGTGCAGGGCAAAAAACCGAGGAAATCCCGACAAAAGGTTACAACCACTACATAGACCTGACAAAATATGCAAAAGGCGAATATTTTGTAAAGATATACACCGATTACGGCACTGCCGTCAAAACCTTTATAAAGGAATAAATTTTAAATAGGAATATTAAATTAAAACTCTATGACTGCATCATCGTCTTTGGCAAAGCGGATGCGGTCATATTTCATTTTGGATTTTTTATAACCTTTTTTGGCAGCCAAGGCATAATAATGTCTTGCCCTTATAACATCTCTTTCCACTCCTATTCCGTAGTAGTAACTGTCTCCCATGGCATCCAAGCCTAATGATGCACCGCACCAAGAAGCCTGTTCATATAATTCGAAGGCTTTAACGCTGTCTTTTTCGACGCCTTTGCCTTCGCGGTAACAGTTACCTAAAATTACCTGGGATTCTGCCAAACCCTGACGCGAAGATTTCTCCAACCAATAAACCGCAACGGAATCATCTTTTGCCACCCCTTTGCCTTCCTGATAACAAAGAGCCAAAAACATCTGCGAACAGGGATCGCCTTTTTTTGCCCCCGCCATATATTGTTGGGCTGTCTGTGATTGAATACTGTTTGCAAACAAAACTATCAACACCGTCACTATTATTTTTCCGTAATATTTCACTTTATCAATGTTTTTTAATTTCACAAGGCAAAAGTAAGATATTTTTTCAAAATAACGCTTTTTCCCGTTATCTTTTAATAATAATTGCGGCATTTTTTGCAATCTGCCGTACATCCTTAAAATCATATAAATACAAAGGTGCGGCAAACGGCGAAAATAATCAGGCGTTTTAATAAATTTTCATCGCTGATTAATTTACTGAAACGCCGTTTTATTTTAACGAAACGCCGTTTTAATTTTTCGGGAAGGTTTTTTGATTTTTTCATACATAAAAACCGTTTTATAACAGGGCTTTTCATTACATCTTCTTAACACTTTCAACCAATCATAAAACATTTTAAATTAACAATTTACAACCTAAACTAAAATAAATTGACGCAATATTATTGTCATATTAAAAAAAAGTTGTATTTTTGCAACTTCAAATTTGTAGATTTTATGTTTGACAAGAGCGTTTATATTATTGAGCACAGCAAGTTGGCAAAGGGACATAACGAATTGGAGTTCAAGGCAGACAAAAGTTTATTTGATGAATTTGAATGCGAAGATGTTTTGAATGTAACGGCAGATGTGAAAGCCGATGCAGTAAAAAGCGAACGTTTGATTGAGTTTAAATTTGTTTTTTCGGGCGTAATTGAAACGCAGTGCAGCAGATGCTTATCGCCTATGGCAATACCAATCAACAAAAAAACCTCTCTTTACGTCAAATTCGGAGAACAAAACGACATGACGGACATAAGCGAGTGGATTATCAAAGAAAGTGAAAACATAATTGACTTGTCAAACTACATTTACGAAGAATTGAGAATAGAAATACCGATTGCACCCGTGCATAAACACAAAAATGAGTGTAATCAACAGATGATAGAAAAACTTTCTGCGGTTAACGAAGAAAATTTGAAAGCAAAAGAAAGTGAAACAGATCCCCGTTGGGCTAAATTGGCGGAATTAAAAAACAGTCTTTAGCATTAAGGGAACTAAAATATTAATGATTATAAATATAACTTTAAAAATTTAGAATAAAATGCCAAATCCAAAACACAGATTCTCACAAACGAGAACAGCAAAAAGAAGATCACACGATCACGTTGAAGGAGTACAGTTAGCAAATTGCCCTAATTGCGGTGCAGTTGTTCAGTCTCACAGAGTTTGTCCTGAATGCGGATACTACAGAGGTAAATTAGCAATAGAGAAAAAGGACGACAATAAATAATAATAACTTATTCTTTTAGCTATGAGAATAGGTTTGGATGTAATGGGCGGCGATTATGCCCCCGCTGCAATAGTAAAAGGTGCAATAGCAGCAAAAGAAGAACTTTCCGCAGACGATGAACTGGTCCTTTTCGGAAGAAAAAGCGATATAGAAAAGGTATTTGAGCAGTGCGGCGGTGCAAATATTTCGGATTTCACAATTGTGGACTGCCCAGAAGTTATAGATATGCACGATTCCCCTATAAAGGCTTTCAAAGTTAAGCCTGATTCGTCTTTAGCCGTAGGGTTCGGTTATTTGAAAGCGGGTAAAATTGATACGTTTGCTTCTGCGGGCAATTCAGGTGCTATGCTTGTAGGAACGATGTACAGTGTAGGTTTGGCAGAGGGCGTATTGCGTCCTTGTTTGGCTGCATTGATTCCGAAAGAAAAAGAAGGTGTTACGGTTTTGTTGGATGTGGGAGTAGACACTGACACAAAACCTGATACGCTTTACCAATTCGGTCTTTTGGGCAGTCTGTATGCAGAAAGTACGCTGAACATTAAAAATCCGAGAGTTGCACTCTTAAATATAGGAGAAGAAGAAGGCAAAGGCAATTTGCAGTGCAAAGCCGCTTACCAATTGATGAAAGATTCTTCTTACAACTTTGTAGGCAACGCCGAACCGAGGGAAATTTTTTCAGATAACGTTGACGTTATTGTCTGCGACGGTTTTGTAGGCAATTTGATAATGAAAAATATCGAAGCCTTTGCTCGCAGTGTTGCCAAAAGAGGTTTGGTTGATGATTTCATAAAAAGATTTAACTATGAGATATACGGAGGGTTGCCTTTGTTGGGTGCTAACAAAGTGGTCATTATAGGACACGGTGTTTCCAACGACAAAGCAATCAAATCAATGATTCTGCAATCCAAAAAGATTTATCAATCCGATATTATCTCACGCTTGTCGGACAGTTTCAAAGCGAATAAGTAAATTTTTCAGAATTAAGATGGCAAAAACAAGAGCTATAATAACTGCTGTTGAAGGTTATGTTCCAGAAGATGTAATTGACAACACGATGTTAAGTAAGATGGTTGATACTACGGACGAATGGATAATGACGCGCATAGGTATCAAGACCAGACATATTCTTAAAGGTGACAAAGGACCGTCTGATATGGCGAAAATTGTCGTTGACAAAATACTTCAAAAGAAAAATATTTCTCCCGATGAGATAGATTTGATAATCTGCTGTACGGTTACTCCCGATATGCAATTCCCTGCAACGGCTAACATAATTGCCGACAAATGCGGAATAAAAAACGGTTTTGGTTTTGATATCAATGCCGGCTGTTCGGGATTTATCTACGGTATCACAACGGGAAGTAAATATATTGAAAGCGGTTTTTGCAAAAAGGTATTGGTTATCGGTGCCGAGAAAATGACTTCTATTGTCAATTATGAAGACCGTACGACATGCCCTATATTCGGTGACGGTGCAGCGGCTGTTCTGTTGGAAGCTGGCGAAGACTCACCTTACGGTGTTATTGACGAAGTGCTGCATTCCGACGGTGTAGGTGTCAAACATCTGCATCAGGTTGCAGGCGGCAGTGTCCACCCTGCATCAATAGAGACCGTGATGAACAAACAACACTTCATATATCAGGAAGGTCAAGCCGTATTCAAATGGGCGGTAACCAAGATGGCTGATGTTACGGAAGAATTATTGGCAAAAAACAACATGCAAAAATCAGACATCACATTCTTGCTTCCACATCAGGCAAATCTACGTATAATCAAAGCAACGGGCGAACGTCTGGAATTAAAAGACGACCAAGTTTTGGTTAATATAGAAAAATACGGCAATACCACTTCGGCAACAATCCCTATGCTTATGTACGAAAACCAAGATAAATTCAAAAAAGGTGACAATCTTATTTTGACATCTTTCGGTGCAGGATTTACATGGGGAGCCGTACTTGTCAAATGGGCAATCTAAAAAATATATAATATTCTAAATGCAGTATGCAGCATATACCTTTGAGGTTAAATGTTACATACTGCATCTCTTTATTAGCGAGTACTTATAAATAATAAATACACTGCATAAGATGGGAAAGATGACAATAACATTTCTTGGTACGGGAACATCATTAGGCGTTCCTATTCCCGGATGTGATTGTAATGTCTGCCTATCTTCGGATAAAAGAGATATAAGGCTCCGCACTTCGTGTTTGGTAACGTTTGATGATGAAATAAATTCTAAAACAGGTAAAGCATGGCAGATTTGCATTGATGCGGGTCCCGATTTCCGTTATCAGATGTTGCGCGAAAATGTGCAATATCTTGACGCAATTCTTTTAACCCACGAACACAGGGATCATATTGCGGGATTGGATGACGTACGTTCTTACAACTATCTGCAGCAATGTCCGATGCCTGTATTCGGAAACAAAGAAGCATTAATAGGTGTAAAAAAGATGATGTATTATGCCTTTGAAAATGCCGTGTACCCCGGTGTCCCTGAATTTGAACTGCATGAAGTGTCAGTTCATAAGGAAGACAGCAATAAACAAAGCACTGTTGCAGGCAGTGACATACTGAATGAAATACATTTTGGCAACATCAAGATAATGCCTATCGAGGTTATGCATGCCCAATTACCCACCTTGGCATACAGAATAGGTGATTTTGCTTATATAACGGATGCGAAAACAATCAGCAACGAAGAAAAACAAAAGTTGTCAGGCGTAAAAACATTAGTTGTCAATGCCCTTCGCAGGGAAGAACACTTTTCACATTTCACATTGGACGAAGCACTTTCTTTAATTGACTTTGTCCAACCCGATGTTGCATACCTGACACATCTGTCCCATCTTATGGGACCGTATAAAGATTTCGGACAGTTCTTACCTGACAATGTTCATTTAGCTTATGACGGTCTTAAGATAATATGCGGCATATAACTTACGCCACACAGACCGAATCACAGCAAAAACCTATCTTTCAATATCATTTTGCATTGTAATTCAAAATTTATTTGCACTTTTGCAAAACAGAACATATAAAAATATGCAAGTATATTACGATAACATATTAAATAGTATCAGAAGTAAGCAAAAGAAATAATTCCTGAAGATGCAAAATTAATTCTTTTCGGTTCTCAAGCAAGAAAAGATGCCGATAATGAGTCTGATTGGGATTTGCTTTTATTGCTGAATAAAAAAGATATTTCCGAAACAGATTACAATAAGTATGTATGGCCGTTGGTACAGTTGGGGTGGAATCTCGGCGAATATTTTTCCGTTAAAATGTATTCCATGGAAGATTGGAATAAAAGAATATTCACACCATTCTATAACAACGTAGAACAGGAAGGAGTTTTATTTTACTAATCTGCGAGAAGAAAAAATTATTCTCGCAGATTATTTTATTAATCACGCAGATTAATTTTTTTATATCGCTGATTAATTTCGCGGGACGGCGTTAGTTTTCTGTGCAGTGTGTTTTTACCACAAAAAATTATTGTAAGGATAGATTTTTGCGTGAATTGTTTTAATTCGATTGTACAGTACCTGTTTTAATTCCTCTATATTTTGCTTTTCTTTGGCGGAAATAAAAACCACTTCGCACTTTTCGTTATTCAAATACGTCCGTTTCCAATCCTCAAGCGTGAAGTTATATTTCTCAACGGGCGTCAAATCGTCCTCTTCTTTCTTAATATATGTATAAGCATCTATTTTGTTAAAGACAATTATCATCGGCTTATCCCCCGCCCCTATCTCGTTAAGCGTTTTAGTCACCTCGTTTATCTGATTCTCAAAATCAGGATGCGAAATATCCGCCACATGAATCAATAAATCCGCTTCCTTAACCTCATCCAATGTACTTTTAAAACTTTCAAGCAATGTGTCGGGCAGTTTGCGTATAAAGCCCACCGTATCAGTCAAAAGAAACGGCAGATTCTCTATAACGACTTTGCGTATCGTGGTATCAAGGGTTGCAAAAAGCTTGTTTTCCGCCAAAACATCCGATTTTGACAGCATATTAAGTATTGATGATTTGCCGACATTGGTATAGCCGACAAGGGCTGCACGTACCAATTGCTGACGGTTCTTTCTCTGAAGAGTCTTTTGCTTGTCTATTTCAATAAGTTTCTGTTTCAAAAGAGAGATTTTCGACAATACGATACGGCGGTCGGTTTCTATCTGCGTTTCTCCGGGTCCTCTCATATTAAGACCGCCTTTTTGTCTGTCAAGATGCGTCCACATCCTTTTAAGACGCGGCAACAGATATTTGTATTGTGCCAGTTCCACCTGTATCTTGCTGTGTGCGGTAGAAGCATGCTGTGCAAAGATGTTTAATATCACCTGTGTACGGTCTAAAACCTGACAATGCAAAACGTTCTCAATATTCCGCAGTTGCGCAGGCGACAATTCATCATCGAAAACAACGTATTCAAACTCATTTTCGGCAATATAGTCCTTTATTTCCTGCAATTTGCCACTGCCTACGTATGTACGGGAATCCGCTTGAGGCAATCTCTGGCTGAAAGATTTCACCGCAACTGCACCAAGTGTGGTTATCAAAAAATTCAGTTCGCTTATATAATCTTCAAGTGTTTTATCGCTTATATAAGGTGTCTGCACGAAAACCGTTACGCATCTGTCTTGTGTCATAAATTATCGATATATATTTTCTGAATCTAATTACCGTTTTGTCTTTTGCGTTCACTGACGGCTTTTGTGAATACCGGCAAAACCGCCAAGCCGACTATAATATATGGATAATAGGTAAACAGACGCCAAAGCAATGCCAATACTCCTTCGAAGCCTTCTTTGAGAAATCCATTTAAGAACAAAGGAAATGCAAACTCCGCCACACCGCTTGAACCGGGCGTAGGAGACACACAAAGTACTATCCACATCACCAATTGACGCACATAAATAACGGCATGATTGGTTATATTCGGGTTAAATGCCGCCAAAATACAGTTAAGCACCAAAAACCTACATGACCATGAGGCAACGGTAACCAGATACACCTTTATCCAATAAAGAAATGATTTGTGCTTAAACTCCTGCGAAGAAATCAAAACATCATCACCCATTTTATTGAATTTATGTTGCCAACGTTTGAAAATTCTCTTGTTTCCAAGAGAGTAAATAAAGTTCTTGAATTTATGCGGATAGAAGAAAATAGCGGTAAGTATAAAAAGCGTCAAAAGAACCATGAAGCTGTATCCGAGAATAAACACATGGGTTTCTGAAATACGCAATCCCAATACGGAAAACTTAAATTTGGTTGCAAAAGATGCCGAATAACCGCAAACAAGTACCGTCAGCGGGGTAATGATGATATAAAACAGTTCGTCCAAAAGCGTGGCTATCATAACCATTGCCGTACTTCTTCCCGCACCCAGCCCTTCCAAAGGAAGGATAAACAATGCCACTGCCGAACCTCCCACACTTGTGGGCGTGACAGTCGAAGAAAATTCCCACAACATGATTATGCGGAACGCCTGTTTCCAAGACAATCTGTTGTCTGAAAGCATCCTTATTCTTATCATATAGGTTATTTCCCTTCCGCATTCAAACATTACAGCCAAAAGCAGGCATATAACCGTATAAGAGGTAAACATTCCCGCCAATTCCGAAAACAATGCCGAATTTTTGGAATATTCCCTTGCCACCATATAAAAACCGACACCCAATCCTATAAGGACGGGCACGATTACTTTATTAAATTTAAATATTCCTAAAGGATTTTCTTTCATTCTTATTAAAGCAAAAATATGTACTGCTTACTATGTAAGGTGTACTGTGTTCCATGTACTGCATAATAGGTGTGCCGAAGATTGCACGGCACATTGTACACAGAACACAGCATATAAAATCTACCCTTCGTATCTTCCGATAACTGTATAAGGACAAGGTAAATTCTCTTTTATTGTGTAGTTGTATAATTCACGCTGTAAATAAGCGTAAAGCGTCCAATAATCCTCCATCTTACACCAAGCACGCAATTCAAATGATATAGTACCCGGACCGATTGTCACCCAAACTGCAGCTTCAGGGTCTTTCAATGTCAAAGGATTGTTATAAGCAATTTCTTTCAAATCCTTTTCAACTTTATCTATAACAACCTTCTTATCACCTGCGACCTGCATTTTAACATCCACCCTTCTTTGCGGTTTTGTGGAGTAGTTGGTGATATTACCGCCCGAAAGCGTTCCGTTAGGCAATGTTATAAGTTTATTATCCCATGTGCGGATAACTGTAGAGAATATCTTCATCGTCTCAACGAAGCCTTCGTAACCTTGCGTAGCGATATAGTCGCCTATTTTAAACGGACGGAAGATAAGAATCATTATTCCGCCTGCAACGTTTTGTATTGTTCCGCTCAAAGCCATGCCGACTGCCAAACCTGCAGCACCTAACAAAGCGATGAATGATGTCATCGGTATACCTATGTAATTGATTACCGCCAAAATCAACATCACTTTCAAAGCTATTGACACTATCGATGTGATAACGGGCCGCAATGTTGCGTCTACATTTCTTTTTTCAAAGACTTGTGCCAGTCTGTTACGGATAAACTTAATGATTCTGAAGCCCACATACAAAATAATCAGGCCTATTACAATTTTCTTAACGGCATCCAAACCGTTTTGGGTAAACCAATTGATTACTGCATTAACCATATTGTTAGGATCACCCGCCGCTGTTGCTTGTAAAAATAACATAAACACTTAATTTTTTATAATTCTTATACTTTTTTACGCTGTTTTGTCACTTTAGAAAACAAATACGCTACATTAACGGAATAATGCGGCGTTTTATTTTATTAATCTGCGTGATTAATAAAATAATCTGCGAGATTAAAAAATTATTATCGCAGATTAATTTTCTAATCACGCAGATTATGTTGACGTTTTGTAACTTCTTATTATTCTATTATCAACGGCTGCGTAAATTTACCCACATGAATGTAGTAAACACCCGTTTCAAAATCGCTAACATTGATATTGAATTTCGGAGATGTGATATTGGATTTATAGATAACTTGTCCTTTATTGTTTACAATAGTAACCGTTTGGTTCTTATCCGATATCAAATGTCCGACATCCACTGTAACAACGTCTTTTGCCGGGTTCGGGTAAATACTGATGATTCTTTCTTGCTGAATTTCTTCAATCCCTGCCGTAACCTGCAATATCAATGTAACAATACTGTCGCATCCGTCACCAGTTTGCAGATTTAAAGTATATTCACCTGCATCGGATTCTGTGAAACCGAAATTATTGTAGGTTTCTCCGTTGTTTATCGTAGCATAAATATATGTCCTCGTCACTCCGCACGGCGTTATGGTGTCATGAAGATACAAAGTATCGGTAACAGTCTCTGTTATGGTGTCGTGAAGATAGATCGTATCGGTAACAGTCTCTGTTAATGTAATGGTATCATATAAAGTAGTTTTTATTGTATCATGTAATGTTACTGTATCAGTTACATTTTTTATAATTGTTACAGTATCTACGAATTTAGGGATAACGGACAGATTCAAAGTAATAATACTGTCACATCCCGCAGTTGATTGTAACGTAGTTGTATATGTTCCTGATGTTGTAAGGTTGCTGTTTGCGAATGAATAACTCTCTCCTTCAAAGATAGAAACTTCAACTTGTGTTTTATATGCATCTTTTTCTACCAGATAGAGATTAACTATGGTGTCCGGGGCGTTTTGTGTTATGAATCTCTTTGTATAGAATCCAGGGAAAGTAAGTTTATTCCAACCGAAATACATTTCACCGTTATATATAAACGTGCTGCCTTCACAACCTGCAACAACAGAGTCAATAATAACAGGAGGTGCTAACGGACTTACAGTATCATTACACCATTCCGTTATTGTTAAGAATTTTGTCCAATCGGAACTTTTTAATTGATAATAAGTCATTCTCCCGCACGGGACAATAATTTTTGTATATATAGATGAATCCATCGTGGTATATGGTGATAATTTTTGTTTATAATTATATATTGCATACTTTTCTTCAAATGAAGGAGGATTCTCTGCATATACAACTATAGTATCCATTTGACATTCATCAAATGCATGGTTCTTGATTAAATAAACGTCTTTCGGAATAGTTACGACTTTTAAATGAGCACATTTTTGAAATGCTCCGTTTGGTATAGATGTTACTTTTTCAGGAATTTCCACTCTTTTTAATCCTGAATTATAAAAGGCAGAATCGCTTATTGTTGTAATGGAATTAGGCAACTGTATAGATGTAACGCTGTCGCACCACATCATAAAATATTTCGGAAGACTTTTAACAGAATCTCCTATAATTATTTGTTTTATTAAACTACTATTATCATCGTTAGCATACTCCCCACCTAAATCATATATACCAAATATTCCTCTATGACGTAATTTATAAAGATAATTACTGCTACTATACCATTTTTCATTTCTAGTTATGGTATGACTTGCATTTATTGCATTATAAGTTACCTTTTCTAAATTGGTGCATCCCACAAAAGGAAGTTCTCCTATCCAAGTAATTTGTGCAGGTATGGTTATTTCTTTTAATCTGGATAAACCTTTCAAAAAGAAATGCGGAATATATTTGACATTACTGCCAATAGTTACTTCGCTGATTTGATAACAATCTTCCAACCAATGTTTATTAACAGGAGAAAGTTTTCCATTATATTCATATGAATAATAACACTCCGAAACATTAATAATACTGTCTGCATTATAATAAAGAGACGTAACACTAATACAACCTTTAAAAGAAGAAAGTCCTATATATTTAACTCTCTCCGAAATCTTTATTGTCTGTAACGCCTGACAATAAGTAAAGGTAGAATCTCCTAAAAATCTCAAACTGTCAGGCATTTCGGTAGTTAATTCTTTGCAATTATAGAACGCCATGCGTTGAATAGTATCCACAGTGTTAGGAATAGAGAATTCTTCCAAAGATGTACATCCATAGAATGCTTCTTGTCCTATATAAGTCATCTTCTTGGAACTGTTAGTTAAAACCTTTTGCAGATTTATGCAGTTTATAAATGCTGCATATCCTATACGCTCTATACTTTTAGGAAGTTCTACACTGAATAGTTGATCACAGTCTCTAAATGCTTCATTGCCTATTGTGGATACTGTATAATTTACACTTTCGTAATACACAGATTGAGGAATGGTAACATTCCCTGAATAACTGTTATAGGTCTTATCCTTATATGTCACGCTGACGCTTATTTTGTTGGGATTTATATTGTAATAAATCCCGTTTACCTCGAAATCGTATGCGAATAACTGTATGCTTAATATTGTTAAGCATAGTAAAGAAAAAATCTTTTTCATACTTACCTCCTTTTTGTTTTAGTTAAGAAGTTTAAAACTCTTGATAAGAACGCTTTTAGGCTCTTTATCCACTTGATAACCCTTGACATTGTAACGTCTTGTTATCTCCCTTGCAATTTGAGCATTCATTTGCTGCTGCATATTCTTGTCGGCAATCAAATTGATATACTCTTTAAGGTATTCAGGATTGTTTTGAATAAAACAAAATACCTCATCCGTAATGTCAGTTACTTCTGCATTAGGATTTTCATTCTGAAATCTGTTCAGTAAATAATTAATGTACTGTTGCATCTTATTAAAATATTTTTAACACACCTACTCTAAAAACAGTTTTCGGTATTCCCTGTTTTGAGATTGAGGCTATATGTTTTAAGGAGGATAAAAGAAAGACGTAAATCTTTCGTATTAGCCGCTTATTTATGGAATGGTTGTCTGGAATACCCCTATACAAATAAGAGAACGATACAATTCACGTCAAAGACGCAACTTGCCGTAACTTTTATTATTCTTGTATAGCGGTTAAAAGTTTTCCAGACATTTATCCACAAGAACAAAAGCTTCAAGCTCAATTTGCTGTGCCAATTATATATTGAAATTGACTCTGCAAAAGTACAAAGATTTTTCGAATTTGCAACAAAATTTCACTGAAAAGATATTTTCAGACATTAAAGCATCGACTGCTAAAATGAAGACGCCGTCCCGCAAAATTATTCTGCGTGATTAATAAAATAATCTGCGAGATTAAAAAATTATTATCGCAGATTAATTTTCTAATCACGCAGATTATTTTCGCGTTTTGTAACTTCTTATTATTCTATTATCAACGGCTGCGTATGATGTGTTAATCAGAGCAGCAGTAATATCACAACCGATTTTCAGTCAGCAATAGTACAAAGACTTTTTGAATTAACAAGAAATTCAAAAAGAAAAAGAAAACAATAATCTATTGCTTTCTTTTGTTTATTACCGATAATAATATGTACAAATGCTTAATTATATTCCTATTTGATACAAATCTGTTTTAAGCAAATCGTAAAAAGACCGAAGCAACAGCTCTTTGTTTGGATTATTTCTTGTAAAATAAATGGAAATAAACAACCTATAATCATCCAAAGGAGCTGAAGCGTCATACTTCAATATAGAACCGTCAGCATACTTATCAAACCAACGGTCAAATACTTTCCTGCGCTTTTCTTCCTTCCCGTCGACACTGTCACATACCATTATCATAGCATTTTCTTGTTTTTGGAAAAAATGCTTTAATATCTCGGCAACAGTTAATGATATTTGTGTATCTATAGGATGTGCTTTAGGATTTTCCGGTTCTATACTGAACGAGTATGTATTAGGAAATTGAGGATAATATTCCGAAATATCAACAAAATATGCACGGTATTTTATGCCGTCTTTGCTGATAAAAGTATAAGATAGTCCGTCTTGAATCCAATTATAGCGGTGTTGCGAGTTTGATGCCACGTTCCTTTGCTGTTTTTACAATATCACCGCCGTTTTGAATGCATTCCCTTATTGCTTTCTTATCCTCAAGCAATTTTAAAAAGAAATTATCCTTCTTTGTCTTTTTAACGTCTGATTTCATCTTGATATTCCTATTCTGTATGCAAAAGTACAAAGATTTTTTGAATTAACAAGAAATTCAAAAAGAAATATTGCAATTATATCGTATTGCCGTTTTTTTGTCCAACGGGACATTTTTGCCTCTTATTGCACTACTTGAGGTAATAAGAAACAAAGTAATTTTGCAAAACCGTAAATTTGAACAAACAAAAGCAATATCCAATGAAAATAAAAGTAATCTTATTGGCGGCGGCAGTCATCTTATCCGCCTGCGGCAAACAAACAAAGCAAGAAAGCACCGTTCACAGCGTGATAACCGTCAATCCGCAACCGACCGACGGTAATTCATCCCAATCATTTGCAGGAATAATCGAAGAAGGCGGCGAAATAAGCGTAGGCTTCAAGACCGCAGGACAGATTAACGGCATTTTCGTAAAGGAAGGTGACTATGTAAAACAAGGACAACTGATCGCAACTTTGGATGACAACGATTACCGTTTGGGATTGGACGCTGCACAGATACAATATAACCAATTAAAACAGGAGACAGACAGAATAAAGCAACTGTATGTCAAAAACAGCGTATCGGGCAATGATTACGACAAAGCCATTGCGGGATTGAAACAGGCGGAAATCAATCTGGAGTCAAACAAGAACAAAGTCGCTTACACCAAACTATATGCCCCGACAAGCGGATACGTTCAAAGCGTAAACTTTGAGCGCTCGGAGATGGTTAATGCGGGAACGCCCGTAATAACTCTGCTGGACACCAAACAAATGGAGGTTGTTATCAACATACCGTCATCTCTTTATGTCCGCAAAGAGCAGATGAAATCATTTTCATGCACAGGCGCTTTTGCGCAAAGTGAATCCGTCAAACTGAACCTCATCAGTATAACCCCGAAAGCGGATAATAACCAACTGTACCGCATGCGTCTGACATTTCCTTCGGGTTTTAAGAAAGCAACTGCGGGAATGAACGTAAATGTAAGCATAAATATGGATGACAAATCCGATATGGGCAATGTAACTCTGCCTATGGGCAGCGTATTTGAGTACAAAGGCAAAACGTATGTATGGGTTGTCAATACGAACGATTCAACCGTCACCCGCAAAGAGGTTGTCACTCTCGGCACCGCCGATAACGGCAATCTGATAATAAGTTCGGGCGTAACATCATCGCAATCCGTTGTCAAGGCAGGTGTGAACGTTTTGCAACAAGGCGAAAAGGTTAAGATAATATCCCGTCCCGCCGCAACCAATGCGGGAGGTTTATTATAGGCTTATCACTTTGCAAAGACAATACGCAATATCGCGACAAAAATCATATAAGACACGGTTGTTTTATATGATTTTTGTTTTATAATACGGCGCCTTAACGCATCGTTAAGTCAAAATACTTATGCCCTATCTTAAAAAAATCACGCCTCAAGGCGTTTCATTTTTGCCCCGTCGCATATTAATCCGAAAAAAACTGTTTTTTTCAGTCAAAAAAAGGGTTTTTTCTGATCAAAAAAACCCTTTTTTTGAAATTAATACGCCACGGGGCGGAAATAAGACGCAATAAGGCAACCTTAACATGCGGATTTATGCCTTTTTGTGCTTGAATTGCAAAGGTGTTTTGCCTGTTTGCTTTTTGAACCAATTGGAGAAATTGGACGTATCGTCAAATCCGAGATTGAAAGCTATTTCTTTGGCGGACAAAGTGTCAAAACGCAAAAGTCTTTTGGCTTCTAACAACAAGCGGTTGTTGATATAGGTCTTCAAAGTAAGGTTACACGCCGATTTTACTTCCTTTGCCAAACGATTTTCGCTCACTCCCATCTGTCCGACGTAGAAATCAATGTTGCGCTTGGCGGTAAAATTCTTTTCAACAAGGTTGAAAAACTCTTTAGCAATGTTTGCAGTTAGCGGTTTGGTGGTCTGATGGAATTTTCTTTCGCATTGAAGTAACAAAACACGCAAAAGACTTTGGCAAACGGTGGACTGATAGATATCTTTTGCGGACTGCAATTCATTTTCCAGCAAAGAAAAAATCTTTTTTGCGGAATTTACGTCCGTATTTACCGTTCTTGAGGGATTGGCAAGCGAAAGGAATTCGGAAGAATACAGAAACGATGCGTCATTTTCGCTTATTGCGAAAAAATTATAAGTAAAGAGAATCATCTTTCCCTGATAGGAGTCGGAGAAATCGAATTCGCATACTTGGTTTGGGAGAATCACAAAAATATCACCTGCACCAAGTGTAACGTCTTGGAAATCTATCTTAAAATTACCTCGCCCATCTTCCACGAACAGCAATTCGAAAAAAGTCGTACGGTGAGCTGCGGGAAAGATTCTGGTTGAGCGTTTGTTCTTTCCTAAAGTCTTTATCTCAATTTCCAATACCGATGGTTTAAAATCGTAAGTTTTCATACTGCCTTGCCGTTATTTGAGGGCAAAGTTACGAATAATAATTGTATTTTCTTATCCTGCCGCAGCATTGTTGCTTGGCAAACTGAAAAAAGGTATGTTTGTGAAAATGATGCGCAATGTTGCTGCCTTATTCCCGCAACTCTACTGAATTTCATCGTAAATTTTAAAAAAAACATGCGTTTTCAAGCCCTCAAACTACAAAAGTGCCTCATGAAAATGTAAAATTTACAAAAAAGTGCCTCATAAAAATGTAAAATTATTTGGAAAGTCCCTCATAAAAGTGTAATTTTGCAAAAATTTTCAGGCAATGAAGCGCACTATAATACAAGATCTAATTAACTGGAAGCAAAGTCAGGACCGCAAACCGTTGATTCTTCTCGGCGCAAGGCAGGTCGGCAAAACTTATATATTGAAACAATTCGGCAAACAGGAATATGAAAATGTTGCTTACATAAATTGCGACAACAACGCATTGGTTCAAAATCTTTTTGCCGAAGATTACAATATGGAAAGGATAATTCTTTCCATCGGTGCGATAACAGGCGAAAATATAAAGAAAAATAAAACTCTCATTATCTTTGATGAAATCCAGGAACTGCCTAAAGGTTTGTCTGCGTTGAAATATTTTTGCGAGGATGCGCCTGATTATCACGTTGCAGTGGCAGGTTCGTTGCTTGGTATCACGCTTCATTACGGCGAATCGTTTCCTGTGGGCAAGGTAAATATACTAAATCTTTATCCGATGAATTTTGAAGAATTTTTGTTGGCAAAAGGCAAAAATCAACTGTATAATATCCTCACCGAAAAGCAATGGGAAGTTATCAAAGGCTTACAAAGTCAGTTTATTCAGTTACTTCGTGAATATTATTTCGTAGGCGGTATGCCCGAAGCGGTATTAAAATTCACCCAAACCAATGATGCCGTCAGTGTAAGGCAAATTCAAAAAGATATATTGTCGGCTTACGAAAAAGATATATCAAAACACGCCCCTAAAGACACTGTTGTCAGGATTAATCAGGTATGGAACTCTATTCCTTCGCAACTTGCAAAAGAGAATAAGAAGTTTATTTACGGTGTAATCAAGAAAGGAGCAAGGGCAAAGGAATATGAACTGGCTGTTCAGTGGTTGATTGATGCGGGATTGGTGTATAAAGTTAACAGAGTGAGAAAACCTACTATGCCATTAAAGGTTTACGAAGACATTGCGGCGTTCAAACTTTATCTTTTGGATACAGGCTTGCTTGGTGCTATGAGTGATATTCCTGCCGAATTGCTTCTTTTGCCCAATGCTATGAAAGAAAGTAAGGGAGACTACACTGAAAACTTTATTTCTTCACAATTGCACACCGTTAAGGATATTGTGATAAATTATTACAGCAAAGAAAACAGCACGTTGGAGATTGATTTCGTTATTCAGAAGAATGCGGATATTTATCCTATAGAAGTAAAATCCGAAGCGAATGTTCAATCCAAATCATTGAAGACATTAATAAAAGACAATCCGAATTTGAAAGGCGTAAGAGCCTCAATGCTGGATTACAAAGAGCAAGAAAATATAACCAATGTCCCATTGTATGCCCTGAAAATATATTTTAATTAAATAATTCCTCATCATTTCAAATTTTCTTTGTACTTTTGCAACTGCAATAGTGCAATAAAACATGCAATAACTATTATTTCACATTCAAAATAAGTCCGACAAACTCATTTTGTAAAAACGTAAATAAATAGTTCAGGCAAAGTTCTGTTTGAAAATAGATCTTACAAAACGAAGTTTGCACTTTAGGTGTATAACTCTCTATGTAAGACAAGGTATTCAATGTCGGACTTTACCTGAATGTGATTAGAAAAAGTTTACACCTTATTTTATTTTGTTTTTATAACAAGTGATTGACGGTTATTGCAAAAACCGTTAATCAAAATGGAAAACAAAGAACTTAAATCAAAGAAAGAAAACATTTTTAAGCGATTATTTGATTACTCCTTACCTATTGAGTACATCAAAAGCGATTATTGCAGATATTACGGCACAAGTAATGTCAGCATGTTAAAGATTACAGTTTGTACATTCAAGAGTCCGTGCCTTGCTTATTCGTATTGGTTCCGCCTATCAAAGAAAAAAGGAATTTTTTATTTGTATTGTCTATACAAATTAAGCAGAACCAAACGCCATACAGGCATACAAATCCCGCCAAATACCAAAATAGGTTACGGATTATATATCGGACACGGTTGCGGTACGATACTTAATCCTACAACCGTCATCGGCGATAATTGCAACCTCTCCCAATTCTCCACAATAGGTTCTAATCACGGGCAGGCTGCCACAATAGGCGACAATGTCTATATAGGACCGTCCGTATGCATAGTTGAAAACGTGCATATCGGCAACAACGTAAGCATAGGTGCCGGTGCAGTGGTGACAAAAGACATTCCCGATAATGCAACCGTCGCCGGAGTGCCCGCAAAGGTCCTAAACTATAACAATCCCGGCAGATACATAACCAAAAGATACGTAAGAAAACATTAATACGGCGTTTTAGGCATAATGGTCAAAATCGTAGGCTAAAAATGGGGTTAATTTATTAATTTACTTATCTTTGCAAAGATTTTTTAGCTGCAATATGAAAAAAAGTGTAAATTCTGTGGTTCGTGTCACATAAAAAAGAACGGAAGAATTAGAGAAAAGCAACTCTATAAATGCCTTGATTGCGGTAGGCAGTTTACTTATTCAAAGCAATCAGTGTCAACGAGTAATCTCTATGACGATTATGTCCTCGGTAA
>JAGBOF010000031.1 GCA_017633985.1 Bacteroidales bacterium
GCCCTGTAGCATAATAATCTAGAAAAAACAGTTTTTTTGAGGTAAAAAAAGGGTTTTTTTAGGGTGAAAAAATAGTTTTTTTCAAATTATTACGGCAAGGGGCAGAAGTGAAATGCATAGGAGCGTGATTTTATTACAAAAAGGCGGAAATTTCTTAAAGCATCTGCACTACGGATTGTAAAATAATTGACGGTTTATATTAATTTCATTATATAATGTGCACAAATACAAGGTTGTAAAATCATGTGAATAACTTTTTTGAAAAAAAAACCAAAAAAATTTTCGTTATATTGTTAATTAGTTATAATTTTGTGCATTATTTCAAACTCTGAATAAGAGATAAAACATAACATTAAATAAATAACTTAAAAACACAAAAGAAATATCATGGACGTTAAGAAAATTTTAGCTGACGTTGAAGCAAAAAATCCGGGACAACCTTTATTTTTACAGGCAGTTACGGAAGTTTTGGAGACAATTAAAGACTACGTAGATGAACATCCTCAATACGATGCTCACAAAATAGTAGAAAGAATGGTAGAACCTGACAGAATTTACCAGTTCAAAGTAGAATGGATGGACGATAAGGGAGAAATCCACATCAACAGAGGATTCCGCGTTCAGTTCAACAACGCAATAGGACCTTACAAAGGCGGTTTGCGTTTCCACCCTACGGTAACTTTGGATACATTGAAGTTCTTAGGTTTCGAACAAACTTTCAAAAACTCTTTGACTACTTTGCCTATGGGCGGTGGTAAAGGTGGTTCTGACTTCGATCCTAAAGGAAAATCAGATACTGAAATAATGCATTTCTGCCAGGCATTCATGACAGAATTGTTCAAATACATAGGACCAGACCGTGACGTTCCTGCAGGTGATATAGGAGTAGGCGGAAGAGAAATAGGCTACCTATATGGTATGTACAAAAAACTTGCTTGCGAAAACACAGGCGTTTTGACTGGTAAAGGTGCAGAATTCGGTGGTTCAATCCTTCGTCCGGAAGCAACCGGATACGGTGCAGTTTACTTTGTAGAGAATATGCTTAAGATGAAAAAAGACACAATCAAAGGCAAAACAATCTCTATATCAGGTTTCGGTAACGTAGCTTGGGGTATTGCAAAGAAAGCAACTGAATTGGGTGCAAAAGTTATCGCTTTGTCAGGACCTGACGGATACATCTTGGACGAAGACGGTATGAATGAAAAGAAAATTGATTACATGCTTGAACTTCGTGCATCTAACAACAACGTTGTAAAACCTTACGCAACCAAATTCAAAAAAGCTAAATTCGTTGCAGGTAAAAAACCTTGGGAAGTTAAGGTTGATATAGCAATGTGTTCAGCTATTCAGAACGAATTGGACGACAAAGATGCAAAAACTTTGGTTAAAAACGGCGTTCAGTTAGTATGTGAAGTTTCCAATATGGGATGTACAGCTAAAGCTATCGAAGTTTTGCAGAAAGCTAAAGTTAATTTCGCTCCAGGAAAAGCTGCAAATGCAGGTGGTGTAGGAGTATCAGGACTTGAAATGAGCCAGAATGCAGAACATCTTCCTTGGACAGCTGAAGAAGTTGATATGCGTTTACATGCTATGATGGATTCCATCCACGCTAATTGTGTAAAATACGGAAAACAAAGCGACGGTTACATCAATTACGTAAAGGGTGCTAACGTAGCAGGATTTATCAAAGTTGCTGATGCAATGATTCAACTTGGCGTTTGCTAATAAGAATTTGAAAATGCAATAATTCCATTCCTTACAAGGAACACGGAATAAAGCAATAAAGATAACAATAGGGGAGTTTCCGCAAATTGTGGGAACTCTTCTTATATTTATATATTAGATATGTATATTTAGGATAAGAAAAGCTCATATTTATGATAAAAAAACGCATATTTTTTCTGAAAAATTCGCATATTTTTGCAAGAAACAGGCGCTTTTGGGTAATATTCTTCGCAGAAAAAAATGCGCTTAAAGGATGAGAAAAAATATTACTTAATGAAAAAAAGAGGATAAAATCAAAAAGATTTCGTAACTTTGCAAAAAATAAAAATATTCCTGCATTTTGGGAATATTATTTGCAGATTTGAGTAAAAGATAACTTATATATGGTGATTTTTGTGTCTGATTGACGGAAAAAACGCAGGATATAAGTTCTTATGATATGTGAAAATATAATATAATGGATACAAAAGAAGAAAATATAGCAACAAACAGGACTGAAATTACTGAAAAGAACCAGGAAAACAAGCCGCAACAAAGAACGGTGATAAGGGAACAACAGCCTATGGAGGATGATACGTTTTTTATGCAGGAACAGTATGTCCATCCTTATTTTGAAGAAGATCCTACATTGGGATTATGCCCTAAAAATTATAAAGAACCTATTACATTGATGCACGGTGCGGCAAAAGAACCTCAAAGTTATAAGACTATAACCACACAGGAATTGAATTCGTGCGAAAAACTCCATGTTACTAATTGGATGAAAAACGTTAAACCGCCTTCGTCACAGGGATATTTTGATTATGTGGAGGTTAGGTTTAAAAATTCCCATAAGGACTTTTATAAAATACCTGAAGGATTGGAAATATCTGAAGGTGACGTGGTTGCTGTAGAGGGAACACCTGGACATGATATAGGAATAGTGTCTTTGACAGGTGAGTTGTGCAGAATCCAGATGAAAAAGAAGAAAGGATTTAATATTGACAACGTTAAAAAACTTTACAGACGTGCCAAAGCAGCTGATATAGAGAAATGGTTGGAGGTGATGGCAAAGGAAGATGCCACATTGTTCGCAACGCGTAAATTTGCAATGGCTGACAATCTGGATATGAAGATTAACGACGTTGAATATCAAGGTGACGGTACCAAAGCTATATTCTATTATACTGCCGACGACAGAGTGGATTTTAGATTGTTGATTAAACAACTTGCCGAGGCATTCAGAATAAAGATAGAGATGAAGCAGATAGGTGCGCGGCAGGAAGCAGGACGTTTGGGAGGTATAGGTACATGCGGCAGGGAATTGTGCTGTTCTACATGGCTTAATAATTTTACTTCTGTAGGAACTTCTGTTGCCAAAGTGCAGCAATTGTTTCCTAATCCGCAGAAACTAGCAGGGCAATGCGGCAAATTGAAATGTTGTCTTAATTATGAATACGATGTTTATCAGGATGCTTTGAAAGATTTTCCTCCTTTGGGAATGAATCTTGAGACTATGAAAGGTACTGCCGTATACAAAAAAGCTGATGTTTTAAAGAAAATATTATGGTATTCTTATAAAGATTCTTCTGATATGATAGCTTTGTCAGCCGACGGAGTGAAAAAGATTATTGCAATGAACAAGGCAAATAAGAAAGCACAGGATTTGGAATCTTTTAAGGCAGAAGCATAAATTCATTATTATAAAAATACGGACAATGAGAAGTTTTGTTTTAAAAATACCTGCACTTGTTTTATTGCTTTTGGTTATTGTAGCATGCGATGATAAAGTTATTTTGGACAAAAGCCAAAGTATAGAAAACAGTCAGTGGAATATGCTGGACAAAAAATCTTTCAGCGTCGATATAAGTGACAAAGACAAGGTTTATCAGTATCGTTTTGCACTTAATATAAGAAATACGGCGGATTATAAATACAATAACGTTTATTTTTTCATCAGTACCGTTTATCCTGACGGAAGTGTTACCCGCAGGGATACGGTTGAATGTATTTTGGCAAATGATGACGGTACTTGGAAAGGAAAAGGCAATTCGGGAGTTAAGGATAACAGATTTTGGTTCGCATCAAATGTCAAATTTCCGCAAAAAGGTAGGTATGTATTCAATATAGAGCAGGCAACAAAGGACACTGTGTTGTACGGTATCAAAGATATAGGACTGCATATAGAGAAACAACCGCTTTAATTAATAATATTATTGTATTATGGCACAATATAAAGAAACTGAAAGACGGACAAAGAAACAACAAAGCTTTACAAAATACATAAAAAGGATGTGGATTACTTACGGAGTGTTGCTCGGTATTGTAATCTTGTTCTTTATGTTTCTTTCATTCGGATGGTTGGGTTTTATGCCTTCGTTTGAACAGTTGGAAAATCCTAACAGTAATTTAGCAAGCGAAGTGGTTGCCGACGGCGGCGAATTACTTGGATACATAGGAATACAAAACCGAACGAATGTAGAGTATAAGGATTTGCCTGACAATTTGATTAACGCCCTTAAGGCAACGGAAGACGTACGTTTTGAGAAACACAGCGGCATTGATTCAAGAAGTTTGTTCCGTGTTTTGTTCAAAACAGTTTTGGGCGGCAGATCTTCATCAGGCGGAGGAAGCACAATAACGCAACAACTTGCCAAAAACCTATTTCCAAGGGAAGGCAAAAGCAGATTCTCCACTCCTTATTATAAATTAAAGGAATGGGTTGTTGCAGTAAAGCTTGAACGCAGATACTCCAAACAGGAAATAATTTCAATGTATCTTAATACAGTTGATTTCGGTTCCAATTCTTTCGGAATAAAGACAGCATCGCATACATTCTTCGGTAAAATACCTTCCGAACTATCGGTAGAAGAAGCAGCCGTATTGGTAGGACTGTTAAAAGCCCCTACAACTTACAATCCTGTAAGGCATCCTGACAAAAGTACAGAGAGAAGAAATACGGTTTTGGCGCAAATGAAAAAATACGGATTCATTGATGAGGATACTTACCGTAAGGCAGAAGAATCCAAACTTAAAACATTTTACAATCCGCAGACACAGGACGAAGGAATAGCAACATATTTCAGAGAAAAAGTGCGTCAATTCATGAACCAATGGTGCAAAACCCATTACAAATCCGACGGTGAGCCTTACGATGTGTACAGAGACGGACTTAAGATATACACTACGCTTAATTATGACATGCAAAAAAACGCCGAAGAGGCAGTTAAACAGCATTTCACCGAATTGCAGAAAGCTTTTTTCGCACAATGTAAAGGCAGAACGTCAGCTCCGTTTACAGGCATAAGTCAGGAGAATATAAATAAATATTACGATCAGGCAATGCGGTCTTCGGAGCGTTACAGAAAGCTTACCGAGGAAGGCAAAAACGAAAAACAGATACGGCAAAGCTTTAATACTCCTGCGGATATGCGTATTTTTTCATGGGACGGTGATAAAGATACGGTGATGACGCCTATGGATTCTATCAAGTATTACAAATATTTTTTAAATACGGGTATGGTTTCCATAGAACCGCAGACGGGACATGTCAAAGTATATGTAGGCGGAATCAATTACAAATATTTTAAGTTTGATAACGCACAACTCGGCCGCAGACAGATAGGTTCTACTTTTAAACCTTTTGTTTATGCAGCTGCAATGCGTGATTCGGGCATAGACCCTTGTTTCCAGATAGAGAATTCGCCTGTTACGTTCCCTGATTACGATGATTGGACACCTAAGAATTCCAATCATGCACGCGAAGGGGAAGTGGTTAATTTGAAATGGGCTTTGGCTAATTCGGTTAACTATGTCTCGGCAGCATTGATGAAAGATTATACCACTCCGCAAAGTGTTATCAATTTGGTACGTGCAATGGGTATAACCGATCCTATACAGCCTGTGCCGAGTATATGTTTGGGAACACCTGATCTGACTGTTTTTGAAATGGCAGGGGCAATGGCGTCATTCGTCAATCAAGGTATTCATAAAGAACCTATGTTTATAACCAAGATAACCGACAATAAAGGTATGGTATTGGAAACTTTTTCTTCCAAATCCAATACTGCGTTGGATGAAAAGACGGCTTATTTGGTTGTTGAGTTGATGAAAGGCGTTGTGGACGGAGGAACAGGTTCAAGGTTGAGATACAAATACGGTGTTAAGTCTGTTATAGCAGGCAAAACGGGAACTACGGACAATAATTCCGACGGTTGGTTTATCGGATTGAATCCTAAATTGGCTACTGCCGTATGGGTAGGCGGTGAGTACAGAAGTATACATTTCACATCCATGACATGGGGACAGGGTGCTGCAATGGCGCTGCCTGTTTACGGGTATTTTATGAACAGGTGCGAACAAAATCCGCATCTGGGATTTTATCAAGGCGGTTTTACGCGTCCTTCTGATTTGGATTATACGGGTGATTGCAATGCGACGGATAATCCTTCGGATGCGGCGACCGATACGGTTTTGGTAAGACCTGCATCCAACGAATATAACAATCCTTGGTAGGAATTTTATGCCTTTTCAGGGTATTTTTAAGGCATTTAGAAGATATTGAAAATTAATTGCTTACGAAAGGACGGCGTTTAAATAAAATAAAACGCCGTTTTATTTTATTAATCAGCGACGGAAATTTACTGATCAGCGATAAAAATTTATTAATCTGCGTGATTATTTTCAGGGGAAGGCGTATAAAAAATCTGCGGTGAAAAAATTTTCGGATTTTATGCAATTTTAATGTCTTAACAATGCTTTTTTGCGGATTAATTTGTAAATTTGCAATTTTAAAGATATACAGGGTATATTTTTTGCAGAATATAGATGTTTTAATTGTAAATAATAATTATAGATATGATAACAAAACGGTTACTGTTATTGGTGTTTGCTTTGTCGGCAGCACTGTTTGTTACGGCGCAGGACGTTGTTATTATGCCCGTAAGCGGACATAAGGACACAACTGCAAGCCATATTATTGTATATGACGACGGAGGCAAAGACGGTGTGCACTCATCACGCTGCGATGCATCTTATACTTTTCATACCGTCAATCCTGACGGCAAATTTTATATAAGCGTTCACTCTAAATTGGCACATGGCAATCCCGGTCTTGCATCTTTGAAGATTATAGACGGAGAAGATGATAACGGTTTTTATATTTTCAATGAGGCATACGACATAAAAGGCGTTTATTATTCGACAGGAAATTCGGTAACTGTGGTATTTAAGGCAGATGATGACGACCCAACGGACGGATTTGAGATTTCACTGGAAGAATGTTCGCTTGCAGCACCTGAAAATGTTACTTGGGAACAAATTGATTCGACAACAATAAAACTTTCATGGACAGAAGCCGACACAACTACGCATTGGGTTATAGACTATACGCAGATTAATTTTTCTACATGGAACAATCCTTCGGTTGATTTTGCATACGATGAAGATTATCTTACTGTTTATTCCGATACTAACTATGTTCTTTTGACTGATTTGCAACCTCACCAATGGCTTTCATATAATGTTTACGGTAAGACATCAGACGGATTGATCGGTTGCGGAGGTTTTTCCGGTTATTGTCCGTGTTTGTATCCTGAAAATATGGTAATAACCCATGATAAAGACTCTTTGTATTTTAGTTGGGACGAACCAGACACGTCAGTTATATGGTCATTCCATGTATGGGGCAACGGATTTGAAGAATATCACCATTTGACTGAAAATTATTGGAGTTATCCGTTGTCTTGTTCTCAAAAACTGAATCAGGCTTACATTGTAGGAAACTGTGACGTGTATACGGATTATTTCGGTGCGAATACTTGGTGCGCACATACCTGGTTAGGAGTAAATGAATTGCAATTGACTTGTCCGAATGTGCAGTATGTAAGACCGAGAGCGATAGGCAATCACTCTATTACTGTAATGTGGACGGAAATAGACACTGTTGATACCTATATTGTCGGATACAGACAGGCAAATATGACAGAAGACGATGTTATTTTGTATGATACATTCTCCAAGGGTACGAATGTGTGCACCATTGAGGGACTTGAAGAAAATACTTCCTATATTATAACTGTTTACACCTTATGTAATGACGGCGGATTGTCATGCGGAACGGAGGAATGGATAACTACGACGTTCGAAAACTGTTTGGATTTCACTAATCTGATAGGTCCGAAAACTTATCTTACATGGGGTGACTACGATAACCCACAGGCTGACCTGCATATGAGTAATTACCGATTGGGTGACGAAAGCGTGGAAGACGGTTCCAATGATTGGTTCTGGGGAAGCGACAGGCATGTAGTGAAAAATGACACTACTGAAATGGATTGGCGTACTAACTGGTTGTTACGCTGTGTACCGGAAGGGGAGTTGGCATCAGTCAGATTGGGTAATGACAATATTAACCGCGAAGCGGAGAGTATTTCCTATGAATATACAGTTGATACGCTGGATAAGGATATGATTGTGTTAAAGTACGCAGTGGTTATGCAGGATCCGGGTCATACAAGGGAGAATCAACCGCGTTTTACGCTTGAAATACTGGATGAAAACAACCAAGTTATAGATACGACCTGTTGTTTTGCCGATTTCTATGCTGCAGGTGATTTAGGATGGAACGAAGTCGAGGGCAGCACGACCAAAACAATATGGAAAGATTGGACAACAGTGGGTATTGATATAGCACCTTACCACGGTAAAACAATACGTGTACGTCTTACAACATACGACTGCGATGAAGGCGGACATTTCGGATATGCTTACTTTAATATTAAGTGTGATAATAAGAAATTATACATTGTAGACAGATGTAATGCTGGTGATTCCGTTTATTTGGAAGCTCCGCTTGGTTTTGATTACTATTGGCACAAATTAGGAGAGAGCGATACATTGTCCAAAACGTATGATATACTTGTTCCCGTTGATGATAATGTTTACGAATGCGTTGCTTCGTTTGTCGGCAAACCGTCATGTAATTTTACAATAGCGACAGTACCTGTTCATGTTAATCCTATGGCTGACGGTTACTATAAGATTGATACTTGCGAATCAGAGATAACTTTCGTCAATAACAGTTATATGGATTTTGATTCTACCTTGGATGTGTTTACAAGGCAATTCGTAGATTCTACATATTGGATTTTCGAAGACGGAACTGTTTCTTACGAAGATACTGTCAAGAGAAAATATACCGATAACGGAGATTATACGGTTAAGCTTGTATGTAAACTTTCCAATTCCTTGTGTACCGATACTTTGAAGTTTCCTTTGCACATTGACTTTAACTTACCTGTCTATTTGAAGGGTGATACGGTGATATGTAACGGCGATAAGGACACATTGCAGGTTATTGTAGATCCGTCATATCAGCACAGCCTGACTTATCTTTGGGACAACGGGCAGACAACCGATAAGATAGTCGTTTCGCCTAACGAGACCACAATATACAATGTCTCACTTACCACACCTGCTGGTTGCGGAGGGTCATTAACCAAGACAGTTATTGTCAATCCTTCGTATAACGATACAATATACGACACTATCTGCGGCGGAGAGGTGTATACTTTCCAAGGTAATCAATACACCAAAAGCGGAGTGTACGAAGTTAAATACCAAACACAGTTCAATAATGCAGGATGCGACAGTATAAAGACATTGATATTGCATGTTAATCCTTCATACGACACGGTTATAAATGCAACTATATATCAGGGCGAGGCATATTATTACAACGACTCAACGGTGCGTACTTATTCGGGCTCATTTACCGATACCTTAACGACAATAAATGGTTGCGACAGTATTATTCATCTTAATTTATCAGTAGTGCCTAAAAACCCTGGGCAAATGCAGTGTGATATTTCAATTATTCCGCATGATGTTATGTACATAAACCGTGACACCGTTGTGGAATTGAGTTTGGACAAACAGGCTACGTATTACCGTTGGCGTAATGCTGACAATACGGCATCAACAGCCGATATCAATGACACTACTTCGCCTAATCCTAAAATAACTCTGCATCCTGGACAAAGAGTTACCTATATTGTCGATTCTTATTTCGAAGATGAAAACAATTTGGTATTTAACGGCGATTTTGAAAAGGGTAATATAGGTTTCGAAAGCGAATACAAATATGTTAAAGAAACATCTGTCCTGTATGAAGGGCAATATGCGATAGGTAAGAGTGCAAGGGATTTCCATCCTTCGCTGTTTGATTGTCCTAATAATAAGACTGATTTCTTTATTGCTAACGGACACGGAACGCCTAACACGAGACTGTACACTACCAACGTAAGTGTAGACACTAATGTTACTTATGCGGTTTCTTTCTCTGTAACTAATGTTTCCGATATTATAACTGCATTGCCAAAGTTCCAGTTTTCTGTCAACAATGTGCAGTTAGGCGGTATTTTTACCATACAATCCCAACAGTGTGACTGGCAAAAATATTATGAATTGTGGAACAGTGGCAGTGATACGTTAGCCCGCATATCTTTGTTAAATCAAAACAGCGAAATGATGGGTAACGATTTTGCAGTAGACAGTATTCGCTTTGTTAAACTGTGTAAAACTTCCGACACTGTTACGCTTGTTGCCCGTACGTATGTATCCGATACCGTCTATGCTGCAATATGCGAAGGTCAGGAGTATGAATTTTTAAATAAGACCTATTCCCAAACGGGTATTTACACTGATACGATAGTTTCTTACACATCTTTGACAGATACATTGCAGGTTTTGAACCTTGTTGTCAATCCTGTATACGATACAGTGATAGATGCGGAAATTTGTCAGGGACAAACCTACAACGAAAACGGATTTAACGAAAGCGAAGCAGGTTCTTATACTTTGGAATTGCAGTCTGCAGCGGGTTGTGACTCTGTTGTACACCTTAATCTTACGGTTTATAAGGTTTATAATGACACTATTTTTGCCCGCACCTGCGACGAAGATTATTCAGGATACAATTTCTTGGTATCAGAAACGGGAATTTATTACCAATACCTTACTTCATCCGAAGGATGTGATTCTACGGTTACCCTTGCATTCGAAAGAAAACCTGAATTTACGGATACCATTCATGCGGAAATATACATCGGCGATACGTTTACCTATACTAACTTTACGGAAAGCGAAACGGGTACTTACATATTCGATACCGTTGACATGGATGGCTGTGACAGTACGTACATACTGGAATTGAAGGTAATAAATATCGTATTCCCGAATGCGGTTACGCCTAATGGTGACGGGGTCAATGATATTTTCGAGCCTAAAGACTTACTTGAGCAGACGATGTTCGAAGAAACCAGACTGACTATATATTCCCGTTACGGCAAAGTGATTTATGACAAAACTAATGCGCACGACCGCAAAGATTTGTGGGATCCTAATGCAACCAATACGCCTACGGGAACATATTTCTGGAGGTTTATAGCAAAGAGTACGTCGAAAAATATAGACATCAAGGGAACTGTTGACGTAATTAGGTAAGTTTTTCGATTGATTATATAAAACAAGCGGGCGGCTGTGCATTTCAGATAAACAACCACCCGTTTTATTTTTCTTATCATCAAACTTAACTGATTTTTTACTGTTTTGTTCATTAAACCTTATGGGCTGAAAATAATAAATGGCTTTTCAAGAATCTATCTGATTTCGATACTGTAAGTGCAGATAACGAAAGTTTATTAAATTATTTTTATTGTAAAATGTCAAAAGAAAACTTGGTTGGTTGATAGATTATACATAACTTTGCAAAAAATAGAAGTAAAACATAAATAAAAAACGAAAGTGCAATGAAAAAGACAATCAAACATATTCTTCTGCTGGTTGCATTAGCAGTTACCGCAGTAACGAACCTATCTGCACAAATTAGCAAAAACATAGTTGATACAACAAAAGTTTGGTATGACGGGCTTATCTATCCAGGAGGAATAAGTACATTTACTTTTCAATTCGGGAAAGATACTATATACAACAATCAAACATATAAACAACTAATATCATATTCTTATTACTACGATCCTATATCAAACTTCTTATTCAGAGAAGATTCTAACCGAGTTTATTTTGTTCATCTCGGTGATAACCCATGGGATCCACCTTTGCCGAATAACCAAGAAGAATATCTTTTATATGACTTTAACTTAGAAGTCGGTGATACTGTAACTATATGTGGTCTTATCAGTACCGCCTGGTTGGCTAACATTTCTTATAAGGTTGAAAGCACCGATACAGTCATAATTCATGACACTCCATTAAAACATTTAGTCTTAACTGCAGAACATGATGTTAAAATGGAATGGATAGAAGGTATAGGTTGCATGTCTGGACTGCTACATCGTGAAGTCATTATTGCTGACGGACCTACACCGGAACTATTCTGTTTCTCACAAGACGGAGAAGTCATATATCAGAGTTCTACAGCGGAACGTTATAAAGAATGCTTCATAGAAGTCGCATTAGATGAAATAAATAATTATAATATTAATATTTTTCCTAATCCGACTGAAAATAGAGTTTGTATTACTATCCCAAGGCCAATGTCCGTAATTGTTTCTAACACGGAAGGTAGAGAACTATTCCGAAAGAATTTGAACACAAAAGATACTTTGGACTTGACAAATTTAAAATCAGGTGTGTATATTCTAACTTTTTCGGACGGAATAAAAACATTCAGTAAAACATTTATAAAAGAATAAAAAATTAAGGATGAAAAAGACAATCAAACATTTTCTTCTGCTGGTTGCATTAGCAGTTGTTGCAGTAACGAACCTATCTGCACAAATTAACAAAAACATAGTTGATACAACAAAAGTTTGGTACGAAGAACGATTAAGTTGTGCTGACATTTCTACCACTTGTTTTAAATTACAAGGAGATACAATTATAGATGGCAAAACTTATATGAAAGTCTATGTATCATATTACAATGCTTATACCTATGCTAATTACGACAGTACATATTCATTTAACGGAGTTCTTTTAAGAGAAGACTCTAACAGAGTTTACTGCCGAATCTTATACGAACCATCTTATTGTTATTATGAAGACGATAGATTCAAAGATGAATTTGTTCTATATGACTTTAATTTAAATGAAGGGGATTCTGTTTTTATTTATGAGTTTGATAGAGAATTCACGGGCTCTCGGGAGTTACGTATTGTCAATAAAGTTGATACAATAAGTGTAAATGGTATCAATTTCAAACAAATAGAGTTAGAATCTGCTAATAAGATTGGTGATAACTATCCTGGATTAAAATGGATTGAAGGAATAGGCAGTACATACGGATTTCTTAGTCTATTCTATTACATTGATGCGGGAAATACAAATCTTGCTTGTTGTACACAAGACGGAAACTTGATTTATAGCAATATTTCTTATGGTAGTTCTAACCGGGAATGTTTGTTTTATGCTTCAGATAATTTAATAGAATTTGTAAACAATATAACAATCTATCCTAATCCGGCAAATAATTACATAACAGTAAAATGCAATACAAGAGATTGCAAACTATTATTATATGACGGATTCGGAAGAATTGTTCGTAATATAGTTTTGAATGATACCAATGTAATTGAGATTGAAAATCTAACATCGGGTGTTTATACTGCAGTAATATTACGCGGAAATATGATTATAAAAACAGAAAAATTTGTTAAACTATAAAAAAGATTTTATTGATAATATTGAGTTTTATTTGTGTACTTCAATTGACCGGACAAACATCTTCATCTGTAAATGATCTGAATTTTACACCTTAAGGGGATTTACGCATTTTAGTTGTCTTTGTTAGATTCACAATTTTTTTTAGATTATGATGATAATGACTGGCACTCATCCGATACTATACCAGAGTGGGCTCAAAACAATAAATTTATTTTTCGTAATCTATCTGATTTCGATACTGTAAGTGCATAATAATCAAAGTTTATCAAATTATTTTTATTGTAAAATTTGGTTGGTTGATAGATTATACATAACTTTGCAAAAAATAGAAGTAAAACATAAATAAAAAACGAAAGTGAAATGAAGAAGACAATCAAACATATTCTTCTGCTGGTTGCATTAGCAGTTACCGCAGTAACGAACCTATCTGCACAAGTTAGCAAAAATATAGTTGATACAACAAAACAATGGAATGTGGCTGCTCTTTGTTGGAATGGTATAGTTACTTATTCGTATAAAGTAAGTAGTAATGACACTATAATTAATGGAAAGAAATATAACGAATTACTCTGTAGTGTTTTTTATGATTCAGATATGGATATATGGTATAACTGGGAGCATAGGGATTGGATCAGAGAAGATGGCGGAAAAGTTTATGTGTTTACAACTGACCAGATAGATACAAATGGTTCACTGGGACCGGTAATAACAAAATCCTCAATTGGAGAGGAATATCTATTATATGATTTTAATCTACAACAAGGAGACACGATAGACTATATTAGGGAAATATATTTTTGGGGTGGATATAGTTTTCCTGTCTTAGCACCGAATTACGTTACTGAGGTTGATAGTGTAAATATAGACGGAGAGTTATTAAAAAGGATAATTATCGAAAATAACTACGGAGACAAAGAAATATGGATACAAGGTATCGGTAGTAACCGAGGACTATTAGAATCTTTTAATGCTGACTATTCATTGGTATGTTGCAAGCAAGATAATAATGTACTATTTAATGCTTCCAGATTAACTTGGGGCGATTATAACTCTGATAATACTTGCTATATCGATGTCAGCTTAAATGAAGAAAATATAACTAAATGCAGGGTATATCCTACAATAACAAAAGACCTATTGAATATAACTTCTATAGATTATCCCATGAGTGTCTATATCATCAACGGAAACGGTCATATCGTGTTACAAAAAAGACTTTATGATGCTGATGTCCTAAACATTGAACACTTACCACAAGGGAAATATGTAGTAATGGGAGTTCTAAATAATAACAATATATTTAATCAAAAGATAATTAAGTTATGAAAAAGAAACTGTTAATGTTAGTTTTAATATCAATTGTTACTACATTGATATCTTTTGCTCAGATTTCGTCTGTTAACGGTGATTTTGATCGCTATATTTTTGAAAAAATAGCGTGATTTTTACTAAAAAATAGCCTTTTTTTATTAAAAAATACGCATCTTTTTTAGATTAATACGGTACTTTTTTTGACTAATACAGCGCTTTTTGATATTAATCCTGCATCTTTTTAAGATTAATACGCTATGGAGTAACGGAAAATAAACCGTAGGGAATTATCAGATAGTCAAAAGGCAGAGTAAAAAAGCACTGCGGCAGTTTTTTCATTGCTGCCGCAGTACCAAACGGGGATTTGATAAGTTTTTACTGCATCTTATTGCCGTAAAACAGTCATTCCCGCAATTCAGATGTTAAATCTTATTATTTAAGTATTCCAAGATCCTTTCCAATCTTAACAAAAGCTTCCACACATTTGTCAAGTTGTGCGTGAGTATGTGCTGCACTTACCTGAACACGTATACGTGCCTGTCCTTTTGGTACAACAGGATAATAGAATCCCGTGACATAAATACCTTCTTGGGACAATGCAGCTGCAAATTTCTGTGAAAGCGGAGCGTCATACAACATTACTGCGCAGATAGCCGATTGTGTAGGTTTGATATCAAATCCTGCAGCCTTCATCTTCTCAACGAAGTAATTGGTATTCTCATGCAACGTATCCTGAAGCTTGTTGTCTCTTGTTATGATGTCCAATGTCTTGATTGCAGCAGCTGCTACCATCGGAGGAATGGAGTTTGAGAACAAATAAGGACGTGAACGTTGGCGTAACATCTCTATTATCTCTTTCTTTCCTGTAGTAAATCCGCCTACTGCGCCGCCGAAAGCTTTTCCTAACGTACCCGTAAGGATTTCTATCTTGCCTCTTAAGTTGTATTGCTCGGTCGTACCTCTTCCCGTTGCGCCTACAACGCCTGCAGAGTGTGATTCATCGACCATAACCAATGCATCGTATTTCTTTGCCAACTCGTAAATTTTGTCAACAGGGGCAACGTTACCGTCCATTGAGAATACACCGTCCGTACAAATGATTCTGTGACGGCAATCCTTTGCTGCGATAAGTTGTTTCTCCAAATCTTCCATGTCAGCATTGGCATAACGGAAACGTTTTGCTTTGCAAAGACGTACACCGTCTATAATAGAAGCGTGGTTCAACGCATCGGAGATAATAGCATCCTCTTCACCGAACAAAGGCTCGAACACACCGCCGTTAGCATCGAAGCAAGCAGCGTAAAGTATAGTGTCCTCCGTTCCGAAGAACTCCGCAATTCTGCGTTCCAACTCTTTGTGCAAATCACCCGTACCGCAGATAAAACGAACAGACGACATACCGTAACCTCTTGCGTCCATAGCGTCTTTAGCAGCCTGAATAAGTTCTTTATTGTCCGCCAAACCCAAATAATTGTTGGCACAGAAGTTCAAAACATCCCCTTCGTCTTTTGTTTTTATTGCCGCACTTTGCGGAGTGATGATAACACGTTCGTTTTTATACAAACCGTCGTCTTTTATTTGCTGAATTTCCTTTTGCAAATACTTTTGAAAATTATCGTACATTGTTTTAGTATTTTTTTATGTTGTTATACTTAAATGTTTCACTTAAAATAAGACCGCAAAATTACAATATTTTTCAGTTAGAAGGAAATAAAACGGCATTTTTCTAAAAATCTTTTTTATCTTTGCACTTTCAAACACACGGAAAACGGATATAAATTACAGGATTATGCAAATTGTTACGCTTACTACCGATTGGGGACAGAAGGATTGGTATAACGGTCAGATAAAAGGGCTGTTGTATTCGACAATCAAGGATGTTACTGTGGTGGATCTGAACCATAATATAGACAAATTCGATTTGCGTTCGGCGGCATTCGTCGTTAAAAACTCCTGTATGAATTTCCCTGAAGGTACTATCCATATTATTGACGTAAATACCTATGAGGATAAAGACAGATCGTTTATCGCCGTAAAATACAATAACCAATATTATATATGTACCGACAACGGTTTGCCGTCTATGGTCTTTGAGGGAAATGATGTGGAAATTACTGATTTTACATCGGTTTTTGCCGACAGCAATTACTATACTTTTGCAGTGCTTGACGTATTTGCCAAAGTGGCACAGTTGATTGCCCAAGACAAATCGGCAGTCAGGGTAGGCAACAGGCAGGAAAAATTCGCAATTGATAAATCCATTCCGCAGGCGAGCATATTCCCGACAAGTATTGCATGTCAGGTTATATACATTGACGATTACGGCAACGCATATCTTAATATTGACGACGTGACATTCGAAAAAGCATTGGCGGGACGTAATTTTGAATTAAGGGTTGATGCAGATTGTACATTGACACGCATTTGTGCTTCATACCAAGACGCAACTATTATAGGCAAAGCATTGCTTACCGTATCTTCAACGCACAATCTTGAACTGGCAGTAAGAGAGGATAATTTCTCACGGCTTTTGGGTTACGAGATAGGCAGTAAAGTTATAATTAACATAAAGTAATTTTTTAGTATTTGATCATTGTTCTGTTCCTGAATACCAAGTTGTATTCAGGACTTTTTGTTTTACAAAAACAAGACAGTGTTAACAAAAATTAATCAGCGGGATTAAAAAATTTTTATCGCTGATTAATAAATTTCCGTCGCTGATCAGTAAATTTTTATCGCTGATTAATTTTTTAATACGGCGTCTTATTTTTGCCGTGTATAAAGTTATGTTTTTAATGTGCCTTATTGATGTACGTCATTGGCTTGCCGTATCGCCGTTCCGAGTAGGAAAAATGCCAAAACCAGTAACATTATAGCCAATCCCGGTATTATAGCCATGTAGGCGGCGTCAAGGATTATGTAACCGTAGTTTTCTTTTATCATACTGCCCCATGAAGGCATCGGAGGCTGCACACCTATGCCCAGAAATGACAAACCCGCTTCCTGTAATATGGCTGTTGCGAAATTACTTGCCACTATAACGGTTACTGCGCTTACAACGTTGGGCAAAATATGCTTTATTATTATACGCAAATCGGAAAATCCCAAAGCTTTACCCGCCAATACGAATTCTTTTTCTTTGAGTTGCATCACCTGTCCGCGTACCATTCTTGCAATATCGACCCACATGGTAAGTCCGACGGCGACAAATACCTGCCAAAAGCCTTTTCCTAATGCGAATGTTATGGCTATTACCAACAAAACGGTAGGCAAGGACCACATAACGTTGATTATCCACATTATTACGGCATCGGCTTTTCCTCCGTAATAGCCTGCCACGGCTCCGAGGCTTACGCCTATAACCAATGCGATGAATACGGCTATGAATCCTACGCTTAAGGAAACTCTTGAGCCTATCATAAGTTGTGAAAGCAGATCGCGTCCGTATCTGTCGGTGCCTAAATAATATTTTTGTTCCTTTACTTCGTATTTTGTGCCTGAAGGCAAAGTTTTTATTTCGCCGTCATTGGGCGTATCGCCTGTATAGGCTTCGTAGGTGAGGCTTCCGTCGGCGTTTTTTACATATTTATATATGGGAATATTGTCAGTAGGAGACGGAGTGCCGAAAAGCATGTGTTTTATAAAGTTCTGCGACGGTTTATCGGACTGATAAACTTTAAGCATCTGTACTTTGAATCCGGGTTTCTTGATAGCAATCTCCAAATGTTGCTCATTGGCGTAAGGAGTTGAGTCGGGAGTGATTGCATATCCCAATACGGCGATAAGAGTAAATATTACAATTACCGACAGTGATATTACAGCCAGCGGATTTCTTAATAAGCGTTTCATTAAATAAGGTTCAGTTCTACTTTTGCTTCGTCTGACAGCATTCTTATGTCCCATGCGGGTTCAAAAACAACTTGTACCTGCACGTTGGCAACGCCGTCTACGTTTTTTACTGCATTTTCCACATCCAAAGGAAGGCTTTCGGCAACGGGACAGTTAGGTGCGGTAAGCGTCATTTCGATTAAAACGAACAAATTGTCATCTATGTCCAATTTGTAGATAAGTCCCATGTCCCAGATATTGACAGGTATTTCAGGATCGTATATTGTTTTCAATACTTGGATTATCCTGTCCCTTAAAACTTCTTTTTCATCCATCTTTATTATGTATGTTATAGATTTCTTGTTAAATTATTTTGCAAAGATAATATAAATTTCCGTAAATACGCCTTATAAATGCCGTTCAATGATGTATAAGTATTGTAAAATGTATGTTGTCGCATTTTTGTCAGCATATTATATAAGGTATATGACATATTGTCTTTGAGGTTTGATAACCTGTAATATAAAAGCGTTGTACTGCTTTTGCAGTGCAACGCTTTGTAATGTTCAAAAGGTTTCTGTCTTCGTTATAATGCCGTATTAATACTCCTCATCATTGAAGAAGAAATCGTCTTTTGTAGGATAGTCCGGCCAAATATCTTCTATGGAATCGTAAATATCACCTTCATCTTCTATTTCCGTAAGATTTTCCACTACTTCCATAGGTGCACCCGAACGCTGCGCATAATCAATCAATTCTTCCTTTGTTGCCGGCCAAGGAGCGTCCTCTAAATGTGATGCAAGTTCTAATGTCCAATACATAATCCGTACTTAAATATTTAAATTCCTTAATTTTAATGTTTTCTCTTTAACGGATAAGTGCAAATTTTATTATATAAATTTCTTTATATCGGCAAATTTCTGATTATTCTGCGTCTTCCGGACGTTTAAAATACTTTTCCGGACGGTGTTTTTGCTTCATAATCAGACGGCTCAACGTGAAAAGATAATCACTCAATCTGTTAAGGTATTTGATAGTTACAGGGTTTTGAGGATATGTCTCATTGCATTCCACAAGCAACCTTTCGCATCTGCGGGTTTGCGTACGGGCTAAATTAAGCAATGTCGCCGTTTGTGAAGAAGTCGGTATAATGAAATTTTTTAGCGGAGGAAGGTCTTCGCTCATCACGTCAATTTTTCTTTCCAAGTAAGCAATGTCCACATCCGATATTTGGGCAACTTTGCTTAACGTTTTGGCGTCTTCGCAAGCCACCATACTTTCTATTTCAAACAGTTTGCATTGTATAACGAATATTTCGCCGCTGTAGTTTTCGCGTTTTAAAAACGTAGATACGAATCCCAAAAGACTTACCAAATGATCCAATTCGCCGTAAGTTTGAACCCTTATGTCAAACTTCTTTACTCTTGTTCCGCCTACTAATGACGTAGTGCCGTCATCACCTTTTTTTGTATATATCATATTGTTTAGTATTTTCTGTTTCAGTTTTAATTTATAGGATTAATGTTTTCAACCGCTTTTATTTCAGGAATGGCATCCTGAATGGCAAGTTCAACATTTTGTTTTAATGTCATCATTGCATAAGGACACGAACCGCAGTGTCCCTGCAACTCAACATTGACTACATAATCGTCCGTAAGAGACACGAATGCTATATCGCCGCCGTCCTGTTGCAAATAAGGGCGTATTTGTGATATCGCATTTTTTACTTTTGCCTCTAAAATCTGTCTTTGTTGCGTATCCATATTATTTATATGTTTTTTGTTTTCTCAATAATGTTGTCTGCTAACTGCATAAACGCTTTTGCTTCTGGTGAATCGAATATCATCGCAACCGGATTGCCGTTATCGTTGCCCGATGACACTTCTTCCGAAATAGGAATCTCACCTAAAAAGTCAGTGTTCAATTCCCGTGCCAAGTTTTTGCCGCCGTCTTTGCCGAAAATGTAATATTTCTTTTCAGGCATGTCTTTCGGTGTGAAATAAGACATGTTTTCAACCAGTCCCAATACAGGAACTTTTATGTTTTCGTTGTCAAACATGTTTATTGCCCTTCTTACGTCGGCTACTGCCAGCTGTTGCGGCGTGCAGACAAACAAACAACCCGAAGGACGGAACGTTTGTACAAGCGTAAGTTGTATATCACCCGTTCCCGGAGGCATGTCAAGTATCAAAAAGTCCAATTCGCCCCAAAGGGTTTCGCTTAACATTTGGGTAAGTGCATTGCTTGCCATAGGTCCGCGCCACATAAGCGGAGCGTTATTATCAACCATAAAGCCCACACTCATTAGTTTGATGCCGTATTTCTCAATAGGAATCATCAATTCCTGACCGTCTTTTTCCGTAGCCATGACTTCGGGATTCTCTATATTGAAAAGCGTCGGCAGACTCGGACCGTAAACATCGGCGTCAGCCAATCCTACACGGTAACCTTCTTTTGCCAAAGACAATGCTAAATTTGCACTTACCGTGCTTTTGCCTACGCCGCCTTTCCCGCTGCCTACGGCAATCAAATACTTAATATCTTTCATTGAAGCGTTAATACGCTCTTGTTTTTTCGCTCTTTCTTCAAAAGGATTCATATATATAATTATTTCCTTATCGTATTAAACCTACAAATAGCGGCTTTAATAAAACATTTACGCCGCCAGCGCCCGCACATCGGGGTTGCAAAGATACAAAATAATTATTAAAAACTAATCAAATATCTTTAATTTTCTTTTTTATCACAGGATGAACCCATTCGGGAATAATTTGTTTTAAAGGAATCATGACAAATTGCCGCAAATGCAAAAGAGGGTGCGGAACGGTTAAATCAGGAGTGTTTATTATCATATCTCCGTAAAACAATATGTCAATATCGATTACCCTGTTCTCATATCCCGCCGACATGTTGCGTATGCGTCCCAGTTCTTTTTCGATTTGGTTGATTATTTTCAGGCATTCTTCAGCCGAATATTCCGTTTGAAAAACTGCGACGGAGTTGGCAAACAATTCTTCGGATGTAAAACCCCAGGGTTCGGTCTGAATAATGTCCGAAGTCTTTATTTGCTTACCCAATCTTGCCTGCAAAAGACCGTATGCCTTCAAAATGTTTTCTTTTTTATTGCCGAGATTGCTCCCGAATGACAAAACAATTTCTTCCATTTGTACAGTGTCGGATTTTTATTTTATAGTGTTGTTTTAAGGTGCAAAATTAATGCATTTTTTCCGCATTTTGACCCCTTGAGAACGCATTTGAAAATCACATAGTTACAAAAGGCAAAAATAATCAGCGATAAAAATTTACTGATCAGCGACGAAAATTTATTAATCTCGCTGATTATTTTCGTAAAACGGCATTTTATTTTCACAAGCATCGTTTTTAAAGTCTTATTTTTAGAAAATATGTATTAATTTCGCAGTTTGATTCGGTTAATTTATTACAACGTTTTATGGAGACAATAATTTTTATTGCATTTGTGACATATACGCTTTTGCTTTTCGCAGTTACTTACATTACTTCGCATAAAGCGGACAGCAAAGCATTCTTTCAAGGCAGCAGAAAATCACCTTGGGCGGTCGTTGCATACGGAATGATAGGCGCATCGCTTTCGGGAGTGACTTTTATGAGCGTTCCCGGTTGGGTAAACGACAGAATGTTTACTTATATGTTGATGGTAGTGGGTTATTTTCTGGGTTACTTGGTTATTTCCTTTGTTTTGATGCCCACATACTACAGGTTGAATTTGGTAAGTATCTACAAATACCTTGAAACACGGTACGGAAAGTATTCGCACCGCACGGGAAGTTTCTTTTTTATGCTTTCAAGGTGTTTGGGTGCAAGTTTAAGGATGTTTATCGTTATAATAGTTCTTTATAACTTTGTCTTCAAGGCATGGGGACTGCCTTTTGAAATAACCGTTGCGCTGTTTTTGGGACTTATATTGCTTTTCACCATAAGGGGAGGGGTGAAAACCATCGTATGGACCGATACCCTTCAAACGACATTTATGTTGGCGGCACTTATTATGTGTTTTGTCATGGTTTCCCATGAACTTGGTTTTTCCGTTTCGGGAATGTTTTCCAAGATTACGCATTCTGATTATTTTACATTCATAGAAACCGATTCCATGTCACGTAACTGTTGGTGGAAACAGATATTGGGCGGAGCTTTTATATGTATTGCCATGACGGGATTGGACCAAGAGATGATGCAAAAGAATTTAAGTTGTAAGGATTTGCGTTCTGCGCAGAAGAATATGATAACCTTTTCGCTTATTTTGTTTGTTGTCAATTTTATTTTCTTGCTTTTGGGCAGTGCGTTGTATATTTATAAGGCTCAAAACGGGATTGAAGCCACGGGGGATGCGCTTTTCCCCGAGATAGCGATAAATTATCTGCCTCCTGTAGCGTCTATCGTCTTTATTATCGGGTTGATTTCGGCTCTTTTCCCGAGTGCCGACGGTGCTTTGACGTCTTTGACAACTGCTTTCTGCATTGATTTCCTTAATTTCGGTGCAAAGCAAAACGAAACTAAAGAACAGAATCTTCAAAGAGAGAAAAAAGAAACCAAGATACGCCACCGTGTACATTTATCGTTTGCTTTGTTGTTTACATTGATAATAATATTTTATTACCATAACCAAAACGACCATTTGATTGACATTTTGTATCAGGTGGCAAGCATTACATACGGTCCTTTATTGGGTTTATTCTTTTTCGGTTTGACAACAAAGCGGCAGGTTAAGGATAAGTTTGTACCTGTTGTCTGTGTAGCGGCACCGCTTATATGTTTTGTTTTAAACAACAACTCAAAACAGTGGTTCAATTACTCATTTGATTTTGAACTTTTGCTACTTAACGGTCTTTTAACGTTTATTGGTTTGATGTTTATAAGCAAAAAATCTGCTGAAAAGAATTAACGCTTGGATAAAATTCATTGAAAATGACACAAAGCAAAGAAAAAATCGGGTTATACTTCGGTTCGTTCAATCCTATTCATATAGGACATTTGATTATTGCTGATTATATTGTACAGGATACCGATTTGGATAAAATTTGGTTCGTAGTCTCTGCACAAAATCCGCTTAAAGAACTGTCGTCATTGGCAGACAATCAAACGAGATATCAATTGGTGCAATCGGCAATACAGGATAATCCTGATTTTTATGCATCCGATGAAGAATTTTCGCTTCCTATACCTTCTTATACGGTAAATACATTGGCTTTTTTTGCTGAAAAATATAAGGATAAGGAGTTTTCGTTGATTATGGGGCAGGATAACCTCTGTGTTTTCGATAAATGGAAAGATTATAACAGCATTTTGAATAACTATAATATATATGTATACCCGAGAAAGGACTGTTCGGTTACGCAGTTTGACAATCATCCGCATGTACATTACGTTAACGCTCCGCTTATTGATATTTCCGCAACGTTTATACGCCAGAGGATAAAACAAGGACGGTCGGTAAGATACCTTGTATGCGCAAAAGTTCTTGATCAAATAGAAAAAAAAGGTTTGTACAGGCAATAATTTTAAAATTTTGCGTTAATAATGCAACATTATTTTAATTTTAACGTAATAAGAATTGTAAGTTTTTAATCAAAAGTATTGTAATAATTTTATGAGGCAGTTAAAAATTTCAAAGCAATTAACAAACAGAGAGATTACTTCATTGGATAAGTATCTTCAGGAGATTGGACGTTTGGAAATGATTTCTCCCGAAGAGGAAGTGCAGTTAGCTCAAAGGATAAAGCAAGGAGACCAGAAAGCATTGGACAAATTAACTAAAGCCAATTTGCGTTTTGTCGTTTCCGTTGCAAAGCAATACCAAAATCAAGGAATGAGTTTGCCGGATCTTATCAATGAAGGAAATGTCGGTTTGATAAAAGCGGCACAACGTTTTGACGAAACAAGAGGATTTAAATTCATTTCCTATGCCGTATGGTGGATTCGTCAGAGCATATTGCAGGCTTTGGCAGAACAAAGCCGCATAGTCCGTCTGCCTTTGAACAAAATCGGCTCCCTTAATAAGATTAATAAAGAATTCGCACGTTTGGAACAAGAATTCGAACGTACACCTAATCATGAAGAAGTGGCTGCTTCGTTGCATTTAACCGATGCCGAGGTAAGGGAATCGTTGAGAAATTCGGGTAAGCACACTTCAATGGACGCTCCTATAGACAATGACGGTGAGAATACGATGTATGATTTTATGAAATCAGACGACGGAACGACTCCTGAAAGTGAATTGATGTACGAAAGTCTGAAAACGGAGATCAACAGAGCCATTTCAACACTTACACCAAAGGAACAAGATATTTTAAAAATGTTTTTCGGTCTTGACGGTTACACGCCGATGACTTTGGACGAGATAGGGGAGAAATTCGACCTTACAAGGGAACGCGTACGTCAGATAAAAGAAAAAGCAATCAAGAGATTAAAACATACATCACGCAGCAAAATCCTAAAATCCTATTTGGGATAATCCCCAAATGATTTAATACTATAAGCAAAGGCCGTATTCTTGACAGAATGCGGTTTTTTATTTGTTTTTAATGCCCTAAAAAAGTATTAATTTGACGTTTTGTAACAGTTTTATTATCAGTTGTTTCAAAAAAGACACTTTCCCCTGAAATTAATCACGCAGATTAATAAATTTTTATCGCTGATCAGTAAATTTTTATCGCAGATTAATAAATTAAAACGCCGTTTTAATTTTTCAGGGTGCCGTTATTTGTGAAAAATATATTATTTTCGCACTCTCAATAAACCTTTTGATATGAAAAAAACGATATTTATACTGATTGCATTACTGTGTTCGGTTAATATTTTTGCGGATAATTACCCTATAGCAAAGCGTAAGGGCAGGGCTAAAGCGGTTAAGAAGATTATGATGTCAATGACCGAAAAGCAGATGATAGGGCAGATGTTCATGATAGATTCTTATTCAGTTTATGATACGCTTCAGATAAAGAAAGTGTTCAGACAGATTGACAGTAACTGTGTCGGCGGAGTTTGTTTCTTCAAAGGCAACCAAAAAGACCTTGTCCGTATGAATAAGGCATATAACCGGCGCAGTAAAATTCCTTTGTTTACGGCTATTGATGCGGAATACGGCCTTGGGATGCGTATGACAGACGGTACCGTGATACCTATGGCTATGACAATGGGTGCTTTGCCTGAAAATGAATATTATCTTGTCAATGAAATAGCAAAAAATGAAGCCCGTCAGTGTAAATCATTGGGTATAAACATAAATTTTGCTCCCGATGCCGACATTAATATCAATCCCGACAATCCTGTGATAAATATGCGGTCATTCGGGCAGGATAAAACAAAGGTTGCGCACCTTGCAAAAGAATATTTCTCGGGTCTTCAGTCACTTAACGTAATGGCGACGGTAAAACATTTTCCCGGACACGGAGATACCAAAACCGATTCGCATAAAGCAACGCCTGTTATTACGCATGACAAAAATTTTATAGATTCTTTGGACAGTTATCCGTTCAGATATGCCGTTGATAACAAGGTTTGGGGCGTTATGGCTGGGCATTTGGAGATAGCTTCGCTGACAAAGAATCCCAATATTCCGTCTTCGGTCAATGAAGATATCATAAACGGATATTTAAATGACGATTTGGGTTTTGAAGGCTTGGTATTTACCGACGCAATGAACATGAAAGGGCTTACGGACAGATACGGCAAAGGCGAGGCAGAGGTATTGGCTGTTTTGGCAGGCGTAGACATAATACTTATGCCCGAAAATACGGATACGGCTATAAGTGCGGTTATCAGGGCTGTGAATGAAGGCAGAATACCGCGTAAACTTATCAAAGAAAAATGCAGAAAGATTTTGTTATGGAAGTATGACATGGGATTGTTTGACAATAACTGTGAATTTAAAGTCCCTGACAGTAAAATAACAGACCAATCCGATACATTGTCTTATAAGATTTACCGCTCGGCAGTAACATCCGTTATGAAAAACTCCGATGCCACGGGATTGGAAGCCTATAATGATACGGTGGTCTTGCTGGCTGTGGGACCGACGCAATATAATACATTGGTAAACGGACTAAATGAAAAAATACCTGTTGTGTTCAAGAGGATAACTGCGGAAATGAAAGCCAAAGAATGTGATTCCGTTTTGGCGTCCTTGCCTAAAGATAAACGTATATATACTCTTGTGGCAGGAGGTAAGTTTGCCAAATCATCGTCTTATTACGGCGTACCTACGGGAACGTTTCCCGTTTTGAAGAAGATATGTAATGCGGTAGAGAATAATAATTATATGGTATTGTTCGGCAATGCCTATTTCTTAAAGTACATTGATACGGCGTTCAGGTTCGATGATATTTTGGTGGCATACGAAAACAACACCCTTTCCCAACGTGCCGTTGCCCACGTATTGCTTGACAATCAAATACCGCGCGGAGTTTTGCCTGTAACTGCCCGTAAAGAGCACGTTATTATAGAGCAACAACCTGAAGAAACCGCAAATGAAAGCGGTTATGAATTGTTTGCCGATCAGGGTGTGGATACAAATGTTCTTAAAAGCATAGACAGTATAGCACAAGAAGGTATAAAACAGCATGCATATCCCGGTTGTCAGATATTGATTGCGAAAGACAATAAAATAATATTTGACAAAAATTACGGATATCACACATACGATTCGCTTATACCCGTAGCGGATAACACGGTGTATGACATTGCTTCTTTAACGAAGGTTATGGCGACAACGCTTGCGGTAATGAAACTGACACAAACGGGAAAAATTCATTTGGATGACCCGATAAAAAAATACGTACCCGAATACAAGCATGTAAAATTCGGTAAACTTACCGTCAGGGAGTTGCTTTCCCATTACACTACGCTGCCTGCGACTTATCTTTTCTGGACAAAAACTCTTAAAGACGGTAAATTGGATATGGATGTGTATGATTACAACGTCAGAATGGATGAAAACTACATTCCTGTTACCGATTCGTTGTTTATAAAGAAGTCTCATTTGGCTACGATGCGTAAACAATTGAAAGACGTCAAGCTTAAAGACCAACAATATACCTATTCGGATTTGAATTTTCTGCTTTTGCAATACATGGTTGAGAATGTAAGCGGAAAGAGTCTTGATAAATATATGGAGGATGAGTTCTACAATAAGATGGGACTGCACAATACTTGTTTCAATCCGCTTGACAAAGGAGTAAGCAAAGAAAATATTGCACCGACAGAGTATGACACCGTATTCAGACATCAATTAATTCACGGCACTGTGCACGATCCTATGGCGTCATTGCACGGCGGAGTTTGCGGTAACGCAGGCGTTTTTTCCGATGCACATGATATTTACAAAATATGCAGTATGCTTTTGAATAACGGCGAGTTTGACGGAGTAAGATATCTTGACAGCACAACTATCGCCATGTTCAACCACAGATGGTATCAAGATAAAAACATAAGACGCGCATTGGGATTTGACAAACCGTTTATTTCTTCGGTAAGTACGCATTGCAGCAAATATGCACCGCAGTCTTCTTACGGTCATTCGGGATTTACTGGAACTTACTTCTGGGTAGATCCGGATAACAAGACGGTGTTTATATTTTTGTCCAACAGAGTGCAACCATACGCAACGCCTAACAAGTTGGCATCAATGAATATAAGGACGGATATCAACGATTTAATCTATAAACTCTTCAAATAACGGTTATGGTAAGCGTTGAAGATGCACGGCTATTAAGAGATTTGGCATTAAAGTACGAAACTACGGAATTTATAAGCGACGATCCCGTAAGTTTTCCGCACCGCTACAAAGAGGTATGCGATATAGAAATATCGGCATTCATTGCCCAGTGGTTGGCTTACGGTAAAAGGGAAATGTTTCTGCGTGTTTTGGATATGTTGGGGCAAAAAATGGGAACCTCACCGCATCTGTATATAAAAAACCGCGGCTTTGAAGAATTTAAAGACGATGATACCTGTTTGTACAGGTTTTATAAAAAACGGGATCTGTATTTCCTTTGTTCAAAGTTGCATGAGGTTTATTTCGAATGTTACGGCGGCGGATTGACAATGCAGGAAGTTCTGAAAAAACGCATAGACACGGATTTTCCGTGCAGTTTCAAGGCGGTATTGGAGTGTCTTGCTTCGATTTTCGGCTCTGTTAACGGAATACCTGATAATACAGCATCGGCATGTAAGCGTCTTTGCATGTTTTTGCGTTGGATGGTAAGGAAAAGTTCGCCTGTGGATTTCGGTTTATGGAATATTGTCAAAACGGAAGATTTGATTATTCCGTTGGATACGCATGTTTTTCAGCAAAGCAAACGGTTTAATTTGACAATGCGCAAAAATGCTGATTTCAAGACCGCAGTTGAGATAACCGAGGGGCTTAAACAAATTTTTCCCAACGACCCCGTGCGGGCGGATTTCGCCCTTTTCGGTTACGGAGTTAATAACAAAAATTAGCTTTAAGCCGATACGGATTATTGATAAGCGTTTTTACGCCCGTAAAGCCTTATTACAGTTTGATCATTTTGTGTTTTTATGCTGCCGTATTTCATAAAAATACAGCCCATTTGCTTATTGGTGCCGCCCCGTGGCTGATTATTTCAGAAAAAACCCTTTTTTTACCCTAAAAAAAGGGTTTTTTTGACTCAAAAAAACAGTTTTTTTCGGATTATTACGGCAAGGGGCGGCGGCAAAACAATAAAGGGCGGAAATTTTATGCGAATCTGTTTTGTTTATACGGAATAATTTTATATCTTTGCAAGTAATTAAAACGGTAAGACACCTATGAAGAAGTTTTTTGTTACAAATCTTTTCTTTTTGCTGACGCTTAATATACTTATTAAGTCGTTTTGGATATTGGGAATAGACAGAGGCGTTCAGAATACTTTGCCTTCGGGTGAGTACGGGATATATTACGCTCTTTTGAACTTCACTTATTTGTTTAATATCATACTTGATTTCGGTGTAACATCGTTTAACAACAGAACAATAGCACAAAATGCCGTTTTGTTGAAGAAATATTTTGCCAAAATCATACCATTACGCTTTGTTTTGGCGGGTGTTTACGCCGTAGTGCTGTTTGTGGTGGCTTATTTGACTTCTTACGATTCCTATGCGTTTCATCTGCTTAAGTGGTTGTGCGTATTTCAGATTCTTACTGCGTTTTTGACTTATTTAAGGAGTAATATTTCGGCTCTTATGCTCTTTAAAACCGACAGTTTGCTGTCCGTGATGGACAAAACACTGACAATAATCTTTTGTTCCGTCATGTTGTGGACGCCTTTTCTCAAAGGCGGTCTGAAAGTCGATTATTTCGTATACGCACAAGTCTTGAGTATGGGATTAAGCGTATTGACGGCATTGATAATATGCCTTTGGAAGACCGGTTTTGTGCGGATTAATTGGGATAAGAAGTTTATGTTAGCGGTTTTAAAGGCTGGTTTCCCTTATGCATTGCTCACATTGCTGATGTCTTTTTACAACAGAATGGATACGGTTATGCTTGAAAGAATGCTTAAAGACGGTAAGATTGCTTCGGAAATATATGCTTCGGGCTTCAGATTGGTGGACAGTGTCAATATGGTGGCTTATCTGTTTTCCGTAATACTGCTTCCTTTGTTTGCGAAGTTGATTAAAGACGGTGGCAACGTAAAAGAGATAATCAAAATATCGTTCCATTTGCTTTTGCTTATATCAGTGGGTTTTGCGGCAGTGAGTGTGACTTATTCAAATGAGCTTATGGCGCTTTTATACAACAAACACATAGAAGAATCTTCGCAGGTGTTCAAAATATTATGCTTTTGTTTTATACCCGTCAGCATGACCTATATTTTCGGAACGCTTTTGACGGCTAACGGATCGCTTAAGAAACTTAATAAAGTGGCTGCAGGTGGAATGATAATCAATATAGGCATCAATCTTTTGCTGATTCCCGGGTATGCTGCGCAGGGAAGTGCTTATGCGGCATTGACTGCACAGACTGTTACGGCATTGTTGCAGATTTTGATAGCAATAAAAATTTTTGATATAAAGATTTCATTAAAATATTGTATGAAAATAGCGGCGTTTTTACTGCTTTGTGCAATTTTAACCGCCGCTGTAAGTAAATTGGAACTGTATTGGGTTTATAAACTGCTTATTACTTTGGGACTTTTCGTAGTTTGTGCATTTGTTTGCAGGATATTCTCGGCTAAAGAACTCAAAGCGTATGCATTATCAGTGATAAAGGATAAGATATGAAAGAGATTTATTTTAATAAGGACGAGTTATTGAATCTGGAATTCTCATTAAACCGTGAGATATTGCGTGCCAATATGTCCAATGTGTTTGCATGTACTACTTTGGCGGGATGTAATACCCGTAAATACCACGGTCTTTTGATTGCCCCGCAGCCTAAAATAGACAATGAGAACCATGTACTGTTGTCTTCGCTGGACGAAACTGTTGTTATCAACAATCAGGAGTTCCATTTGGCATTACATCAATACAAAGGCGGCGTTTATTACCCCAAAGGGCATAAATACCTTGAGTCTTATTCGCTTAAAGATTTACCTGTAACCACTTTCCGTATTGCAGACGTTATTTTAACCAAGCAAATGCAGATACAGGAACGGCAGGACAGACTTCTGATAAAATATACTTATCCTTCGGACGGTGCCAATGACTTGTCCTCTGCTGAAAGCATGACAATAAAACTAAATCCTCTGCTGGCATTCCGTCAGGTACATAAACTGTCGGTGAAAAACTCCTCTGCGGACACTTCATACAGGGAAATAGACGGAGGAGCAGCCTTCAGAATGTATCCTTGTTACACTCCGCTTTGCATACAATTCTCTAAAAAAGTAAAATATGAGCATGCCCCTGATTGGTATTATGATTTTGAATACATAAAAGAGCGTGACAGGGGTTACGGATATACGGAAGATTTGTTTATGCCGGGAACATTTTCTTTTGAGATACATAAAGGAGAAAGTGTTTACGTGTCCTGCGGTACGGAAGAGTGCAATCCGTTTTTGCTTTCGCAGGATTTTAAACGTGAGACGTCAAACCGTTTCAGCATAACAACCATGGAAGACGTGTTAAAGCGGGCTGCGAGAATGTTTTTCTGCCGTAAGGGTACGGACGTTGACGTTATTGCGGGATTTCCGTGGTTCGGCAGATGGGGCAGGGATACTTTCATTGCTTTGCCGGGGCTTTGTTATGCGGTTGATGATATGCATCTGTTGATTAATGCAACAGATACGATGCTTAAAGACTTTAAAGACGGTTTGTTCCCTAATATAGGCAGCGCCGATAAGGCGGCATATAACAGCGCCGATGCTCCTTTGTGGTTTTTCTGGTGTTTGCAACAGTATGCGGCAATGACAGGGGAACGTAAATACGTATGGGAACATTACGGTAAGGTAATGAAATTGGTTATCCATGCCTTTGAACAGGGTTTACCTAATATAAGAATGGAAAGCAATTATCTTTTGTATCAAGGACAGGACGGAAAAGCCCTTACATGGATGGATGCCGTCATAGAAGGCAATCCTGTTACCCAGCGCAAAGGTTATGCCGTTGAAATTAATGCATTATGGTACAATGCCGTCATGTTTACCAAATCTTTGGCGGAGGAATTTTGCGACGATGCTTTTGTAAACAAATGGAATGACTTTGCAACCGTATTTCCTAATGTGTTCAAACAAACGTTTTGGAGTAAGGACTTGGGTTATTTGGCAGATTGTGTATACGCAAGCAATAAGGATTTTTCGGTACGGCCTAACATGATATTTGCCGTGAGTTTGGAATACTCGCCTTTATCAATCAAAATAAGGCAATTGATTGTGGAAAAAGTTAAAAAGGAATTGCTGACACCGCGCGGCCTTTGTACATTATCGCCGAAGGATATTAATTATCACGGACATTATTACGGTAATCAGCAACAAAGGGATAGGGCTTATCATAACGGAACTGTATGGCCGTGGCTTACGGGGGCGTTTTGCGAAGCTTATTTGCGTGTTTACGGCAGTGAAGGTGTTGATTACGTTATGCAGATATACAAAGGTTTTGAGGAGGTATTGTGTGAGTATTGCGTAGGCAGTATTGCCGAAATTTATGACGCAGATCCTCCGTTTAAACCAAACGGAAGTATATCCCAAGCGTGGAGTGTGGGGGAGATTATGCGTATAAAATATTTGACGGAGCAATATAAATACGTTGCGAAATAAAAAAAGGAGGCAGTCAATGAAAGTTTTAATGTTCGGATGGGAGTTTCCGCCTCATATATCGGGAGGTTTGGGTACGGCTTGTTACCGTATGACGGAAGCATTGGTGAAAAGGAATGTAAATATTTTGTTTGTCGTGCCGAAGAAATATCAGGATACGGCACAGAACGGTTCCCATATAATAGGGGCTGATTGTACCGACGTACATATAGGCGATATTGACAAGACAAAAGAGATTTTTAAAACAGTGCAACAAAGCCTTAATCTGTCTTTCATCCAAGTCAATTCTTTATTGGTGCCTTATATCGGGCAGAGAGATTATTATAATATAACCAACCGCAGTTTTGAGGAGTTGAAAGGACATTATGCCCGTGATTTTCATAATTCCGTATCAATGTACCGCCGTTTTGATTTCAGCGGAGGCTACACTGAAAACCTTATGGAGGAAGTTGATAAATATGCCGTGGTTGCCGCCCAGATTGCAAAGGAGAATGATTTTGACGTTATACATTGCCACGATTGGCTTACCTACAAAGCGGGCATTATTGCAAAGCAAATATCGGGTAAACCGCTTATTGTGCATGTCCATGCAACTGAATACGACCGCAGCGGGGAAAATGTAAACAGTAGGGTGTATGATATAGAAAAGGCGGGAATGGATAATGCCGACCGTATAGTCACTGTAAGTAATTATACCAAGCGTATAGCCGTTAAAAGGTATTTTCAGCCTGCGGATAAGATAACTACGGTTTATAACGGTATTGATTACGGCGGTAATATGTTGCAAAAAAAGAAGAATCCGTTTAATAAAAAGATCGTAACGTTTTTAGGTAGGGTTACATTCCAGAAAGGACCGGATTATTTTATAGAAGCGGCGGATAAAGTGCTTAAAAAAGACAAGAATATTATCTTTGTAATAGCAGGAAGCGGCGATATGTTAAACCGTATGGTTGCTTTGGTTGCCAGAAAGCGTATTTCGCAGAACTTTTTCTTCACGGGATTTTTGCGTAATAAGGAAGTGGACGAAATGTTTGCAATGAGCGACGTATATGTCATGCCTTCGGTGAGCGAACCTTTCGGAATATCGCCTTTGGAGGCTATGAGGGACGGCGTTCCTACTATTATAAGCAAGCAAAGCGGCGTAAGCGAAATAGTTTCCTATGCTTTGAAGGTGGATTTTTGGGATATTGATGCGATGGCTGACGCTATTTACGGACTGACGCATTACAAGGCTTTAAGCAATATGATTGTCGCCAATGCGGGCAGGGAAATAAGGAAGATAACATGGGATAAAGCCGCCGAAGAATTGGAACAAATTTACAGTAAATTATGTTAGCAAAAAATAAGACGCCGTTTTAAGAAATTAAAACAACGTTTGAGTAAAATAATCAGGCGTTTTAAAATGATGAAACAGCGTTTTAATTTTATATTAAGCTTTAAAGGCAAAACAACAGGATAAAAAGAGGGTATAAAATATATAAAGGAGCTATGAAATCAATATGCTTTTATTTTCAGGTGCATCAACCGTTCCGTTTGAGACCTTATAAATTTTTTGAGATAGGCAAACGTCATAATTATTATGATGATGTTCAAAACGCATGGTTGTGCCGCCGTATTGCGGACAAGTGTTATCTGCCTGCCAACGCAACTTTTTTGAACCTTATACACAAATACGGCCAGCAGGTGCGAATTGCTTACAGTATAACGGGAACTGCAATGGAACAATTCGCCAGATACACACCCGAGGTTATAGATTCTTTCAAACGTTTGGTTGATACGGGATGCGTAGAGTTGTTGGGAGAGACATATATGCATTCTTTGGCGGCGTTAAAAAGCAAGGAAGAATTCCGTGAGCAGGTAAAAATGCATTCGGATCTGATGAAAGAGGTTTTCGGTGTCACTCCGCGGGTTTTCCGTAACACGGAACTTATCTATTCTGACGGAATAGGCCGCATTGTCCATGATTTGGGATTCAAAGGACAGTTGATGGAGGGAGCCAAACAGGTTTTGGGTTGGCGGAGTCCTAATTTCGTGTACGAACACAGGGATAAAAACGGATTGCGATTGCTTATGAAAAACTTCAGATTAAGCGACGATATAGCCTTTCGCTTTTCCCAACAATCGTGGAGCGAATGGCCGCTGACGGCAGATAAATTCGCAGATTGGATACATGAATTGCAGGATACGGAATGCGTAAATCTTTTCATGGATTACGAAACTTTCGGCGAGCATCAATGGAAGGAAACGGGTATATTCGATTTCCTTAACGCAATGCCCGAAGAGATTTTCAAAAAAGGCGATATCAATTTCTTAACTCCGGGTGAAATTATAACAACTTACCAACCTAAAGAACCTATTGCATGTGAATATCCCGTTTCATGGGCAGATGAAGAAAGGGATCTGTCGGCTTGGCTTGGCAATGACCTGCAGGATGACGCATTTGAGCAGATTTATTCCTTGGAACAGCAGGTTAAAGCAACGGGTAATGAGGATTTGATTTCTGTTTGGCGACATTTGCAGACCAGTGATAACTTTTATTACATGTGTACGAAGTGGTTTTCCGACGGAGACGTGCATAAATACTTCAATCACTACAATACGCCGTACGAAGCGTATATTAACTACATGAATATATTGTCAGATTTCCGTCTTACGCTTAATTAAACCATGGATTGTAAGAAAGAATATATTGAGTATTGCAATTGTCCTGACAATGAGATACCTTTTTTCATGCAACCGCAGTATTTGGACATTGTGTGCATGAAAGATTGGGACGTTATGAGGTTTTGCAAAAACGGGGAAGTTGTTGCATGGCTTCCTTATTACATATACAAACAACGTTTCTTCCTTTCGCTGCGGCCGACGGCTTTTATGCCTTACCAAGGCTTGGTTTTGGATAAGGCATACAAGGAAAAACATTTTTCACCAAGCACAGGCAACCATGCTGTCTATCATTTGGAAAATGAGATAAGCGAATACTTCGCCTCACAGATAGATTCCATGGGATTGAGCGCATGTTTTTTACGTTTTATGCCCAATTTCTTTTGCGCAACACCCTTTATACAGCACGGATTCGCCGCCAAAGTCGAATATACCTACATCTTGGATATATCAAAAGACGATTGTTTCCCGTTGTTTTCGCCTGCGATGAGAAAGAAACTCCGCAAGGCGGAAAAGGAATTGCATATTACCCAACAGGATTATGATTTAAAGGAAATATACACCGTCCTTAACTCCACATACAAACGTCAAAATACCGCAATACCTTATAGTTTTGAATTGTTTTCGCAAATCGTCACTTTTGCAACGCAAAACAATCTGGGCAGGATGTTTGTCAGCGAAGATGAAAGCGGAAAAATCTGCAGCGTATTGTTTATTGTTTGGGACAAAACTACGGCTTATTCGCTTATTGGGGGTAATAACAATGACAATATGCAAAGGGATGCGGGTGCATTCACGCAATACGAAAGTATTAAGTTTGCCCGCTCCATAGGTCTTACAACTTACGATTTCGAAGGGTCGATTTTAAAAGGCATAGAGGAGTTTTTCCAACATTTCGGGGCTGTCCGCACGCCTTATTTGTCATTGTCCAAATATTATTCGAAGCTTTACCGCCATTTAAGGGCAATTAAAAACTCATGATATGAATATAAAATTAGTGGTTACGGGAAAGACGGTAAAAGGATTCGTTGAGGACGGAGTGAATGAGTATGTCAAACGGTTAAAGCATTATGTAAATTTTTCCGTTGAGGTTATTGCGGACGTAAAGAATGCAAAAAATCTTTCGCCTTCGCAACTTAAGGAAACGGAATGCAATAATTTGCTTGCCTTTTTGGAGAAAAACCAACTCACTGCGCGTAATTCTTCGCTTGTCGTGCTTTTGGACGAACACGGACAGGAGTTTAAAAGCACTGAATTCGCTTCTTATTTACAAAAACAGATGAACGGCGGAATTAAAAACTTGGTTTTTGTTATCGGCGGGGCATACGGTTTTTCGGATGCGTTGAAAGATAAATTCAAAGATAAGATTTCCGTAAGCCGAATGACGTTTTCCCATCAGATGATACGTCTTTTGTTCACCGAACAACTTTACCGCGGCTTTACGATAATAAAAGGAGAACCTTATCACAACGAATAATTTTTTCATTAAGGCGCTTTACTTCCGTATTATGCCGATCTACCGAAGCCTTAAGACACTTTTTTATTGCCTTAAGTGATTTTTTCATCGCTTTAAGGCAATTCTTCACCGCCTTATATCACTTTACTGCCGCCCTGTGGCGTTTTAATCTGAAAAAAAGGGTTTTTTTACACTGAAAAAACCCTTTTTTTGAGTCAAAAAAACTGTTTTTTTGAAAATAATACGCCACGGGGCGGCGGCAATAAGGCAATGGACGTGAAAAAAACATAAAAGGGCGGGGATTTTATTATTGAATAAATATGTAAAAAAGCAGCTTAAAAGTTTTAACGGCGTTTTTTTGAGGATAAATGCGTATCTTTGCAAAATCAAACGTCAGGATAAATATTTTAATTGACTTAAAAAGCATATAATTGATATGAAAAAGGGAGTTTTATTGCTTGTAAGCATTTTGATGTGCGGATTTACGCTGTTGAAAGCCCAAACCGACAGTATTGACGTGCAGCATTATACGATTGATTTGAATATTGACAATATTATTAAGGGCGGACATTGCGGCAGTACAACCGTTACATTCAATCTGATAACGGATAATTACCGCAAGGTGCAGTTTGATTTGCTTTCGCAGACTGTTGACAGTGTTTATACGGGCAATGCCTCGGTCAATGAGCCTTTACGCAAGACGGAATTCACATACGACGGCAAAAAACTGACGTTTTCTTTGCCTGATTACCCCGTTAAGGAGAATTATACGGCAATTGTCTATTACCATGGGTCTTCTACGGTGGAGAATAACTCAAGGGCATGGGGCGGATTGCATTATGATGCGGATATTATATACTCTATGGGCGTCGCTTTCGCCGATTATCCGCATACATACGCAAGAAGTTGGTTTGTTTGCCACGATATTTTTACCGACAAGGCGTCTTTTGACTTTAATATATCGGTTGATAAAGATAAAGAGGCGTTTTGCAGCGGCAATCTGACGGCAAAACAAGAGCATGAAACGTTTGACACTTACAAATATTCGTTACCGCAAAAGATTGCGCCGTATTTGGCAGCCGTTACGGTGGGTAAGTTTTTTACTTATACGAAAAACGTTCACAGCAAGACATACGGATATGACATTCCGCTTGTTGTCAAATATGTTTATGCCGACGATTCGGTCAATATAGCTCATAATTTCAGTGGGATAGAGGATGCGTTCAATGCATTGGAGCAACATTTCGGCAGATTCCGCTTCAACCGCATCGGTTATTGCGTTACTCCCAAAGGAAGCATGGAGCATGTGGACAATATATCGCTTTCGCGCGGTGTTATATTGGATACGAGCATTGATGCGGTAAGTAACATCGTTCATGAGCTGGGACATTCTTGGTTCGGCAATCTTGCGACCTGCGAAAATGAGAAAGACATGTGGCTTAACGAGGGTTGGACGACTTATACGACATCCGTTTCCCTTGAAGCGATATACGGCAAAGACCGTTTGAAGGAATATTGGGACAAAAAGCACAGATGGGTTTTGGAATCGCTGCCGCAAAGTGAGGGGCACGTATCTGTTTACGGTATTGATTCGTCTATGACTTATTCGTCCACGGTTTATGAAAAAGGATCGATGGTTGCCAAAACTTTTCAGGGATATTTCGGAGACAGTGTGTTCTTTGATGCCGTTAAAGCAATGCTTGACAGTTTCCAATTCGCTAATTACAACTCTTATCAGGTAAGGGATTTTCTTTGTTCATACACAAAAGATGCTCATTTTGCGGAATTTTTCAATCATTTGGTGTTTGAAGACAAGCAAATCAACTATGATATGTACAAAAAGGCTGACGGCAGCATCGGTTTTACGTTTTCACCTTCCGATTATACGGGTCTGGTGAATATTCCGGTGACTTATATCAATGATGAACCTTTTGCCGATATTGACAATACGCTTATGACGCTTACAACGGATTGTTACAAAAATATAAAGACTGCGGGAATGCATAAAATGGATAATACCTATTCTTATTTATATGTAAGGGAGTTGGAAGACAGCATAATGTTCAGATCTGTTCTGCATTGGGCGGCGCCTTTATATGATTCGCTTCCTAAAGGAGTCGAAAAAATATCTTCGCAGCACTATTGGACCATACAAGGCGTCAATACGGATAAAGCAAACCTGCGTTTAAACCTTCATTATGAGCTTTCCGATTATCCTAGTTCGTTTGACAGTACATTGTTCAGCAGTTATGATGCCGTTGATTCGGTTATTCTTTTGTACAGAAGCGATATTAATCATCCTTGGGTGTCAATTCCGTTTTCGGGTGTGACTTCCAATAAAGGTGAAGCGGTAACTGATTTTGTCCACAGCGGAGATTATGCGTTTGCAAAGGGTGATAAATCCACTGTTGGGCTGAATGAACAAGCCCAAATGTCAAAAGGCATTAAGATTTACCCCAATCCGTCAGACAATGCGGTGAATATTTACGTTAAAGATTGGAGAAATACCGTTGTCAGCGTGTATTCTTTACAAGGCAAGCAATTAGACAGAATTGATTTGACAGGAAAAAACACTGTATACAGGTTTAAAGACAAGGGAACATACATTCTGGGAATTAAAACGAAAAGCGGAGTTTATTCAAAGACCGTTATAATCAAATAAGATATTGATTTACTGCGGTAAAGCAGTATGTGCTGAAAATTTTTTATAAAAAAGTCAGATTTTTTTACCTACTTTTTGCATTCTTTTTTATTATTAGGATGATGAAAGAAGAAATAAAGGACTTAAATCATATTATCAGCGGGTGTAAACAAGGTAAAGACAGTGCTAAAAAGGCGTTGTTCGAGGCTTTTTCACCGAGAATGAAGGCTCTTTGTTGCAGATATCTGGGTAACATGCAGGATGCCGAGGATGTTATGATTGACGGCTTTATTTCGGTGTATGAAAATATCGGCAAATATAAGGATAATAATTTTTACGGATGGATTTACCGTATTATGGCAAACAGTTGCATCGCTTATTTGAAAAGACAAAACAAGTTTTTGTTTAAAGATGACGATGAATTCTTTGAAAGCGACAGCGAAACGGAGATTGACAACATTCAGAGGTTCTCCAAAGAAGATTTGATGCAGGCTTTGCTTTCTTTGCCGCAGTCTTACAGGATTGTGTTCAATATGGCGGTGATGGATGATTATTCTTATGAAGATATTTGTACGGAGTTATCATTGGAAAAGCAAACAGTGAAGACTATGATGTACAGAGCGAGAAAAAAATTGAGGGATTATTTGACAGAAACAGAAAAAAGCAGGAGTGAAAACAGATGAAGATAGACGAATTATATAAAAATACCTTATCGGATGACACAATGCCTGTCAGCAGCGGTGCATGGGATAAGTTAAACAGTAAGATGAATGCTTCTGTTTCACCGTCCGATGCAGCGTCTTTGCCTGCAAAAGGTATTTCGGCGGCTACTAAATATATTCTTACGGCAATAGGCGGAATAGCCGTCAGTGTTGTGTCGGTTGTGATATACAATAATATTAATAATACAGCGGAAGATACAACCAAAACGGCTTTGGAAGAAAATATAATAACTGATAACTCCGCTCAAGAGACTGAAGAATATACAAAAGACACACTTCAAACAATTATAATGTCTGCAAAGGAATATAAGATGCCGTCCGATGAGTTTGAAATAACGGATGATGAAATTATTGCACAGCAATTGCCAGGTACGGTACTGCCTCCGCAAACTTTCGTATCAGTCGCTCCTGATGTAAAGGCAGAAGATTTGATTAAAGTTGAGCCTGCGGAAAATAAAAATACGGTTGAACAAAACAATACGCAGGACAGCAGTTTTAAGGCTGATATCTTAATACCTAATGTGATAACTCCTAACGGTGACGGGGTAAATGATTGTTTTGTGATAAAGAATATTGAGAATTATCCCGACAATACACTTACCGTTTTTAACAGAAACGGCAAGGCAGTTTATATAAAAAGGCATTACAATAATGAATTTTGTCCGCAAAACATTAATCCGGGAGCGTATTTTTATACATTGAAGATAAGAATAGGGACAAAAGTTAAAGAATTTAACGGTTCTTTGACGGTGATAAGGTAAAAGACAGAATGTTTTTTGACTTTGAAATTCAAGAAATTAACGTTTTTTCTTGAATTTTTTTTATTAAAATGGACCTGTATAATGAAAAAAGTAATTAATATTGCAAAAAATTTTAATAAAAAGGCAATATGGCAGTTCAGAAGAAGAAAAAAGAGACAAAACAAGAGAAGAGAAGACTTATTATAAGCTACGAGAAATTACCTGAAAAGGATAAAGATGCATTTGAAGCAAAATATGAAGACGGTTTTATGGATTTTGTCCAAAGCGTGATGCGTCCCGACGGAACTCCTATGTTTGTCGTGCCGCTTGAGACGGATGAAAATGTTTATATGGTGAAGGTTGATTTGCGTGTTGACACCAAAATGACGGACGAAGAGTTTGATAAAGAAATTTTGCACGAAACAAAATCCGAAGAAGACGAGATAACATCACTTGTCAACGCTGAAAACGGTAAGGATTCGCGTGATTTCAGACTTAACCACGGAGATTATTCTTCGGTAAATACGATTGAGGAAGCCATAGCAAAGGAAGATATGGATGAAGACAACTTTACGTCCATCGATGATATTGACGTGGAGGACGAAAACTCAATCATGGAGATGTAATCAGATGATTTACATGCCCAAAATTTCATTATAATTAAACAAAACGGAAATTTACGGACTTCAAAAGCCGTAATAATCCGTTTTGATTCCGTTTTTTATCCGTTATACCCCATAATATTGTAATGATAAATACTTTTCTTAAAAAGACAATATCGTTTTGTGTCTTTATTATGTTGTTTTATACCGTAGGTTACACGCAGGATAAAGACAAAATATTAAGCGTGAAAGATATGCACGCAGATATTGATTTTTATTTGTCTTCTTTACAAGACGTTCACCCCAATCCTTTTACCGTTCTTACCACAGAAGAATTTAAAACCAAGACGGACAGCATCAAAAATACCATAACGCAACCTTTAAGCAAGAAAGAATTTTATTTAATTATCTCTTCAATGAACAAATACACCGATTTGCATACCCGCATCGTGCCTTCAAAGAAGATGGTTAAGCAAAAGGATTCTTATTTCCAACTTCCCGTATTTACAAGAACCGAAGACGGCGTTTTCTTTTCCCTGAAAAATTCGGTAAAATATCAATTGACGGCAATTAACGGTATGGATATACAGGCAATTGACAGTTTCTTTCTTTCAAGACGTAATTTGGTTGAGGTAAATAATACTTATAATTTTTTGGACGAACTGAATTATTGCAAAAATCATTATTTCTGGGAGGGTAGGCTTGTCTTTTCTTATATTAATGACAATAATCAACAGGATACATTGACTATTTATTCCGTCAAACCTGATAAAAAGAAATCCGATAAGGCGCAACAAGCCAAAGGAGAGAGAATTTGCAACCTTATATATGACAGTGTGCAAAGTACGGCGGTATTTGAATTGAATACCTTTCTGCCCCAGACATTCAAGGGTAAGATGAATTTTACCAAGAACGTAAATTCTGTTTTTGATACCTTGAAAGCAAAGAAAATAAAGCGGTTATATATAGATTTGACATGCAACGGCGGCGGTTTAATCGCTTTTGAAGAATTTCTTTTAAACTATTTTATTACGGATAACCGCTCATTGGTTCTTTGGGATTTGACTTGGAAACAATCACCGCAAAGAAGAAAACAACGGGGTAATATTGCGTTTGTTGCCGACGGCAATTTCTATCAACAAAGCAGACAGTTCAATCCTTCGGATATCTCAAACAAGTTTACGGGTGAAGTTTACGTTATTCAATCGCGCAGTTCGTTTTCGGCGGCTTCCACATTGGCTTCGCAATTGCGTAAGTTCACAAGTGCGAAAATCATAGGGGAGGAATGCCAAATCAAAGCAGTTTACACAGACCCTGTCGTATTGGAGTTTCCTCATTCAAAATTGAGATTTTCATGCGCAACGGGTTTTATAAAGAATGTAGGCGGAGCAAAAACACGCGGAGTTATTCCCGATATTCCTTACAATATTTATAATATTTATGATCCCGTTTCAATACAAGAGGCGGAAAAAATGAGGATGTCGCACGGCGGTTAAATAAGACGCCGTCTTAAAAAATTAATCAGCGACGAAAATTTACTAATCAGCGACGAAAATTTATTAATCAGCGATAAAAATTTATTAATCACGCAGAATAATTTTCAGAGAAATAATATAAATTCAAAGATATGAGAAAAGTATTGATTTTAACGGTATTGGGATTGATTGTTCCGCTTTTGGCAAACAGCCAAAACGAATTGGAAAACAATCTTTCAAAACATGTGCATTACCTTTCCTCTGATGATATGAAAGGAAGGGCGATAGGTTCCGAGCAGCTGCGGCAAGCGGAAGACTATATAAAGAATTATCTTTCGCAGTTGCAACTGCAAACAACGGATTTCCCTATTCTCAAAGACAGTTTGGATGATCGGGACGATAGTGAGCGGGAAGGTGTAGTTGATACTTCGGTTTATCAGAATTTTTACACGGTTATTGCTTCCCACAAGAGTAAATATCCGGGTGAATATATATTGCTGACCGCTAATTATAACGGTAAGGGAACGGATACTATACAAAAACATGTCCTTATTAATAACGGTGCAAACGACAATGCATCTTCAACAGCCGTTTTGATGGAATTGGTGGGTTATTTGCAACAAAACCGCAGCCTTTTGCAAAGAGACGTGATAATTTTGTTTTCTGGATACAGTTATGCACAGAATACGGCTGAATATTTTGCAAAGCATTACGGTAAAGGAATGTTCAAAATGGTTTTTGATTTCGACCGTTTGGGTTATTTGGGTGATGACGAAGACGAGAGTAAGTATACCTACAGCATATCGCCGAAGATAGAAAATGCAAGTAAGATTCTTCAGCCTTTGTTGCTCAATGATGTCGATATTCCTACTTATGCGGATTATTACGGTGATGATAATTTCCCTGTGATAAATGTCAGCGGCGGTTATAAAGACAATTACGAAGATTTGGCTGACGGTTTGAGGTATGATAAAGCCGCAATAATAACGCAGCAGTTGCAAAAAGTTATCGTTACTTTCGATACTGCGGATTTGAAAATAGATACTTCTTACATGACATCGGATAAGTCTTCGGTGAATAAGGCGGATGGTTTTTTAGAGAACTTGTTCAACGGAAAGAACATGAGTTATTTCGGATTGAATATAATGATGGGAAGCAATAAACATTACTATACTTCGGGTAAAATGACGGGTAAATCGGCTATGTCTTATTCTGCGGGTATTTTTTACAAATTTCAGTTCAGCCGTTCGTATGCTTTGCGTATAGATGTCAACAGCGAAAGGGCTATGGCAAACAGACATGACGGCAGATTTAAGAGCGATGTGATCAGTGTGCCGTTAAGCATTTTGCATTCCGCAGGTTGGAATGATGTTGAGATTTATTACGGTCTGGGAGCGTATTATGACAGGATGTTAGATGCCCAATTAGAAGGTAAAGACGTTGATTGGGATTATTTTAAAAAGGCAGAATGGGGATGGCAATTCTCAATAGGATTGCGTTTGGGGCATTTTATCATGGGTTATTATCAAAAGATGGGTATATCCGACATGATGAAAGATGCGTTTGCAATTGACGGCAAAATTAAAAACAGAAACCAATATTTTACATTGGGCTGGAAGTTTTAAAAGCGGTAGGTTCACAGACTTATTGCATACAGAAATATAAACAAAACACTGTTCCGTGAAATAAAACATTATTTTATTTTCACGGAATTTTATAATTAGAAAAATTTTTTATAACTTTGCAACCTTAATTTAACATATAAAAGAAATGAATAACAGAGAAGAAAATTTAAGAGAAGAAGTTTATACAAAAGCTCTTAAGGCGGGAAAGAGAACTTATTTCTTTGATGTAAAACAAACTAAAAACAAAGAAAAATATCTTGTTATAACTGAAAGTAAAAAGGTTTTTAACCAAACTGACGGGTCGTTTGATTACGACAAACATAAAATCTTTTTGTACAAAGAGGACTACGAGAAGTTTTTAAATACATTGGACAATGTGATTGAGTACATTAAAACCGGTATTGCATTGAAAGAAGAAGTTGATGCAAAGAGAAACGGCGCAGACTCATTCACGGATGATTTGAAATATTGATTCCGATATTTTTATATGATGGCAAAGATAATTGCAATAGCAAATCAAAAAGGCGGTGTGGGTAAAACCACCACTGCAATTAATTTGGCGGCATCCCTTGCAATAATGGAAAGAAAAACATTGTTGATAGATGCCGACCCGCAGGCAAATGCGTCTTCGGGATTGGGGGTTGATCCCGATGCTTTGCAAACCAGTGTATACGAATGCATGATTAATTCTGCGGATACCAAACAAGCAATAGTTCAAACAACAACTCCCAATTTGGATTTGTTACCTGCGAGGATTGATTTGGTAGGTGCCGAAATAGAATTGACCAAAGCCGAAGGCAGGGAATACAAATTAAGAAGCGTTATATCACCTGTAAAAAATGATTACGAATATATTATTATTGATTGCTCACCTTCTTTGGGTCTTGTGACAATTAATGCTTTTGTTGCGGCAGACAGTATAATTATTCCAGTACAATGCCAATATTTCGCATTGGAAGGTTTGGGTAAACTGTTAAATACGATCAAAATCGTGCAGAGCAGTCTGAATAAATCATTGGATATAGAGGGTATTTTGCTTACAATGTTTGATACGAGGTTGAGATTGAATAAGCAGGTTGCCGAAGATGTACGCCGTCATTTGAAACAGTTGGTTTTCGATACAATTATATATAATAATGTAAAACTTGCCGAGGCTCCTTCGCACGGTTTAAGCGCCGTTATGTATGATGCCAACTCTACGGGAGCGATTAATTATATGAATTTGGCGGAAGAAATAATAAGCAGGGAACATCCTGCGGAGGATATTTCACAAACGCAAAACGAGCAATAATATGACTAAAATGAAATCACCTGCCTTGGGTAAAGGATTGGAAGCCCTTTTGGGAAGTATTGATAAAAATTCCGTAAAAACGGAAGATAAGAAAGCGGAAATCAATGCTGAAATAGCGTATATTCCTTTAAGCGATATAATTCCCAATCCCGAACAGCCGAGAAAAGAATTTGATGAGCAGTCATTGCAGGAACTGGCAATGAGTATTAAAGAAAACGGCGTTATTGTTCCTATTACGGTGAACAAACACGGCGGTAAATACATGATAATCGCAGGTGAAAGACGTTTCCGTGCAAGCAAGCAGGCAGGATTGAAAGAAATTCCGGCATACATACGTGTTGTAACCGAGCAACAGTCAATGCAGATGGCGTTGATTGAAAATATCCAAAGGGAAGACCTTAATGCCATGGAGATAGCCCTTTCCATGAAAGCCCTATGCGAACAGACGGGATTGTCTCATCAGGAACTCGGCAATAAATTAGGTAAAAGCCGCTCCAATGTCGCAAACTATATACGTCTGTTGAATTTGCCTGCGGAGATTCAACTCTCTATCCGTGCTGATGAACTTTCTATGGGACATGCAAGGGCATTGATTGCCTTGGAGGATGAAAAGCAGCAGATAGAACTTGTAAGAAAAATAATCAAGGACGGATTGAGCGTAAGGGAAGTGGAATCCGCCGTAAAGAAACTTAAAGAGGCGGAAGTGAAAACTAAAACCAATCAGAAGAAACAACTTCCGCAATTGCACAATGAATTTGTCACGGCGATGACGGAGCGTTTGCAAACACCTATAACCGTTAAGCGTTCCCAGAGAGGCAAAGGCACGATAACCATTGCATTTAAGAATGATAAGGAGTTCGAACGTATAGTATCCTTATTGAAAAATAAATAACCGTTGCGGATGAAAACGAAATTTTTATTTCTTATCATCCTTTCTTTTTTTGTTATTGCGGATTTGTTTCCGCAGACGGATTCCGTAAGTACTGATATAGGAGTAATAACTTACGATACTTTGGAGGTGAGCAATGCAAACACGGTGATGCATTCCCCTAAAAAAGCGGTATTGTTATCAACCTTTATCCCCGGAGCAGGTCAAATTTACAACAAACAGGCATGGAAAGTTCCTGTTATATATGCCGCTGCGGCGGGAGTGACTTATTTTGCCGTGACAAACGGTAAAAACCGCGTGAAGTTCAAGAATGAATACTACAACCGTATAAACGGGAATACGGATGACTTGTTGGAAGATTATGTGTCGTATACTAATGACGGTATATATAATCTTTATAACGCATATAAGAGCAATTTTCAGTTAAGCCTGATTGTCGGAGTAGCCTTTTATTTGATTCAAGTCGTAGATGCTTATGTTTACGGACATTTATTCAGTTTTGATTTGTCTGAAGACCTTTCCATGTCGGTGGCACCGTGCTATATTCCTTCATCTTCACGTTCCGTGAATTCGGGTTCACTTGGCATTTCATTGAATTGGCGTTTTTGATTGATGTCTCAATCTCCGAAAGGATTAAAAACGTAAATTGGATATGTTAGTTGCATTGATTCAAACTCAAATATATGATTACGATACGCAAAAGAATCTGAAGAATCTGACGGATATTACAAACAATTTGTCAAAAGACACGGATTGGGTGATATTCCCCGAAATGTTTCTGACGGGCTTTGTTACCGATACTTCTTTGTGTGAAAAAAGTCAGACGGACGGCTTATCTTTTTTGCGGGAACTGGCAAAGAAATTTTCATGTGCCGCAGAAGGGTCATTGTTTATACAGGAAAACGGGAAATACCTTAACCGCCATTATTTTATCACGCCTGCGGCGGAGGATTATTATGATAAAAACAAACTGTTTTCGCTTTCCGACGAAGCAAAGATATTGACAAACGGAACCAAACCGTCAATAGTCAATTATAACGGATGGAAAATTAATTTGAAAACATGTTATGATGTCAGGTTTTGCGATATTTGCAAAAACAACTTCATGGGCGGGGAATTTATGTATGATGTTATGACATTTGTTGCATCTTGGCCGTCAAACAGAAGCAGTCAGTGGAAAATTCTTTTGCAGGCACGGGCAATAGAAAATATGAGTTATGTTATAGGTGTTAACAGATGCGGAACCGATTCATCGGGATTGCTGTACAGCGGGGACAGTTGCATTGTCAATACCAAAGGTGAGTTTTTGGAAAAGTTGCCCGAATCCACGGCGGACATACATTATTATAATATAGATAAGGATTACCTGGATAAGCAGCGTAAAAAATTCCCTGTACACAAGGATTGGCAGGATATTCAGCGGTAATTTTTTGCCTTTGTAACTAATTGAAAATCATGATACATTAAAAGGCTGAAAAAATAAGCCTTAAAAAAATATTAATCAGGCTGATTAATAAAATAATACGGCGTATTAATTTTTTTTTACGCCGTATTATTTTTGTAAGATATAATTTGCTATTCAGCCCAAGCGATAACAAGGTTACGGTCTCCGTAAGCGTCATCAACTTTTGAGCATCCTGGCCAATATTTATCATCATAAGGCAACGGGAATGCAGCCTGCTGACGTGTGTAAGGTCTGTCCCATGTGTCGGCACATACGACTTGCATAGTGTGAGGGGCATTCATAACCACGTTATTGTCTTTTGCAGCCTTTCCGTCCTCAATTTCTTTGATTTCTTTACGGATTTGAATCAATGCATCGCACAAACGGTCCAATTCACTAAGCGGTTCGCTCTCGGTAGGTTCTATCATAAGCGTACCGTGTACAGGGAATGCAACCGTAGGAGCATGGAAACCGTAGTCCATCAGACGTTTGGCAACGTCACCGCACTGAACACCGCTTGAAAGTGAGAATTGGTTGCAATCAAGTATAAACTCGTGTGCGCACATTCCCTTTGCACCCGTGTAAAGTATGTTATAGTGACCTTCCAAACGTTTACGCATATAGTTAGCATTAAGTATTGCGTACTGGGTTGCGGCTTTCAAACCGTCACGTCCTAACATCATCAAGTAAGCATAGGAGATAGGGAACAGCATAGCCGAACCGAAGCCTGATTCTGCAACAGGTGATCCGCATTTACCGCCTGTTTGCATTATTGAATGGTTAGGTAAATAGTCTTTTAACATATCCGAACAAGCGATAGGGCCTACTCCGGGACCGCCGCCGCCGTGAGGCATTGCAAATGTCTTGTGAAGATTCAAATGGCATACGTCAGCACCCATGTAACCAGGTCCTGTAAGACCTACCTGTGCGTTCATATTGGCGCCGTCCATATAAACCAAACCGCCGTTATCGTGAATAATCTTTATAATGTCCAAGATTCTTTCTTCAAACACTCCGTGAGTGGAAGGATATGTGATCATCAAGCAGGAAAGTCTGTCTTTGTTTTCTTCAGCCTTTGCTTTCAAATCGTCAACGTCTATTTCACCGTCGGCGGTTGATTTAACAACGATGATATCCATACCCGCCATAGCTGCACTTGCTGGATTGGTTCCGTGAGCTGATGCAGGAATCAAGCAAATAGTGCGGTGAGCCATACCGTTAGCGCGTTGGTAGTTGCGGATTGTGGTCAAACCAGCATATTCTCCCGCAGCACCCGAATTAGGTTGGAAACTTACTTTGGCAAATCCCGTGATCTTGCAAAGAATGTCGTTCATGTTGTCAATCATTTCCAAGTATCCTTCGGTCTGATCTTTAGGTGCGAAAGGATGAACGTTTGTAAATTCAGGCCAAGTGAAAGGTATCATTTCCATTGCGGCATTCAGTTTCATCGTACACGAGCCAAGAGGAATCATTGCGCGGTTCAAAGAAAGGTCTTTTACTTCCAATTTCTTCAAATAGCGCATCATCTCCGTCTCTGAATGATATAAGGAGAAAACTTTCTGTGTCAAATAAGCGCTTGTACGTTTTAGTTCGGCAGGAATAACTTCCGATTTGCTCAATTCTTTTACTTCTGCAGCTTTCTTGCCGCCTGCTGCCTCTGCAAATACTTGTAATATTTCATTAACATCAGCCAATGATGTGGTTTCGTCAAGAGATATTCCTATTGTATCGGCATCTATCAAGCGGAAGTTCATTTGGTGTTTCAACGCTTCGTTTAAAACATCCTGCGCAGCGATAGGAGTAGCAAAACGTAGGGTATCAAAGTAAACGTTATTCAATTGTTTGAATCCGTATTGTGCAGCGTTTTCTGCAAGAGTCAATGCCAAAGCATGAATATCCTGTGCAATTGCTTTAATGCCTTCTGGACCGTGATAAGCTGCGTATTGTGCCGATACGATAGCCATCAATGCCGTTGCAGTACATATATTGGATGTTGCTTTATCACGTTTGATGTGTTGCTCTCTTGTTTGAAGTGCCAAACGGAATGCTTTGTTGCCTTGTTTGTCCAAAGTAAGACCGATTATTCTTCCCGGAATATTTCTTTTGAACTCTTCGGTGCAAGCCATAAATGCAGCGGAAGGACCGCCGAAGCCCATAGGATTTCCGAAACGCTGCGCAGTACCCGTAACTGCGTCTGCACCTAATTCACCCGGAGCAACAAGCAATGCAAGTGATAATAAATCCGCACTGACTGCTACTTTAACGCCCGCATTGTGCGCATCGGCTATGAATTGTTTGTAATCATTAACCTGACCGAAGCAATCAGGATACTGAACTATTGCTCCGTAGAACGTATTGTCCAATTTAACGCTCTGTGCGTTGCCTATAACCAACTCGATATCCTTCGGCAAAGCACGTGTTTTCATAACGTCAATGCATTGAGGGAAAAGATTCTCGTCAATGAAGAACTTATTAACGTTATCCTTCACTTGCTGACGGCTTCTTGAGTAAAAGAACATAAGCATAGCCTCTGCATCTGCAGTAGCTTCGTCAAGCAAAGAACAGTTAGCCAACGGCATGCCTGTCATAGATGCAATAAGGGTTTGGAATGTGAACAAAGCTTCCAAACGTCCCTGTGAAATTTCTGCTTGATACGGAGTATAGGAAGTATACCATCCGGGATTTTCCAAAATATTCCTCTGCAAAACTGCGGGTAATATGGTATTGTAGTAACCCATACCTATATAAGAACGGTATATCTTGTTTTTGGCAGCAATAGCCTTGATATGGTTAAGATATTCGAATTCGTTCATACCTTCTGGCAAATCCAAATCATTTTTTAGGCGGATTTGTTGCGGAATGGTCTTGTCTATTAGCTCATCTATGGATTTTACTCCGATAGTCTGAAGCATTTTCTTAACGTCTTCGGTTTGCGGACCGTTATGACGCATTGCAAAATTATTTGTTATCATTCTGATTATACTTTTGTTTATTTTTAACTTTCAAATAAGACTGCAAAAATACAAAAACTTTTGAAATCAAGCATAAAAAAACACACTAAATCTTACCGTCAAATTGCATTAAAAAATTAAGACGCCGTTTTACGAAATTAATCTGCGTGATTAATAAAATAATACGGCGTAAAAATTTATTAAAACGCCTTAATATTTTACCCGAATGTATATTGCTGATTATAAAAATGTTGCAAGGGTGTAAAAAATGTGAAAAAAATGTACTAATTTTGCACCTTAAAACATTAACAAATTAACATGTTAAAGCAAATGAAGAAAAAAGTTTTATTATTGGCATTGACCATTTTGGGAATGGAAGGTCTGTCTTGGGCACAACAGACAGAAGGAACTTCAAACGTTAAATCGTTAGGCGCAACGGTAACCGTTGTCAGCAGAGGTGAGCAGGAATTTGCAGAAAACGGCGGAGCGATACGGGATCTTACCGTAAAAATAACTCCTGACGAAGGTACACAAACTACGGCAGCCCTTTGTTTTCAAAAAGGTGAGATGGAATTCTATAATACAGGCGGATATTCTGCATTGGAAATGTTCAATCTTTATGAAGATGCTTATGCACAAAAGATAGGCGGAAGTATGTTCAAAGAAGGTACGTACGATACTACATTCCATTCTTTGTGGGATACGGTTGTGAATGTTATTTGGGTTTGTTGCACACAGGGAGCTGACACTACGGTTGTTTCGCAGGATATTTCTGCATATTCGGAAACGGGAATAGCAGTTATTGACATCAACTTGAGTGTTTATCCTAATCCTGCAACAGGAAATTTAAATATATCTTCATCTGATAACATTATTTCCTGCGAATTGATAAGCAATATGGGACAAACGGTTATGAACAAGACAGTAAATGCCGATAGTTTTATGATTAATACTGATTTATATACAAAGGGTGTTTACTTTTTGAGATTAAGAACCGGCAAAAACACAATTCTTAAGAAAATTGTAATAGAATAGGTTTATATATCGGTGCATCTTAATATCGGAAGATGCGCTATATAGGCGGAGTAAAAGGCAGTTTACAAGAATAAAACGGCGTTTCATTTTACTGAAACGCCGTTTTATTTTTGCAATATTATATCCTACGATCCTTATATTATAAACTATGCGGATAATAAGCCGTTATCTTACACTGCAGCCCGCATTGAAAGGCTTTTCAGGAGTTACGAATGACAGTTCACCCAATGCATTTTCAGCCATCAGTATCATGCCTTGGCTTTCTATGCCTTTGAGTTGTTTAGGAGCAAGATTAACAAGTACGCATACGCGTTTACCTATAATATCTTCGGGTTTGTAATGCTCGGCTATGCCGCTGACGATAGTACGCTGGTCAATGCCCGTATCAACTTTGAGTTTCAAAAGTTTTTTTGTCTTTGCCACTTTCTCCGCTTCCAATATCACGCCCGTACGAATGTCCATTTTTTCAAACAGATCAAATTGTATATTTTCTTTTTGCGGTTCTGCGGCAGTGTTGTTAAGTTCGTTTTGTTTTTTACTCTCGTTAAGTTTGTCTATTTGCTTTTGTATTGCCTCGTCTTCTATTCTTTCAAACAATAATTCGGCAGGATTAATAGGTGAATTGACACTTAAAATATCTATGTTGCCTGCCTGCGTCCATGAATTGCAGTCAAGATTTAACATTTTCTGCAATTTCTTTGCTGAAAACGGTAGGAAAGGAGAACAAAGCACTGCAAGGTTGGCACAAATCTGCAAACTGATATTCAAAACAGTTGAAGTACGCTTTTCATCAGTCTTGATAGTTTTCCAAGGCTCGTTTTCGGTTAAATATTTGTTGCCTAAACGGGCAAGATTCATAAGTTCAAACAGTGCATCACGGAATTTGTAAGTTTCAACCAACGTGCCTATTTTTTCAGGATAAGCTTTGATTTCTTCGATTGCCGCTTTGTCGGTATCGTTGAGTTCATAACTCTGCGGAACTTTGCCTTCGAAATATTTATGTGTCAAAACAACGGTACGGTTTACGAAATTACCCAAAATAGCAACCAATTCGCTGTTGTTACGTGTCTGAAAATCTTTCCAAGTAAAGTCATTGTCTTTTGTTTCAGGTGCGTTGGCACAAAGAACATAACGCAATACGTCCTGTTTGTTAGGGAAGTCTTCAAGGTATTCATTCAACCAAACAGCCCAATTGCGTGATGTGGAAATCTTATCATTTTCCAAGTTAAGGAATTCATTAGCCGGTACGTTTTCAGGCAGGATAAATTCGCCGTGTGCTTTTAACATTGCAGGGAAAACTATACAGTGAAAAACGATATTGTCTTTGCCGATGAAATGAACCAGTTTCGTGTCTTTGTCTTTCCACCATTTTTCCCACGAAGAGCCTAATTTTTCTATTGTATTGGAGATATATCCAATCGGGGCGTCAAACCAAACGTACAAAACCTTACCTTCCGCTCCTTCAACAGGAACTTTGATTCCCCAATCCAAATCACGGGTAACCGCTCTTGGTTGCAAGCCGTTGTCAAGCCATGATTTACACTGACCGTATACGTTTGTTTTCCATTCTTTGTGGTTTTCAAGTATCCAATCTTTCAAAAACGCTTCGTAATCATTCAACGGCAAGAACCAATGCTTGGTTTCTTTGAGTACAGGTACGTTTCCGCTTAAAGCACTCTTGGGATTAATCAAATCGGTTGCGTTAAGCGATGATCCGCATTTCTCACACTGGTCGCCGTATGCGTGTTCGTTGCCGCATATAGGGCAGGTGCCCGTTATATATCGGTCGGCAAGAAAAGTTTTTTCCTTTTCGTCGTAATATTGTTTGGTAGTCTGTTCAATAAACTTGCCTTCATTGTAAAGTTTAGTGAAAAACTCCGAAGCAGTCTTATAATGGGTTTGGCTGGTTGTCCTTGAATACACGTCAAACGACATTCCGAAATCTTCGAATGACTTTTTGATGATTGCATGATACCTGTCCACAACGTCCTGCGGCGTACAACCTTCTTTTTTCGCCCTTATGGTAACGGGAACTCCGTGTTCGTCGCTTCCGCCTATGAAAAACAATTCTTCACCCTGCAGTCTCAAATACCTTGCATATATATCTGCGGGAATATAAACGCCTGCCATGTGACCGATATGTATAGGCCCGTTAGCGTAAGGCAAAGCCGTTGTAACCGTATAACGTTTGAATTTTTTTTCTTTATCAGTGTATATCATAATATTATTGTTTTTTATTTATAACCGTGATTAGTTTACTGTCATGCAGCATAAACAGAGTTTTATATGAGTACAAGCTGTCAATTCTTTCGATATTGCTGTTATAACTGACTAAAACGTTAGAATTATTTGTTATGCTGTCTACAGGAACAAAAGAAATATTATAATTTTGTTTTGTTAGAATGTGTTGGTAAAACAGTGCATCCTGACGGAATTCCTCTTTCAGAGCATAAAGAGTATTATCCTTTAGTTTTATTTTGTTTTTAACAATGTCATCATATATTTGAATACTTGCATTATATTGCACAAGGCCGCCCTTTTCGTAAGTATGAAAACTGCCATTCCTTCCTAATATATTATTGTATAATGGATAACCGAATACCAGTAATGCAAGTAATATTTGTACAGGAATAATATAATTCTTTTTAGTGTATTTCTTTACTAATTGCGATATAGTATCGAAACATATTGCAATTGTTATACTAAAGACAGGTATTACAGGGTAAATATACCATTCCCATCTTGTTTTTGAACAAGATGCAATAATAAAATAGAATAATCCTATGCAGAAACTGAATATTGATAATCTTTTAAGACTTTTGTCCTTGTTATAAAGATTGAAAATAAAAGCAAAGGGCAATAATGAAAAGAAAAGAGGCCAAGAAGATTTTTGAAACCATTCAAAATAATTTATTATATATTCGTTTGCCTGATCCAATCCTTCATTATACCTTCCGGTAACGTTATTAAACCAAAATGCTTTCATGTATCCGGGCGACAAACTTTCCCTTAAAAGAAAGAAACCGCCAAGGCATAGAATAAAAAAGCCCAAACCTATCCATAGTTGTTTGCTTTTTACGGTTATTGAAAGTTTTTTTGTTATTATAAGGTAAAGTAACATTACAGGGGTGAAGATTAAGGCTTGAATATCTTTGGTTAATGCCGCTAATGTCAAAAATAAGAAAAAATAGGAGAGATGGCGTTTTTGGGAAGTGTCTTCCGTATACAACCAAAAATGAATTACATAAAGTACAGTAAATAATAACAGTACTGCGTCATATTCTCCTGTTCTTGAACAATGCCAAAACAATATATTCCACGAGCAATAAGTGATAAGAGCCGAGAAAAAACCTATGTAAGGATAGTTTATTTTTCGTCCGAACCATATAAAAACCAATCCGAGAATAAAAGCAGCCAAAACAGAAGGTATTCTTAATGCAATAACATTCTGTCCGAAAATATACATTAGCAGGCTTTGTAACCAAATCATTAACGGAGGTTTTGTGTTCCATAAATCAGGTTGATGGTTGAATGTTACGACAATCGGATTATGACTTTCGTGCATCTCAAGAGCAGAAACACCCAAACGGGCTTCATCCCATTGCCGTACGGGAAGTGATCCTAAATGAGGCAAAAGACACAACAACGCAATGATACTATATATGATAACTATTATATAAAGTTCTTTTTTTCTCATTTCCGTTAAGATTCGGTATTGATCCAATATCAAGAGTTGTTTACAGCCCAACCTGTTGTTTAGCCATCAAACTTACCGCATTAATAAGTTTCTTCGTCGGTTCAATCATAGGTAAGACATCCGTTTCATCTAAATTGTAGTTGTCGGAATAGTCTCCCGTTATTCTTAAGTTTAATAAACGTCCGTAATGTTTTGTCAGTGCTGCATCAACTTTGCCTGTCTTGCCGAAATATCGGTTGAATAAAAGACTTGCACCTGTATGTGTATTTGCAAAAATATTATTAGCGAGAAGTAACGCAGAAACTGCATAGTATGCAGCAAAATATAACCTATTTACAGTGAGATTAAAGTACTTTAATCTTACTAACTCTGAAATCTGGTCAAAAGTTTCTATCGCTTTATTAATTCTAAATAAGACAATTACTTGTTTATCTTCTTCATTTGGGTACATAAAAGTAATTTATCTAATTCTAAAATATCAAAAGTTAAGTCTTCCGTTTGTTTAAAGATTCTTTCTGATTATGGAGGTTATGTCTTCAATAATCACATTAGCCAAATGCTCGGCAGTGGTCAATGAATCACTCTCGGCATATATGCGTATAATCGGTTCGGTATTGCTTTTACGCAAATGAACCCACTCATTTTCGAAATTAATCTTCACCCCGTCAACGGTATTTACGTCATAATTTTTATATTTCTCCGCCATGGAGGAAAGAATCATGTCCACGTTGATTTCAGGCGTAAGTTCCATCTTCTTTTTTGCGATAACATAGTTAGGATACGTATCACGCAGATCCTGACAAGACATCTTTTTCTTTGCAAGCAACGTTAAAAACAAAGCAATGCCCACCAAAGCGTCCCGTCCGTAGTGAATAGCAGGATAAATCACCCCGCCGTTACCTTCACCGCCTATAACGGCGGAAATTTCCTTCATCTTCTTAACCACATTCACTTCACCCACAGCCGCAGCCTCGTACTGCATGCCGTATTTCTTCTCCGTAATATCGCGCAAAGCCCTTGAAGAAGAAAGATTGCTCACCGTATTGCCCGGAGTGTTGGAAAGAACGTAATCGGCAACTGCTACAAGCGTATATTCCTCCACAAAAGGTTTACCCGTATTGGAAACAATTGCCAATCTATCTACATCAGGATCGACAATAAACCCGCAATGACAGTGTTCCTTCTCAACAAGGTTGCAAATATCGGTAATATTTTCAGGAAGCGGCTCCGGATTGTGTGCAAACAGTCCCGTAGGTTCGTCATTCAACGCAAAAACATGCTCAACACCCAAAGCCTTTAACAGTTTCTTCAAAACAAATCCGCCTGTAGAGTTTACAGAGTCAAAAGCAATGCGGAAATCAGCCTCTTTTATCGCTTGGGTATCCACCAAGTCCAGTGCTAATACTTTTTCTATATGTTTGTCTACCGCATCATCAACAGTTGTGTAAGTGCCAAGCTTTGTCGCTTCGGCGAAAGTGAAATTCCCTTCGGCTGCAAGTTGTAATACCTTTTCGCCGTCTTCTTTTGATATAAATTCTCCGTCACTGGCCAAAAACTTCAGTGCATTCCATTGAACGGGATTGTGCGAAGCGGTAAGGATTATACCTCCGTCGGCATGGTTATCCACTACTGCTATTTCGGTTGTAGGAGTTGTCGAAAGGCCTGTGTCAATTACATCAACGCCCATGCCCATCAGCGTTCCCGATACCAAATTGCTTACCATCTGACCCGATATTCTGGCATCTCTTCCTATTAATATTGTAATTTTATCTTTACCTGCTTTTTCTTTTATAACAGTTGCGAAAGCGGCAACGAATCCCACCAAATCCACAGGGGTTAAGTTATCGCCCGCTTTGCCTCCTATTGTTCCTCTGAAGCCTGAAATTGATTTAACTAATGACATTTTTATATTCAATTTATTAAATTAACTTTGCAAAGTTATGAAAAATCCGCCGAATACAAAAGTTAAAGGCGGAAAATTTACATAATAATTTTGCAAATACGGTGTGTAAGAATGCTTTTTTGCGGAAAACTGCCGCCTTCAACCGCATTGCTGCCGCCCCGTGGCGTTTTAATCTGAAAAAAATAGTTTTTTTGAGTCAAAAAAACAGTTTTTTTACCCCGAAAAAACAGTTTTTTTCAAAATAATCAGCCACGGGGCGGCGGACATACGCCTTAAGGCGCAGATAAATCATCATTGGGCAGCAATCTTTATGTAATAAAACGAACCTTTTCAAGGTGTTGAAAAACTATTATAAGGTATTTTAATAATATTATAAGGTATTGAAAGAATATTATGAAGTATTAAACGAATATCACAGCGTATTATAAAAATAATATGATGTATTGTAAAAATATTATACTGTATTGTCAGGGTATTATAGTGTGTCATAAAAATATTATATGGTATTGAAAGAATATTATGACAGGTAATAAAAATATTATAGAATGTTGCGGGGATATTATAAGGTATGGAAAAAATATTTTAGGGTGTTTGTAAAATAAATCTTATTAAAAATAAGTTATTGGGGAGATTCGGTTTTTGCATTTGGTGTAAGGACGGATTTTTATAATAAATTGAAAAGACAAAAGGCGGCATGACGGCTATGGAAAAGCTTTGGAATAAAGAATATTGGAAAGTGATGACGGCGAATTTCTCTTTGTTTTTCGCCTTTTATCTGCTTACTCCCTTGTTGCCGCTGTATTTGAGCGAGAATTTCCATGCTACCAAAGACGTAATAGGTGTTGTTTTGTCAGGATATACGCTTACCGCCCTTATATCCCGTCCTGTAAGCGGTTATTTGGTTGATTCATATCCGAGAAAGAAGGTTTTATTGTGGTGTTTCTTCTTTTTCTTTATATTTTTCGGCGGATATTTGGCTGCAGGTTCGCTTGTATTGTTCGCAATCGTAAGAACGCTTCACGGATTACCCTTCGGAGCTTTGGCAGTTGCCAATTCGACTGCGGCAATAGACGTTTTGCCCTCCTCACGCCGCAATGAAGGAATAGGTTATTACGGATTGAGCAACAATTTGGCTATGGCAATAGCACCGACAGCGGGTTTGTTTATCTACCGCGCTACCGACAGTTTTGATATACTGTTTATATTGTCGTTTGTCGTTGCGGGATTGGGCTTTTTTGTGGATTCGACACTAAAATTACCTAAAAAGGAATTGATAAAAAACAAAAGCAAACTGTCTTTTGACCGATTCTTTTTAACAAGAGGCTGGTTGCTTGCCGTGAATATGGTATTCTTCGGATTTTGTTACGGAGTTTTGGGCAGTTATTTGGCTCTTTATGCCAAGGAAAGGATGAATATCAATTCGGGTACGGGAGTTTATTTTACTTTGTTGTCAATAGGTCTGATTCTTTCGAGACTTCAAGGCAATAAAGGGTTGAAAGAGGGTAAACTGACACTTAATGCCGCCGAAGGCGTGATAATTTCTTCCGTCGGTTATACGCTTTTTGTCGCTATGCCGAATGTTTACGGATTTTATCTGTCGGCATTGTTTATCGGATTGGGTAACGGGCACATGTATCCTGCATTTCAGAATATGTTTATAAACATTGCCCGCCATAATGAAAGGGGTACGGCGAATTCTACGATACTTGTCGCTTGGGATATAGGCATCGGTATAGGTGTAGTGGTAGGAGGGTTCGTTTCGGAATTGTTTGATTACACTGCGGCGTTTTGGGTTGTCGCTTTGGCGCAGATTTCGGGTGCTGTTTTGTTTATTGCCGCAGGCAGAAAGTTCTTTAACCGCAGAAAATTGTATTAAAGGAAGCTGCAAGCGCAATTAAACGCCCCGATATTACCGTTTTAGAAAAAAAAGTCGTAATTTTGCAAACTTAAATTATTGTTTTATCCCGATAAAAGCGGGATTTATTGAAATTTTAGTTGATTATACAATTATTATATATATGAAAACTTCTAATGAAATAAGACAGGCATTCATTGAATACTTCAAAAGCAAAGGACATACGATAGTTCCTTCTGCTTCGATGATTGTTAAAAACGACCCGACCTTGCTTTTTACCAATGCGGGTATGAATCAATTCAAAGACATCTTCTTGGGCAACGTTGAAAAGCCGTACAACCGCGCTGCAGACACACAAAAATGTCTCCGCGTGAGCGGTAAGCACAACGATTTGGAAGAAGTGGGTCACGATACGTATCACCACACCATGTTTGAAATGTTGGGTAACTGGTCGTTCGGGGATTATTTCAAAAAGGAGGCTATCGCATTCGCTTGGGAGTTACTTACCGAGGTTTATAAGATAGATAAGAAAAATCTTTACGTAACTTATTTCGGCGGGGACGAAAAAGAAGGTCTTAAAGCCGATGAAGAAGCCCATGAATACTGGAAGCAATATTGCGAAGAGTCACATATACTTCCCGGAAACAAGCATGACAATTTCTGGGAGATGGGAGAAACAGGTCCTTGCGGGGCTTGCAGTGAGATTCACATAGATTTGCGCAGTGAAGAGGAAAAACAACAGATTAAAGGGGCGGATTTGGTAAATAAAGACAATCCTTTGGTGATTGAAATATGGAATCTTGTCTTTATGGAGTTTAACCGCAAAGCCGACAAGTCACTTGAACCGCTTAAGGAGAAGAATATCGATACGGGTATGGGCTTTGAAAGACTTTGTATGGTATTGCAAGGCAAGAAATCCAATTATGATACCGATGTTTTCCAGCCGTTGATTCAGAAGATTGCATCTCTTTCAAATAATATATACGGTAAGGATGAGAAGAAGGATATTGCAATGCGTGTTTGTGCAGACCATTTGCGTGCAGTTGCGTTTGCTATTGCTGATGGGCTGATGCCGTCCAACAATAAAGCAGGTTATGTTATCCGCAGAATACTCCGCCGAGCTGTAAGGTACGGTTATACATTCCTTTCGTTCAACGAACCGTTTATGTTCATGCTTGTGGACACTCTTGTGGAACAAATGGGTCATCAATTCCCTGAACTACAAAAGAATCACGAGCTTATCATTAAGGTTATAAAAGAAGAAGAGTCTGCGTTCTTAAAAACATTGGCAGGAGGAATACAAAAATTTGACAAATACATAAAAGACAATCCTCAAGGTAAGATTGACGGCGGTTTTGCCTTTGAATTGTTCGATACTTACGGATTTCCTGTTGATTTAACTTGTCTTATGGCAAAAGAACAGGGACGAGAAGTGGATATGGCGGCATTTGAAGACAACCTGAAGAAACAAAAAGAACGCAGTAAGAATGCTGCGAGCGTTAAAGCAGGAGATTGGGTTGAGATTATCAAAGATTTCAAAGACGAAAACTTTGTCGGTTATGATGAGTTGGAATGCACGTGCCGTATAGTTAGATACCGTCAAGTTGAAACCAAAGGACAGGCTCTTTATCAAATAGTTTTAGACCGTACTCCTATGTATGCAGAGATGGGAGGACAGATTGGCGACCAAGGAGTTTTGATTTCGGGCGAAGAAAAAGTCGCAGTAATTGATACAAAGAAAGAAAACAATCTTCCTATTCATATAACTAAAGCATTGCCAAGCGATGTTACTGCGGAGTTTACTGCAAAGGTTAATGCAACCCGCCGACACAATATAGAGAGAAACCACACGGCTACCCACTTATTGCATTTTGCGTTAAGAAAGGTGTTAGGTAATCACGTTGAACAGAAAGGTTCTTACGTTGATGACAAACGTCTGCGTTTTGACTTCTCACATCACAGCAAACTTACGGACGAAGAAATCCGCAATGCCGAGAAATTGGTTAATCAAATGATACGCGAAAACTTTGATGCCGATGACCATCGCAATGTTCCTATTGAGGAGGCTAAACAAATGGGAGCAATGGCACTGTTTGGCGAGAAATACGGCGACAGTGTGCGTGTTATACGTTTCGGAGAGAGTATTGAACTTTGCGGAGGCACACATGTAAAGAGTACAGGCACGATAGGAATGTTTAAAATCATAAACGAGAGTGCCGTTGCCGCAGGAATACGCCGTATTGAAGCCGTTACGGGCGAGGAGTTTGAGAATTACATGTACAAACTTCAGGACGTAATGCAACAATTACGCTCTTTCTTTGAGGCATCGCCTGACTTAGTCAAATCAATTCAAAAGACGGTTGAGGAAAACGCCAACTTGAAAAAGCAAGTTGATGATTTCAAACAGCAAGCAGCGGGAAACATTTATCAAACTGTCAAAGAAAAGGCAGAGAATATCAACGGAATAAATTATTTTGAGGCTTGCCTGCCTGTTGATGCCGACACGATGAAAGATATTGCGTATCGGTTCCGCGGAGAATACAAAGAATTTTGTTTTGCAGGTGCAAACATAGTCGGAGATAAGGTAATGCTGACCGTAATGTTAAGCGACAGTATGGTAGAAAAAGGATTGGATGCAGGCAAGATAGTCCGCGAGGCAGCCAAATTCGTCAAAGGCGGAGGCGGAGGTCAAAAATTCTACGCAACTGCAGGGGGCAAAGACAAAGACGGCATATCCACCGCCCTAAACTTCATCAAAGACCAGGTACAGAGCGTATAGCATGACGGAACTTGAGAAAATAAATGCAGGATTGCCGGGTTGCTTTGACGATGAAGAAATGGTAAAATTAAAGGAACAGGCTATGATAAATTGTAATATATACAACAACATAGCCGAATCGGATTACCAAGCACAGTATGACCACTTGAAAAAGATGCTCGGCAGTGTAGGAGAAAAAGTTTGGATTGCCAAGACGTTCAATTGCGACAGAGGAAAGAATATTTTTATAGGTGATAATTTTATCGGCAATTTTAATATTACAATATTAGATATCAGAGAGGTGTATATCGGTAATAACGTAATGATTGGACCGAATACATTGATAACAACCGTAGGCCATCCTATAACTCCGAAAGGCAGAAGAGAACATATATCGCTTGCAAGTCCTGTATATATAGGCAATGATGTGTGGATAGGTGGTAATTGTACGATATTACCGGGCGTGAAGATAGGTAATAATGTTGTAGTTGCAGCAGGTGCAGTTGTTACCAAAGATATCCCCGATAATTCTCTTGTCGGTGGTGTTCCCGCAAAAATTATCCGACAAATAGAAAACGATATAGAATAATAACAAATCGGAAGATTAGATAATTAATATAAAACAAAAGAAAAATGCAGAATATTCGCAACGTAGCAATAATAGCTCATGTTGATCATGGAAAAACAACATTGGTTGATAGGATGCTTTACCAAGCTAAACTATTCCGCGACAACCAAGAGAAAAAGGAATTAATACTTGATAACAACGATTTGGAAAGGGAAAGAGGTATTACCATTCTTTCAAAAAACGTTTCCATACGTTACAAAGATTTTAAGATAAATATCATTGACACCCCGGGGCACAGTGACTTCGGAGGTGAGGTTGAACGTGTGCTTAATATGGCTGACGGAGTGCTTTTGGTCGTTGATGCTTTTGAAGGTCCGATGCCGCAAACACGTTTTGTATTACAGAAAGCCATTGAATTGAATTCGAAACCTATCGTTGTAATCAATAAAGTTGATAAACCGAATTGCGACCCTATTGCAACGCAGGAGAAAGTCTTTGATTTGATGTGTGCATTGGGTGCAACGGAAGACCAATTGGATTTCCCTACTGTTTATGGTTCGTCAAAGGAAGGTTGGATGGCTGAAGATTATACCAGACCTACAACAGACGTTTCTTATTTGCTTGACACCATTATTAAATATATACCCGAATATCCGCACATTGAGGGCAACACTCAACTTATGATTTCCTCATTGGATTATTCCTCTTATGTAGGACGTATAGCCGTGGGAAGATTGCACCGCGGTACTTTGCAGGCAGGACAGGATATTACACTGTGTAAAGCAAACGGCGAAAGATATACGAGCAAGATTAAGGAATTGTATGTCTTTGAGGGATTGGCAAAGGAAAAGATAAAAACGCCTGTACAAGCAGGAGAAATAGTTGCACTGTTGGGAATAGAGAATTTTGACATCGGCGACACGGTTTGCGATAAAGAAGAACCTGAACCTTTAAAACCTATCAAGGTTGATGAACCTACGCTTAGTATGTTATTCACTATCAACAATTCTCCGTTCTTCGGCAGAGAGGGAAAGTTTGTCACTTCCCGTCATTTGCGGGACCGTCTGCACGCAGAGTTAGAAAAGAACCTTGCGTTGAGAGTTGAAGATACCGACTCGCCCGATACGATGATTGTATACGGACGTGGTGTTTTGCATTTGAGTATTTTGATTGAAACAATGCGTAGAGAGGGTTACGAATTGCAGGTCGGTCAGCCTAAAGTTATAATCAAAGAGATTGACGGTAAAAAATGTGAGCCTGTGGAGCAACTTATAATCGTTACACCAGAACAATTTGCAGGCAAAATCATTGAACAGGTTACCGCACGAAAAGGTGAATTGCTTTCTATGGAACCGCGCGGCGATAGACAACACATTGAATTCACCATTCCGTCACGCGGGCTTATCGGATTGACTAATACCATTTTGACAATCTCCGAAGGCGAAGCCATTATGGCACATCAACTAAAAGGTTTTGAACCTTGGAAAGGCGATATGCCGTCAAGACGTATGGGTGCGTTGATTGCAAAGGAAACAGGCTCGGTAATAGACTATTCTTTGAACAAGTTGCAAGACAGAGGTAAGTTTTTCGTGGAATCGGGCGATGAAATATACACGGGAATGGTTGTCGGCGAAGGATTGCGTCCTGATGATATTGTAGTCAATCTTGTAATCACAAAGAAACTGACGAATATGCGTGCCGCAGGTAGCGATGAGAAGAACAATATTGCCCCTGCCGTTAAGTTTTCATTGGAAGAAGCAATGGAATATATCAAAGATGACGAATACTTGGAGATAACTCCGAACCATTTGCGTATAAGAAAAATCATCCTTGACGAAACACAGCGCAAACGTGCCGCCCAAGCCAAAGCCGCATTAAGCGAATAAAGAAGTAAAACGTATTAATATTTTAACATAATCCAATGGTCTGTAAATAGATATTTAATTTACAGACCGTTTTTGCTAAAATAACATCATATCTTTTTATGCGAAATATTATTTTTGACTTCTTCTTGTTTTGTAATAAACAACAGGAACAATGGAAACGATAATAGAGATTGCAACAAACAGTATTACTGCAATATATTTATTAATTACCATTGTTAAAAGTTTATTCACAATAGGACTTACAAGAGCAAAATATAACATTTGAAATAAAAATATTTCGTATGAATATTTGCCCATACTTTCTATATATTCCATTACTTTTGTATACCTATTCATTTTTACATATAGTAATTTGAGTAAATATAAAAGTATATATGCTACATAGAAATAAGAAATCCAATGGAAGATTTTCCATCCTGTCGTAAAGAAAAACGGTTCCAAGTTCAGATTAGAATATTGAAATAAAAGTATTGCAATAACACTTATAATCGCGAGAAAGATAGTTTTCTTATTTATTCTCAATTCTTCCATAACAAGAAGATAGCCGAAATATATAAGAAAGAAATAGCGTAAAAATAGTAATCTGTATAACCATTCCGGCATATTTATTACACTGCAAGCTATTTTCAATGCTTCTGAAATTGCAATAAATACCCATATCAAGTATTTTGCTTTTATTCTTTTGAACATCGGAGCAATCAACGGTAACAGTAATGCCATTTGCAAGTAAATCCAAGGATAATAAGACCCAGGTCCCAAGCCTCCGCTTAATATAAATCTATTTACAATAGCGGATACGGTTTCTTGTTGTATGAAATGTCCTCCTAAAATTGCACCTATGAAGATTATTATTTCAGTGAAAAGAAACGGTTTGATAATTCTTTTCCAAAGTTTTTGAAATTTTGGAAAACGAATATCTATTCCTTTTTTATAGGTGTGAAATGTTTGGATTATTAAGAACAAAGCAACCTGCCAATCAATCCAAAGACAGAATAGAAAGTATTTGTGAATAACTGAGGGTATGCAATGGGTAGCAACAACGGCTAAAATGCATAAGCCTTTTATGAAATCAATGGATTTATCATATCCATTTTTGTCAAAAGTTATTAATTTGCTGTTATTAATAACAGATTCTTCTGATTTGTTTTTGCGGATTTCAATCATAAGAACGAATATTTATTTTCTGCCAAGTCCCTATGACAATACTAGTTTACTTTATTTCTTTATAGACAATAAAAAACGTGGGACTTATTCACTCATCTTATTCTTGAGGTTCCGCAAAATACCTTCTATTCATATAAGTAAAGCCCACGATATATCATCGCGAGCAATTCCAACCTTACTTTTTGAATAGATTTGAAATTTTGCGGATTCCAAGAATACAAAAATAAAGCGAAACGCTTAATATATGTCTTTATAGTGTCATTACACTTTGTTTATTCTTTCTTTTTTATTTCTCCATAGGCACTTACATTTTGATTAGGCTGCAAAAATACAAAGATTTTGGCAGATAGATAAATTTTAAATAAATATTTATGATTATTATATGTGAAATTTATAGAAAGAGAATTCTATATTTTAAATTAAATTGCAGAATGTTTCGTAATTTTGCATATTAAAAATATACGAAATAATATGGAAGATAATAAAATTTTATTTATATTCCTATTAGGAATGCTTACAGGAATTTTTAAGGATAAGGAAGATTTTGAACGATTAAAGATTGTTTTAAAAATTCCAGATGTAGTTGAATTTTATAAATGGTCAGAGTTAAATTGTACTTATCCTATTAAGGAACCCGTCTTAGATAATGCAATTGAAAGCATAAAAGATATGTATATAAAATGCATTGATAGTAATAAAAATATAACAGAAGAGGTCCGAGCAATATTAAAAGATGAATTTGTACAGAATTGTATGAATACAAAACAACAAATAAAACAACATTGTAAAGATAATATTAAAAAATGATATATTTAGAAAATTTCCTATAAAATAATTTTCAAGATAAATCAATAAAAATATTGTTAGTATTCATATTTTAACTATATTTGCAAATTGAAATACTAATTTTATGAGTTATAAAACAGTTAAAGATGTAGTGGATTTACTTCTCGCCAACGACTTTTCATTTGTTAGGCAAAAGGGTAGCCATCAGGTTTATACCAACGGGAAAAAGGTTGTTATAGTTCCCAATCACGGTAAAAAAGGGATAGAAAAAGGTACATATTTTAGTATTTTAAGACAGGCAGGATTAAAAAAATAAAATGCAATGAATACAATAAATGTTATAGTTGAATATGCAAACAATAATTTCAGTGCATATATAGAGAATTTGCCGATAATGACGGTCGGAAATAATCTTAAAGAAATTGAAAAGAATATAAGCGAGGCAATAGAATTATATATTGACTCGTGCAGAGAAATGAATATTACTGTTAATCCTGTATTGGCAAATGAATACAAATTGAATTTCAAATTAGATGCAGCAACGTTTATCAATTATTACAGCGGTATTTTCACCAAGTCTGCACTAAGTAGGATTACAGGGATAAACGAAAGACAATTGTGGCATTATGCGGCGGGCGTTCATAAACCCAGAAAGCAACAACTAGAAAAAATCCAACAGGGAATAAACAACCTTACAACGGAATTATCATCCATTCATTTGTTATAAAACAAATTTGCATTATTATCATAACCGGCGGAAGTGAAAATAATCTTCTGCCGTTTTATTTTGTTTTTTAATTGTTTGTAATATTGCTAATTCAAATTTTCTTCGTACTTTTGCATTCGTGATTGACAACGAAAGTCAATCCTTTGACATATTAAAGGCGTTACGCTTTATTTTTGGTCTGTTGAAACCTAGACACTTTCAACCAATAATTCAAAAATAGAAGGCGGTAAGTGCTTGCGGATATGTATTTCGTGAGCTTTACTTATTTGAATTATTAAACGGTAGTCTAGGACCTTCAACAGAACAGATAAGATCAATAAAGTTCACATTCTTTTTTTATGTCCAGTTAGTTAAAAACAATTTATTAATCCGATGCAATCAAAATAAAATTCAAAATGATTGCATCACAGAACCGAGGGGCTTGATGGGATAACAAAGCAACAACAAATTATGGTTAGATTAAGTAAAACCATTAAACTTTTAACTCTTGCTGCAATGGTGTTAATAGGTGGCAGTGCAACGGCACAAATAATGAAATTCGGAGAACTGCCCGGCGCTATTCACCAATCACCTTACGATTCCGAAATCCTTTACGGACAGGACGGCGAAAAGCATTTGGTTATTTACGACAGTAATCTTAATGCCGTTAAGAAAGTAAATAACTTGGAAATATCGTTGGATTACGACATGCTTAATGTTTTCTGTCTGGCAAAGAACCTATTTACTACCAGCGGTAAGTATGAATTCGTTGCAAAAGTTATAACCGGTGATGATTCTACTTTAACTTACAATTTAGAGTATGTAGGATATGATGAACAAACGGGAGAATCTATTTACGATACCGTATGGTTCTATGTCTATGACTATTCCTATGGTTACGGAATATATAACGAAGACGGCGAACTTCTGTTTGATTTGGGCTACTTCTCTGAAAGAGATGATAACGAATGGTTAAATCCGTTCGTTAAGTTCAATAAATTGTTTGTATCTGTTGATACTTATGACTACAAGAAGAAAAGCGGAAAAACGCCTGTAAAAGAATCTTATGACGAAAGTGAAAGATATTACACCAAGGTTTACAATCTTACGGGAAACACTAACAGTTCCGTTACTTCTATACAACAAGACGTAAACTCTTCTAAATTATATCCTAATCCTGCAAGACAATCCGTTACGTTGGAATATAATATTCAAGGACAGATGCAAGAAATGCAGATAATGGATATTAACGGACGTGTTGTTGCAAATTATTTGCTTGACCCGTCACAAAAACAGGTTAAAATAAACACTTCCGACTACAAAAAGGGTGTTTATGTTTATCGTTACGGCAATACGTCAGGTAAATTCGTAGTTAAATAGCAGCAAATTCAACTTGCAAACAATCAAAGCAAGAGTTAAAAAGAGAAGGTGCAGGAAATCATTTCCTGCACCTTTGTTATTGTGTCATAGATGTGTCAATTCTGTTGAGAAATTGTTGTTTTTATAAAGGCGAAAAATCAAGACAAAATTATCACTTTACAAACCACGAAAATAATCTGCGTGATTAAAAAAATAATCACGCAGAATAATTTATTAATCACGCAGAATAATTTCGTAAAACGGCGTTATTTTTTAATGCTTTAAACTCAATAACTTACGGAAATAGGATTTTTTCTTACGAAAACGTTATAATTGGAATATTTTAAAGGGTATTACAAGGTTAAGGCAATTTGTTGATTTATTAAAATTCCGTCTTGCCGTAAAAACGTGTAATTATGACAGTATAAAGACTTGTATTATGATATAATTACTTTGCCAGAAAATATGGAATTCGCAGACAAAATAACATCACCATTATCAATAGTTTTATCACAACTAACTTCCTCGTAATTATCGTTATTTTTATTATACTCAAATACTTTAACGGTAGGATTCTTTCCTATTCCGTGTTTTCGTTTTTCTATTAAAAGCTTGTAGTTGCTTGTGTTGCCATTGTTTTTTCTCCAAACATTGTCATCAAATGCAAAAGTATATTTATTAGGAATAAATACTGAAATTACCGAACCTAATGTTCCTGCTACCATAACTAAAAAAGAAAAGGAGCAGATGCTTATTTGGTTATTAATGACAGATAAAACAAGACCCAAACATATGAAACCGATAGATAGATTTCTTAAAAAAGTTTTTTTTCATTTTCAATGCATTATTTTATAAATGCAAAATTATAACTTTTTATTGATAAGGAAATTAGTTTTTTAGTTTTTGTTATTTTTTGCTAGTATGGAAATAATGTCAATTGAAAAAAATTTTGTACTTTTGCATTTGCTTACTGAAAGGTAAGTGATAGTAATTGTGTTTTTATGCAATTATTTATCTGAACATAGGAAGCGTTATGCTTAAGTCTTGAATTAGAAATGCCCGAGAAACATTTCACCAACAAGATTTTAGTGTAGTAGTTTTCAATGCCGTCATAGGCGTGAACTGCTGTCATTATATCTTTTTGGTATAGGTCATTTCTCGGGAACCTCTAATTGAAGATATAAGTTTAGGATCGTTATAGAGGTGGTTTCACGCTTTCTTTTTATTAATTTAATTTGGATTGAAAAAGGCAATCCGTTCCTTTCCGAAATCACAAAGGAGAATTTTTTGTGATATGTTTAGAAAAACTATCAAGCTTTTAACTCTTGCTGTAATGGTGTTTGTTGGGGTCAATGCAAATGCACAAATAACGGAAATAAAAACATGGGAGAATATGCCTTCCAATGTGAAAGCTGCACATTATTGCCCAGGTTCGGTTTATTTTTTTAGTAGAGATGCTAAGACATTGTACATATACGATTCCAATTTGGTAGAACATGCCGTAGCAATAGAATTGGGACAAACTCCTACTGAAAAACAATCCGGTTATTTAAGTGACGGCTTCAGTATTTACTGCTTAAGTAGGAATTTATTCACAAACAGCGGTAAGTATGAGTTTATTTTGCGTGGTTCCTATTACATTTATGACAATACAAAAGAGTCTTATTTATATAAGCAAGAATTTCATGGAATTTACAACGAAGACGGAAAACTTGTTTATGATTTGGGAGAGTTTTTGACAGCCGATGATTATGATTATAATTACATCTATGGCAGAGATCCTTTTATTTGTGGTAATAAGTTGTATTGTAATTATTCTCAAACAAAAGACAGTATATATACAGGTAACGATGGAATGGAACATACTGTAGATTATAAAGTGCTGTCAACAAAAGTCTTTCAGTTGGCAGGAACTTCTGACATAAAAACTATATCTCAACAACAAAACACTTCTAAATTATATCCTAATCCTGCAAAACAGTCCGTTACATTGGAATATGACATTCAAGGACAGATGCAAGAAATGCAGATTGTGGATATGCAGGGCAGAGTTGTAGCAAATTATTTGCTTGACCCGTCACAAAAACAGGTTAGAATAAACACTTCCGACTACAAAAAAGGTGTTTATATCTACCGTTACGGCAATGCGTCAGGTAAATTTGTAGTTAAATAACAGCAAATTCAACTTACTAACAAGCAAAGTAAGAGTTAAAAAGCAAAGGTGCAGAAAATCATTTTCTGCACCTCTGTTTTGTGTCATAAATGTGTCAATTCTGTTGAAAAATTGGTGGTTTTATAAAAATGAAAAGGCAAGACAAAGTTATCACTTTACAAGCCATGAAAATAATCAGCGAGATTAAAAAATTAATCACGCAGATTATTTTACTAATCACGCAGAATAATTTATTAATCACGCAGAATAATTTCGTAAAACGGCGTTATTTTTTAATGCTTTAAACTCAATAATTTACGGAGACAAGATTTGTTCTTACAAAAACGCTATAATTGGAATATTTTAAAGGGTATTACAAGGTTAAGGCAATTTGTTGATTTATTAAAATTCCGTCTTGCCGTAAAAACGTGATAAATAGCTGTATTTACAATATGTTTAAAGAAAATTTAACGATATAATAACTTGCTAATTCTTGCTAATTTTGCAAAAACTTGCAAGAATTTGCTTGTTTTTTGAAGATTTATTTGTACTTTTGCAGATGAAATTCAGTTGGATTGTTATATGATAGAATCGCCACCGAAAATAGATAAAAAACTTTATAATAAGGTTTTGATAAGTCAAGTTCACGATGATATAAATTCGCTTGTGGAGAGTATCAATGCGGGTTATGAATATTGGGATAAGGTGAAGTATAAACCTTTACCCTATGGTTATACTCCGCAGATGTTATGGACTTATGTCAAGGCGGAGCGTCAGAAAAATATGATAATTGTTTGGGATAAGTACAAGGTGAAACTTTGTATTACTTCGCAAATGCAACGTCTTTGTTACGAATTTGACAAGATGTTTGAGACTTTTTGGTCTTCGGATAACGAAACACAGACCACAGAGAAGAAAAATTATCTTATCAGTTCTTTGATGGAAGAAGCTATCTACTCCAGCCAGATGGAGGGTGCTTCAACTACACGCATCGTTGCAAAGGAAATGTTAAGGAAAAAGAAATCTCCACAAAACAAGTCTCAACAAATGATTGTCAATAACTACAATACTATTCAATATATCACACAGCACCGTAACGACCCATTGACAGAAGAGGGTTTATTGAATATTCACAGGTTGATGACGGAAAAAACGTTGGAAGATCCCGACAATGCAGGTAAATTCAGGACAAATGATAATGTCGTTGTGGCAGATATAACGGAAAATGAAGTTGTTTATACTCCGCCGTCGTATAAAGAAATTCCGGAGTTTGTGAATACTCTTTGTGAAATGTTTAATAACGACAGCAATCCGCAAACGTTTATTCACCCTATTATAAAAGGAATTATTATTCACTTTATGCTTGCCTTTATGCACCCCTTTGCAGACGGTAACGGCAGGACTGCACGTGCTTTGTTCTATTGGTATATGCTTAAAGAGAAGTATTGGCTTACGGAATATATGTCAATATCACGTGTTATTGCCAAGTCAAAGAAAAGTTACGAAAAAACGTTCCGTTATTGTGAGAGCGACGGCAACGACATAGGCTATTTTGTGATGTATAATCTGAAGACATTAAAAACTTCTTTCCAACAACTAAACGATTACATACAAAGAAAACAGCAACAAAAGAAATCGGCAAAGGCCTTTATGCTGAAAGGAAATATAAATAAGCGTCAGGCGATGATTTTGCAACATCTGACCGAAGAACCTGATGAAATCATCACCGTAAAAGATATACAGGATTTATTCTCTGTATCTTCCATGACGGCAAGAAAAGACCTTACGGATTTGGTTGTTCAAGGCTATCTAACGGAATTTGCAATCAACAAAGTAACTCGCGGATATATCAAAAAACAAGAGGAATAAGATTTTTGTTTTTTAGTTAGTTATTTTCTTGTTAATTGAAAAAAGTTTTGTACTTTTGCAGTTGCAATTGTGCAGATAAAACTTTGGCATTTGACTATTATTTCGCATCGTCAAATAAAAGCATAGGAACCTTTCTATTTGATTTCATCAAGAAATAATACTTAAAACGGATAAAGTTTTAGGAGATATTCCTGATTCGTGCTTAAGAATATACACCCTTTTGGTGTGTGCTTCTGAAAGTCATTAATGAATTAGGACGGGTATTTTCTCCTATGCTTTTACCCGAGATGCGAAAAGAAGTTTTCACACCTCTTTTATTTTGTATTATTTCTTCCCCGCCGAAACTAATCAGTTACTTGCCATTTAAAAAGAATATTTACTTAAAAACAAAAAGAAGATGGCAAAAAAGAATTTGAAAGTATTAGGAATATTGATGGCAATATCAATTATTATCACAGTTTTAGCAACAGGTATATATTATATGGTATCTGTTGGAGATTCTAAACCATTAGAACAAACAGAAGAAGAATTTCGAACAAAAGTTGATAGTTTAGAAAATAAAAATAGAGAAGAAAACACTGCGTTAGCTATTGAAAAAGCAAAAGAAGTTGGATTTTATGATGCAATACTTCCTATCGTTGAAGAAAACAAGAAAAAAATACCAGAATACAAAAGATATATAGAAGCACATTTGAGTGAACCTGTGTCTGCATACTGTGATAGAAAATATTTTGATATAAATTATAGGAAA
>JAGBOF010000032.1 GCA_017633985.1 Bacteroidales bacterium
TACTACTTCCATCTCCTGTTAAAATTCCGTCCGTCCGTCCATGTATATATGTTTGGACGGACGGACGGTTTTGAATAAAAATATTAACGCATTGATACGCAATAAAATGCATGAAAATGCGTACTGAAACGACAAAACGGCACTGAAAAATTTTCTTTTGATACTTTGTTGTGAATTTTTGAAAAAACTGCGGACGCTTTGGCGCATGCAAATCAGTTTAAACGTGCGGAATGCATAAAAATTTTAACGCCTTAAAAAATTATTAAAACGGCGTAAAAAAATATTTTAACGGCGTAAAAATTTCTTTAAACGCCTTCTTTTTTGAGAAAAATAAAACGGAAAAAGACGGACAAAATCCGTCTTTTCCAAAAATAAACAACACACTGAATATTAGTTATTACGCATTTTACAGACCGAATATCACTCCGAAGGCGAAAGGTTTCAATTCTTTGCCGTAAGAGTCTTTGAAAATTGGTGTCAAAGAGTGCGAAGCGTAGAACGTCAGACCGTAAAACTGCACTCCTAAAGTTGCATCGGCTTTAAAGGTATTGAATTGGTTGAAGCTGCTGCCCGTGGAATTCTTCTGCTTGATGCCGTCTGTTTTGAAGTTTTGTTTGAATCCCGTATGAGAATTGCGGTAATTCAAGCCTCCGACAACGCCTGCGTGCAGTTGTACATTGTGTGCCACACGTAAGTTAAGCATCAAAGGAACGGTTATATAACGTGCCACAAGTTTGAATTTTCCTTTCGATACGCTGCCTGCCAAAGCTGAATTGTTGAAAACATCCAACGCAAAAGTATCGTCAAAACGGAACACATTGCTTTGCAGTCCCAATCCTGTGGAAACCCATAAGCGGTTGTCAGGACAGATGTTCAAAATGTAGGAAAAATCCCATTTGGAGGACCATTTCAAAGAGTAAGCGTCATTACCGTCAGGGGTTGCAAACATACCGTCGTCAGACCAGTTCAGGTAGCCGTAACCGATAGCAAAATCGGAAGATAATGTGCGTTTGCGGTTAGGTTTTTTGCCGCAGCAATCGTTGTTTTTCGGCGGTCTGTTGCCGTGTTTAGGCGGCATAAACTCTTTGAAAAATCCTTCAAAAAAGCCACTCGAATCGCTTTCGGTAAATTCCCAATTGCCGTCATCACCGCCTTTGAGGATAAAGGTTTTGGATAATCCGTTTAACAGTGCCGAGTCGTTACCGATAACGATAGTCGTGTCGAAATTAAAGGATTTGCCGTTGGTGATGATTGTCGTCGTATCGCTGTTACGCACGATTTTTAAGGTGTCTTCCGTGTTTGTTTTGCCCAAATCGGCAAGCAAACCCTGCGTGTTTGCGGATAAACCTCCCGCAGTCAATAAAAATAAAGCACCGGTTAATAAAATCTTTGTCTTTTTCATTTTTGTATATGTTTTTTTGTTCGTATTAAAACTTATATGCAATCCGTTCTTTTGCTTTGTCAATCATTCCGCCTGTCTTACGGTTCACGTAGTTGATAAACGGATTGTTGTGTTTGGGCTGTTCGGATTTGACGTAAATGATTTTGATTGTGTCCATATCGCCCGGCAATTCATCCACTTCCTGTATGTAAGTAACGGAGTTCTGCATTGCAATATCAGTATTGTCAGGTATTTGCTGCATTGAAGTATTCGTTTTGACCGCTATGTCGGAAGTGTTGTCCTCGGTTGCGTTTGCGGCATCATTTTCAGGAATTGCAGTTGCGGACTGACTTTTTGTTTGAATGGGTTTGTCAATTGCAGCATAGGTTTCTTTTGCCTTTGTAAGCAGATTGCAGTCCTCATTCTTTGTGTCCGTATAAACATCTTCGGTTTGATTTTTTGCCTCCGTAAGGTTGGCTGCAATCTCTTTGCCCTCATCAACGCCTTCAACGCTTTGATAAGACAGATTGTAAACGCCTTTTATAGCCAAAAGCAACACGATCATTGCAGCCGCACCGCTTATCCATTTCACATAGCGGCTTATCAGGATTATTTTCTTTGATTGGCTACCCGTTGCGGCATTGAACAATTCTTCCTTATCGCCGTATACGATATCCGAAGGTTCTTCTATGGTAAGTGCGGGGTCATACAAATTGAGCATCTCTTTGTATTCGGGGTGCAAAGAAAGGTATTTATCCGCCTCTTTGACCTCCTGCGCAGAAAGATTACCCTCCGCATAGTCATACAATACAGCTTCAATATTTTCTTTGGTTATTATCATTGTTCTATCTTTGTTTTAATCCTGTTTTCAATCAGTTTGCCGTCAATAATTTTGCTTTTACTTTTGCTCTGAAGATGTTTATTTTAACGTTTTCTTCGCTTATCTGAAGTGTTCGGGCTATTTCCTTTATTGAAAACCCGCTCCATTCTTTGAGCATCAGACATTGTTTCATTGTTTCGGGCAGTTTCTCAAGCAATATGTCGCATTGTTGTTTGTTTTCATAGTTGTTATGGGTTTTGGGGTTGCTTGGTTCATTCAAATCGTTGATTGACGAAGTTTCCTGTCTTATCTTGTTGTAGCGTATAAGTTTAAGCATTTTGTTGTGAGCGGTGATAAACAGCCAATTCTTTACTTTGGAGTTGTCTATTTTCGTTCTGTCCTGCCAAAGAGCCGTAAAAGTATCCTGCAGTATATCCTTTGCGTCATTCATATCCTGTAAGTTTTTCACAAGATAGCGCAATACGCCGTCGGAATAGTTGTTTATATGTTGTTTATAGTCTTTTTCAGTCACTTGTTTATTGTTTTACGGTCCTTTTTACGTTGTCGGGACAGTTTTTTACCGCATGTGTTTATTATTAAAACCCCTGACACCCCCGAAAAGTTACAAATTGTTGCAAAAAAATTTCAATAAAAAAGTCTTACAAGTTGATTTTCACCCATAAGACCGTTTATATTTTTTGTACATTCAGAATTCATCCTCACTGTTTTCCCATTCCTCCCAATCAGTTTCGGATAAATACCTCTTAGCTTGCGATTTTATTTCAGGGATACTGTTGATTGCCGTTCCCCAAAGTATTTTCGCTTCAATATTTGCGTAATCGTGAACAAGAACATGACGCATTCCTGCCACAACATCCCAAGGTGTTTGGGGATGGTTGCGTTTAAATGCTTTGGTAAGCATATATGCAGCCTCTCCTACGACTTCTACGTTTTTCATTACTGCATAATATATCTTTATATCTGCAATAAATTCTTCATAAGTGGCACCTTCTACACATTTGGCGACGTTTTCGGAATATTTTATTATATCCTCTATGCGGCCTTTGTCTCTAGCTTTCTCTCTCATATATTAATATTTTATCTTTTTCTGCAGTTGCAGCTGCATACGGACGTAATGATCCGTCAACAACTAAATCTACATCTCTGTTAAGTAATTTTCTTAAATCCATAAGCATTCCCCCTTGCGTAAAAAGCGTAAAAGGTTTGCCTGAATAATCGGGAACAAAAAGTATGTCCACATCGCTGTTTTCCGTTTCTTCACCCCGTGCGAAAGAACCGAAAAGCCATGCCTTCAAAACGGGTTGTGTTTTGAAGTATTCGGCTATTTTCTCTGTCATTGCTTGTGTTGTCATAACTGAAATGATTATTTCCGTGCGCAAAGTTACGTATTTTTTCTTTAAAATTGCAAATTACTGCGTTATATTCACTGTTTATTAAAATTAAAAAGCTGTTTATTGAGATTAAAAAGCCGTTTATTGAAATTAAAAAGGAGTCTTAAATGTAATAAAACTCCTTCCAACAACACACTATTTTTGAATTATGCTTTTAAGATAATATTTTCTTTACGGCTTTACCGATTTCTTGAATCTGTTTACTTCATTTCTCAAATCCTTACACAGTCTGTCGCTTTCCATAATGTCATTTACGAGATATTTTCCCGAGATTACTGTCGAGTAATCCTTACAATTCATCAGCAGGTTGACCATTCCGTTGATTTTTACTACGCTTGATTTGCCGTTTCCTACAAGTGCCAAAGTATCAACGGCAATATCTTTAAGATTTACTACACATGCGGAAGACAAATCCAAGACTAATTTTCTTACCTTCGATTTTCCTCCGATAGAAACAACACTTGATTGTCCCAACTCCAGATAAAGCACACCGCATTCCGCACCGTCTATAAAGTTTACAACACTTGCCCGCTCGGTTTCCAAATAAAACATATCTCCGTCCAAACAATCCTTGAAATTTACCACGCCTGACGGACCTATCTGCACATAATGCAGATTTTTATACATAATTGTAGCTATTGAACCGTCAGGAATCTTGCCTGTTTTGCCTTTTTTTCCGGCTTTTCCTTTATAATACGGTATGCGTATACCGGTTTGCTCCGATTTTACGAAATTAACGATACTTCTTGCACCCAAAACGAAATCCGAATAACTTTCCTGCGTCAATGAGTCCGTAATCCGTTGGTATAATTGCCCGCAATACGACGGCAAACTAACGTTTAAAAGCAATAAGACAACTAAAAATTTTATCTTTTTCATATCTTTTTAATTTTAAATGTTAATATTCTGTTTTGTTTCCTGCAAATAATTCTTCTTTTGCATTGCTGAACCAACGTTTTACACGTTTCCAAAGCGTAGGTTTGTTGTTAAAGAAAATTATGCGGTATTCAAAATCTTCATAATCACTGACTGATACCTCTTGATTGTCATCCTGCAAATAAGAATCATTGTTTGAAGCCATTACGGCGAAGTTATCAGGGTCTGTTTCCCCGTTTTCAAAGGTGTCAAGTGTAGTTTGGGCAAGATATTCCTGCGTTTGGGAAATTTCTTCCGTAAAGTTGTCGTAAGTAGAAGGTGTAATACCGTTGCCTTCGGGCTGGTTATTTTCGCCCTGTGGTGTATTAATTTTGCCCCTTGCGGAATCAGTGTCGGAAAAAACAGTTTTTTTAGGTAAAAAAAAGGGTTTTTTTGCATCAAAAAAAGGGTTTTTTTCGGAATTATTCTGCGACGGGGCGGCGGAGATATGCGTCAAGGCATTATTAGTATCCGTAACAGAAGCATTGTTATGGCTGTCCTGATACATATAAATACTGCCTATTGCAATGATTATCAATGCCGCTGCGGCAACACCGCTTAAACGTTGTATACGGCGCCTTATCAATACTTTATCTGCATGTTTGTTGCCGACGGTTTGCCTCAAAACCTCCTCTTTTTCAGCAAATACGTAAGCGTTTTCTTCGGGAATTTTCAGCATGGGGTCGTATTCAAGGAGCATTTCCTTGTATTCGGAATGCAGATTGAGGTACTTTTCAACCGCCTTGACCTCCTGCAAAGAAAGATTGCCCTCCGCATAGTCATACAATACAGCTTCAATATTTTCTTTTGTTATATTCATATCCTAAATCAAATGTCCGGTATCCTGAATCACATATCCTTTAATATTTCACGCAATTTTTTTCTGGCACGGAACAGCGTTATTTTGACGTTTTGCTCGCTTATGCCCGTAATTTGCGAAATCTCGCTTGTCTTGTACCCTTCCCAATCCTTTAAAAGCAAACACGAACGCATATTTTCGGGCAATTGTTCCATAGCACGGTTTATAAGTTGTTTATTATCGTAATCGGTTTCCCTGCCGACGGCTTTAGCATCATGAAAGTTATGCATCTCTTTAATACGGTCGGTTCTTATTTTAGTTTGTTTAAGGACGTTGAGCATATTTCTGTAAGCTACGGTAAAAAGATAGCTTTTCGCTTTTGCAAATTCAACATCCGTTTTGTTGTTCCAAAGAGTTATAAGGCTGTCCTGCAATATATCACGCGCATCTTCGTAATACTCCCCGCTGCAAAGACCCGTGTCCGTATTCATACGGCTGCTGCGAAGATTCTTAACAAGAAAACGCATCACCCTGTCGCTTATTTGCATTACCGTATCCTTATATTCTTTGTCCGTCATTGGGTTTTAAGTCACTTATCAAGTCTTTTGTCCGACCGTTTTATAAGTATAACAATTCAAAGCGGCAAAAAGTTACAACAAAGTGCAAAAAAATTTCAATAAAAAAGGGTCTGAATGCCGTAAAAGGTTGTTTCAGACCTGATTAATAATTGAAGATGTGTATAAAACGTTTATATACCCAGCGAAATACCCCAACTCATTGCGTGAGCAGAGAAATCGCTGTCGGATTTAAACGTGTTAAGTATTCCGTATTTGAAATAAAATGTCAGACGATACAAAGTAAATCCCGCCTGTGCGTCAAGTTTGAAAGGATTGAAGTCTTTGAACTCTTTTCTTGCCGTGTAGTCAAAATTATCTGCCGAAAGAAGGAATTTTTCCCCCGTATGGGAATTGTTAAAGTTCACTCCGCCGATAAGACCTGCGTGCAGGCTGAAAGGTTTTGACAACTTGTATTTGAATTGCAGCGGAACGGTGACGTATCTTGCCACCAATTTTTCCTCTGCCAGGTTACCCGAAGCAGTCAAAGGCGAAGGGAAATACACGTCTTGGAACTTAAAGATATTGCTTTCATATCCAAGACCCGTGTGAATGGAAAACTGTTTGTTGCGGTAGAATATAATTTTCAGACGGATTGACCATTGTGTTCCGCCGTCGAATTTGTTTTTGTCCAAAGGATTGCCCGAAGCATCAAAAAGACGGTTCGGCATAGTAAAATCCGTTAGTCCTAAATTACCGTAGCCTAAAGAAAGCCCCATAAGCGTTTTTCTTCCGGTAGCTTTTGCTTTTATCAATTTCCAACCCGGTATCTTTTCGCCGACACCCAATTCGTCCGCCTTTTCAACCACATTCTCCAAAATCTTTTCCTTCTTTTTCTTATTGGATTGTGCATCTGCATCAGTAAGTCCGCAACATACCACAGCCAATAAACACATCAGTGCAATAATTCTTGTTTTTTTCATATTTTTACTTATTGTTATTATAATTTTTCTGTAAATCAAGGCAGACAAATGCGCCCTCCAGTACATATTATAATGTATAGTGTCCGTTTTATCAGTCTATAATTGAAAATCCCGTAAATTTGTGTAAGCATTCGGGCACTTTGATGCCTTCAGGTGTCTGATTGTTTTCCAAAAGTGCGGCTACAATACGCGGAAGTGCCAATGCAGAGCCGTTAAGCGTGTGGCAAAGTTGCGTTTTGCCGTTTTCATCCTTGTAACGCAGCTTTAGACGGTTGGCTTGATAGCTTTCAAAGTTGGAAACGGACGAAACCTCAAGCCATCTTTGCTGTGCAGCGCTGTAAACTTCGAAATCAAAAGTCAGAGCGGACGTAAAACTCGTGTCTCCCCCGCAAAGACGCAGCACTCTGTACGGTAGATTCAGTTTATCCAGCAATCCGCCGACGTGTTTTTTCATTATTTCCAATTGTTCGTACGAATGATCGGGTGCGTCTATACATACTATTTCCACCTTATCGAATTGGTGCAGACGGTTAAGCCCTCTTACGTCCTTACCGTATGATCCCGCTTCTCTGCGGAAGCACTGCGAATAAGCGCAACGCTTGATAGGGAAATCCTTTTTATTAACTATCGTATCGCGGAATAGATTCGTTACCGGCACTTCGGCAGTGGGAATCATGTAATAGTTATCCAGCGTGATGACATACATTTGCGCTTCCTTGTCAGGTAGTTGTCCGGTAGCCAAAGCGGAAGCCTCGTTAACCATAAGCGGAGGTTGAACTTCCAAGTAGCCGTCTTTTTCGCCTTCTTCCAAGAAGAAATTAATCAATGCTCGTTGCAATTTAGCGCCTTTGCCTTTGTAGACAGGGAAACCTGCACCCGTTATCTTGTTTCCTAAATCAAAATCAATAATATCGTATTTCTTGCACAAATCCCAATGAGGCAGGGCATCCTTTCCTAATTCGGGTATATTACCTACCATACTTACCACTTCGTTATCTTCTTCTCCTTTACCAGGAGCTACACTTGTGTGCGGAAGATTAGGAATGGATAAAAGCAAGTTTCTTATCTCGGCTTCCTTTTGCGAATGTTTTTCCTGCAAATCTTTTTCCGCTGCTTTCAACTCGCCGGTCGCCGCTTTCTTTTCTTCAGCCGCTTGTTTATTGCCTTGTTTAAAGAGCATACCTATTTCTTTGGCGATAGCGTTTTGCTGAGATTTGTTATCGTCAAGTTGTTTTTGCAATTCACGGCGTGAATTGTCCAGTTCAATTACGCGGTTTATGCTTTCCTCGGCGTTTTTAAAATTCTTAACTTTCAACCTCTCTATTACGAAGTCTTTATTTTCCTTTATAAAATTAGTCTGTAACATATCTTTATTGTGTTTTACCGTTTTAACAAGTTGCAAAATTACGATTTTTTGACGTAATAAATCAATCTCATAATATTTTTCTGTCATTAATCTGTGAAATTATATTATTTTTGCAGTCGGTTAAAAATTTACAATATTCAATGAGTGACATTAAAAAGTTAGCTGGACAAACGGCAGTGTACGGTGTGCCGACTATTGTGGGAAGATTTCTAAATTATTTCCTTGTTCCTTTATATACATACAACATTGCCGCCAGTGATTACGGAATGGTGAGCGAACTTTACGCATACGTAGCCTTTTTGATGATAATCCTTACCTACGGAATGGAGACCGCATTCTTCCGCTATTCGCAGGAATACGACAAAAACAAAGTTTTCAATACCGCAATGCTGTCTTTGCTGTGCTCAACGTCCTTATTTCTGATCGTAACCTTCGTTTGCTTGAAACCTATCACCTCTGCGCTGGAATATCAAGGACATCCGTCATACATAGTTCTGTTTTTACTGATTTTAGCCGTTGACACCTTAAAAGCAATACCATACGCACTGTTAAGAAGGGAGAATAAACCCAAACGGTTCGCCCTGATAAAGACTACGGATATATTTTCCAATATACTTTTCAATCTGTTCTTTATTGCATTGTGCCCGTATCTTTACAAAAACACTGACATTGCGGCAGTAAAAGCGTTTTTCAATCCGGAGGATTTAGTTTTCTATATCTTTTTATCCAATCTTTTTGCATGCGTTATTGCAATGGTGATGCTTATACCCGAATACCGCAAATTCCGATGGGATTTTGATTTCTCCTTACTCAAAAAAATGCTCGTCTACGGATTTCCTGTTATGATAGGCGGTTTGGCGGGAATGGTTAATGAAACATTTGACCGTATAGCACTCAAACATCTTGTCCGCACACCGCAGGAAATAACCGAACCTTCGCAGATTGCTTCGTGGAAGATGGCACAAATAGGAATATACGGGGCATGTTATAAATTAAGTATAGTAATCAGTTTGTTCATACAGGCATTTAAATTTGCAGCCGAACCGTTTTTCTTCTCCAAGATGAAAAAAGCTGACGCCAAACAGAGTTATTCGTCAGTGATGACCGCCTTTGTTATGTTTTTATCGCTTATCTTTCTGACGGTTATGGGATATATTGACATATTCCAATATTTTATGGGAAGCGAATACCGTGTCGGTTTGGCAGTTGTGCCTATCCTTTTGATGGCTAACATATTCCTTGGCATATATTATAATTTGAGTATATGGTATAAGGTAACCGACAAAACCAAATGGGGAGCCGTGATAGCAATAATAGGAGCTGTGATAACATTGGCGGGCAATTATTTGTTGGTTCCGCAGATGTCATATACGGGTGCGGCAATAACGACGCTGATATGTTATACCGCTATAGCGGTTATTTGTTATTTCATGGGTCAACACTACTATCCCGTTGCCTATAATGTAAAACGCTGTTTGTTTTATATATTTCTTGCAGTAGGATTTTATTTTGTTACGCTGGCAGTAAGAAATACGGGATGCAAAACGGTCTTCAATATAATAACCGCCACAATCCTTATAATAATATATATAGGTATAGCATTCAAATTGGACATTAAACGGCTGTTAAAGGAGAGATAAAAACCGGTAAGCCGTAAGAAAAAATTAATCAGCCTGAATAATTTTTTCTTACGGCGTTTTAATAAAATAAAACGCCGTATTATTTCAGTCTTTTGACGCTATAATTCGGTGAAACTATTTATCAGTGATTTTCTGTAAGTTAGTGGCGGGGTAAAATAATTTTTTGACATTTTTGTTTGTATAAATAAAAAAAGTGCTAACTTTGAACATCCAAATGTTTAAGGACAACCGGGCATTTGGAAAATAATTTTAGTAAAATAAAACAATAAATTTAAAGACTATGACAACACTAATGGTTATGCTACAAGCAGTTGCAGATTATTTGCCAATGGGTTACGGTTTGGCAGGTATAGGTGCAGGATTGGCTGCAATAGGAGCAGGTTTAGGTATCGGAAATATAGGTAAGAATGCAATGGAAGCCATTGCACGCCAACCGGATGCGGTAAACGATATCCGTAGTAATATGATTATTGCAGCGGCATTGGTTGAAGCTGTTTCATTGTTCGCAGTTGTTGCCTGCTTGCTTGTAATACTTAAATAAATTTATGTAGGACGTAATATGTAGTATGTAGTATATACCTTGCACATTGTTTGGGTAATATATGCTGCGTACTGCATACTACATAAAACTATTAAACTATGGGACTATTGACACCCGGCATAGGACTTATTTTTTGGATGACATTGACATTCCTTATTGTCTTGTTTATACTCGGCAAATGGGGATGGCCCGTTATAATAAAAAGTCTTAAGAAAAGGGAAGAAGATATAAAGAATTCGTTGCTTGCCGCAGAAAATGCCAAAAAAGAAATGGAGAAACTCAAAGCAGGTAACGAAGAACTTTTGGCACAGGCACGGGAAGAAAGGGATAATATTCTTAAAGAAGCCAAACAGGCGGGTAATCAAATGATAGAAGATGCACGTCAGAAGGCTAAATCAGAGGCTGAAAAGATTATACTGCAAGCACGGGAGAATATAAACTTTGAAAAGGAAAAAGCAATCAAAGAAGTACAATCCCAGATGGCACAGCTGTCATTGGATATTGCCCAAAAAGTGCTGGAGCAGGAAGTTAAAGATCCTCAAATGAGTTCACAGTTGATTGCGAAGCAATTGGAAAAGATTAGTTTCAAATAAATATGGACGAGAAAAGGCTGCAAAAACGGTACGCTCAAAGTCTTTTTGATTTGGCAAAGCAAAGGGATATTATCAATACGGTGTTTGACGATGTCAATAACATACTTGATGTGTGCAATGACAACAGGGAATTGAATACAGTGCTGAAAAACCCTACAATAAAGCCGCTTAAAAAAAGAGAAATCTTATTTGCTTTGTTTGAAAACAAATGTGATGAACTTACGATGCGGTTTCTTTCGCTTATTACATCCAAAAGACGTGAAATTTATTTGAAAGAAATCTGTACGGCTTTTATTGAAACCTTTAATGCCTATAATAATATTAAGGTTGTCAAGGTTACTTCCGCTGCAAAGTTGAGTGAAGAAACTTTAAACACAATTAAGCAAAAAATAGAGACTGCATTTTCATGCAAAGTGCAGACGGAAGAATATATCAATACAAATCTTATCGGCGGATTTATTCTTGAAACGGACGGTAAGCAGTACGATGCTTCTTATTTGAGGAAACTAAACGATTTAAGAAAAGAAATAACTAAATAATACGTAAAATGGCAATTTTAAAACCATCGGAAGTTACGGCAATACTCCGTGAGCAACTTACCAATTCTTCATTGGAGACACAATTAGAGGAAGTGGGTACAGTGTTATCAATAGGTGACGGAATAGCACGTGTTTACGGACTGTTGAACGCACAATCCGGTGAATTGGTTGAGTTCCATAACGGTACTCAAGGAGTTGTTCAGAATCTGGAAGAAGATAATGTCGGTATAGTATTGTTGGGTGATACGGGAGACATTAACGAAGGCGATACGGTTAAACGCACGGGCAGGATTGCTTCTTTGCGTGTGGGTGAAGGATTGCTTGGCAGGGTTGTCAATACGATAGGACAGCCTATTGACGGTAAGGGAGATATTCAAGGCGAGACTTTGGAAATGCCTATCGAAAGGAAAGCCCCTGGTGTTATTTACCGACAACCCGTTGAAGAACCGTTGCAAACAGGTCTTAAAGCCGTTGACTCCATGATTCCTATCGGAAGAGGACAAAGGGAACTCATTATCGGCGATAGGCAAACGGGAAAAACGGCTATTGCAATAGATACTATAATAAATCAGAAGGAATTTTATGAAGCAGGCAACCCTGTGTATTGCATTTATGTTGCATGCGGACAAAAAGGTTCTACCGTTGCCAATCTTGTAAAGACATTGGAACAGCATGATGCGATGAAATATACCGTTGTTTTGGCGGCTACCGCTTCCGATCCTGCAGCTATGCAGTTTTATGCTCCGTTTGCAGGTGCCGCAATAGGCGAATATTTCCGTGATACAGGACGTCATGCCCTTGTTATATATGATGATTTGTCCAAACAAGCCGTTGCTTACCGTGAAGTGTCATTGCTTCTTCGCCGTCCGCCAGGACGTGAGGCTTATCCTGGTGATGTGTTCTATTTGCATTCCCGTTTATTGGAGCGTGCCTGCAAGGTAATCAATAATGATGAGGTTGCAAAGCAGATGAACGATTTACCGTCGTGCTTAAAAGACAAAGTAAAAGGCGGAGGTTCCTTAACGGCGTTACCTATCATAGAAACGCAGGCAGGAGACGTAAGTGCATACATCCCTACTAACGTTATATCTATCACGGACGGACAGATATTTTTGGAGAGTAACCTTTTCAACTCAGGAGTGCGCCCAGCAATCAACGTAGGTATATCCGTATCGCGTGTAGGAGGCAAGGCACAGATAAAATCTATGAAAAAAATTGCAGGAACGCTTAAAATAGACCAGGCACAATACAGAGAATTGGAAGCATTCAGCAAATTCGGCTCGGATTTGGATGCAACGACCAAGATGGTATTGGAAAAAGGGAAACGTAACGTGGAGATATTGAAACAAAATCAATATTCCCCTATGAAAGTAGAGGAACAAGTTGCGGTAATTGCCTGCGGAACGAAAGGATGGTTGAGTAATATTCCTGTAAATAAGGTATTGGATTTCGAGAAAGACTACCTTACATTGTTGAATGCCCACTATAAAGATACTTTAACGGCAATTAAACAAGGCAAGATGGACGATGCAATCTTGGAAACCTTACATAAAGCCACCCAAGAGGCATCTCACAAATATATAACCGAATAATAATTTACCAAAATCATACTTCAAGGCAGACATATCACACTTTGTCTGCCTTTTTTATTGTTATACTTTTTGTATTTCACAAAACTTTTGTACTTTTGCAGAAAATGTAAATCGTAAAAGAGTAACAAACGTATGAAAAAAATAATTTTAGTTTTTAGTGTCATATTATTCTTCGTTGCATGCACAAACAACGATGGTAATAAGCAACAATCAAAAGAAATATCTAATAATTCGGAAAAGAAATCCTCTTCAAAAGAATTTTCAGTATATGATAGCTATCAAGAGTTGGAGAATCTATTTTATAAAGATGGTTGGTCTCCAAATATTGCATATTTTGATACATACCAATCACAAGAACTATGGTATAATAAAGCTAAAACTAATTTGATACAATTCTTTGATTCCATATATCCTAATAAAAATCTTACAGACGAGGAGAAAGTTTCTGAACTTATAGACCAAATGCGAGAGGCAGTGGAGAGTGATAAATTAGACGGAAGTCCCGGAGGAATAGCTTCTCATTTTTGTCATCCTTTACAAACAAGCTATTTACGCTATGACGCTATTGAAAATACTATTAAACTTGTAAAAAAGGATTCTTCTTTTATTAATGAAGTGAGTGCATGGGAGAAATTATATAATGCAATGGAAGACTTTATTCATCTGTTTGTATGGACAGATTCTGGCGGAGGCTCAATCGCAATATCAGCAACATGTGCATCTCTTACAGATATACTAAAGGATAGAATCCATAATATAGAAAATATCATAAAACTATATGAAGTGGAACACAGTATAAGAATCACTGATTATAAAAATGCAAGAAGTTTGTTTGAACGAGAGATAAACAAGCAAATAAAGAATTGTTTATATAGGATGGAAAAATATATTTCCGGTGAAGGTTCTGGAATTCTTACACTTGAAGATAAACGAGAAGCAGAACAAAATTTGAATGAAGAGAAGATAAAAGTTTTAAAAACTCTTGATAACTGGATAAAACAAAGACATATCTGTGAAAGGGATAATAAAGAAATAACTTTTCTGACACACTATTTGATAAAAGACCTTTCTACGATAATAATAGGGTTGGATGTTTAATACATTCACATAGGAAATGAGAAAACAAAACTTGTCAATTCAAAATTTCTTTGTACTTTTGCACAAAATAATATAGTATATAATGAAAATATCTGAACAAAATATATTTGAATTATTGAGGAAGACGGCAAATAGTGTCGTACCGTCTGACGGTAAGGCTATATTATTCGGCTCAAGAGCAAGAGGAGATAATAGGGACGATTCTGATTGGGATTTACTTGTTATTTTCAATAAAGACAAACTTACTTGGGAAGATAAAAACAAAATATCTGACGCTTTCTATGATTTGGAATTACAGACAGGTCAGTTGATGATACCTATTATTCATACAAAGAAGTTTTGGGAGCAAACAAAACATACAATTTTTCATAAAGAAGTTGAGAGAGACGGTATTGTACTATGAGTTTAAGTAACGAAGAAAGGAAAGATATTGTTATCTACAGAACGGAGAAATCCCATAAGGCATTTGAACAGGCCAAACTTAATGTTGTTATTAAGTGCTGGGAAGTTGTCGCTTCCCGTTTGTATTATTCTGCTTATTATGCAGTATCTACATTATTGATTGCGGAAGGTTATACAACCAAAACGCATGAAGGAATAATCAATTCTTTCAGTTTGCATTTTATAAAGAAGGATTAGTTCCTAAAGAAATGGGAAGATTGTATAGAAATTTATTCGCATTGAGATTGTCGGGAGATTATGAAGACCATTTTGATGCAGAAGAAGCGGATGTCGTACCTTTGATAGAACCGACAAAACAATTGATAGATTTTGTTATTACAAAAGCAAAAGAAAAGTTGAATATTTGATATTACTTTAGATTCTCAAGGCAGGCAGATCAAACTTTGTCTGCCTTTTTTGTTATCATATTTTTTGTATTTCACAAAACTTTTGTACTTTTGCAGACGATACAAATTGAGGAAGAATATATGTAAATAGAAAATAATATAAAGATATCAAGGAAATATTGCGGAACTAAACGCACTTTTGTTCTTTAAAACCTAGACAACTTTAAAGAAACCATACAAAAGATCGGGTTGCAGTAACGATGCAGTATGTCATCGTGTACTTTGTAGTTTGTATGGTGAAAAAAGGTAAGTCTAGGACCTTAAAGAGCAAATGATAAAAGTTCACGATATTTTTATATTCTGTCAAATAAAATTATTAATCAGATGTAATCGAATAAAGTTAATTATTACATCACAAAACCGAGGGGCTTAATGGGATAACAAAGCAAAGCGATTATGGTTAAATTAAACAAAGCCATTAAACTTTTAACTATTGCTGTAATGATGTTGATTAGTGGTAATACCGGAGCACAAATCAGTGAACCTCAAGAATTTTTAGGAACCACTTTTATTAAATCTAATTATGAACAAGATGTTCTTGTGGCAAAACGTGACGGAGTACTTTATTTTTATAATAAAGATATGAAGCTTATAAAATCCACAACTATATATTCTTCTTTTTCGTCAAGTAACGATGATTATATAGAAGTGTATTGTATAGCAAAGAATGTTTTTACAAAAAGCAATAAGTACGAATTTGTAGCATACATTCGTAGTTGTGGAAATTTTAGAAAGGTTGGAATCTATAATGAGGACGGAGAATGTTTGTATTCATTCGGAGAAGGGACAGCGATCAATTCTGATGGAGAACCTTTCATAAGTTGTGGTAAATTGATCCTTCCTTTAGTAAAAGCATCTGTATATGATGGAGATTATTTTCAATCGGCAAACGATATTACTTATGTTTTTACACTACAAGGAGTTTTTAGTTCATCTCTTGACAATATTGTTCAAGGGCAAACTTCCGCAAAACTTTATCCTAATCCAGCAAAGCAATCCGTCACTGTGGAATATAATATCCAAGGACAGATGCAACAGATGCGGATAACGGATATTAACGGACGTGTTGTTGCAAACTATTTGCTTGATCCGTCGCAAAAACAAGTTCAAATAGATACTTCCAATTATAAAAAGGGTGTTTATGTTTACAGTTACGGTAATACCTCGGGTAAATTCATAGTTCAATAGCAATGAATACAAATCAGCAGTAGAAATTAGTGAAGTTAAAAGTTGCAGAGACGTGATTTAGTTACGTCTCTGTTTGTATTTATGTAATGCAGAATACAAATAGACGGAATCTGTGCAACAAACAAATAGAAACCTTGCTATAAGATTATATTGAAAATATATTGTATTTTTGCACATTGTAATTTCAGTATAGAAATCTTCATTTATGCGTTACGGTTTTGCGGATATATTATTAAAGCATATAGGGTTTGTGCCGACAAGTGACCAGAACAGATTGATAGGGTTGTTGGAAAAATTCGTATTTGACCCTTTAAGTACTGTATTTATCCTTAAAGGTTATGCAGGAACGGGAAAGACGACAATGATGAGCGCATTAATAAAATCGCTTCCCGCATTCGGAATAAAAAGTGTGCTGCTTGCTCCGACAGGCAGGGCTGCAAAGGTGTTGAGTCTTTATTCCGACAAAAACGCTTTCACAATCCACAAACATATCTACTTCACTCACAGGGACGACAACGCATTTACTTTCCGCTTAAAGGAAAATAAATACAAGGACACGATATTTATCGTTGATGAATCTTCAATGATTGGAATCGGAACCGCCAACGGTTTTATGGAACGCAATCTTTTGGACGACCTTATGGAATATGTCAGCCACGGAGAGCGCTGCAAACTGATTTTTATCGGAGATACCGCCCAACTTCCGCCTGTTAATGAGGTACTTTCGCCTGCTTTGGACAGCGATTATATGTCCCGTCATTACAATATCGCACCTGCCGAATACCAGCTCACGGAAGTTGTCCGCCAAGCGTTAGACAGCAACATTTTGAAGAATGCTTCCAATCTCCGTTACCGAATTGACAAAGAGAATTACGCATTGCCTTTATTTAAATTCCAATCTTCCGAAGATTTTAAAGCAATTTCGGCCGTGGATTTCGAAGATTATTTGCGTCAAGCCTACAATGAATACGGCGAAGACGAAGTTATCTGCGTCAGTCGCTCCAATAAAGCCGCCAATATCCTCAATAACCGCATCCGTTACACGATTTTGGACAAGGAGAACCAAATTGACAGCGGCGATAACTTAATGGCGGTGAAGAATAACTATTTTTGGCTGGACGATTATTCCAAACAGGGCTTTATTGCTAACGGTGATATACTTAAAATCAAAAGAATTTTGGGCTATGAGGACAAATACGGCTACCATTTCGCAGATATTATTGCTTCGTTCAATGATTACGAAGACGAGGCGGACGTTGAGATGACCGTTTTGTTAGATACGCTTAATATAGAGAAGGCTTCGTTGGATATGTCGGGCGACGATTCGCTGTATTACAAGATTTTTGACGAGTATTATAAAGATTGCGGAAACAAGGTGCAGGCGAAAAAGAACACATTGTCAGATAAATATTTCAATGCCGTACAAGTGAAGTTTGCCAACTGTCTTACATGCCATAAGGCGCAGGGCGGCGGTTGGAAGGCTGTGTTTGTGTTCCAAAACTACTTTACAGACGATATGCTTACCAAAGATTATTTGCGTTGGTTATACACTGCCGTTACCCGAGCCAAAGAAAAACTGTTTCTTGTCAATTTCTCCGAAGATTTTTTCAAGAAATAAGGCGGCATAGCTGCGATTGATAATTGCTGAATTGTACATAAGCGTTGCCCCGATGCTTATCATTTTTGCCCCATCGCACGTTAATTTGAAAAAAAGGGTTTTTTCTTATCAAAAAAACAGTTTTTTTAGTACAAAAAAAGGGTTTTTTTCAGATTCTTTCCGCACGGGGCAAAACCAAGAAACGGGAGGGTACAATTAGATTGCAAAACGGCAAAAATCATATCGGGTTTGATAGCCGTAGGATGAGAAGATGCGGCGGTATTTTGTAATAAACAAACCAAAAAATCCGTCTTTACGGCAATAATATTCAGACTTAACAATATGTCATTACTATCTCAAAAAACTTTCGTATTTTTGCAAGTGCTTATCGGCGGATAAGTGATAGCGGTCGTTTATAGGCTGTTATCTTGCTTGAAATATGGAAGCGTTATGCTTATTATAGCTTGTCATCAAAAGCGTGAGAAACTTTGAATAAACAAGATTAGCATGGTGGTTCTGTCATTGCCAGCCTTGGCGTGATTTCCATTAGGGTTATATCTTTTTATTCGGGTTATTATCATTCTCACGCACCTTGATGAGGGATATAACAGAAAGTTATTAATATGTATTAGTGGTTTCACGCTTTCTTGTTAGTGATTAATTAAAAAAGGTGTGCAACAAGGGCGCACTTTCCTTAAGAAACCGCAAGGAAACAAATGTAAGACAATGAAAAAATTACGATTCTTGTCAGTTATTGCAGTGTTGATGTTCTGCAATTGTAACATTTTCGCACAAAAAGAACATCTTAAGTTTTCCGGTATTGAGATTGACGGAAGCATTACCCGGTTCCAATCCAAGCTTATATCAAAAGGGTATGTATCGTACACAGACTTGAACAGTAAATTGCCTGCCGGGTCCCGTGCTTTCAAAGGAACATTTGTGAATAATAAAGTGCTTGCTTGTGTTTATTATGATGAAAGCAGTAAGAACGTGTACAAAGTAAAGGTTGTTGTAGAGGATTTATCAGAAGATATGGCAAAACAAAAGTTAAACGAATTTAGAAAATTGTTTAACCAGAAATATGAGGCTTATTTTATTGAGGATAAAGATTCTTTTATTTTAGTACCAATGAGAGATGTCAATCTTTCAGATGATGTAGACAAATGGAAAAATTCTTTGGGAGAAATAGATGTCTATATAAGAAAAAATGAATCTTTGTATAATTATCCATATCATTATAGTCTGCATGTAGATTACACAGACCAAATAAACTCGGAGAAACACGAAAATTCGGTTATAGAAGATTTGTAAAAGGTAATAGTTTTCTTTGTTTTACGTATAGTATGAACAGTGTAATGTATCTAATATTTGCAGCTTTAGTTGTAGTATTTGTTATCTTTGTAGCAGGAGGTAATAAGCGGAGATCAAACAAGAAGATTGACAAGCAGAAGCAACCGCATAATAAAGCAACAACATACAGCAATAACAACACTACGGAGAGTTATAACAATTCTTACGGTGATGCTGTGGGAATTAAAGGTATGCAGGGCGAAGATAATATAAGGACAAAACTGTCAGCATTGCCGCAGGATTATGTTGTGTATAATGATGTCTATATTAAAGTTAATGAACGTTCGGTTCAGATTGACCATGTCGTGATTTCCGCTTACGGTATCTTTGTTATAGAGACCAAGAACTATACGGGTAATATTTACGGTACCGATGATGCCGAATATTGGAGTAAGTACATTCATAACAATGAGTATAAGTTCCGCAATCCTTTGAAGCAAAATTACTATCATCTGAAGTCTTTGCAGGAAATACTTGCTTTGCCGCGAAACTTATTCGTTCCGATAGTTGTTTTTGCGGATAAGGCAGATATAAAATGCGAAACACGGGAATTTGTTATATACGCCAAGCAATTAAAAAGCACAATATACGGATTCAAAACCCCGATAATGACAACGGAGGCGGTAAATTACGCAATAAACAGACTGAATGCGTCCTTGATATTGGATAAAGACAGAGAGAAACGGCATGCTAATTCAATTAACCAATATATAAAGGAAAAGAATGAACTGATCAATCAAGGTATATGCCCGAGATGTAAAGCAAAGTTAGTTGAAAGAAACGGGAAATACGGAAAGTTTTTAGGCTGTTCTAATTATCCGCTTTGTACATTTACAAAAGAATTATAAACAAAAAAACATAAGAGCAATGAAGAAAATAGTTTTATTAGTTGCTGCAGCTTTAATGTTATCTGCGTGCAGCAAATCACCGGAAGAAAAAGCAAATGTCTTAATTAAAGAACATTTACAGAAAACTTTGTATCACCCGGATAAATATGACCCTGCGGAGACGGTTATTGACAGTGCTTTTTCTCCTGCAGATGATCCTGAATTTCATCAGAAGCTTTTTGACGCATATAAGCTTTCTGTGCAAATCTCTGAAATAGAAGATCAAATTAAGAAAGCAAAGGCTACTATGTCAATTTATCAGAATAACCCATTCGGAGATGGATATATACGTAATCAGTATGATCAGGCAAAGGAAGAATATGAATCATTACTTGCGCAACAGGAGAAGTTGCAGGAAAAAGGCGCAAAGATGAAAGCAGAGTTTGATTCAATGGGTAAGAAATTCAAAAAAGAAGGCAAGAAATTTATAGGATTTAAGGCAAGTCACAAATTTCGTTGCCAAAATAACGCAGGGCAAACTCTTTTTGGCAATTACTACTATCTTTTTGATAAAGACATAACACAAATTCTGGAATCATTGGACATTGACGGCGATGAATACAAGACTCTTCAGATGATGTTTGATCAAATTCATGAGATGGCAGAAAGCGAGGTAGAACAATAAGTTTCTATCTGCGATGGAATAGATGCATTGTATTTATTCCAAAAAATAGTAAAAGCCACAAGCAAAATAGTCATTATAAAGATTATTTGCTTGTGGTTATATCTTACTGCCGTATTGCCAAATGAAAGAAGATTCTTAAACCTTTCTCCGAAGAATTTTTCAAGAAATAAAAAATCGCCGAAATCCGCAATAATTTTGCGACAATTTCCTTAATAAAAAATCGCCGAAATCCGCAATAAATTTACGCTTTTTCCCGCAATTTGTTTGGTAAGTTCAATAATTTCAAGTAATTTTGCAATCTGAAAATGTCAAGAGTATGGAAGAGCAAAATTATATATACAGAATAGGCGACAGATTGTTAGAAGAACATATGGAATCCTCAGGTGCCGTGCTTATTGAGGGTGCTAAATGGTGCGGAAAGACAAGTACAGGCAAGCATTTGGCAAAAAGTATTCTTTATATGCAAGACCCTGACGAGTTTCAGGCAAATATGCGAATTGCGGAGTCAAAACCGTCATTGCTTTTGCGGGGAGAAAATCCCAGATTGATAGATGAATGGCAGATGGCACCTGTTCTTTGGGATGCAGTCAGATTTGAAGTGGATAAACGCGGCGGAAAATTCGGACAGTTTATACTTACGGGTTCTGCAGTCCCGAAAGACAACAAAACAATGCACACGGGAACGGGCAGAATATCAAGGATGTTACTGCGACCTATGACTTTGTTTGAATCAAAAGAATCTAACGGCGATGTTTCTTTGAAATCATTGTTTGACGGTAACACCGAAATAGAATCTTTCAGCACCTTGACAATAGAAGATATAGCACACGTGATTTGCAGAGGTGGTTGGCCGGCAGCAGTTGTACAGAAGGCGAAAAATTATAAGGTTGCGGAAAATTATGTTGAGGCTGTAATCAATATGGATGTACATAGGGTGGACGGCGTTGAGAAAAATCCGCAACGGGTACGTATGTTGATGAAATCATTGTCACGCAATATTTCAACCCTTGCCACATTAAAAACCATTCAAGAAGATATTCAAGCCAACGATATTGCTATTTCAGAAAACACTTTAAACTCTTATTTGAATGCATTGCGGAGAATTTTTGTTGTAGAGGACATTCCTGCGTGGCAACCCTCACTTCGCTCCAAGACTGCGATAAGAACTTCGGCTAAAAGGCAGTTTGTGGATCCTTCGATTGCAACTGCCGTTTTGAAGGCCAAACCTGACGGGCTTTTAAAGGACTTTGAATTGTTCGGATTCTTGTTTGAAAGCCTTTGCACGCGAGATATACGCGTTTATTCGCAGGCTAACGACGGCGAAGTCTTGCATTACAGGGACAAAAACGGACTTGAAAGCGACCTGATTATAAGATTGAATGACGGAAGATGGGCTGCGATAGAAGTAAAGATGGGAAATAAGCAAGTGGAGCAAGCATCCAAGAACCTAATTAAGCTGAAAAGCAAAGTGGATACCGACAAAATCGGCGAGCCTTCATTCCTTATGGTGATAACTGCAGGACAGTATGCATACAAAGATAAAAACGGTGTATTGATTTGCCCGATAGGTTGCTTAAAAGATTAAGAGATTACAGTAAGTATATAATGTAATATTTTCCATCTCCTATTTATTGATATACTTCTTAATTATAGGAACTAAAAGTAAGGTTCTTTTGTCTGCACCTTGTTTGCCGAGATGGTAAGGAGTATTATAGTTCAGACTGTCTGGAAAAGCAAATACTTCAGACGGACATTCTTGCTTAAGATTATATTTCTTGTAGGTTTCTTCTACTCGCTTGACATTTTCTTGTAGAGTTGCAAAAGATGTTTTTGCAATTACAGGTGGCACTATTATAACTTTGGCACCTTTTTCTTCTGTTTGTTTAATTTTACTGCTTAAATAGTTAAAATATTTTTCGGAGAAATCATCCTCATTAAACGGTTTATAGTGCCTAAAGTCGGTTTTGGGTTTATCCCAATGAGCAACAATATCTCCGTTTTTGTTAAATGACGAAAGGGCATAAGCACTCCATTTAGTATTTTTGTGCAATAGTATATGTTTGTAATAATCCTTCTTGAGAGTTAGTACAGAAGGGATATTACTGAATACGTTTTTCCATTGTAATATATTAAAACTCTTTCCGAGGTAAGGATATAGGAAAAATAATTGTGATAATGCTTCTTCTCCGTCCCAAGAACCGTAGGGCTGATGATATTCAGGAGCAAGAACTACTATATCTCCTTGTTTGGCATACTTACAAAATTCATCCATCATAGCTTTCATGCCGATACCTGCATGAATGGAGGTGTTTATTACCTGCATTTTTAAACTGTCTTCCAGTAAAAGTGAGTTTATACCGAAAGTGACATTACTGCCTCCTATAAATATTACGGCATTATCTCTGTCAGGATTTTTTACTGCATCAACTTTCTTTTCCCAAGCAAGAAAATATGCATCGGGATTACCCTTTAAAACGAATAAAATTACACTTGATACGGCAATTATCACTATTGCCAATATTGAGAACTTAATTAGAAACTTTTTCATCACAATAATTATTTAGAATTGAAAGTAAATAAACTGTCCACCGTTATAAACACCGTACAATAATATATAAAATACTAATGCAATGTATGAAATGTATCTTACAATGCAGTATTTTGAATGCATAAAATTAAATTTCAGGCTGTATTCATCTTTAATGTCTTTGGCAATAAGTATGAATAATGACATAAAGCTAAATACCATTAAGGATCTGTTGTTGATAAATATTCCGCTATGTTCCGTGAAGATTTTACTTATAATATTAAAGGCGTCATCTACGGTGTTGGCACGGAAGAATATCCATCCGAAGCAGGCGATTAGAAATACTACGGCGATGCTTATAAGTTTTGCTATCGGTTTGTTTTGTTTCATCTTTCCGAAATAATGTCTGTACAGATTGTCAAGGCAGATAAATACACCGTGCCACAGTCCCCAAAGAACAAATGTCCAATTCGCACCATGCCAGATACCACTTACCAAAAACGTTATCATCAAATTTGTCAAGTGTCTTGCGTATCGTACCCTGTTTCCGCCTAATGGTATGTACACATAGTCCATAAACCACGTTGAAAGGGAGATATGCCACCGTTTCCAGAACTCTTTGATGCTTAAAGCCAAATACGGTCTGTGAAAATTCTCCATTAGGTTAAACCCCATCACTTTTGCCGCTCCTCTTGCTATAAGCGAATAACCTCCGAAGTCACAATAAATTTGGAAAGTGAAGAATACCGTCGCTAAGATAAGGGAATTTCCGTTGTGTTGGGCGACATTGTTATACACTGCATCAACATATTCTGCTAATCGGTCTGCTACGCACAGTTTCATAAAATATCCCCACAACATCATCTTACATCCTTCCACTGCGTTGTCATAATTGAATGGGTGTTCTTCGTGAAACTGCGGTAAAAGGTTTTTTGCACGTTCTATAGGACCGGCTACCAGCTGCGGAAAGAAACTTACAAACAGTGCGTAGGTAAAGAAATTCTTTTCCGCCTTAATCGTGCCTCTATAAACGTCTATTGAATAACCCAATGCTTGGAATGTGTAGAACGATATGCCGACAGGAAGCAATATATCCAAATTTGGCACCGTCCATCTTACGCCTAATAGTTCCAAGACGTTAAATAAGCTTTCGTTTATGAAGTTAAAATATTTGAAAACGAAGAGAATGGCAAGGTTTATTACAAGTGAAGTAACCAAGAATGCTTTTTGCTTTCGTTTGTTGCCTTGATACTTTTCTACAAATAGACCGCAGCCGTATGTTATAGCCGTTGATGTCAGTATAAGCACTGCATACACAGGCTTCCAGTTCATATAGAAATAGTAAGAGGCAAGAAGCAAAAAGATATTCTGATATTTCGCCCGTCTAAGAGCATAAAAGATTATGCAGACGGAAGGAAAGAATAATAAAAACTCAAAACTATTGAACAACATGGCACTTTGAGTTTTTTAATTATACAAAAAACATTGCAGACAAGTCTTGTTGCTTATCTGCAATGTTTTATTATTTATACTGAATACACAATTTAAGGCAATAACTTGCCCGTTTAGTGTGTTAATATCATTAACTGAACTTCGTAAATACCCCCCCCCTCAGTGGGTTACAAATATTGTTTACTTTATTTCTTAACATTAGCATAGTATTTTTATGAATTATCTATAGTTTCAGTTGCAAAATTAGTATATTTTTTTCACCTGACAAAGAAAAAATTACACTTTTTTAAAATAAGACGGCGTTTTATTTCAACGAAATGCGATATCAGTAAAATAAAACAGCGTTTTATTTTTACCAAACGGCGTCTTATTTTGACAAGGTATTAAGGCGGCATATCCAGTCAGCGTAAAAAGGCAAGAATATCGGATTCTGCAATTGTAAATATAGGTAACATCTATGTATTAAACCAGCATACAAGATTACTAATACATCACACATAAATATTATTCAGGAAACGGTAAATTTTATTAAATCTATCAGCTTGTTTATAAGGTTAAGGCAAACGGGAAACGGTATTTCGTAAAAATAATTTATCTTTGCAGTCTAAAATTTCATGAATCTATGAGAAAAATACAGATGGTTGATCTGCAAACGCAGTACAATAAAATAAAAAATGAAATAGATGCGGCAATAAACAGTGTTATATCTTCCGCTCATTTTATAAACGGTGAGTCTGTCAAGGAGTTCTCGGATAATTTGGCGCAATATCTGAAAGTAAAACATGTGATTCCTTGCGCCAACGGCACGGATGCTTTGCAGATAGCATTGATGTCTTTGAATTTAAAACCGAGTGACGAAATCATTTGCCCTGATTTTACTTTTATCTCCTCTGCAGAGGTTATCGGACTGTTGAAACTGCATCCTGTATTGGTTGATGTGGATTATAATTCGTTTACTTCTACGCTTAAAAATATAGAATCGGCAATTACAGTCAAGACAAAAGTGATTATTCCCGTACATTTATTTGGGCAGGCTGCCGAAATGGAAGCCATAACGGAACTTGCACGGAAATATAACCTCTATGTAATAGAAGATACTGCCCAGGCATTGGGATCGGACTACATTTTCTCTGACGGAAGTCGTAAAAAACTCGGTACAATAGGCACAATAGGTTGCACATCTTTCTTTCCGAGCAAAAATTTAGGTTGTTACGGTGACGGCGGAGCGTTGTTTACCGATGATGATATGCTTGCAGAACGTATCAAAATGATAACAAATCACGGCAGTAGGCAAAAATATTATCACCAAATCATTGGCTGCAATTCCAGATTGGATTCTTTGCAGGCTGCAATACTGAATGTCAAACTGCAATACTTAAATCAATACATTGAAAGCAGACAACAGGCAGCCCGTTATTACAGCGAACATCTTAAAGACACGGAAGGTTTAATTATTCCGCAGGAAAACGGCTATTCTACGCATACTTACCATCAGTATACATTGAAAGTCAAAGACGGAAAGCGAGATAGTCTTAAGGAATTCCTAAACAGCAGAGATATTCCCGCAATGATATATTATCCCGTGCCGCTTCACCGCCAGGAAGCATTCAAAACAATAGCCCGTGCACACACATCGTTGGAAATATCCGAGCAATTATCCCGGGAAGTCTTGTCTTTGCCGATGCATACCGAATTAACACAGCAGCAACAAGACTATATAATATCTGCAATCAAAGAATTTTTTAAACAATAAGTAAATTGACGGACATATTATGCGTAAATCGGTTTATATATTGTTGTTTGCCTTTATTTTGACGCAGTGCCATTGCCTTAAAGCGCAGCAACAGCAAAATTTTCCCGCATGGTTTGACAGTGTTAAACTGGGAATAATGATTCATTACGGACTTTATTCGGTTCCTTCCTATTCTGACCGCGAGCAATACGCAGAATGGTTTTACAAAGGCTTTGTTACAGACGACACTTTGCGGCAAAATTTCGTTAAACGCGTATACGGAGATAATTTTTCCTATTTTGATTTCACCAAATACTTCAAAGCCGAACTTTTTGATGCCGATCAGTGGATTGATTTATTCAAAAAAGCAGGTGCAGGTTACATAGTATTTTCTTCCAAACACCATGACGGTTTTTGTTTGTGGGACACCAAGACGACGGATAAGAATTCCGTGAAAGCGCCTTCGCACCGTGATTTCTTAAAAGAACTTAAAACAGCATGCAATAGACACAATATCCGTTTCGGATTATATTATTCTTTGATGGAATGGGATAATCCTGTCTTTAGATGGTCTTTTGACACAGTCGGCATAGATAAATATGTCAATGATTACTTAATTCCGCAGTTCAAAGAGTTGGTTGATTTGTATAAACCGTCACTTGTCTTTGCTGACGGGGATTGGGATTTTGATTATAAGACGCTTCGCAGCGGAGAGATGGTAAATTATCTTACCGAAAAGGTAGGAAAGGATGAGGTGATCGTAAATAACCGTTGGGGTAATGGTAATCCTTACGGTTTTCTTACGCCTGAATATTCTGCAGGCATAAATGTCAAAAACCGTCCGTGGAGTGAGTGCCGCAGTTTGGCAAGAAGTTTCGGTTTGAACCGACTTTCGCCGTTGGAAGACTATCTCTCGGCGGAGGAATTGATAAAACATTTCGTTCAATTGGTGAGTATGGGCGGCGGATTGATGCTTAATGTCGCTCCGTCGGCTGACGGACAGATTCCTTTGATTCAACAGGAGCGTTTGTTGCAACTTGGGCAGTGGCTTGAGGTTAACGGCGAGGCTGTATACGGAAGTAAACCCTATAAGACGCCTTATCTGACCGAGGATAAGACGGAAAATATCACCGCATCATCGCTTGATTTTGATTGGGTGCGCAATGCTCCCGTTAAGAACTGTACGGAGGATAATTTTTCAATACTTTGGACTAATACTTATACGCCTGAAAAAAGCGAAACGTTGACATTCGAGCTTCAAGCGGATGATCAGGCTGAGGTTTTTGTATCCGAAAACGGCAAGAAGTTGTTTAACGGAACTGCCACCAAGAATGCGCCGCTTAAGTTCGCATTGGATTTCAAAAAAGACAGGAAATATTCCTTTGAAGTGAGGTATGAAGAAATCGATGTGGAGGCTTATTTGCATTTAAAGGCTGAAGACAAAGACGGCAATACTTTTGATTTTGCGGGGGATAAGCAATGGTCGGGTAAGGTGCATTGGCAGCAGCCTGTGATGTTTTTTACAACCAATAATAGCAATCTTTACGCCGTTGTGACGCAGGATTTGGGCAAACAATTGGCGTTTGATATAGACAATGTGCCAGATAAAAATATGAAAATTACGCTTTTGGGCAGTGACAACGTTGATCTGCCTTGGCAATACAACAACGGACGGATTGTAATCGATTTGTCAAATCTGACAATGGCTGATATAAAAAGCCGATACGCCTATGTATTCCGTTTGGAAGGATTTTTAAAGCAGTAAGATGCGGTTTTACGGTCGCCTTTCGGCATCTTTATGACGCCTTAAGCCGTATGAGTGCCGCCCCGTGGCGTTTTAATTCAGAAAAAACCCTTTTTTTGACCCGAAAAAACAGTTTTTTTGCATCAAAAAAAGGGTTTTTTCTGAATTAAAACGCCACGGGGCGGCAGTAACACGCTAAAGGGCAAAAACCAAACGCATAAAAGCATCGTTTTGATAACTCAAAACTGCGGTATTTCACAAAACAAACGCCGTATTCGGTAACAAATGATTTTATTTTCGTAACTTTGCAAAAATTATTTAACTTTTTACGGCAATGAGCAATATAGTAGCAATAGTAGGACGTCCGAACGTAGGCAAAAGTACGCTTTTCAACCGTTTGACAGGCACAAAAAGTGCAATTATTGACCCAACCAGCGGCGTAACACGCGATCGCCATTACGGCAAAAGCAACTGGAACGGCAAAGAATTCAGCGTTATTGACACGGGCGGCTATATGATAGGCGGAGATGATGCTTTTGAAAAAGAGATTTGCCAACAGGTGCGCATAGCTATCGATGAGGCTGACGCGATACTGTTTCTTGTTGACGCCAAAGAGGGCATCACTTCCATGGATGAAGACGTTGCCGACATATTGCGCCGCAGCAATAAAAAGACTTTGCTTGTTGTCAATAAAGTTGATACATTCGCCAAATCCATGACCGTATCCGAGTTCTACTCTTTGGGTTTGGGTGAATTATATGAGATATCCGCAGCCAACGGAAGCGGTACGGGTGAATTATTAGATGAATTGGTTAAGGATTTTTCCGATAAGGAAACATTCAAAGACGAAGATGCCGATTTGCCGCATCTTGCCGTTGTGGGAAGACCCAATGTGGGTAAATCTTCGTTCATAAACATGATAACAAATCAGGACCGTAACATCGTCAAAGACCTTGCGGGTACGACAAGAGACAGTATCAATACGCGTTATAACCTGTTCGGTTTTGATTTTGTGATTGTTGATACGGCGGGATTGCGCAAAAAGAACGCCGTTAAGGAGAATATAGAATTTTATTCGGTAATGCGTGCGATACGTTCGCTTGAAATGTCCGACGTTTGCATACTTGTGGTTGATGCTTCGGTAGGTTTTGATGCCCAAGACCTGAATATTCTTTCTCTTTGCGAAAGAAACAACAAGGGAGTGGTGATTTGCGTCAATAAATGGGACAAAGTGGAGAAGGAAACCAACACTATGAAACATTTTGAGGAAGAAATACGCAACAAGACTGCACCTTTTACCGATATTCCTATTATTTTCACATCCGTAATCAACAAACAAAGGATTTTTAAGGTACTTGAAACCGCCAGGGATGTGTATGAAAACCGCCGAAGGAAGATTCCTACCAGCAGACTTAACGAAGATATACTTCCGATAGTAAAAGAGCAAAATCCGCCTGCAGAATACAAAGGCAAAAGGGTTAAAATAAAATATATTACGCAGTTAAAAACTCCTTATCCGCAGTTTGTGTTTTATTGCAATCTGCCTCAATACGTCAAACAGGATTATATACGTTTTTGTGAGAACAAACTGCGTGAGTATTACGACTTCCACGGCGTTCCCGTAACGGTTTACTTCCGCGAGAAATAGGGTTTTTCAGATATTCTGCGGTACTTACTGTTTAGAAAACCGTATTGCAGGACATAAGACAGCGGTTTATGAAATTAAAGAGGCGTTTTATTTTATTAAAACGCCTCTTTAATTCTTTAAAATGTTGTTTATGATTATCCTTTCAATAACACGCTTACCTTATCCATCTGTCCGCCTACGGGAGGATTGAGTTTAGATATTTTAAGCGTGATGTCGGTGATATTTTTGAAGTTTTCTTTGACAGCATTGATGATCCGCCTGCCCACATGCTCCAATATATGCGACGGTATTGCCATCTGCTGTTTGATAACAGCGTAAACCTGTGAGTAATCAACCGTGTCAAGGACGTTATCCGTGATTTCGGCTTTTTGTGTATCGGTTTCAAACCAAATACTTACACAAAAATCCGTGCCTATCACCTGTTCCTCTTCGAAACATCCGTGATAGGCATAGAATTTCATATTTTCAATTGAAATTTGTGACATTTTGAATTGTTATAAAGTCGCAGCAAATTGGTTTAAAAAGCGTACGTCGTTTTCAAAGTATTGTCTTAAATCCTTAACGTCGTACTTAAGCATGGCAATACGTTCAATGCCCATACCGAAAGCGAATCCCGAATAAACATCAGGGTCAATGCCGCTGGCTTTAAGTACATTAGGGTCTACCATTCCGCAACCCAATATCTCCAACCAACCTGTGTGTTTACAGATATTGCAACCCTGTCCGCCGCAAATAGTACAGGATATATCCATTTCCGCACTCGGTTCGGTAAACGGGAAGTATGACGGACGCAAACGTATCTGCGTTTCGCTGCCGAACATTTCTTTTACAAAATAAAGCAATGTCTGTTTAAGATCTGCGAAACTTACACCTTTATCTATATATAATCCTTCAACCTGATGGAATATACAATGGGCGCGTGCCGATATGGCTTCATTGCGGAACACTCTTCCAGGAGCAATGATGCGGATAGGCGGTTGGTTATGCTCCATCGTGCGCACCTGTACGGATGAGGTATGGGTACGGAGCAATACGTTGTTGCCGTCTTCGCGGTTCTCTACAAAGAATGTGTCTTGCATATCCCTGGCAGGGTGTTCAGGCGGGAAGTTAAGTGCAGAAAATACATGCCAGTCATCTTCTATTTCAGGACCTTCCGCAACCGTATAGCCAAGACGGGAGAAAATATCAATTATTTCCTTTCTTACCGTTGTCAAAGGATGGATACTGCCTAAGGAAAGCAAATCGGCAGGCCGTGTAAGGTCTTCTTTAGGTTTTAATTCCTCTTGTTTCTGGGCTATGGCTTCTTTAAGATTCTCTATTTTGTCCTGAACGGCACTTTTTAGTTCATTTAAAAGAATTCCCGCTTCTTTTTTCTGTTCGTTAGGCACCTCTTTGAATTTGGCAAACAGGTCATTCATCAAACCTTTCTTGCCAAGATATTCTATTCTTGCCTTTTCTATTTCTTCAAGTGTGGAGGCTGACAGAGTTTTTACTTCCTCCAGTTTTTGTTTTATAATTTCCTGTAACATGATTATGTGGTTAAAGAAATTTTCCTCTTTATTCAATTATTTTGACAGTCATACGTATGTCTTCCGTAGGTCTGTCATTGCGGTCGGTATTGACTGCTGCAATTTTATCAATCACATCCAAGCCTTCAACAACCTGTCCGAAAACGGTATAATCCCCGTCAAGGAAAGGTACACCGCCATCTTTAGTATAGGTTTGGCGTTGCAATGAAGTAAATGTCTTACCCATACGCATTTCAAGGTTATCAAGTTCCGCAGGAGTGTAGACTTTGCCTTGGCAGATATAGAACTGACAAGCCGAAGACGCTTTCTCAGGGTTCATATCCCTTGCTGCTGCCAATGCGCCTTTCTTATGAATGATGTTTCCGCTGATTTCGGCAGGAACTTTGTAGCCTAGATCGCCGTTACCGAGAATTTGACCCTTTTGAGCGGTCTTGCTGTTAGGATCTCCTCCCTGAATCATAAATCCTTGTATAACTCTGTGGAAAAGGGTTGAGTCCAAAACGCCTTCGTTCACTATTCTGATAAAATTGTCTCTGTGCTGCGGAGTTTCGTTATACAAAACGGCTTTCATATCTCCGTAAGGTGTTGAAATTAATACCATAGTCTGTTTTTCTTTTTGCGTGTTAGTTTCCGTATTTTCAGATGTTTGTGCGGTTTTATTTGACTTACATCCCGTAAAAACCATGCTTAAAACGGCAAATAAAGTTAAAATTTTTTTTGTGCGTCTCATTTTTTTTCTTACATTTGCAAACTGAAATAATCAGTTTAGATTTAACAAAAATTTTAAAATGCAATATTACAAAAAAAAATTGTCATGAAGAAGAATATTTGGAAAACTTTTGCACTAATTTTATTTTTTGCAACCCTAATGCCTTGTTTCAGTTCATGCAGTGATGATTTGGACGGATGCGGATTAACAGTTATCGTGATGGATGCCATAACCGGAGAAAGAGTTGCCGATGCGGCAATTCACGTATCGCAAGGTTCGGGAACAATATACAGAGACGGTAAAACAAATCATGACGGCGAGGCAAAATTTATGTTTGACCATGAGGCAATATTCAATATTAATGCTTCAATAGGGGAAGCCCCTAACGTGAAAAACGGAAGTTCTACCGTAAGATTGAAATTCGGGGAAGTTATAACGAAAGAAGTTTTGGTACAATAAAGAAATACGGACATTTAAAGCCCGTATTCTTTAAACAAATCTTCGATTAATTCGGTTTCAAAGCCGTGTGAAGTTAAAAAATACTGTAAACGGTATTTCCTTTGATAATTATCTTCCACTTTGAGGGAAGATAATTTTTTATTGAATAAGTGTTCCAAAACCTGTTTGTATTCTTCTTCGTTTATTGCGGCGAAAGATTTATTTATATACTTAAGCGAAATGCCTTTTGACATTAACATACGTTTTATTTTAATCCTTCCCCAACGGCTTTGCCGTATTTTACTGCGTGTATATATGTCTGCAAAACGCTGTTCGTTGATATAATCTTCTTCAATCAACCGTCCGACTATTTTTTCCGATGTCTTATAGTCAAGACCTTTCTTTATAAGTTTATCCTTTACATCTTTTGCGGAATTTTCCTGCAGACTGCAATATTTTTTTGCATATTCCAGTCCTTGTTCAAATGTATTCAGATTTTTTTGCTTCATATAAAAGTAAAATTTTTGCAAAGATAAATATTTTTTATAAAAAACAAGTTGTTAAACAAATATTTAATATCTTTGCAAAATATGAAAAAACTTTCAAAATTATTAATTATCCTGCTGTTGTTACCGACGGTATTATTGGTTTGCTGTAATAAAAAAGAAAACAGCCTTTACGGTATTTCAATATCGCCTAACACCATGATGGGAACGCCTGCCGAGATGTTTTCTTTGCAACAAATCAAAATGTTTCAGGCTGCCAATAATCTGACATTCATTCTTATTGAAACGTTGTCGAAAGACAGCACGGTTAATAACTTTGCCATTGCACCGATGTACATGATTAATAATTTACTGACGGATACTACTATAGACAAGTGGACAAAGGCGTATTCCGAATATTACGGCATGTCGGTGCTTTCGCATTCTGCGGCGTTGAATGCAGTGAATTCTTTTTTGAAAACGGTTAATGATATTGATTCATCGCTGAATATTGAAAGCGAAGCGGGGTTTGCGGACATGAAGAGCATGAATATTGTCCAGAGATTGCACATTAAACTGATGTATCCTGATTCCGCTCCGAACGATATAGATAATATTTTTACAACTATTGATAATAAAAAACCGCGTCTGGATTTTATGACCGTAAGCGATAATATCAGGGCATTGATAACGGACCGTGAACAGGTAACCGAGCTTGTTCTGGGTAACGGTAATTATATGCTTATGTTGATAAGACCGTTGAATCAGTCAATAAGAGAATATGCTGCGGATTTTACGGAAGAAAAATATTTGCAATTCATTAACGGCATGCAGGAAAGAAAGATTAATGTTTCTTTGCCGCTGTTTTCTTTGCCGGATACTGTTTATAACCTGCCTTTGCCGTCATATAACGGTGAAGATACCGTAATAAATTTCCCAGTTACATTGAATATAATACCCGAATTGACCGTTCGGGCGGCTACGGCTGCCGAATTATCGGACAAAACGGCAACAGAAATCAACAATAATATATTACAGACCAACAGTTCGGCACCTATAAAATATAATTCACCGTTTTTGTTTATTATAAGGGGCAAAAACTCAAATCTTATCATGTTTGCCGGGCTGTATGCAATGCCTTAAAAACCATCATTATACAAAAGGTGAAAATAATCTGCGTGATTATTTTACTGAAACGGCGTTTTATTTTATTAAAACGCCTTATTATTTTTGCGGGACGGCGTTTTGAAATTTTATTGTAATTCAATAATAAAATATCTTGTCATTTCGCAAAACTTTTGTACTTTTGCACAAGTTAATAAGGGATATTATCCCTATGGATTTGACAAAGAAGAAGCGTTATGCTTATAATGTTGCAATAGAAAACCTGGAAAACTTTCTGATGCCAACGACATTTAGATATAAGGATATAGCTGGTCTTATGCTTTGGCGTGGACTGCTATTAGATATCTAAATGTTACAGGTAATTTCCAGGACCTTCTATTGCGGATAAGTAAGACACAGTTCCACGTTTCTGTATTATATAAATGTGTCAATAGGAACTGACGGCACTGTAAGGCAATAGAAGATGCATATAGGTCAACATATCAAAACCGTAATGAGAACCAAAAACGTTACCGTGACGGATTTGGCTGGAAAGATAGGTACTACGCGCACCAATATGCATAAGATATTCCGTAAAGAGAATATAGACATTGCTTTATTGATGAAAATATCCAAAGAGTTGCAACACGATTTCTTCAAAGATATATCTTTGGAAAATACCTTCTGATTTTTATACCCCGATACTACTGTATCCGATAGGGATACAGTGTCCAAAAGCGATACATATAATTTAGATAAATACAGAATTCAGTTTGTATTTTTGCAAAAGTAAATTATTAACATTTTAATCCTGTAGTACCCAGGTAAAGGTATAATTAAATCATGAAAATAAAAAAAGTATTAGTAGCATCTTTATTATTGATGCTTGTGCAAATGAACAGCAATGCATTTGCAAGAAATGAAGGAGTCCAGGACGGATATAGAGGATTCGTTGATGCGGGCTACTCTTTAGGTGTCGGAGATTGGGGTTTAGACCGAAGTTCTATTTCTACAATCCATGGTTATCAATTTAATCCTTACATTTTTCTTGGAGGAGGAGTTGGAGTCAATTATTATTCAGATGTAGAGTTTTTATCAGTACCTACATTTGTGGCATTCAGATCAGATTTTATTGATGGAGGTATATCTCCATTTGCGGAAGTGAGACTCGGATATTCTACCGGGGACTTGAATGGCATCTATTTTTCACCGAATGTTGGTTGCAGATTTGGGTTAAGCAATAATTTTGCAATTAATGTATCTTTAGGATATGATTTAGAACAAATCAATGTCAGAACAGTGTATGGAAGATATTATTCTGATCATAAGAAAATGTGCGGTGCTTTTACTTTCAGAGTAGGAATAGAATTTTAAGATTAATACTCAACAGAGATGTTAAAGAGAATTATACTATTAATAGTGAGTATTATATGTATTCAATATATACTCTTTAGTCAAGACACAACGGTTACAATCTCTGCGGGCACATATATTCCTATTACTAATCTAAATGAGGTACGTGCAAGTAAGGTTAAACAAGGAGAACCTGTAGAATTTATTGTTTCTCAATCTGTCCGAATAGATAATATAGAAGTTATTCCTTATAATTCTATTGTAAGAGGAGTGGTTAGGGAAGCAAAAAAGAGTAAGATCTTCGGAAGAGGCGGTAAGTTAAAGATTCAAATTGAGAATCTTCAATTACAAAATGGGCAAACTATCCCCATAGCAAATAAAACATTGAACTTTGACGGAGATAATAGGTCTTGGGTTCCTTGGGCAGGATGTATCGGAGGTGTTTTTCTTGTAGGAACGGGATTGGGATTACTGTTTATTCCTGGTGAAAGAGCGGAAATTCCTGCAGGATACAGTACATCGGTAACGGTAAGTTCCGATACGGATATCAAAGTAAAGGTTAAAAAATAGTTAATATGATACAATAGGTTAAGCATTGCTTAACCTATTGTAATAATAGTAATGAGAAATATTGTAAGGGCTGTAATAATTTTTGTGATATTACATAATTTGAGCTATGCACAGATACAAAACACATTTTTTGCATGTAAATTAGGAGAGACTTATAGTTTAATTGCAGAAGATATACTGGCGTATCAGGTTCATCCGATATTTATGAATGTATCGTCAACAGAAGATTCTGTTATAGATATAACAATAACAATCAATCAGAAGATTAATATTGAGGATTATAATTGGGATAAATGTATATTGGGATTTGAAAAGACATCTGATAAATTCTTCAATATAGAATTTGTTAATTACGGAACATGGCGTGATTTCTATAAGACCCTTTATGCAAAATTGTCCGCACAATATAAAGCTTACATCTTATCACACGAATGCAATAATTTGATTGCTCAAGACAATAAGTACAAGATGCACCTATTTGTCAAAGATGATGAATTGCATTTGATTTATAGTTGTAAATAGAATATATTACAATATTTATTTATACAATTCAAGTTAAATCCGTAGGCGTAAGAGCAGTTGTTAAAGGAGGTTTCAGCGATGAAACCTCCTTTATAATATAATAATGTCTTTTTTATAGTAGATGCAAGGAATTTATCTCACGGTTGTGAAAGCACCGAGCGACAATTCTTCCGTATGTTTGCTGTATATGGCATTATTGCCTAACATAGAATTCTCCAAAACGGCATTCTCTATCACCGTATCGTGTGCCGCAATTGTGTTTCTGACAACAGAATTCTTTACAACCACATTATCTTCCAACGAAACGTAAGGACCGATTACCGAATTCTCCAAACGCACATTCTTTCCTATATAACATGGTTCTATTACGACGGAATGATTGTTTTCAAGCGAAGAATCCACGGTGTTAAGTCCCATATTAAGGCACAATAACCGCTGATTGGTATTGACAACAGCGTCTTTGTTTCCGCAATCCAGCCATTCCTTAACCGTTTCGGTTGTAAAGGCAAATCCGTGTTGCAACATATTTTCCAGACAATCCGTAAGCTGATATTCTCCCCCGTGCATAATGTTTTCATCCATCAAACGCTGAATCTCTTTATACAATCTCTCACCCTCACGGAAGTAATAAATACCTATAATCGCCTCATTGCTTACAAATTCTTTCGGTTTTTCAACAAAAGCCGTTATCTTACCGCTTTGACCATCCTTTTTAACCACTCCGAAAGCCGACGGATTTTCCACATGCGAAGTCCAAATGATACCTTCCTTTGTTAAATCCATTGTAAAGGACGCATCAAACAAAGTATCCGCAAAAGCAACGACCGTATTTCCCGTAAGAATTTCGCGGGCCTGCCAAATAGCGTCGGCAGTGCCCAATGCAACGTGTTGATGGTATATTTTGCCTTCGGCACCCAATGAACGGGCAACTTCTATCAACTCTTTTTCAACCTGATCACCGAAATCCCCGACAACAAAGCCTATATTATCAACCTTCACTCCGCAAGTCTTGACTATTTCTTTGCAAAGTATTTTGACGATCTCCTGTCCGCAGACTTTGATTAGCGGTTTTGCCGTCGTAAGTGTATGCGGGCGTAATCTCTTACCCATTCCCGCCATAGGTATTATAATATTCATAACAGTTATAGTTTGTTTTAAATTAATAATTCAACTCTAAGCGGCAAAGATACGACAATTTTGTTTTCATAGGCGTGATACTGCGTTAATATTTTTATGTAATGCGGCAATAATAACGCTTATCAATGCCTGCGGAGTGGGTTTGCGGAGTGCTTTATTGCAGGTTATGGGTGCTTTGACGCATATTGTTTTTGCCCCGTGGCGTATTAATTCGAAAAAAACAGTTTTTTCAGGTTAAAAAAAGGGTTTTTTTACATCAAAAAAACCCTTTTTTTGAAAATAATACGCGATAGGGCGAAAACGATATGCTGTAAGGCGATAACAGTACGTGATAAAGCGGAAACAAAATGCGGTAAAGTAAAAACCAGACGTGATAGGGCGGCAGTTTTATGTAATAAGGCTGCGGTTTTATGAATATCCGCAAAAGGTTTATTATGCAAAAATCCGTTTATTGACAGTAAGCGTTTGGTAATATGGGTATGCGGGGCAATGAAACGGAAAAATTAAAATTTTTCATGTAAAAATATTGTTGTATCTTTGCACATTGAAAAAATAACATGCAACTTTAATAAAATTATATCGCTTTGAAAACCAAGGATATTATATATTACGTCATTCTTACGTTGATTGTTATCGGTCTTTGCGTGATTGCTTCGTTTTTCGGGTCGGTTGATATCAGCAATATGACCGATGCTGACAAATATATATTGTATCATATCCGTATTCCGCGAACTTTGATGTGTATGGTGGCTGGAAGTACGCTTGCCGTGTGCGGTTGTGCTTATCAGGCGGTATTCAAAAATCCTCTTTCCGATCCTTATATCCTCGGGGTGTCATCGGGGGCAAGTTTAGGGGCGTCTTTGGCTATTGTTTTCGGATTGGACTTCTTTATTTTCGGCGTAACGCTGATTTCTTTTCTCACCGCACTACTCACAGTCTTCATTATAATGAAATTATCACAGGTCGGCAACCGTATGCATACCACAACGCTGTTGCTTGCCGGCATTTCAATGAATTTTCTTATCTCCGCAATCATTTCAATTATCATGTTTATCGACCAAGAAGACATGCACAAGATTTATTTCTGGACAATGGGTTCATTAAGCGGAATAAAATACAGGGATGTTGCCGTAACGTTTTGTTTTTCTTTGGTGGGGATAGTTTTTATACGCCTTTACGCAAAGCGTTTGAACGTTTTATTGCTCGGAGATATGCAGGCCAATTCGTTAGGTGTCAATGTTGAGAAAACAAAACGCACGGTGCTTATAGTAAGTACTCTTATGACGGCGGCAGTTGTCAGTTGTACGGGCGTGATAGGCTTTGTGGGGTTGGTGGTTCCGCATATTGTCCGCTTGATTGTAGGAGGTGACAACCGCAGGATAATACCTTTTTCGGTTTTCGGGGGAATGATTTTCATGCTCTCGGCGGATATTATCGCAAGGAATGCAGCCGCTCCGAGTGAGTTACCTATCGGCTCGATAACTTCGCTTGTCGGTGCACCGTTTTTCATTTATCTTTTGTACAATGCGAAAAAGAAATTGCACTTTTAGCAATTTGTTCATTATAAATACTGTATAAATTTCATTATATAAAATAATTTTTATAATTTTGCACCTGTTTAAACAGGTGTAAAATTAAATTAATTGTATAAGAATATGAAAAAGACAGCGCTTATCACGGGAATTACCGGTCAGGACGGTAGTTTTTTAGCTGAATTCTTACTTGGAAAAGGTTATCAGGTTCACGGTATTTTGAGACGGTCGTCTTCATTTAATACGGGCAGAATAGAACATATTTATTTGGATGAATGGGTAAGGGATATGAAACAACAGCGTCTTATTAACCTGCATTGGGGTGATATGACGGACTCTTCGTCCCTTATAAGGATAATCAATACGGTTAAACCTGACGAAATATATAATTTGGCGGCACAGTCGCATGTCAAAGTCTCCTTTGACGTACCTGAATATACGGCGGAAGACGATGCAATAGGCGTTTTGCGTTTGTTGGAGGCTGTAAGAATCTGCGGTTTGGAGAAGACATGCAGAATTTATCAGGCATCAACGTCGGAACTTTACGGATTGGTTCAGGAAGTTCCGCAAAAAGAAACCACACCTTTCTATCCGCGTTCTCCGTACGGCGTTGCAAAACTTTACGGCTTCTGGATAACGAAAAATTACCGTGAAAGCTACGGTATGTATGCCGTTAACGGAATTCTTTTCAACCACGAAAGTGAACGAAGAGGCGAAAACTTCGTTACCCGTAAGATAACATTGGCTGCAGCACGTATTGCACAAGGTTATCAGGACAAGTTATATTTGGGAAATCTGAATTCTTTGAGAGATTGGGGCTATGCAAAAGATTATGTTGAGTGCATGTGGTTGATTTTGCAACAAGAAAAACCTGAAGATTTCGTAATTGCAACGGGTGAATACCATACTGTGAGGGATTTTTGTACGCTTGCATTTAAGGAAACGGGCATTGAACTTCGTTGGGAAGGCACGGGAGTTGACGAAAAAGGCATAGACGTTAAGACGGGTAAGGTTTTGGTTGAGGTAGACCCGAAATACTTCCGCCCTGCAGAAGTAGACCAACTTTTAGGCGACCCTACAAAAGCAAAAACACTGCTTGGATGGAATCCGCGTAAGACTTCGTTTGAAGAACTTGTAAAGATAATGGTTCAGCACGATATGAAATTCGTCAGAAAACTGTATTTGAAAGCACAACAGCCTGAATAATGGAAAAGACAAGTAAAATATACGTTGCAGGTCACAGAGGTATGGTCGGCAGTGCGATAGTCAGGGAATTAAAACGCCAGGGCTATACGAATATTATCACACGCACCCATGCAGAATTGGATTTGACAAGACAGAAAGATGTTGAGGATTTTTTCAAATCCGAAAAGCCTGAATATGTATTCCTTGCTGCTGCAAAAGTAGGCGGAATCATTGCCAACAGTCAGCATCTTGCGGATTTTATGTATGACAATATGATTCTGGAAATGAATGTCATTCATTCCGCATGGCAAAACGGTTGCAAGAAACTGGAATTCTTGGGTTCGTCTTGCATTTATCCGCGTTTGGCTCCGCAACCGATGAAAGAGAGTTGCCTTTTAACTTCCGAATTGGAGAAGACTAACGAGGCATATGCGCTTGCTAAAATATCGGGATTGAAATATTGCGAATATTTAAACAAACAATACGGCACGGATTACATAAGCGTTATGCCTACCAACCTATACGGTCCTAACGATAACTATCATCCTGAACATTCCCATGTGCTTCCTGCCCTTATACGCAGATTTCATGAAGCTAAGACCCAGAATCTGCCTTCGGTTACCTGTTGGGGAGACGGCAGCCCGTTAAGGGAATTCCTTTATGTGGATGATTTGGCAAACCTTTGCGTATTTCTTATGAATAACTATTCGGGTAGCGAAACCGTTAATGCGGGTACGGGAAAAGAAATCACAATTAAAGAACTTACGCAGTTGGTTGCAAAGATTATTGACTATAAAGGAGAAATTCTTTGGGATACTACACGTCCTAACGGCACACCGAGAAAACTTTTGGATGTAAGTAAAGCCAAACAGTTAGGATGGCAGTACTCTACGGAATTGGAAGACGGAATCAGATTGGCTTATCAGGATTTTTTAGATAATCCTTACAGAGCGGAAAGATAATATAAGTAATATGAATAAACGGGTTTTTGTATCGGGATGCTATGATATGCTGCACAGCGGGCATGTTGCTTTTTTCAAAGAAGCATCCCAATTCGGAGATTTATATGTCGGCATAGGCAGTGACAGGACTATTTTGGAATTAAAGAACCGCAGGACGATAAATTCGGAACGTGAGCGGTTGTATATGGTAAAATCTATACGTTATGTGCGTGATGCGTGCATCAATACGGGCAGCGGCATAATGGATTTTATTGAAAGTGTTGACAGATTTAAACCGGATATCTTTGTAGTCAATGCTGACGGTTCTACGCCGGAGAAAGAACAATTCTGTAAGGAAAGAGGCATTGAATATATCGTATTGGAGCGTACTCCCGAGGATGGTTTGGAAGCCAGAAGCACAACCTCTTTGCGGAATACGGTAAAATCACAGATTCCTTACCGTATTGATTTGGCGGGAACGTGGATTGATCAACCGTATGTATCCAAATATCACGGCGGTTGGGCTATTACCGTTTCCATAGAGCCTACACAGGAGTTTGAGGAGCGTAGTGGTATGAGTACTTCCACAAGAAAAGCCATCAAGAAATTGTTCCCTTACCAGTTACCTGACTATAATCCTGAATTGTTAGCGAAATTGGTGTTTTGTTTTGAGAACGAGCCGACATTGCAACAGTATGTATCGGGAGCACAGGATTCAATAGGAATTTGTATCCCTGGTTTGGTACGTCATTATTATAACGGTAACTATTGGCCTGATAAGATAGAACAATGTGATGACGAAAGCATATTGTCATGGCTTGAGGAACATATCTGTTTAGTTCACACATTTAACCGACCTGCCGATACACATGTAGATGCCGATACAAATATTTCCGAAGAAGGTGTAAAGGCATTGGCAGATGCAGCCGAAGGAGCATGGAATGCTATAATGAACAAAGATTTAACGGAGTTTGCAAAATATTTCAATGCTTCATTTGATGCACAAATCAAGATGTTTCCGCACATGGTGTCAGAGGAATTGCAAAAATATATAAACCTTTACAAGGAAAAGTCTTTGGCATTGAAATTAAGCGGAGCAGGCGGAGGCGGTTACTTAATATTACTTGTGGACAAACCGTTGGAAAATTCAATAAGAATAAAAATACGCAGAAAAGACAATCTATAAAAATGAAACGTTATTGTCAGACACTTGAATTGAGAGATGATCCTGAACTGATAAAGAAATATGTTGAGGTTCATTCTGACGTTTGGCCTGAAATTAAGCAGGGACAACGTGAAGTAGGTATTTTGGATATGCAGATATATATTCACGGCAACAAATTGTTTATGATCTGTGATACCGTTGATAATTTTGATTGGGAAAAGGATATGCAGAGACTTGCAACCTTGCCGCGTCAGGCGGAATGGGAAGCATACGTCAGCCGATTCCAAGGATGTGACCCTAATGCATCTTCCAAGGACAAATGGCAGTTGATGGATAAGATTTTTCAATTATAAAAATACATATAAATATATTGTGGCGGCGGTTGAATGTAATATTATCTTTGTAAAATAAATAGAGTTCAAAAAGTAATAAGTATGGACAAAAAAGAATCTACAAGTATTTTTAAGACAAAGGACGGTGTGAATTATTTACTGCCGTTTATTGTCGTTACACTTTGCTTTGCATTATGGGGATTTGCCAATGATATTACCAATCCTATGGTTAAATCTTTTTCCAAGATTTTCCGTATGAGTGTCACCGACGGGGCATTGGTTCAGGTAGCTTTCTACGGAGGTTACTTTGCTATGGCTTTTCCGGCAGCGATGTTTATAAGAAAATTTTCATATAAGAAAGGTATACTTTTAGGACTGGGATTATATGCTTTCGGAGCTTTGATGTTTATACCTGCGTCGGCAACGGGAAATTATTATCCTTTCCTTTTGGCTTACTTTATCTTAACATGCGGATTGTCTTTTTTGGAAACGAGTGCCAATCCTTTCGTTCTGTCAATGGGAGAACAGCAAACGGCAACAAGGAGATTGAATTTTGCCCAGGCTTTCAATCCTATAGGATCATTGGCAGGTATGTTTGTCGCCATGAATTTTATTCAGGCAAAATTGAATCCTATGTCATCGGCAGAACGGGCAACATTAAATGATACGGACTTTGAGGCATTGAAGCAAGCGGACCTTTCGGTATTGATAAAACCCTATGTAGCGATAGGAATAGTGTTAGTCGTTGTTTTTATTGTTATGTTGCTGATGAAAATTCCGCAAAGACAGGTGCAGGACAGCACGGTATCAAGAAATTTAGGGGCAACCTTGAAGCGGTTATTAAATAACAAGATTTACAGGGAAGGTGTATTGACTCAATTCTTTTATGTGGGTGCTCAAATCACTTGTTGGACTTTTATCATTCAGTACGGAACGCATGTATTTATGCAGGAAGGTATGACAGAACAGGCAGCTGAAGTTTATTCACAAAGACTTAATATCATTGCCATGGTATTATTCTGTTGTTCCCGTTTTATAGGAACCTATTTAATGAAGTATTTTAAACCTGCAAGATTGTTAAGTATATTTGCTACGGGAGGATTCTTGCTTTTGTTGGTTACCATATTTGCAGGCGGAAGAATAGGCGTATATTCATTAGTAGGCGTTTCTGCTTTTATGTCACTTATGTTTCCTACCATATATGGTTTGGCATTGGGTAACGTAGGACAGGATGCAGAAGTAGGTTCGGCAGGTTTGATTATGGCGATATTGGGCGGCAGTGTATTGCCCGCATTACAAGCCATGATTATAGATAAAAAGGAAGTATTCTCGATGCCTGCAGTTAATGTATCGTTTATCGTTCCTTTGATTTGCTTCTGTGTAGTCTTTATTTACGGATTAAGAAGTTATAAAGCGCTTAAATAAAAGCGTATATCTAAATAAAGGATTGTACTTTGCAAAGACGGTGGGAATATTTTTCCTTACCGTCTTCGTTAGTTATAATACCGTTTGCATCAAGCGTATCAATACGGACTTTACCGCTGCAGTGAATGATTTGATTTCCCCCGAGGTATATGCCTACATGCGTTATTTTACCTTGTTTGTTATCAAAAAAGCAAAGATCACCTGATTTGATACTTTCAAAGCTTACATTATTGCCTTGTGTTGCCTGCTCAAAGGCATCTCTTTTCAGTTTAATTCCGGCAAATCTGAATACATTTTGGGTAAATCCGCTGCAATCCATTCCTAATATACTTTTACCGCCCCATTGATACGGAGTATTTAAGTAAAGTAATGAAACAGCCTTAATAAGAAGTGGATTGCACTTTTCTGTCGGAATAACGCTGCCCTCGGATAATGCAAAATTGTGATTATTTATTGAAAAGACTTTATCTGGTAATACGGCAGCCATCGGGACTGTGATAAAGCCGTCATCGGTTTTGATTTTAGCAACTGAAGATGATACAATGTATTTATGCGAGATGCATTGGTTTATGTTATCAGACAATTTACCTGGTTCATACAGTAAAATATTCCGTTTATCCGTCCAACCTTCATAATCATCATAAGTATTGCGGATTTTAAACCAAGAATCGGTGATTTCATTTTCTCCCTTATATTCATCAATGACAGATACAGTATCACCGAATAATAATTGTGTGACTTGCTCGGCAGAACTTTCCGCCTTTTTTCTTACAGGCACAACGCCAAGATAACAAAAACCGTTGTACATTATAATTTTCCTGCTTCTATACAATAGATAATACGCTCTATTATACGGTCTTCTTCATTGTTTTGCGGATCAAAAGTTCCTTTTAGATTAATTCCCATTGCTTTTGTTGTAGCCGCAGCCATTGTTGCTTTGACTCCGCCGCCGAAGGTCTTGATTAGATTGTATGATGAAAACCCTGTCTGACGGTAAATCAATTTTGACAATAATTTAGCTTGCTCTTTGCTTAAACTTTTGCTTCTGTCAGAGAATTTATTCTTAACGTCAGTATATGCCTGTTTCTTTATTTTATTTTGTTGAGCTTCATTTTGGGATTTGTCTATCATGGAAGAATAAGCATTGAATAACAGTTGGGCATCTTTTGCAATAGGATAAGTTTTTTTTACATTGCGTATAAGTTTGGAATATTTACGTTGTTCTTCAGGAGTTAAAGGAGAGATATATCCTTTTACAATCACAGGTTCCAAATAAGACATGGGTATAGTATCTCCTTTATATATAGTACCGAAAACGGTTATTCCACCTTCTTTCTGTGCATATAGTGCAAAGCAAACAAATGTTAATAACGTTAAAACAAATATCCTTTTCATATTTATATAATATTAAACTGTTTATTTCTTATTTGCCGTATTCAGGATTTCATTTTCCAGAATTTTTTCGGCATATTCTTTTGTTATGGTTATTTCTTGTTTATCTTTTTCATCAGGAGCCATGAACATCAAATCATTCATAACGTTTTCCATAATACTCCTTAATCCCCGTGCACCCAAAGAATAATCCAAAGCAGTCTGAACGAAGTAATCAAGAGCATTATCATCAAAATAAAGTTGCTTTCCGTCCATTTCAAACAACTTTTGATATTGTTTGGTTATGGCATTCTTCGGTTCAACCAATATGCGTTTCAAGGCTTTTGCATCAAGTTTATCCAGTGATGTCAAAACAGGGAAACGTCCTATCAATTCAGGAATCAAACCGAATTTTTTAAGATCCTGTGGTTGTGCATACTTCAAATACTCTTCAGTATCAATATGGTCTCTTTGCAAAGATTCTGAAAAACCTATGGCATGAGAGTTCATACGTGCGGCAATATTTCTTTCAATTCCGTCAAACGCTCCTGCAGCAATGAACAAAATGTTGCGGGTATCTACTTGTATAAATTTTTGTTCGGGATGTTTTCTTCCTCCTTCGGGCGGAACGTTTACAATTGTTCCTTCAAGAATTTTAAGTAAGGACTGTTGGACACCTTCACCCGATACGTCTCTTGTAATTGAAGGATTGTCACCTTTTTTTGCTATTTTGTCTATTTCGTCAATGAAAACAATTCCTTTTTGTGCTTTCTCAACGTCATAATCTGCGTTTTGCAATAAACGTGTTAAGATATTTTCAACATCTTCTCCCACATAACCGGCTTGAGTCAGTGTCGTAGCATCGGCAATGCAGAAAGGAACATTCAGAAGGTTTGCAATCGTGCGGGCAAGAAGAGTTTTCCCTGTACCCGTTTCACCTATCATGATGATATTTGACTTATCCAGTTCAACATCATCTACTTTTTTTCCTCCCGCTATGTAATTCAACCGCTTATAATGATTGTAAACAGCAACGGAAAGTATTTTCTTTGCTCTTTCCTGTCCTATTACATATTGATTGAGAAAAGAAAAGATTTCTCTGGGTGTTTTCAGATCGATATTTTCGTTGCTTATGTGATTGTGCAGCCTTTTTTCTTCGGCCATCGCTTTGTTTATTTCCCTTAAGCAATCATCGCAGACACCTATTCCTTTAAACATTGACGGGACAAACGTATTTACATGGTTTATGTCACGTCCGCAAAAAGCACAAACTTCTTTTATGTCGTTATTTTCTTGTTTTGCCATTGTAGATTTTTACTTTTTCAGTCCGATAGTGTGGCCTTTGACGGCATACCATAATATATAAAGGTAGCAAGGCAGGAACAAAAGGTAAGGAGTCTTGGTATTGCCGATAATATCCGACAGACTGCCGTACAAAAGAGGAATTAAAGCACCGCCGACAATTGCCATAATCAACAATGCCGATGCAAAAGAAGTATGTTTTCCTAATTTGTCTATTGCCAAAGCCCAAATAGCACCCCACATTACGGAATTAGAAAACGAAAGCAATATAAGGAACACCAAAGATGTAACACCGCTTGAAAGAAGAGCAATAACTACAAATGCAAGCGAAAGAATATTGCAGTAAACAAGGGCTTTAGTCTGGTTTAAGTATTTAGGTATTAAAATAATTGTCGATATGTAACCTACAAGCAATGCAGCCAAGGCAAACATTCCTATTTTCGAATATATGGTATCAGGTAAACCTATGGATTTACTGTAAGGTACCAATGTGTCTATCGCCATTACTTCTGCACCTTCGTAGAAGAACAATGCCAATACGCCTAACCATAAATAAGCAGGTAGTTTTGTTTTAGCCGTGTCGTTACCTGTCGGTTCGCTGTCGCTTGAAGAATTGATGTCAGGCAGTTTTGCCAAATAAACCATCCATGCTATTAAAAGCAATCCGAATGCCATTATAATATAAGGTAATATTATTCTGTGGGCAAGGTCGTTCAATAAAACGATTTGTTCAGCTCCTGAAGCTGATGCTATATTTGCCGAAACGGCATCGAAATTGGATAATAAGGCTTTCGAAAAGATATAAATACCTACTATTCCTGCAATTTTGTTGAACAGTCCCATTATACACATTCTTTGAGTTGCCGACTCAATAGGACCTAAAATCGTAACGTATGGGTTAGCCGCCGTCTGCAAAAGAGCCAATCCCGTTCCCTGAACGAATAATCCTATAAGGAATACAAGATAATTTCTGTTCATTGCCGCAGGTATGAATATCAAACAACCTAATGCCATTACTGACAAACCTAAAGACATTCCTTTGGCGAAGCCTGTTTTCTTCAATATGCCGGCTGACGGCAATGCCATCACAAAATAAGAGATGTAAAAAGCAAATGTAACTAAATAAGCCTGCGTATCGCTTAACTGACATGCGGTTTTCAAAAACGGAATCAACTGATTGTTCAACCAAGTTATGAATCCGAAAGTAAAATACAGTATACCGATAATGGTAAGACTGAAAGCATAACTGTTTTTCTTCATTTCAATTGTGTGTTAATTCAAAATAAAGTGCAAATTTACAAAAATATCTTAATAAAACCGTAATTTATAAATTTTATTTATCTCAATGATTTGTTGTACATACATTATGGGTTACGGAGATTATTTATCAGAAGAAAAAAGCATGATAACAAATAAACATGCCGCTTATTCGGCGGATTGTTATATCGGCGGAATTTTATAAAGAGATGTTATAAGAAGAAAATAATGTACAATGATACCCAGAATGCTATTCCGAAAATTATTCCTAACGAAGAAAAAGTTCTCGCACGCTGCGAACATTTTACAGAAAGGTTATATTTGTCAGGATGACGGTAGTATTTGAAAGTTTTTTTGCCGTAATGGATTCCGAATAACCCTATCGGAAAGAACAGCACCGTCGCAATAATTGACGGTATTCTGTAAGTATTCGGACAATATCCCTCGCTGATGCTCATCATTTATACATTTATTAATTACTTGCTTAAAAGATTTTGCAAAGATATAACAATAATTGATAATAAGCAAATAATTTTTTCGGGGGGGGGTGAAAATAATTTAATATTTCGCGGTTTAATCAGATGATAATGAGATAAAAAAGAAAAATGGTTAAAAAAGACCTAAAGAAGTCTATAATGCGCCAGAAGCGGTTATTGTGCTGCGGTTTTAAAGACACAATTAAAAATAATTATGGGTTTTTATAAAAAGATGATTCATCTTAACAGAGAAAGGAAAGGATTTTATACTGAATTAAGCCGCCTGAATGTTTTGATAAACGGACTTTTTTGTGGAATAAAACGCAAGGATAAATCAGCAAAAAACCGCTTCATTTAGGCGAAACATTTTTATGTAAAAATAAAACGCCGTTTTAAAAAAATAATCAGGCGTTTCAGTAAAATAATCAGGCGTTTTAATTTGCTCAAACGACGTGTTTTTGCAACGGTTTGTTATACTGTTAGTTATACATGAGGTTACAACCTCTTAAAGCGGAGTGATCCAAACGCCCTAAAATCTCAAAACTTCCGTCTTCGGATTGTATGCCGATATCTTCCGTCTGAATGAAAGAACAGGTTTGTGTATTTGCCAAATCAATTATATTTATAATGCCGTTACGGTTGATAAGGTTTGGACTTTTGGGGTCGCTTACCTGTTTTATGCACACTTTCATTTGTGCGGGACAGCGGAATCTGCCGTCTTTAACAGCGTATGCCTGTGAAAATAACTCGCACATGCCGTATTCAGACGCTATATTATCCACCCCGAAACCTTCTTTCAATATGCCGTGCAGCTCCTTCTTAGACATTTCACGGCGTCTTCCTTTCATACCTCCCGTTTCGAAAACGATGGTGCTATGTAGGCGGAATTTTTTCAGTTCAATCAAATCCAAAAGTGCGTAAGTGACGCCGAAAAGAATGGTTTTTATGCCTCGGGCTTCATTATCTTCCAAAATATTTATCACATCCGTCAGATTATTTTTAAAGAATCCGCTTTGTTTATAACGGCTGATGTTTGTAAAGTGGTTCATCATGCAGATAAGTGACGAATGCTCCTGTTCCAAATAATTGGGCAAAAGACAGATGTAGCAATAATCCTTTGCATCACCGTAAAATTGGCTGAAACAACTGCGTGTGTTGTCAAGGTATTGTTGTTTGGAAAAAACATTGTGGCGGGAGCGTTGCATGGAAGATGTTCCCGAAGAAAGAAAATAATCTTCCGGCATTTCATCAGGGCGGCATGATACATTATGGGATTTGAAAAAACTTATAGGCAGATAAGGAATATCTTCAATGTGTTTAACCTCTTTTGTATTTGTAAGTTCGCACCATTTGCGGTATACACCGTTGTGCTCGTATTGATATGCGAATGTCTTTAAAGCGAGAGTCCCGAAATCTTTTTCACTTTTTATATTGAGAAAATCAGTATTTAAATTCATTTTTTTATTGTAATTTTGCATCCTTATTTTATAATAACGTAAAAAAGCGGATAAAAGTGCAGGACAAATGAAAAACAGTCTTTCTTCAAGGCGTTATGCGGTGATCGGAATATTTGTTGCGGTAGGCGTGATATATATTCTGCGTTTGTTTTACCTGCAAATTTTTGACGATACATACAAACAACTTGCCGACAGGAATGCTTTAAGGTACGTTACCCAATACCCTTCACGCGGATTGGTGTATGACCGCAACGGAAAGTTATTAGTGTATAATGAAGCGGTGTATGATTTGATGGTAATTCCTCGTCAGGTGAAAAATTTGGACACTAATTTGCTTTGTTCCTTGCTTAAGATAAGCAAAGAAGATTTTGACAAAAAGATGGAGAAGGCTAAAAAGTACAGTACTTATGCTCCGTCGTTTTTTGAAAAGCAAATATCCAAGGAAGACTTTGCCGCATTGCAGGAAAAGATATATTTGTTTCAGGGATTTTATGCCCAAAGCCGTACTTTGAGGAAATATCCCGATTCGGTTGCCGCCGCAGTATTGGGATATATAGGTGAAGTGAACGAAAAGAAGATAGAGGAAGACGGATACTACAAGCGGGGTGACTATATAGGTATGAGCGGTTTGGAAAAAAGTTATGAAAAGTACTTAAGGGGCATAAAGGGAAGTAAGATAACGCTTGTTGACGTACATAACAGGGAAAAAGGATCTTTCCAAAACGGTAAATACGACAAGGCGGCGGTTGCAGGGGATAATCTTTACTCTACAATAGATCTAGAATTGCAGAAATATGCGGAATCTTTAATGAAAAACAAACGCGGAAGTATAGTAGCCATAGAACCTTCTACGGGAGAAGTGCTTTGTTTTGTTTCCGCACCTACATACGACCCTAATTTACTTGTCGGACGTGTAAGGGGAGCAAATTATAAGAAACTTGCAGAAGATATTTCCAAGCCTTTGTTTAACCGTGCTTTGATGGCGGAATATCCTCCAGGCAGTATATTCAAAGTAGCACAGGCTTTGATAGCATTGGATATGGGAGTTATCACGCCGTCTACGGGTTTTCCGTGTGACAAAGGGTTGGTAGGATGCCATAACCATCCTTCGGCTCCGAGTGTAAGGGATGCTATAAAGATGTCATGTAACCCTTATTTCTACAGAGTGTTCCAACGTGAGGTGCAAAGAATGAATCCTTCTACGGGAAAGATTGACAGCAAATACGGATTGAGCCAATGGACGGAAGCAATGTTTAAAATGGGCTTCGGAATACGTTTGGATATAGATTTACCAAGCGTAAGAAAAGGGCATATACCTGACACGGCGTTTTACAATAGATGGTATCCTACGGGATGGAACTTCTATACGATTTATTCTAATTCCATAGGACAGGGAGAAGTAACGGTAGTGCCTATACAGATGGCGAATTTTGCAGCACTTGTTGCCAACAGAGGCTGGTATATAACGCCTCATCTGGTTAGATCGATAGGTGATGAAAATAAGAGATATTATCTTAAGAAATACAGACAAAAGAATTATTCTACAGTAGATGCTTCTTGGTGGGATGTAGCCGTTGCAGGAATGTATGGAGTCGTTCACGAAGGCGGCGGAACGGGACACAGGGCTGATGTGCCGGGATTGGATGTTTGCGGAAAGACTGGCACTGCCCAGAATTCGGGAGCGGATCATTCGGTATTCATATCTTTTGCTCCGAGAAACAATCCTAAAATTGCAGTATCGGTTTATGTGGAGAATGCACGAGGCGGCGGCGGTACATGGGCAGCTCCCATTGCCGGATTGATAATAGAAAAATATATCAAACGTGAAGTGGAACGCAAAGAGACGGAACAACAATATATGGAAGCCGCTCCTTGCCAACCTTTACCGATAGGAAGATCTGCCGCGAAGAAACCTACCGAAGAAAAGAAGGATTCATCAGCAGTAAATAATTAGTTTATGGATAAGAGGGATAAGGGAATATTAGCAAACGTTGAATGGAAGGTTGTTATAGCCTGGCTGTTTTTGATATTGGTCGGATGGTTGAATATTTACGCAGCAGTATATGATGCAGACCATTCCAGCATATTCGATTTCTCCTGCAGGTACGGCAAACAAATGATATGGATTGCAGCATCCTTGATTATCGCTTTGTTTGTTATGATAATGGATCCGAAGTTCTTTTCACAGACCGCATACCTTATATATATAATATGTATAGGAATGTTGGTGCTTGTCCTCGGTGTGGCAACGGCGACAAAAGGAGCAAAAAGCTGGTTGGGTATAGGTGAATTCGGTATACAACCTTCGGAGTTTGCCAAGTTGGCTACGGCATTGGCATTGGCAAAGGTGTTGTCGGCTATTAATGTGGATATGAAACAATGGAGTACCCGCTTGACGGCAATAGGAATTATTGCGTTGCCTATGTTGTTGGTCCTTTTGCAGAACGATACCGGCAGTGCATTGGTGTTCTTTTCTTTCGTATTCGTATTATTCCGTGAAGGATTGTCATCTACGGTTTTGATATTGGGGGCAGCTGCAATAGTGTTGTTTGTCCTCGCATTGGTGGTTAATCCTTTTATATTAACGGGAGTAATCATTGCTGCCGTTATGATTGCATATTTTATATTGCACGGGCGTAACCACAGAGTAAAGTTTATTTATTTTTTAGGCATAATGTTTTTTGCCGCAGCAGTTATATTCGGTGTGCAATTCGGATATAACGAAGTATTGGAATCACATCAAAAGGACAGGATAGAGGTATTGTTAGGGCAGAAGCAGGACGATAAAGGTGTGGGTTATAATGTCAATCAGAGTAAGATAGCAATAGGTTCGGGCGGTTTGCTGGGTAAAGGATTCTTACAGGGGACACAGACGAAGTTTAATTTTGTCCCCGAACAGGATACAGACTTTATTTTCTGTACTGTAGGTGAAGAATGGGGCTTTTTAGGCAGTGCTTTGGTCGTTATAGTGTTCATTTGGCTGTGCGTAAAGATTATAAAAATGGCTGAAAGGCAACGGAGCAATTTTGCAAGAATATACGGTTACGGAATTGCAAGTGTTATCTTCTTTCACGTTATGGTAAACATAGGAATGACAATAGGTCTTTTACCAGTAATAGGTATTCCTCTTCCGTTTTTGTCATACGGCGGTTCGTCCTTATGGGCATTTACCTTGATGTTGTTTATTTTTGTCCGTCAGGATGCCTCACGGGGAGATTTGGTATAAGTAATCTAAAATAATAAAGTATATGAAAAAACTGTTGTTTGTATTTTTCGGATTGTTGAGCCTGTCATTGACGGCACAGGAATTATTCGTTGCGACATATAATATACGTAATAAGAATTCGTGGGATTCTATTAACGGCAATGTGTGGCAGAAACGTTATCCCGTTATATGCGGACAGATAAATTTTGAACAACCTGCGGTATTCGGAGCACAGGAAGTTTTAAACAATCAACTTAATGATATGTTAAGTTTGTTGGACGGTTACGGATATATAGGTGTCGGACGTGATGACGGCGATAAAGAAGGAGAGTATTCCGCAATATTTTATAAGAAAAGTAAGGTTGAAAAACTTGATGAAGGATGGTTTTGGCTTAATACCACGCCTGACAAACCTGTAAAGGGTTGGGATGCGGCTTGTGTAAGGATTTGTACGTGGGGAAAGTTTAAAGATAAGTCTTCGGGTAAGAATTTTTACTTTTTTACGCTGCATATGGACCACGTAGGAGTTGTTGCACGCAGGGAAAGTGCCAAATTGATAGTACAAAAAGTGAAAGAAATTGCGGCGGGACAGCCTGTTATTATCACGGGAGATTTTAATGTTGATCAGAATAATGAAATTTACGGTATATTTACCGATTCGGGTATATTGAAAGATTCTTATGAGGATGCGAGATTGCGTTTTGCAGAAAACGGAACGTTTAATTCGTTCAATCCGGAGTTGAGAACATATTCCAGAATAGATCATGTGTTTGTTTCTCCTGAAATTTATGTGGATAATTATGCGGTTATGACAAATTGTTATTGGGTTGAAGGCGTTGATACCGCTAAAGAATCCGTTAAGGGACACGATGCGCCGCAAGAAATTGATTTTAAAGTATATTCACGCAGATTGCCGTCGGATCATTACCCTGTTTTCGTACGATTGAAACTGCCTTAATAAAGAATTGATTCACAAATAAATAAAAAAGACGGCGTTTTAAGAAATTAATCTGCGTGATTATTTTACTGAAACGCTGTTTTAATTTATTAAAACGGCGTCTTATTTTTGCCTAATGACACGCCATTAATTTATATATGTGTCACAATGTAAAAAATCACTGCTTATTGGCTATAGTGTGCAGATTTGTTGTAAAATTCAGAAATTTTGAACAAAAAACAAGGGAATTTTGCCGATTTAACGGATAATATGAATTGAAAGTTTGCTTATTTATAATGTTGATATTTAAATGAATAGAAATAATAACGAAAAATTATTAACATTTTTTTGTAAATTTATTTGGCAGGTATGAAAAGTTGTTGTAATTTTGCAATCCGTTTCAGAGATAATTCTGAAGTGAAATTTAAAGAAAAGTAAAACGATGTACGCAATAGTAGAAATAGCAGGACAGCAATTCAAGGTTCAAAAAGATCAGAAGATATTTGTAAACCGTCTTCATCAAGATGAGAATACGGATATTACTTTTGACACCGTAATGCTTAAGGCTGACGGCGACAAAATAGAAGTCGGTGCGCCTAAAATAGCCGGAGCAAGCGTAGAAGCACACATTATCAAGCATATAAAGGGTGATAAAGTGTTGGTATTTCATAAGAAAAGAAGAACAGGTTATCAAAAAATGAACGGTTCCCGTCCTTTCTTAACTCAAATACAGATAAAGGACATTAAATAGAAATAATTGTTGAACTTAAAGCAGAAAGGGTTTGAGATATGGCACATAAAAAAGGTGTTGGTAGTTCAAGTAACGGACGTGAATCACATAGCAAGAGATTGGGCGTTAAGATATTCGGCGGTCAGAAATGTATTGCAGGCAATATTATAGTACGCCAAAGAGGTACGGTTCATAATGCAGGAGAGAATGTAGGAATGGGAAAAGATCATACATTGTTTGCATTGAAAGACGGAATCGTAGAATTTAAAAGAGGCAGATTTGACCGTTCTTATGTATCTGTGAAAACAGAGGCTTAAGAGAAAAAATACAGCAGAATTAAAGGTTGTAAATATAAACTTTATTCTGCACTCATTACCCAAACGGCATTTGTAATTAAATACCGATCCAAATTAAGTCGTGAGACTGATTCTATATTGCAGATGTTTTTATCAAGGGTAAATACCGATCATTGACAAGACAGAGACATACAAAAGCGAGAGCACGAGGATAGAGAAGTTAAGAAAGAGTACATAGGGGGATGCCTAGTGGCTTTCAGAGGCGAGGAAGGACGTAACAAGTTGCGAAAAGCTGCGGGGATTGGCAA
>JAGBOF010000033.1 GCA_017633985.1 Bacteroidales bacterium
AACGCTTCAAACCGTGCATCAAACGACTTTTCAGGCGGATTAAACGATTTTACGGCAGACAGAAAGGAACTTTAATCAGTTTTGAGGAAATTAACCTGCAAACAAAATTAAACGCCTTAACGCCCTTAAAACCGCTTCAAAACACCTGATACCAGAATCAACGCACTTGTTACCCGGATCAAATCACTTGATGCCAGAATTAGCGCAATTGATACTTGAATCAATGTCCTTGCTGCGTTTTGAAAAACATTTGCTGCGTTTTGAAAGGAACTTGCTGTGTTTTGAAAAACTTTGAGGAAAATTAAAAAGGCTGAAAATAAGAGGGGAAAGGATAACGGAAAGGTATAAAAACAAAAAAAAGCAGTCTTTTTACGGGACTGCTCAATTTCGCTTTACTTAAACTGATGATTACTGAATAGGAGTTTCAACAGCGCTTTCTGTAGCAGTTTCAACTACTGTTTCTTCAGTTTGAGTTTCTTCAACTGCAGTTTCAGTTGCAGTTTCTGTGTTCTTGCTTCCGCATGCTGCAAAGAAACCAGCGATTGCTAATACGAACAATACTTTTTTCATTTTTGTGTTTGTTTTAAAATGTTTATAAATTCTTTTGTTTTAACTCGGCAAAAATACAACAAGAATTAATATTAGTGTAATTTTTTCACAAAAAAATGCTGATATTTTTGCATTATTTTTATATTTAATTGATTTTCAATAATAAAAAATTGCATTTATTTTTGTTTAAATTCTGTTTTTTCTTTGATTTCCGCCGCTTTCAACTTGTTTATTTCTGATTTTTTGACCAAAATTTCAGGTATTTCGTCATTATTAACTAAAAATTGTTGATAAATCTTCTCCGCCTGATTGTAATCGCCCTTTTGCAGATAGATATCAATCAAACAAATCCATGCTCTCGGCTCGTTCTGCTGCCTTTTAAGATAATCGTTGAGAAGTTTTATCTGGCCGCTTATGTCACCTGCTTTTTTGCAATTGCCGATTTTGACGCTTACAGGGTCGTAGCACAAAGGTTTCATGGCAATGCATCTGTCCGCCCAGATATTGGAAGAATCTGTCATATCCAAGTGCGCATAATAAGAAGCCAGGCGGTATTCTTTCAATCCGTAATAAGGGTTGGCATTGTCCGAAAGAACCATATCAACAGCTGTGCGGTAATCGCCCTCAAGGGCATACATCATCGCATTGTTTATCTTTATAGGTTTGGTGCTCTCGTCAATGTTAGGCAGCCACGGCGTCACATGATCCCAATGCGAAGGCGGGATATGATGTTTGTTATGCGAGTTGTGACACATGATTCTTTGGCGCTGTATTACGGAGGAAACAAAATGGGAACTCTCCGTATAAAGGCATGCGGCAGTTAATATGCAGAAAAATATCAGAGGATATTTTGCTTTGTCTGTTTGATAGTTGTTTGCATTGGATTTAAAATAAGCAAACATCATAAGACCGATGCTTAAAGCCAAATAAACCTGACAGGAAGCCCTTTCGTTAGGGAAATTAAACAGCGCATCGTTCATATAGGTGACCAATAAAAGAAGTGAGCACAGGGCAATAAGTCTGTAAGGCTCTTTGGTCTTTTTGCTGTATATGGTTCTTATGCCGATTAATGCGGTGCTTAAGTACAGCAATATATACAATAATTCGCCCGTTATGCCTAATTCGCTTTGCATCTCAAGGAAATCATTATGAGCATGATCGCTTACCACATAATTCATCTTCTTTGCGGCTTCCACCTGCATGATGGCTAATTTGTGGTTGCCTACACCGTAGCCCCGCAAGGGATGTTTCTTTATTATTTCGGCGGTATTGTGCCATATAATCAGCCTGCCTTTGGAATTGCCTTCCTCAATGGTCTTGACCCTTGCCGCAACAGTGTAATTATTTTGAACATCCTTTTTTGCATACTTATTATAATTGTATTGAATGAACCAATTGCCAGCAAAGAATCCTGCAACAGAGCAAAGAATAACCGCCAAGGTGTAAAGCAAATATCTGCTTGGAGCACGGAAACGGAATTTCTGTAAAACGGCATAGGCGATAAGAAAAATTATTTGCATAAACAAGCCGATGAACGTGCTTCTTGTCGAAAGGATTATTAAACAAAAGCTCACCGAAGCAATCAAAAGCCAGCAAACAATCTTCCAAAGGGTTTTATACCTTAACGCTGCGTAATACAAAAGCGGCAGTTTAAGCAACAGACAGACGGCAAAGATGTTTTTATTGCCGTAACCTCCGTTGAGCATAAGGTTCCTGCGTTGGGAGATATGCAAATCAAAATAATAATAGCCGATAATGCATGTCAGGACATTGATAAGCGTTACGGCTATTGTGCAAAACACCAAAACGTGAAATATCTTTTTGTTGTCACAAAGCAGTATTCCCGTCAGTGCGGATGCGCCGAAAATAAGTATCCAGCGGTTCAGTACAGCAATGCTTTCGATTATATTTATTGCCCAAATCATGCTTATTGCCATCCAGACAATAAGTGCCGCCCATATTATAAACGGTTTGAATTTGAAAACAGATGCGATGTTTGTCCTGTATTTGAAAACGCCTGTACAGACAACCGCCAAAGCCGATACGTCAAACAATGCAATCAAAAAATGCCGTAAAGAAGTTACATCCTGTACCCATAAAGGCGGAAAGAGTTGTAAAAGCAACAGAAAACAAATCAATATTTTAACGGCAAAAGCGTTAAATGTTTTCTTCTTATCTGCATTATCTACCATAATCGTATGATTTTGAAAAATTTTATTTGCAAAGGTACGAACTAAAACAAAAAATATATTAATTTTGCCTTAAAAATTTTTAAAAATACAGTAAATGAAAATTTTAATTACAGGATCCGAAGGACAATTAGGCAACAGTTTCAAAAAGATTGCCGATAATTATGAGCATGATTTTACATTTACCGACATTGAAGAATTGGATGTTACCAGTGAAGAGGAGACGGACAATTATTTAAAAGCAGGAAAATTTGATTTTATCATCAATTGTGCTGCATATACGGCTGTTGACAATGCGGAAAACGATTATGACAAAGCCTTTGCACTCAATACAACCGCCCCTTATCTTTTGGCAAAATATTCAAAGAAGTACAAAACAAGATTTATTCATATTTCCACGGATTATGTCTTTGACGGCAAAAGTTCGGTGCCCTATACGCCCCAATCGGATACCAATCCGAAAAGTATTTACGGCACAACGAAACTGCAGGGTGAAAAGAAAATCCAACGGACTAACAAAGACGCTAAAATAATACGCACATCATGGCTTTACAGTGAGTTCGGCAACAATTTTGTCAAGACAATGCTTAAATTAGGTGCCACCAAAAGTTCGGTAAACGTCGTTTACGATCAGATAGGAACGCCTACCTATGCCACGGATTTGGCAAAAGTGATTATGAAAATGACGGAACACATGCCTATTGACACCATATTCCATTTCTCTAACGAAGGTGTATGCTCGTGGTACGATTTTGCAAAAAAAATCATGGAGATAAAAGGTCTTAAATGCAAGGTTCAGCCGATATTGACAAAGGATTATCCTACGATAGCCAAACGCCCTGCGTACAGCGTATTGGATAAAAGCGATATAAAGCTTAATCTGCGGTTGGAGATTCCGCATTGGGAAGACAGTTTGCGTGAATGCCTTGAAACCTTATAACCTTATAACCGAATAATTCTTTTATAATGAAAAATATTCTCAAAAGATTGTTGTTTGTCATTGCGGCGGTTGTGTTAGTCTCCGCATGCGTACCAGTACAGGATGCTTTGGATTCCACTACTTCCAAAAAATATACTTCAAATACGAAAAGAAAGCCTTCTTCATCCAAACCGTCTTCTTCCGGTAAGACCAATCCGTCATCAAACAACAAAAAACCTTCTTCATCCTCATCATCTTCTTCCTCATCCTCCAAAACCAATACGGCAGATGCGGTATACAATGATTCCAAGGCTTATTTGCGTAAACGTTCCACCCAGTTGTCCGATTATTGCATGTCTTGGGTAGGCACTCCGCATGTCTTGGGCGGCATGACACGTCAGGGCGTTGATTGCAGCGGGTTTGTTTATAATGTATATAAGGATGTTTATGATATAGTCTTGCCGCGCAGAAGTGCCGATATGGAAAAAGAAGTTGATTTGTATAAATCCGCATCCCAGATGCGTGAAGGGGATTTGATATTTTTCGGCAAAAACAGTGTTAATCATGTAGGTATTTTCTTGGAGGGCAGCAATTTTATCCACACCTCCACATCCAAAGGCGTTGTCGTATCGTCATTGGAAGAAAAATACTGGAAAGAGAATTTCCGTTCGTGCGGACATCACCCTAAAGTAAAGAACTGAAAAACAGGGATATTCAACCGGGAAAAATATTACGGCGTTTTAGTAAAATATTACGCCGTTTTATTTTATTAATCAGCGATAAAAATTTATTAATCACGCAGAATAATTTACTGAAACGGCGTTTTGTTTTTATCTGCAATCTGATTGAAACAGAAAAAGGACATAAGCGTGCTTACAAAACACATACCGTCATAACGTTCCAAGCAACTTTCGGCAAACATCCAGCATAAGGCGGTAATGAAAAATACGGTAAAATAAGGATTGTTGCCCAAATGTAACCTGAACATAGGATACAGCAAAAAAATCAACAATACCGCAAGACCTATAAGCCCGAAATTGGCGGTAGTGTATAAGAATTGGTTATGCGGGTCATTAATCGGCATTTGTATTTCGGGATGTGAAATCTTCAAATATCTGTCCATGCAATCCTTTGCAGCTCCCGTTCCCGTTCCTTTGACAGGTCGGTCTTTTATAACTTTGAGCGTGTTTTCCGTCCATACGATACGTTGTATCAAGGACATGTTTTCTACTTCTTTTGTTCTGAAATACCGCTCAAACTCATAAAACGTTTGGTATAATCTCGGTTTTAAAGAAAATTTATCGGTATAAACGATGTTGGAACAGCCCTGTTTGATGTTTTCAATATCCTTTTGGGTTAAAGAATTTACGCCTTGGGCGTCTTTTTTCAGCCCCTTGGAATTAAGATAACGGTAAATAATGTCGTAATAATGATAATGTACGTTGCCTTCTTTGCCTATGCAATAATCGGTTATATCCAAACCTGTTCTGTTTTTCCATGCGGCATTGACTTCTTCGGGGCAGCAATATTTGTTTACGTAATTGCCGTTTTCAATGAATCTGTCATAAGTTTTGCGGTAATCATTCCCGTTAGATGTTTTGCTTACCGACATTACGGCAAAGTCTTCTTTCGGAACGAAATAGTTGCAATACTGTCTGTAAAACCAATATCCCGCCGACAAACAACCTGCCAATACCATAATGGAGATGATACAGGCATATTTGCTGCGCAGTCTGAACAACAATATAAAGGAAGACAATACTGCCAAAACCGTTACGGTGATTACTCCGCTGGCTAAAGATGCAATAAAGATATAGGAAAGAAACAGAACCGTAATCGGGATGAAATATTTTGCCATTCTGCGGTTTTTGTATGACAGAATAATCATTGCAGCTGATGCAAAAGACAGATGGAATGCAAAAGAAATATGCCTTGCAAACGGTATCAGTACTCTGCTTTCCGTATACGGATGGATTATATAATTAATGAATCCGTAGATAATGCCGAAGGTCAGCATAAGGAGATAAAACGCAAAAGCAATGTAATATACGTTTCTTTTTAACGGCGATATGACGGCAATAAACAGCGGTATTATCAAAAGCGGCAACTTATGGTTTAATTCCGTAAGACCTTTGGGTAAATTATCCGTCCATATCAACCCTATGATATTAAGTATATATAAGCCGATAAGGCATATCAACAGGATTTTGTTTTGTTTTATCGTTGTCAGTTTGTCTTTTATGCTGCCGATAAACAATATCCGTATAACAATGGCAACAAGTGCCAAAGTAAAGATGAACGTTGAATAAAGCACACCTCCTATAAGCAGGACGAAACAAAATAAAGTATAATAATCCGACAGGGACAACCCGTCAAATGCCTTTTTTATGTTTTCTTTTCCTTGCATTATGCTGTCAGTGTAACAAAACCGTGTTTCAGTTTGATGTGTCTGTCAGTTTATTTTCCAATTCCCGTAAACGTTTTTCCATTTCGGGCAGTTTTTTGAACAAAGCGTAAGCTCTCATGTATTCGGTAGGGTTAATGGCAGGGGAGCCGAACAATCTGCTGTTGTCTTTTACATTGCTCATAACACCGCTTTGCGCACCTATTTGTACGTTGTCGCCTATTTTTATGTGACCTGCAAATCCTACCTGTCCGCCTATGAAACAGTTGTTGCCTATTTGTGTGCTTCCCGCCAAACCTGTCTGGGCTGACATGACGGTATTGCTGCCCACGGTTACGTTATGGGCAATCTGACAGAGGTTATCTATTTTCGCTCCTTTGTGAATTACGGTCGAACCCATGGTTGAGCGGTCTATGCAGGCATTTGCCCCTATTTCCGCATCGTCTTCTATGATTACGTTGCCCGTTTGCGGAATCTTTTTAAACGTTCCGTCACTCAAAGGGGCGAATCCGAATCCGTCAGCACCTATTACTACACCCGAATGAATGATGCAATTGTTTCCTATAACTACATCGTGATAAATTTTTGCACCTGCGTAAATGGTTACGTTGTTTCCTATTTTTACCCCTTCGCCTATATAAACCTGCGGATATATTCTGCAATTGGTTCCGATAACCGCATCTTTGTCAATAACGGCATATTCACCCAAATAACAATCTTCGCCAACCTTTGCACTGTCATTGACAAATGCCAAAGAGGATATGCCTTTGCGGTTAAAGCGGTATTGGTTGTATAGCTCCAACAGCGAAGCAAAAGCACTGTATGCGTCTTTTACTTTTATAAGTGTGGCGTTAATAGGCTTTTCCAATACGAAATCTTCATTGACAATTACTGCCGAAGCTTCCGTTGAATATATATATTGAGCGTATTTAGGATTTGCCAAAAATGACAGTCCGCCCGGTTCTCCTTCTTCTATTTTGCAAACTTTGTTTACCGTAACCTCACTATTACCTTCCGTAGTTCCTTGCAGAAAGTCCGCTATTTGTTTTGCCGAGAGTTCCATTTATTAATTCAGTTAGATAAAATTATTTGTTTAAATATTCTTCGATGAATCCTTCAAGTTTTTCTATTTCTATGCCTTGTCGCAATATTTTTCCTTCGCTGTCAGCCAGCAATACGTAAGGAATGTATTGGAAATCGTATCTCTCCGTTATTTCCCTGCCGTGACCGATAAGCGAGGTCCAAACAAAAGGATTTTTTTCTACGTATGCAGCCCAGTCATTGGGATTGGTGTCCACGCTGATGGATACAACGGTAAGACCTTTGTCTTTATATTTGTCGTATATCTTTTGCAGTTTCGGAATGCTTTCAATACACGGTTTGCACCACGAAGCCCAAAAATCAACCAAGATTAACTTGCCTTTAAAATCCCGTTCCGTGTATTGCTTACCGTCAATATCCTGGGCAGACAATACAAGCGTAGATGCCGTTGCACGTTTCATCTGGCGGTATTTGTAAGCATCTGCCAAATATTTGTGCCACGGATTGTCATTCTGCGTTTCCGTCAAATCCGAACAGTATTTTACGATAGGATTGTCTTCTTCGGGTATCATCTGCATCTCACCTATTAACATAGAATACGGATAACCGCTGTCAGGATATTTCTTTATAAAGTTCTTGAAAATATCCGTCTGTTTCTTATAGACCTTTACGTCATTATTACTGCGGACCAATTCCTCAAAAGAATCATTCACCTGTTTCCAAAAATCAGAGAATGCTTCGGCAAATTTGCTGCCCGAATAACTGACGTTAAGTATTGATTTCTGTGCCAGATAATCACTCACCCCTGATATTTTAAGCTTAACGGTCTTACCTTTTTCGATTATCAAAGGCAGATTTGCCCCGAATTGTTTGTCCTGATTGATTAAAGTTACCGTACATTCTTTCCTTTTTCCGTCAAAGTTGAGAGTGTCAAAATCCAATTCGCATTTGCCGTCTTTTATCTCGGTTTTTGCAACTTCTTCCTGCGTGCGGGCGTTAATCATATCAGGATCCTGATAAATTACATACACCTGCGCATCGCTCATTTCGGGTATTTCTATTATGACTTTCTTGTTATCGGAACACGATGTCGCAATAACTCCCAATAACAAAGCCATTGCCAAAAACAATTTCTTCATATCCGCCTTTGTCTTATTGTTAAACAACCGTAAAACCCCAATATTTATTTCTTACGTGCCAATATTTCGTCTATCATTCCGTAATCCAAAGCCTCTTTGCTTGTAAGCCAATGGTCACGGTCGCCGTCTGCTTCTATTTTCTCATAAGGCTGTCCGCTGTGTTTGCTTATTATCGTATAGAGTTCTTTCTTTGTCTTAAGGATTTCTTCAACTGCGATAGCCATATCGCTTGCCTGACCTTCCGCTCCGCCCATAGGCTGATGGATCATAACTCTTGAGTGTTCCAAAGCGGCTCTTTTGTTTTCGGCACCCGCACATAACAAAACCGAAGCCATGCTTGCCGCCAGCCCCGTGCATATCGTCGCTACGTCAGGACTTACCAATTGCATGGTGTCATATATTCCCAAACCTGCCTGCACATATCCTCCCGGAGAGTTAAGATATATGGTTATGTCACGTTTGCTGTCCGAACTTTCAAGGAATAATAACTGTGCCTGAATGATGTTTGCCACATCGTCATCTATTGCCGTGCCAAGGAAAATGATTCTGTCCATCATCAAACGCGAAAATACGTCCATTTGGGCTACGTTTAACTGTCTTTCTTCTATGATCGTAGGATTTATATAAGCACTTCTGGTATTGAAAAACCTGTTATACCTGTCTAAAGTCAAAGAATTTATGTTTCTTCCTTTAGTTGCGTAAAGCTGAAATTCCTTTTGTATGTTCATTTTTGCCTAATGTTTGTTTAAAATTAGTATTACACGGCAATTTGCCGCAGATAACGGGTGCAAAGATAATATATTTTTTCTTTCGAAAGTTTATTTTGGGGAATTAATGCATATTTTTAATTGCAAATTAACCTTATTGCAAAGTTGTGGCAGCATTGCAGGACAGGGCAGTCAAATAAAAACTGCATAACCCTTTGTTTTATTAAATCGGTTATGCAGTAATTTTCACTTACTTACAAAGATGCGGTGCTACTGTGTCAAACCGCTGAAATAATACGCCGTAAAAATTTATTAATCAGCCTGAATAATTTATTAAAACGCCGTATTAATATTTTTTTACGCCGTCTTATTTTTTCAGGGCTAATATTTGATTTTATCCTGCGTGTTATTCCACTGCTCAAACGGATCTCTGCCCAATTCTTTTAAGAATTGTTCGCTTTTTATCGCCCTGTCTTTTTTATCAAGTGCTATTTCCTTATATATATATGTATCGTCAAAACCTCCGAAAGCGGCGTCGTTTTGTCCTGCTGCGTAATAAATCCTGTCAAGACGTGCCCAATAAATTGCACTCAAGCACATAGGGCACGGTTCGCAAGAAGTGTATATCTCGCATCCCGAAAGATTGAAATCATTCAACTGTTTGCAGGCGTTTCTTATGGCATTGACTTCTGCATGTGCCGTAGGATCGTTGGTTGAGGTGACGGTATTGGTGCCTTGGGCTATGATTTTTCCGTCCTTTACTATGATGGCTCCGAAAGGTCCGCCTTTTTTGCTTGCGATATTCGCTTTTGCAAGTCCTATTGCCGATTGCAGAAAGATTGTCCGCTCAATTATTTCAGGGAAATAGGTTTTTTCCAAGATATGTATGCTTTTTGCCAAATCCTCGGGAGTGTCCGTCGGCTTTATATCGCATTTTGCCTGAAAGATTATATCACCCGAATCGTATTTCTCATTGACGTAATGGATTGTTATGCCGCTTTGTTTTTCTTTTGCTGCAATTACCGCTTCGTGTACGTGATGTCCGTACATTCCTTTGCCTCCGTATGAAGGCAATAGGGCAGGGTGGATGTTTATTATCTTGTGATCGTAATTTTTCAATAGGTTTTCAGGCACCAACCAAAGGAATCCCGCAAGTATTATGTAATCTATACCCCGTTGTTTCATCAAATCAAGCACCTTGTCGCTATTGTAAAAATCATTTCTGTTGAAATAAAAGCAGTCAATGCCCAGATTCTTGGCTCTTTCAATGACGTAAATGTTTTGTTTATTGACCACAACGCAATCGACGGTTATTCCGTCTCGGTTAAGAAAGTATTCGCTGATTTGTTGTACGTTAGTACCGTTGCCTGAAGCAAATAAAGCAAGTTTTTTCATAAAATTTGTGAATTTATCCTTATTAATAACTCAAAAAACGGTTAAAAATTTTTTATAAACGGAAAAAAAGACAAAATCTCGAGTAATTCGGATTAAAAAAAATGAAAAAACATTTGATTTTTAAGAAAAATAGGTTTTTGCAAATTGCTGATTATCAAACGCAAATTCCCCGACAGTGTCGTTTTAGAGGTAAAAATGTTGGTAAATTGAAAAAATTGTCGCAATTTTGCAAACCTAATTTTTAACTAATTAAAAAATTTTAAGTTATGTCAGAAATTGCAAAAAAAGTAATAGCTATCGTTGTAGATAAGTTAGGAGTTGAAGAGTCTCAAGTTACACCGGAGGCTAATTTTACAAGTGATTTAGGTGCTGACTCATTGGATACGGTTGAGTTGATAATGGAACTTGAGAAGGAATTCAACATTTCAATTCCTGATGACGATGCTCAGAAGATTGCAACAGTAGGTGATGCTATCGCTTATATAGAAAACGCTGCTAAATAATTAAACTAATTTAGTTTTATTATGGAATTCAAGCGTGTTGTAATCACGGGTTTGGGTGCTCTTACACCGATAGGCAACAATGCCGAAGAATATTGGCAGGGGTTGGTTAACGGTGTAAGCGGTGCTGCACCTATTACTCATTTTGACGCAACTAATGCGAAGACAACCTTTGCCTGTGAGGTTAAGAACTTCAAAGGCGAAGATTATTTTGACAGAAAAGAGATCAGAAAATACGATAGATTTTCCCAATACGGAATCGTTGCAGCCGATCAGGCAATGCAGGACAGCGGTCTTACGCTTGGCGATGAAGAAAAGGATTATGCGGGTGTTATTTGGGCGTCCGGAATAGGCGGCATTCAGACTTTTGAAGATGAAATAACGGATTACGTTCACGGAGACGGAACTCTGCGTTTTTCTCCGTTCTTTATTCCGAAGATGATAGCCGATATTTGTGCGGGACACATATCCATGAAATACGGTTTCCGCGGTCCTAACTTCTGTACGGTAAGTGCCTGTGCTTCTTCAGCACATGCTTTAGCCGAAGCTTTCATGTACATCCGTTTGGGTAAGGCAAAAGTTATGATTTCGGGAGGAAGCGAAGCTGCAGTTACGCATGCAGGTCTTGGAGGCTTTTCTTCCATGAAAGCAATCAGTCAAAGAAATGACGATCCTGCAACGGCATCCCGTCCTTTTGATAAAGACCGTGACGGATTCGTACTTGGCGAAGGTGCAGGTGCATTGGTATTGGAAGAATACGAACATGCCAAAGCCAGAGGAGCGAAAATATATGCTGAATTGGCAGGTACGGGTTGTACGGCCGATGCTTATCACATGACAGCACCGCATCCGGAAGGTTTGGGAGCAATGCGTGCCATGCGTTTGGCTATAGAGGAAGCAGGATTGCAACTTACGGATATTGATCACATCAATACCCACGGTACATCCACTCCTTTGGGAGACGTTGCCGAGATTAAAGCCATCGTAAACTTATTCGGCGATCATGCAAAGAATATAAACATCAACAGTACCAAATCAATGACGGGTCATTTGCTTGGTGCTGCAGGTGCAATCGAGGCCGTGGCTACTACTTTGGCAATTTACAACGGTATAGTACCCCCGACAATTAACCATTTCACTGATGACGACAACCTGCCTGCATTAAATTATACGTTTAATAAGGCTCAAAAAAGAGAAATCAAGGCTGCCATCAGCAATACGTTCGGTTTCGGAGGACATAACGCATCGTTGGCGTTCAAAAAGGTAATTGAATAATATGTTTCTGTTTTTTAAAAACGCAAGAACAGAACAAGATAAAGAGTTATTAAAATTTCTTAAGAATATTCTTGGGTTCAAACCCGGGAATATTCTTTTGTATAAGACGGCACTGATTCATAAATCCAAATCCCATAAAGACAGCAAAGGTTTCCGTGTAAATAACGAACGGTTGGAATACCTTGGCGACACGGTGTTGAGTACAATTATCGGCGATTATCTGTTTAAAAAATATCCGCATCAAGGCGAAGGATTTTTGACGGAAATGCGTTCAAAGATAGTCAGCCGCAGTTCCCTTAATGCCCTGTCCAAAAAAATCGGATTGGCACAACTGATAGAGTATACGCACGGTAAAGGCGGCGGTTATCTGTCTATGAGCGGCGATGCTTTTGAGGCGTTGACTGGGGCTATGTATCTGGACAAAGGTTACGATTTTACGTATAAGGTTTTGATAAACCGCATATTTACGATATACCTTAATGTTGCCGATATGGAGACAAAGGATTGGAACTACAAGAGTAAGATTATTGATTGGGGGCAAAAGACCCGCCACCGCATATCTTATCAGGTTATTGATGTAAATGAGGACAACAAACGCAAGCAATACAAGGTTCAGATCTTCATTGATTCTTTTCCGCAGGAGACTGCAATAGATTTTTCCATAAAAGCCGCCGAGCAATTGGCAAGTGAGAAGACCTATAAACGCTTACTTGACAGCGGCATCATCACAAACGAAAATTAGACTTTCAATAAATCAGTTACAGCATAGACCTTGCTTAAGTCATTGAATGTAAAGAATTGGTCATCCAATATCATCCAATTCTGACGTTGCTTTACAGAAAGTTTTTTTATGTCTGGGAAAAAAGAGACAGGCACGATAACTACACGTCCGTCAGAAAGAAACGCCTCTATCTTTCCTCTATAATCCGTGAAATTCAAATCCTTTATGCCTACATTTGTATTACTTATTTTGCACATAACTATTCCTCCAAATTCTTCACAATCGTTTTTTCGCCGTTAAAAGATTTTGTTATTTGTTTATTCAAGAAATCCCAATTTCGTTCTATTGCATTGATTAACATTGAATTTTCCTTGTTAGTCAGCGAAGATTCTGCGATTTCCACACATTTAACCCCGTTCTTTTCTATCCATATTTTGGCGACAGAATGCATTTTGCGTGAGCCTCTTCTGAATATATGAATATGCCTGCGGTTGTCAAACATATCAGTAGGTATAGATACCAGCAAAAACATTTTCAAAAATGCCAATTGTCCCATTAGTAAAGTTATTTTGCGGTTAAATTTTTGCAAAAATACTGTTTTTTATTGTAATGTTAAAGTTTTTGAGACAAATATTAGGCTGTCACAATATTTTTATATGCGTTACAAACATGTATTACTGTATTCTATAAATTAAGATGCCGTCCCGCAAAATTAATCAGCGATAAGAAAAAATTATTCTGCGTGATTAGTAAAATAATCTGCGAGAATAATTTTTTCTTCTCGCAGATTATTTTCGTAAAGCGGCGTCTTATTTCCGCAGCTTGTATTTTGATATTATTCAATTATCAGCGGCTGCGTGAATTTTCCTACGTTGATATAGTATACTCCCGTCTCAAAATCGCTAACATTGATATCTTTAACGCCTTTAATGTTCTTGATTTCTCTAACAATCTGGCCTTTGTTATCAATTATCTTAATATCACCGTCGGCATGAATAGTTACTCTGTCTTTTGCAGGATTCGGATAAATACTTATTATCTTTTCTTGTGTAATTTCCTCAATACCTGCAGTGACTTGTAGGTATAAAGTAACAATACTGTCGCATCCGTCATCGGTTTGAAGATTTAAGGTATATTCACCCGCATCTGATTCGGTAAATCCGTAACCATTGTAGGTTTCACCTGCATTTATTTCTGCATAAATATACGTCCTCGTCACCCCGCACGGTGTTATGGTATCATGAAGATAAACAGTATCTATTGTATTAACGGTATCGTACAATGTTAAGGTGATAGTGTCTGTTAATGTGACAGTGTCTGTCTGCGTTAATGTGATTGTGTCGGTTAATGTGACGGTATCGTATAGTGTTAAGGTGATAGTGTCGGTTGTATTGATAGTATCGTATAGCGTTAAGGTGATTGTATCAGTTAAAGTAACTGTATCGGTCTGTATCAAGGTGATTGTGTCAATTGTATTGATTGTATCGTATAGTGTTAAAACTATTGTGTCAGTTGTATTGATAGTATCATACAATGTTAAAGTAACAGTGTCGGTCGTGTTGATAGTATCGTATAATGTTAAGGTGATAGTGTCAGTTAAAGTTACGGTATCTGTTTTAAGTGTTGTAAGGTTTAATCTAATAATGCTGTCGCAACCGTTAATTGTCTGAAGGTTTTGAATGTAATTGCCTTCGGATTGCTGGGTAAAACCGTTTAATGTATATGTATCCCCACTTTGGATAATGCTTTCAATAAGCGTATCGTATGAAGGATTGACTGTCAGATTCAAAGTAACGATGCTGTCGCATTCATACTTGTTTAACAGATTTGCAACATATTCACCCGATTGTGTAAGCGTCTGTCCGTTAAATTCGAATCCGTCTCCCTGACATATACTTTTGTTAACAACGGTGTATTCCGTGTCACCCAAACGGTGTAATACCTCCGTGGAATACGTCCAGGTATTGTAATAACTGTCGAAACTGCCGCAAGGGACCCATATCCAGTCAGTCCCGCCTCTGTAGAACCTGTCATAGCCTACAAAAGGAGCAGTCAAAGGGTAAGCATATACGGTATCAATGTAACAATCCTTAAACAAACGTTGAGGTAAACTTGTTACGTTCTCGTCAATTGTTAAGGTTTTGATATTATTACATTGATTGAATACTCCGTTAGGGTCACCGTAAGTATGCATAATGCTTGTGCAAGACGGAGAATTATAATTAATGATTTGTAAACTGTCACAGTTGGAAAATGCGCCTTCTTCCAATGTGTCCACCTTGTTGCTTACAGTTACTTCCTTAATATTTGTTCCCGAAAAAGCAAACACTCCGATTCTTCTTACGTTGTCAGGCAGAGTTATATCTGCTTTTTTATTGTTTCTTAAGAAATAATGCGGGATGTATTCAACATCATTGCTGATTGTTACGTTTGTTAACGCCGTGTCATTGTCAAACATACCCAATCCTTCAAAGCAAGCATTATAATCAACATATACAGGATTATATTCAACTGCCGTAAGGTTAGGACAATAAGCAAAAGCTGCGCAACCGATAGAGGTTACCGTCTCGGGAATTGTCACCTCACTGATAGCAGTGGATGCAAAAGCATATTTACCTATTGAAGTGACATTGTCAGGCAGCGGTGCCGAAATAAGGTTGCCGCAATTGTTAAATGCATAATCGCCTATTTTCTTCAAAGAATTAGGAAAAGTCAATGAGGTTATCCCCTTTTCATTGCTAAGTAAATAATTAGGTATTGTTTCTACATTACTGCCAATAACAAAGTTTTGAATTTTTCCATTCCTTGCAAGACCGTTAGAATAATCGGACGTATATACTGCATTCTTTGCATTATAATATACAAACTCTAATGAATCACAACCTAACAGCGGAGTAATACCTATACTGTCAATCCCTTCAGGAATAGTAAATGTTTTCAATCTATTACAGTTTGCAAACAAATACCACGGGATAACTTCAACGTCATTTCCTATTGTTGCTGTTTCCACGTTAGTCCAATTGACAGAATGATTGTATATGTCTCCTAAACTATTACAATGCTTGGCATTCCAATGAACGGTTTTTAAACTTGTAGTATTTCCGAAGGCATTATTGCCCATATAAGTTAGACCTGCAGGAATGGTTATTTCACTGACAGATACTACTCCTTCAAAAGCACCGTTATCTATTGTCTGTAAACTGTCAGGAAAAGTAATTGACGTAATTCGGTTACAACCGCTGAATGCATATGCTCCGATACTCCTTAAGGAAGCAGGGAAATTTACCTGTGTTATCTTCGGGCAACCGGCAAACAGATTGTTAGGTAATTTTTGAACTTCATTTCCTATAATAACCTTATCCAAATTACCTGCAACAACTTTTGACTTATAAAAATCATTTGCTCTGTCAGATGGATGAATTGTATGATAATCTATACTAATTGCATTATAATACATAGTCTTCAAACTATCACACCCGGTAAAGATTTCCCAACCTAAATAAGTTACAGTCTTCGGAATTGTTATTTCTTTAAGTTTAGTACAACCATAAAAAGCGTTATTGCATAGAGAATCAAGACCTTCCTGTACAATACAAGTTTCCAGACTTGAAGAAAGATAAAATGCATGGTCTCCGATGTATTTTAATGAAGAAGACAGAGTAAGAGATGTTAAATTATCACTTCTGAAGAATGCCCATGGACTTATGTATTTTACGGTGGACGGAAGTGTAAGCGTATAGTCTTGGGTTGCCATTCCCCTCGCATGAACGATTAAGGTGTCTTTTGCTTTATTATACAAACACCTGTTTTCCATAACATAGTTAGTGTTACCCTCTTCCAATGTTATTTCAAAAGCTCCGTGAAAAGCACCGCATTCAATATATTTAACGGTATTAGGAATTGTAATATTTGTCCTGCCTGTTACACTACCGTAATATCCGATTTGATATCCGATACTCGTGACGGTATATTCGTCGCCGTTGTAAGTAACTTTCGATGGTATAACAATGTTAGTACTGTTACCTGTGATACTTGTCATTTTTACTTCAAAGTTAGGATAAACATTAGAAGTAATTTGATAATACAATCCGCCTGAACTGAAATAACTGCCTACGGTTTGTGCATTAGTTTGCACACATGTCAATCCTAAACAATAAAGGATTGCAACTAATAAAACTTTTTTCAATTTTGCCATTTTCTTTCTTATTTTATTATGATTAATAATTTAATTTGTTCTTTACAATACATAAAAAGAAACCGTGGGAAACTTTTCTTGTTTATCACTTTTCCACGGTCTTTTCTACGAACCTTATTCCATCTAAACATACAAAGCCCACGATTTCTCGTGAGCGAGGCTTTCATGTTCTTTAGGAATAATATTACTTTTTATAGTGTAGAAAAGTTTTGGAAAAGTAATACGAACACAAAGCTAACGCTTTATTTCTCTTATGTCAATATTTTATTATCTTATTTTCTAAATCATATCGTATTTATCCTTAATATAATATTTTATTTTCACCCCTTTATCTTATGCAAAAGTACAAATATTTCTTTAATTAGCAAAATATCGCTCTATTCCTCTGACAAATCAAAGCGTGAACTGTCTAAAAGTTATATTTAAACCCTGTAGACAACAAACCCTTGTTACCCGCACCTCAATCAAGAAAGGACTTACACTTTTTACCTATTTCAACACCTATCTGCGTGACTTAAAAAGCCAATTGCATAGTATTGTCGTTCTCTGTCGGCACGCTGTTGTTATCCAATGCCTTCGTTCTTTCATTTCTATAGCATAGTCCAAGTCCAATATAAGAATAGAAATTAACCGAATTGCTGCGTGACCAAATTCTTTTAACGGTAGGAACAAAGTAATAATAGCGTCTTAAGTTCTCTTCCCTGTAATCGGAGCTGTGATAAGTCTCTCTTGTTATTGTTTTGTTGGCACTGAAACCTGCAAAAGCGCCGAAAGCAAGTTTATCCGAGTAGTTATAGCTGTAATCAACTGCGTATGAGCCGTAAGCCGTCATATCGTCGGGTGTAACAAGTCCGAAAGTAATAACCGCCACTAATATGTCAGCAAACATACGTCCGTCGGTAGAAGGCAAAACTCCTGCGGAAATACCTATATCGTGTTTGCCGTTTTGCGCCTGTGCCAAACAGGGAATAAACAATAATCCTAATAAGAACCCGATAATCAGTTTTTTCATATTCTCTGAAAGTTTTATGTTTTTTGTTGTTAAATAATTTTCACTGTGTTCATTGCAGTTTCATCATCATTGATGAGGATGTAATCAGTGGTGCAAAATTACAAAAAATTCTGCAATTCGCTGCCGTTTTATGGCAGACTTATGTTTTGCCGCGGTCATAAATTTCCGTAACGCAGCCTTACAACACAACCAAACGTCTTTTTAATGTCAAAATTCATCAAATGCCCATAGTCAAAAAACGTTTACTTAAAATAAGACGCCGTCCCGCGAAATTAATCAGCGATAAGAAAAAATTAATCTGCGTGATTAATAAAATAATCTGCGAGAATAATTTTTTCTTCTCGCAGATTATTTTCAGAGTTTGTAATCTCTTATTATTCAATTATCAATGGTTGCGTGAATTTACCTACTTTTATGTAGTAAATTCCCGCCTTGAAATCCTTAATATTGATATCAAGTTGTTGAGATTGTATGTCGGATTTATAGACAACTTGTCCCGCATTGTTAATAATAGTTATTACCTTATCACCATCCAATATCAAATGTCCGATATCCAATGTAACTTTGTCTTTTGCAGGATTCGGATAAATATTCAGTGAAACGGTTTCCGTAATGCCGTCTATTCCGCTGTCGTGCTTATAGTGGATTGTCGTAGTTACTATACTGTCGCAACCGAATTGGGATTGAAGCGTATCAATAATTACTTCGTCGTATTCATCCATGGTTGCATCTTCAAGTATACGCGTTTCTTCTGCACTGACGCTGTATGTCTGATGAGCGGTAAGCGTCAATACGATTATGCTGTCCTTATCCATGTTTACGTGAACGGTGTCTTTGTATTCTCCCGCAACGCTTAATTCCCGTCCGTTAAAGTTATAGGTTTCTCCCTCGCATATTGATGCCTCGATATTTACCGTAACGATTTCTTTATTGCAACCTGTTTCGGTATAATTGGCGAACATGTTCCACCAAGCTGCGGATTTGTAAGTATTCATTGCACCGCACGGAACAAAGACAGGTATGGTGTTCAAAACTTCTTCGAATGTGGAGCTGTAGATTGTCGGCGGCACTTCTGCGTAAGATACGATCGTGTCCATGTTTTCACAAAATGCAAACGCCTTTTTGTCAATCTTGGCAACGCCTGTGCCTAATTCCAGATATGAAAGGTTGCCGCAATTGCTGAATGCGTATGTTCCGATGTTTTTTACGCTATTAGGAAGTATTATTTTGTTGATTTTATGAAATTTGGATATGAACTTACTGTCTTGGTCAGGATTGTAAGGGTTATAGTTTAAGGTTCTGCCTTGAAGAAGTTTGGCGGGGATGTTTTCAACCTTATCTCCGAAAATAAATGCGGATATATTGGTGTCACCGTCAAACATAGGATAAACTTCATCTTCGTAGTCTTCATCGTAAATATACGAAGCATTAATGGCGTTCCATCTGACTGTATCCAGCGATGTGCAATCTGCGAATGCCTGTTCGCCTATCTTTTCCACATTTTCAGGAATAGTGACAGTCTTTAAGTTCTTACATCCGCGGAACACATTGGAACCAATAGATTTCAGACTGTTCGGCAAAATTATACTGTCAGTTAGAAAATTACGGAATAAGCCCTCGTCAAGTTTTTCGACATTGCTGCCGATATTTACCTTTGTTATGGTCGGATTTGTCGAGAACACGTAAGAACCGCATGAAGCATTGACGGCATTATAGTTCAATGTGTCAAGGTTTGTACATTCTGGAAAAACATAACGTTCTATTGTATCTACATTTTCAGGGATTGTGACGGAAGTTAGACCTATGCAATTAGCAAAAGCATTTTCTCCTATAAATGTAACCGATGACGGAATTTCTATTTTCGTTATCTTCTTAAATCTATTGTCAGCTATCGTGTCGAAAATATATTCTTGTGTTTGGTAATCGAAGTTTGCCATAATATCCATAGGTCCGTATAATATCGCTTGAGGAATTCTTTTTACTCCGTCTGCAAATATAAATGAAGATATATTGACGGATTCGGAGAATGGACTTTCAGAATAATCGTGTGTGCAATTAACTGCATTAAAATTAACGGTTGTTAAACTTTTGTTGTCTGAAAATGCATGTACTCCGATACTTTCAACGGCGGCAGGAATAGTTAAATCAGTAATGCCAAGCCCCGTCAAAGACAAATCGCCTATTGTTTTAACGCTTTCAGGCAGTGATAATGATTTTATTTTGTTAAAATCCAAGGTGTCAGTGTATAAATAATCACCCTTATCATCTGCAATGTTTTTCAATTCCTGCTTGAAAAGTTTATCAGGAATAACTTCTACATTTTCTCCGAAGTTAATTTCAGAGATATTTGTATCAGCGTAGAACATAGAGTGATTTTGTGAATAATATGAAGCCTTATAGTAACAATTCTTCGCATTGAAATTAACTTTTGTCAGAGACGGAAGATCGGCAAAAGCTTCTGTGCCGATGGTATCAACTGTTGATGGGATAGTTATCTCTGTCAAGCCCGTGTTCATAAATGCCGAATCTCCTATAATCCGTACTCCGTCAGGAATAGTAACGGAAGAAAGATTTATCTGATTCAATAAAAACTTATCGGGAATAGCTTCCACACTGTCCCCTATGTTTACAGTTGTAATGTTGAAGCTTCCAAAAATATGTTTTTTGCTTAATTGGAAATCGTAGGAGTCATAATATATACGGGAGGTTATGTCATATAAGCCATTTAATTCATTTTGCCAAGCGTTTCTCTTTTGAAATACAAATGCAGCAGCTTTAGCATTATAGTTCAAGGTTTTTAATTGTTTTATTCCGTGAAAACAATCTAATCCGAATTCTTTTACTGACGCAGGAATGGTAATTGTGTTAATTTTAGGGAATCTGCATACAATACTGTCATAATAAGTGTATGAGAAGTCCCATATCCGAATTGTATCTTCGTCTAAAAATCCGTTGGGGATAACTTCCACATGGTTTCCTATATTAACCGTAGATATATTGGTATCTCTGTCAAACATGCTTCCCACTATATCATACTCACTTTTATATACCGTAGCGTTATAAGCACGTATTGCATTATAATTTACGGTTTGCAGTTTTGTACATAAAGCAAACGCTTTGTTACCTACAACCTTTACATTTTCAGGAATTGTAATTGTAGTTAGATTGTAGCAGTTGTAGAATGAGGAATCTCCTATTACCTGCATGGAATTAGGGAAAACTACTGATTGAATGCCTAATCCGGGAAATGCTCCGTTGTCTACGGCATTTACCGTGAATGTTTTGTTGCCGTGACTGACGGATGACGGTATATTAACATTCGAAAGATTTGCATAGCTGTAGTTGTTAATGACTTTTACTGTGCTGTCGGATGTTACTTCGAAGTACAGCTTACCGTCGGTAATCGTGTCGGCAATGTTATCACCGCTTCCGTGTGCCTTTGTTTGCTCACCTACCAGTCCCAATAATATAAGGACTGCAATTGATAAAGATTTTAATGATTTTTTCATTTGTTTGTCTGTGCAGATTACCCGCTGCATCCCCCGGGTCTTATTGTTTTTATATTTTTGTTATTTGGAATTAAGACATAAAAAAGTAACCGTGAAACTTTCCTGTAATTTCCCCACGGTTTTCGACGACCCTTTCATAGATATACACGAAGCCCACGATTTCTCGCAGGCGAAAGACTTCGTTCTAAAATCTATAAAAGGTAACACTTCTTATGTTGTCGAAATTTGTGGGGAAGTGCAGAACTGTTAATCTAACGCTTTATTCTTTTATGTCATAATTTTATTACATGCTTATATCATATTATTTATTAGTTTAAGTATCTTAAAAAACTTGTTTTTGCAAAAGTACGAATAAAAATCTAAACGCAGTCAATTTAAACGGAAAAACAATTGTTTTTTGTTGCGTTTGCTTACTGTTTTGTTATTTCTGACTGCAACATATCAATTATTTCCTGCGTCAATACATCCTTACATTTGTCCCAAGGGATAAGAATGTCAGGCAGACCCGCAGCATACGGCGCTATCTCGTATTGTTGGTACTGTAATATCAGTCCGTCACCGGAGAAATAAGGAGCTTGTGCAGGCAAAGGTATTGACGGGCTGTCCAAAATCAACTGTTCTTTCAACTGTTGAACCGTCGCAACTTCGAAATAGTCCTTCAAACCGTCGGTAATGTATTGTAAAAGTTTGTTTTTGTCCTTTATCATGTTCCAACCGTATGTCTTACCCGTTTTATTGTCGAAAGTCTGACTGTAAACAGTTGTCGAACCGTGGGCACCGCCCAAGAAACAATAATTCATTATTGAAAGGCTTGTCAGATATGTGTTTTTGAAGGATACGAATATGCTGTCATGGTTTTCCAACAGCATGCCGTCTTCAAAGAACATGTCTTCGTCTTTGTTTGCCGACGCTTCTTTCATTTTCTGCTGCGAATAATAAGTCACAAGAGCCTGCGCATCGGTTCTGTTGCCTTTGAATGCGGGCATTTTGCCCTCTTCCGAAAAAGGATTGTAGCTTAACACGGTGTCAATCCACATACGCACCGAATCCAGATATTGTTTCTCTCCGCTTACAGGATATTCCGCCCAAACGGATGAGCTGCATGTCTTATCGGAATGCGCTGCGTGAAATGCTTTGTACTCTGCTGATTGGATATTTCCGCTTTCGGCTGATGTATGTTGCTTATTGCATGCGGCAAACAGGCAGATTATGCCCGCTAAAGCCAATGATAGTTTACTTAAATGTCCCATTATGATAACCGTTATATGTTAAATTTCTGCAAAAATACATCTTTTTGCGTTAATTCGGCAGATTAATCGGAACAATTATCTTTTTGCGGCATTATTTTGTCGTTTTACCGTGGGTGTTCGGCGTATTTCGGATGCCTTTTGGCGGAATAATCCCGCCCTTAAGCATAATAATTTTGCCCCGTGCCGTATTATTTTCAAAAAAAGGGTTTTTTACACAGAAAAAAACAGTTTTTTTAGGTCAAAAAAAGGGTTTTTTTGAAAATAATACGGCAAGGGGCGGCGTTAATAAGTGACAAGGCATCAATAAGAAGCAAAAAGTACACGGGAAAGCGTAATTTTGGTAAGGTTATATGTATGAAAAAAGTTTAATTTTGCAATAGAATCAGAATAATATATAAAAAACATACAGCAAATGAAAGAGATAAAATTAAACAACGGCGTTATGATGCCGCAAATCGGCTACGGAGTATTCCAAGTAGAGCCTGCAGAATGCGAAAGATGCGTTGCCGATGCTTTAAAAGTCGGTTACCGCATGATAGACACTGCCCAGGCTTATTTTAATGAAGAAGGCGTCGGTGCAGCAATACGCAAAAGCGGAATAAACCGCAAGGAAATTTTCTTGGTTTCGAAGATATGGGTCTCCAATTACGGTTACGACAAAGCAAAAGCAAGCATTGATGAATCTTTGCGCAAACTCAGCACGGATTATATTGATTTGATGTTGCTACATCAGCCTTTCGGCGATTATTACGGTGCATACAGGGCAATGGAAGATGCATACAAGGAAGGAAAATTGCGTTCGGTGGGAGTAAGTAACTTTTACGCTGACCGTTTTATCGATTTGGCTTCGAATTTTGAGATTAAGCCTGCCGTAAATCAGATGGAGACACACGTATTTTGCCAACAGCAGGAGTTAAGCAAGTACCTTAAGGATTTCGGTACGTACCTTATGGCATGGGGTCCGCTTGCCGAGGGCAGAAACAACTTCTTTACCCATCCTGTGTTGACGGATATTGGCAAAAAGTATAATAAGAGTGCTGCGCAGACGGCTTTGAGATATTTATTGCAAAGGGATGTTATCATAATTCCGAAGTCCACCCATGCAGAACGCATGCAGCAGAATTTGGATATACTTGATTTTGAATTAACCGGCGAAGATATGGACAGGATTCAGCAATTGGATGAAAAGCATTCGTTGATTATGGGTTCGCATCAAGATCCTGAAGTAGTCAAATGGTTTATGGATTTTATTAAATAGGCGATTGATTTGACGGAAATAACATAATAAGAAAAGTCAGCAACATATTAAATTAAGTTGCTGACTTTTTAATTGGATGTTTTCCTCAAACGGATAACGGAGATTTAGTTATCAAAGATTATTTCTCCTGTTTCGGAACTGTAAGTGAACGGTCCGAAATCTTTCAATCCGTTTTTATTTACTATCATCGTGTATTCCATTCCTGATTTTACTATGACTTCGAATTTTTCTGCGGTATATTTGCCTATTGATGCGTTTTTGAAAATAAGAACGGCGTTTTCCAAAATTTCTCCCTTGGAGTTAAATGCTCTTTCTCTGTCTTTGAAGTTCTCTTTTGTTATTCGGCCCGTCTTTAAAAACTTCATAGCCTGATCCCAATCCAATACAGCGGCGTCGCGGTACTTCTCGTCATAGATTACAGGCACTGCCGCACCGTTTAATATGATATACAATTGTGCTTTATTGCCGTCAATCATCGTGATAGGGATATGGTTGTCCGTATAAACGATAGGAATATCCACGGTAGGTTGCGGTTTGTTGCCGCTTACTATGTCCACAACGGCAGAATTCAATGCCGCATCCGCCAAAGAGTCTTTGACATGTTGCGGAACGTAATCGGTTCGTAATATTCTGAATTCCGTACGGCGGTTAAGCTGATGGGCAGCTTCTCTTTCGTCTTTTGTTTTCAGAGAATTGATATAATCGTCGGTCAATGTTATACCTTTAGGGAATTGATAGGTTTTCTTGCCTATCGTTACGAAAGCTTCGCGTTTAAGAGTCCGTGGTACTCTTTCTCCGTAGCCCTTTGCCACCAAACGGTCAGGTTCTATTCCTCTTGCAACCAAGAAATCCACAACGCTTTCCGCACGTCTTTGGCTTAAAGTATCGTTAGTCAATGCAGGGAAAGGACGTGAATCGGTATGTGAACCGAGTTCTATAACGTAGGTAGGGTTGTTTACAAGAATAACAAGCAAATCAGATAAAGAATCCTGATATTGGTCCAATAATTCCCAGCGTGATAAATCGTAGCGTATCTCCGGCAAAACGATAGGTTCTTTAGGTATAGGTTGCAAACGGAAGTTATGAACCAGGTCTTTGGAAGTCGTAAGTCCGACTGTCGTTTCTTTGCCTTCGGCGTTCATATAATCAATCTGCGATACCTTCAAACTGTAATTAACGTTGTATCTTATCTGTTCGTTGTTGAAAGCATATTTTCCTTCAAAGTCAGTACGGGTTTCTATTTGCGAATTGTCATCCCCGATAAGCTTTACTTTTGCTCCCGCAATGGTTTGCATGCTTTTGTCGTCCCTTACCTCTCCGCTTAAAGTGAAGATCAACGGTGCGCGGTAGAAGGAATATATATCATAACCTCCAACGCCGCCTTCTCTGTTGGAAGAAAAATATCCGCTTTCTTCAGCAGAAAGACTTTCGTCTTCGTTATAATTGAATATCATGCCTATTTCGTCATAAGGCGTATTGATAGGATAACCCAAATTAACGGGTTCGCTCCATTCTCCGTCGGAGTATTCGGTCATAAATATATCATAACCACCGATACCTTTCAATCCGTCGGAGGAATAATACAATCTGTTGTTTCCGCGTAAGGACGGAAATTCTTCTTTACCTTCCGTATTGATATGACTGCCCAGATTGGTTACATTTCCGAATTCTTCGTTTACATTGCTTCTGGTAGCTTTCCAGATATCATAATCACCTTGTCCTCCGGGTCTGTTGGAAGAAAAATATATCGTAAGCTCGTCTTGCGTTACAGCAGGGTGAAAATAGTTGAATGAAGTATCACCCAAGTTTAACATCACAAAGCTTTCGGTTGCGTTCTCTTTATCTTTGCTGTTCTTATTGTTCTTACTGTTTTTGTTATTGGCAGATTTCTTACTGCCTTTGGTTTGTTCTGGTTCTACGGGTGAAGAATAAATCGCACAGTTAAGTTGCAGATTTTTTTTGACGTTGCATCGGGAGAAATAGTAATGCGTAGTTTTGCCGTTAGTTATTTTAACCAATTCTCCTTCGTTGGCATCGGTGTTTATACCTGCAACGCTGATCGGCGAAGGCTCTCCGAAAACTCCGCTTTTCAATTTTGTTGCCGAATAAATATCGGAAAAATATTCACCCGTCCACGCATCCTTATCCTTGCTCTCATCATTGTTGCGGGATGAAGAAAACGTAATGGCAGTGCATTCTTTCTGATTGTCCCAAGTAGGTTTCCAATCGTTCCATTCGGTGTTGAGGTTTTTCTCGTTGCGTATATCGTATTTACCAGGGTTAGCCATGGATTTTTTTGCGAATTCTATGCTTTCCAAACGCCTGATTGCAAGCGGATCGTTAGGAACAAGTTTTAAATATTCCTTATAATTGTACTCCGCATTGTCCCAATCGGAAAGGTATCGTTGGAAATCTGCCATGTAAAGGTATAATTTAGGCTGTACCTGATAGTATTTTGCCTTTACCAAGCGTTGATATGTCTTAATGGCGCGCTCTTTATCGTCAAGATACCTGTAACATTCCGCTTTTTGCCACAAAATACGGTTTTTCTCCTGCCTGTTGGCTTTAACTTTGGCGTAAGCCTTATCGTAAAGTTCCACTGCCGTAATATATTGTTGGGCATTGAAGGCTTCATCAGCCTTTTTTGTCAGCGAATTTTGCTGGGCAAATGCGTTGAGACTCAATACTGCAAACAGAATGAAAAGAATTCTTTTGATATTCATAGTTGTTATATATTTATTCCGTTATTTTCTCAAAAAGTAATACGATTTATCAAATCGCAAAGTTACAAATAATTTTAATAATATAATTTATTTTGCCCGATTTTCTTTAAAATTTAATCCCAAGAAGATGCAAAACGGATTTTTCAGCAACTGAAATTTATGCAAATTGACAACTTAAAGAAATAAAACGCCTGAATAATTTACTGACATCGCAGAATAATTTACTGACGTCGCAGAATAATTTATTAAAACGCCTTATTATTTTTGTATAATGTCGTTTTATTTGCGTATCTTTGCAAATTGAAAATTTATAACAATAAACGGATTATGGAAAACAGAGTAAGAGTACGTTTTGCTCCGTCCCCAACGGGTCCTTTGCATATAGGAGGAGTCAGAACTGCATTATACAATTATTTATTTGCAAAGCAAAATGACGGAGACTTCCTTTTGAGAATAGAAGATACGGATCAGACGCGTTTTGTTGAGGGTGCGGAAGAATATATTATAGAATCATTCAAATGGTTGGGCTTGCAATTTGACGAAGGTGTGGGCATAGGTGGTCCTTACGGTCCGTATAAACAATCGGAACGCAAACCTCTTTATAAGGATTACGCACTTGAATTGATTAATAAGGGTAAAGCATATTATGCATTCGATACCGCAGAGGAATTAGCCGCAAAGCGTACGCAGGCAGAAGCTGAGAAAAAGACTTTTCAATACGATTGTAAGACGAGAATGTCGCTTAAAAACTCGTTGTCATTGCCTGCAGATGAAGTAAAGCAACTTTTGGATTCGGGTATTCCGTATGTTATACGTTTTAAATTCGAAGAAGGCGAGACGATAGAGTTTGACGATTTGATAAGGGGGCATATTAAGATGGAATCGTCGCTTTTGGATGATAAGGTATTATATAAGAGTGACGGAATGCCTACTTACCATTTGGCAAATATAGTGGATGATCATCTGATGCGCATAACCCATGTGATAAGAGGTGAGGAATGGTTGCCGAGTTGCCCTTTGCATGTATCTTTGTACCGTGCTTTCGGATGGGAAAGCGATATGCCGCAATTTGCACATCTGCCTTTGATATTGAAACCCGACGGCAAAGGCAAATTATCCAAACGTGACGGCGATAGATTAGGCTTCCCTGTTTTTCCGTTGGAATGGCACGATCCTAAATCGCAGGAAATTTCTTCGGGATACAGAGAAAGCGGATATTTACCGCAAGCCGTAGTTAATATGTTGGCACTTTTGGGGTGGAATGACGGAACCGAACAGGAAATATTCTCACTTGATGAACTTGTAAAGAAGTTTTCGATAGAGAGAATATCCAAACACGGAGCTAAATTCGATATGGAAAAAGCCAAATGGTTCAATCATCAGTATCTTCAGCAGGTTGATGACGATGTTTTGGCGCAGGAATATTTCAAAGAATTGCAACAAAAAGGCATATCAACGTCTTATCAAACCGTTATGCAGGTTGTGTCGCTTATAAAGGAAAGATGTTCTTTTGCAAAGGAACTTTGGCAAAACAGCGACTATTTCTTTGTCCGTCCTGCGGAGTATGCGGAAAAGGCTTTGAAGAAACGTTGGAAAGAAGGAACGTCACAGGTTATGAAAACCATATCCGGGCATTTGCATAACATAGAAGACAATGATTGGGCACAGAAAGCGGAGGATTTTTTGATGGATTACATTCAGAAAAACGAATTGAATATGGGGCAGATTATGAATTGTCTCCGTCTTTCGGTTGTCGGCGACACCAAAGGGCCGAATATGTTGGATATAATGCAGGTTTTGGGTAAAGATGAGATACTTTACCGATTGGATACGGCAATTGAAAAAATTAATCTGTAAATAATTTGCGGATATTTATTGTTTTGGTAAGTGTAAACAGGCTCTAAAGATGCCTGAAAAGACATTAAAGCAACATTATTTATCCTGACAGACATATAAGATAATAAAACAAAAAAGGGCAGAGGCTTGAAATCCCTGTCCTTTTGTTTGAAAAAAGCATTGTTCAGTCATTAAAAAGATTTTTAATCTGCATTTACGGACGTTAATACACAATTAAATCATGGCAAAGGGTGTAAGAAATAAATTAATTTTGCTTGTTTTAGCGGTGATTATCACTGTTACGTCGTTTTTATCCGCCAAAAACCGTGCGGGCAATAATACTCAAGTACAGAGTTCACTTTATACGCAGACGGATGACGAGATTCCCGAAGAATTTATCGAAATCAGCAATCATTGCCGTTATACGGGCGTGGAATTTGCGGATAAAAGCCTTTTGACAATAGATAATATTATACCTACATCTGCAATACAATTGGATAAATACGACCATAAATATTTTGTTTTGGGTTATTCCAATAAGCATAAGCAAGCTGGATGGTGCACATGGATTCTTACAAAATATATGGTGCGGAATAAAAACGTCAAAAGGGAAAACCTTTTCCGCGAAGATTCGTTATTGAAATGTTGTATGGCGTATAATTCGGATTATAACCGCAGCGGTTACGACAGAGGGCATCTTTGTCCGAGCGGTGATATGACTTGGGATAAGAAAGCTAACAGAGAGACGTTTGTTTTGAGTAATATTTGTCCCCAACATAAGAAACTGAATCAGGGGCGGTGGAATGATTTGGAGATTCTCTCACGTGCATGGGCTGGTAAGAATGACAGTCTGCTTATTATCACGGGTCCCGTCCTTAAACCCTCAAAAGGCACGATAGGTAAGGGAAATGTAACCGTTCCGTCGGCATTTTACAAAATTTTGATAGATATTTCTTCGCCTAAATGCAAGGCAATAGCCTTTATAATGCCCAACGATGCAATCAAAGACAGACTTTTTTCCTACGCAACCACAATCAAGGAAGTGGAGAAGCAAACAGGGCTGAATTTCTTTCCTGAATACGACAAAAATAAGTTGATTCAAAACCTTGAAACAATGTGTGATACATCTGCATGGAAATAGCACTGAAAAAAGAAGGCGTTAAAAAAAATTAATCACGCAGAATAATTTATTAATCACGCAGAATAATTTCTTAAAACGGCGTCTTATTTTCGGAATAAATAAAATTGATTATTTGACAGGGATAACTCATAAATTATAAGGATGAATATTTTTACTTACACCGCTGACGAACCTTTGTTGTTCACACAACTGTATTTTTGGATATTTCTTTTGGCTGTCCTTTCGGTATTTGCAATAATCAAGAACAAGCCTAAAGCGGCGCATTTGTGGTTATTGGCGGTTTCTTTGTTCTTTTATTACAAATCTTCGGGCAATTTTGTCATATTATTGGTAATAACGACGCTTCTGACCTACGGTATTTCCCTTTGGATGGATAAAGTGAAAAGCCGTAAAGCGAAAAAATCCCTTCTTTTTACGGGAATATTGTTTGATACCGTATTTTTACTTTATTTTAAATATACTTACTTCTTTATAGACATTGCCAACTCGTGGTTTTCTTCGGGCATACAACCGCAGGATTATCTTTCGCTTTTTGTAAACAACTCTTTCGGCACTTCGTTTTCGGTAGATAAGATAATTTTACCAGTGGGTATTTCTTTTTATTCGTTTCAGGCTATAAGTTTTTTGGCGGATAAATACAAGGGCAGGTTAAAAGAAAAAACTTCATTGCTTGATTTTGCATTTTATTTGACATTCTTTCCCCAACTTGTGGCGGGTCCTATCGTCAGGGCGGATGTTTTTTTGCCGCAGATAAAGGAAAAATACAGCCTTACGGCGTATGATTTCTCTTTTGCGTTCTTTTTAATCCTTAAGGGGTTGGTAAAAAAGATTTTCGTGTCCGATTACATTTCCGTAAACTTCGTTGACCGTATTTTTAACTCGCCCGATACATTTACGGGGATTGAGAATTTGTTGGCGACATACGGTTATACTATGCAGATATATTGTGATTTTTCCGGTTATACCGATATAGCCATTGCCGTATCGCTTCTTTTCGGTTTTCACCTGCCGATGAATTTCAATTCGCCGTATAAAGCCGTCACGATAACGGATTTTTGGCACAGATGGCACATTTCTTTGTCTACGTGGTTGCGCGATTACATTTATATTCCTTTGGGAGGCAACCGTAAAGGCAAATTACGTCAATATCTCAACCTTATGACGACTATGTTAGTGGGCGGTTTCTGGCACGGAGCGGATATTAAATTCGTCTTTTGGGGAGGTATGCACGGATTATTGCTTGTTGCGGATAAATTAATAAAGCCTTTGACGGATAAAATCACCAAAAAATCCGTAGGAAGGTTTGTTCTTGCTTTTATTACGTTTCACCTGGTCAATACTTTGTGGATATTTTTCCGTGCAGACAACTTCCAAACAGCCGTAACGGTGATGACAAGGGCATTACATGCGGATTTAAGTTCATTGATTCCCGTAGTCAGTGCATATATAAAGCCGTTGTCGGTAATAATACTCGCATTGGCAATACATATTTTGCCTTCAAAAATTAAGATAGGGTATAAAGATTGGTTTTGTAAGACGCCTTTGCCCGTTAAAATAGTTGTTGCAGTTATTGTAATATTCGTTTTGGTTCAGGTAAAAGGCTCGGCAATACAACCGTTTATTTATTTCCAGTTTTAATATACGAATAAAGAGCTATAACAGGCACTAAAGGTATTCTATTTCCACTTCTTTTATAAATTTCTTTTCCAAAATATCCGCAATACGGGCAATAAGTGTACGTCTTATCTCCAAAAATACGGGCATTGTGGCATCGTGATGGTTTTGGTTGATTTTCGTGCCGACTAAAAAGCATATACGGTCGGAATTCATAAGCATTGAGACTATTTTGTCGGCAGGTCCGTTTCCTAAAGAAACGTTAGGGGAGGACATTTTGTTCAATAAAGTCTCTACCTTTGTAAGTGTAAGAACTCCTTCGGTAACTAAATCCACGCCCGGCATGTCGGAAGACGGCGGAAGTTCGTTGTCCAAGTCCTGATAATTGTCTTTGATTTCAGTATTCAATTCTCTGGCAAAAATTTCCGCTGTTGTGGCTCCGCAAAGAATCTTCTTGCCGTTAAAATTCATCACTCTTTCGACATAAGACTTATCGGAATTTTCATCAACAGGGGGTCCCGAAGCAATGATAAGCTCTCTTGCATCCCTGAAATAGATAACTCCGCATGAGGTATCGTCTTTCGAATCGAAGTTATCATTAGTGTGAGCCATATCAACAACTCTTTGGGCTAATTTGCCAGCAGGAATATAACGGTCGTTCAGCACGGATTTTTGTACAAAATCCACATAATTTTCCCTTTGCCACCCGAAAGGCAGTTTATCCGACCCCATGCCGCTTTGAGTCACCCCGTCGGATATGTAAATAATGCGGTCTTCTTTTTGAGGTATAAATCTGCAGGAATGCAAACTGCGGCTGCGGCCTTCATGATCGACATTGTTTAGTTGTATCTGCTCCCATTCGGGCTCAAAGATATTACCTCCCCGCATAATCAGACATGTCGGGTTGTCGTATTCAAGTATTGATACTTCACCGTTGGCAAAATCCACTATTGTAAAGGTTGCATAGGATGTGTGTCTTTCGCTGCAGATAGGTAAAGTATCCATTATGATTTGCGCTATTGCCGATGCTTCACGGTGTTCTTCGGCAAAATTTATTGCCATGTGGGCTGTAAGGGTTGCCAATACGTTTGCTTTAACTCCGTGTCCCATTCCGTCGGATAAAACACTCAAAATGCGGTTCTGTGTCTTGAACTTGCGGGACAGAAATACGTCTCCGCAGATATATTGCCCCTCATAATAACGTTGGGCATTGGAAACTTCCACGTAATACGGATTTAAAGCATTCATAACAATAGAATTTTTTATTTAAAGTATATGTTTACGGACAATATCTGCGAATTCCGATACGGCAACATCCAAATCACCGTTAATAATTATTTGATCGAATTTGTCCGCATACGATATTTCCATCTCGGCACGCATAAGCCTTTTGTTCAGGCTGTCTTCCGTTTCGGTATTGCGTTGTTTCAGTCTGCGTTCCAATGTCAATAAATCGGGCGGCATGATAAATACCGAATACGCTTGATTGCCCAGTGACTGTTTTATGTTGATCCCACCTTTTACATCAACGTCAAAAACAGCTCTTTTGCCTGAAGAATTGATTCTTTCTATCTCGCTTTTAAGCGTTCCGTAGAATAAACCTTCGTAAACCTGTTCAAATTCCAGGAAAGCATCTTGTTCTATATTTCTGTTAAACTCTTCAACGGAAATAAAGTAATAATCTTTGCCGTGCATTTCGCCTTTACGCGGTTGTCTTGTTGTAGCGGATACGGAAAACCCGAAAACATCGGGAAACATTTCGAATATTTTACTTAAAATAGTAGTTTTGCCGCTTCCGCTCGGTGCAGATACAATAAGGTTCATAGGTTTTTTATTCAAATCGTTTTGTAATAATTCCTTCTAACGTAGTATAAGCCAAAGAACCTTTCGCCCATTTCTTCTGTTTTTGCATCTTATCCAGCATAGTCAGAGAATCAGTCAAAGAATCAGCTGCATTAAGATCATTAACAAAGCCTGTGTATTCTCTCAAATTGCCAAGGAACAAATCGTTTATGAACATGAATTTTTCACTTACCCCAATGGCTGACATCAAATCCCTGTTTGTCTTATTTTCAAATTGTTCGGCAATGGATTTAGGTCTGTTCGGATTAAGTATATTGTCTTTTTTTATCTGTTGTGTGATTTCCCGTGCCGTTGAAGTGACCGTGCTGCCGATAGTTTCTTCATTAAATTCCCTTGAAGTGTCTTTTATGACTCTTTTGTGTAAGAATTCCAAAACAGATGAGGTGTTTGAGGTCTCTTCAATATCCTGAATATCGGTTTCTTCCTGCTTTATTTGAACTTCTTCAGGTTGTTTATTGAACTGATTTTCGGTTTTAATCTCTTGAGGCTGCGAAACTGTTTTTTCAGGTTCTGCGTTCTTTGGCTCTTCTGCTACCTTATTTATATGTGTGATTGTTCCGCTGTTTTCAGGAGTTTTTTCAACCTTAATTTCCGGCTGTTTTACGTCGTCTGTAAGCGGTTGATTGTCAACAGACGGCAAATGGTCAAATTTATACGGCGTTTTATTTTGCTCAAACGGCGTTTCAGTAAATTTATCTGCGATATTAATTCCGTAATTCAATATCTCTTTATTCAAAGAGATTATTTCGGCGTTTTGTTGTATGATTTTTTCAGTGTTTTGAATCAACAAATCTATTTTTTCCTCAACTCTGCAATTGTCTTTTGAAGCTTGGTTTTCCTGCAGACAGGTAAAAATTGACTGAATTAATTCTTCCGCTTGGGATTTTACGATATTCAAACTGTCATTCATTACTTTATTGTTGTATTAAAGGTTATTATTCATGTTGTTTTACTGACGGTCTTACCGAAACAAAATTGCGCGGAAGTGCCGTCTCTATTTTTAATCTTTTATTGGTGCTCGGGCGTAACATTTCTACTGAATAGACGCAATAACGCAGTATACGTCCGCTGTGTTTTACGGCATTAAAAGTATTATCGCCGTATACAGGGTTGCCGATTGATGCAAGAAGGTAGCGGTTCATATAAGGTTTGATTCCTGTTTGCGTTATATTTATTTGAAAGAAATCATCATCGCCCAAGGACAAGTCTTCAACTGTCGAATATTGCAAAAAAACTTCCCGTGCAGCCTCGTCGTTTTTGTCACAAACGGAATAAATGCCGTTATTTTCGATGATATAAAAACGAATCTTGTCATTTTTGTGCTTAAGCTTATTCTCTACTATTGCAGCAATGTTAAACTTAAAGCTTTCCGATTGTTTTTCCAACCAATTCAATGCAAGTTTGCTTTTAGCCATTATGCAAATGCCGCTTTCATCCGTTTGCGGGGCATAAACAACAAACAGATCGTTTTTATGATACTTCTTTTTAAGGTAACTTTTTGTCATGCTCAAAAGAGTATCCTCTTTCTTGTTTTTATATTCCGTTACGCTTTGTCCGGAGGATTTATTGACAATGATAATGTCCCTGTCTTCATACAGAACAGATACATTGCGTTTTTCTTTTGCAATATGCTGCCCGCCGCTGTATTTTGTGTATTCAATAGTATCACCTTTGTGAAGAATATATTCCCAACTTTTCAAAGCCGCACACTGCATTGAAAAACAATTATACAGAATCATCTTCTTGGCTTTTGTTACCGACACTTGCGGGAAATAATCCAGCACGAAATCCAATAACTTGGCATCCTGTTTTATCTCAATTTTCATATTATTTTTAAAATATTCCGCAAAAATAAGGAAATTTTCGTAATTTCGCACTTGATTTTGGCAAAAGACTTTAAATAAATGACAATAGAAATAAAAAATCTTACAAAAATATACGGAACCCAAAAGGCTTTGGATAACGTTTCTTTGACTGCATCACAAGGCGAAATCGTGGGTTTGTTGGGTCCTAACGGTGCAGGAAAGAGTACGATGATGAAAATCATCACATGTTTTATTCCTCCTACACAGGGTGAAGTTAAAGTTTGCGGATTTGATATTTTTGAAGAACCGATGCAAATACGTTCACTTATAGGTTATCTTCCCGAACAAAACCCTTTGTATTTGGATTTGTATGTAAGGGAGTCGTTGGATTTCATTGCCAGCATTCATAAATTGAAAGGCAAAGAAAAGAAACAACGGGTTGAGCAGATGATTGAACTTGTCGGGCTGACAAAGGAGATGAATAAAAAGATAGGTGCATTGTCCAAAGGATACAGGCAGCGTGTAGGGTTGGCACAGGCAATGATTCATGACCCCAAAGTGCTTATTCTGGATGAACCGACCACGGGACTGGATCCTAATCAACTGGTGGAAATACGTCAGATTATAAAACAAATGGGTCGACAGAAGACGGTACTTCTTTCCACTCACATAATGCAGGAAGTGGAAGCTGTATGCTCACGCGCAATTATAATAAACAACGGACAACTTGTTGCTGACGATACCGTTGAACATCTTTCGCAGGGCGGCTCATTGGAAAAGAAATTCAGGGAAATAACATTGATGTAACTTTGTTTCGATGAGGTTGAAGTATCACGGCATATTATGTTTTTGTTTTTTGATATTGCAATTATGGAGTAATATTAAGGCACAACCTGTCAATATTCAGAATTTATCTTTCTTGAATACATCTGCCGATACAGTTGTTTTTTACGGACAGAGTAAAGATAAATTCAAAGGTTTTGCCGACAAATTCTCGCAGATGATCAGGTTGGGCAACAGACAAATCAATATACTTCATATAGGAGATTCCCATCTGCAAGCGGATTTATATACGGGACAGACAAGAAAGAATTTCCAATCTTTTATGAGCGGATTGGAAGCTTCGCGCGGTATGGTTACTCCGTTTTTGAAAGGTTGCCCCGACTCATACAAAGTTTCTTTTTCCCCGCAATGGCATTCAATTAATATATTGTCATCTTCGGATAAGACACACCTTGGTTTGTGGGGAACAACAGCCTACACCGATTCCAAGGAAAGCAGTCTGACGGTAAGCGTAAACAGTAAAAATCCCGTAAAATATGATTTTAACCGTTTGAGAATATATCATTCCGAATTATTTGACGGAGACAATATTACTTTGTCGGGTATTGAAACGGCATATCAAAAAATCTATAATAAGGACAAAGGTTATACGGAATTTATATTGGCGGATTATATAACGGAAGTGAAAATAACGGTAAGCAGACAATCATCGACTGCATTTTGGTTATACGGTTTTTATTTTAATAATTCTGCAGCGGGAGTTGTGTATAACGTTACGGGAACAAACGGAGCATCCGCACAAAGTTATCTGAATGCCGACAGACTGACGGAACAATTGGCTTCACTTAATATAGATATGATTATAATTTCATTGGGAACCAACGATACATACGAATCCGGTGGCGAAAACACATTCGGTAATAATTTAACGGCATTGGTTAATAAGATTAAGGAAACTAAAAGCAATATTCCTATACTACTGATAACACCCGTGGAATGCCGTTACCACAAACGGATGATCAATCCGCGTCAGGAGAAAACCGTGGAAATTATAAAGAATACCGCACAAAACACAGGCTGTGCATATTTGGATATGTACTCTGTATTAGGCGGTAAAGGCAGCAGCGATAAACTGTTCAACAATTCACTTATGCAACCCGACAGGGTGCATTTGACTGCCAAAGGTTACCAATTGCAAGGCGATTTGCTTTACAACGCGCTTTGGAATGCATTGGAAAAAAACTTTTAATTATTCTTTGTCAGTCAGATAAAATATTTTAACTTTGCAAAACAAAATTAAAGAACATATATAACATATAAAAAGTTTTTAATATTATGACAAAAGTAGCAATTAACGGATTCGGACGTATAGGAAGAATCTCTTTCAGAAACATGCAGCGTAAAGCAAATTTGGAAGTTGTTGCAATAAACGATTTAACTGATGCCGCAACACTTGCCCATTTGTTAAAATATGATTCTGTTCACGGAATTTTTAATGCAGAGGTTTCTTCCGAAGGTGATTACCTTATCGTAAACGGAAAGAAAATAAGAGTATTTGCCGAGAAAGACCCCGCAAATTTACCATGGAAAGATTTGGGTATAGATATAGTTATAGAATCTACGGGTTTGTTCAAGACAAAAGAACTTATGGGCAAACACATCACCGCAGGTGCTAAAAAAGTTATATTAACCGTTCCTGCAGCCAAAGCAGAAGACGTTGATGCAACTGTAGTATTGGGAGTAAACGATGAGGTTCTTACAAAAGACGTGACATGTGTTTCCAACGCATCATGTACAACGAACTGTTTGGCTCCTGTTGCGAAGGTACTTAACGATAAGTTCGGTATCGTAAAGGGATATATGAATACAGTCCATTCATACACTAACGACCAAAGAATACTTGATCTTCCGCATAAAGATTTACGCAGAGCAAGAGCTGCAGCATGCAGCATAATCCCGACATCTACGGGAGCAGCTAAAGCAGTAGGCTTGGTAATTCCTGAATTGAAAGGAAAATTGGACGGTATCTCCATGCGAGTTCCTACACCTGACGGATCGGTGGTTGATTTAACCGTAGAATTAGCAAAGAATGTTACAAAGGAAGAAATAAACGCAGCTATAAAAGAAGCAGCAGAAGGTCCTATGAAAGGTATTCTTGAATACAGCGAAGCACCTTTGGTTTCTATAGATATAGTAGGCAATAATCATTCCTCAATCTTCGATTCTCAACTTACCATGGTTATGAACGGCAATTTCGTTAAGGTTGTTTCTTGGTATGACAACGAAAACGGATATTCCAACCGTGTATGTGATTTGGCTGAAAAGCTTGCTGCATTATTGTAAGAGATTAGTTACAATAATTTTATAACATAAAACAGGATTAAGCGGATGTCGGATTTACAGACGGCGTCCGCTTAAATTTTTGTTCAATTACACCGCAAAATTTTTAAGCCTTAAAAAAAATTAATCAGCCTGATTATTTTATTAATCAGGCTGATTAATTTTCTGAAACGCCTTCTTATTTCAAAGAGACATTCAACCCATGTTTTAAATAGATATAACTGTAAATTTATTGACAAAAAATAACGGTTGAAAAGTTCCAACCGTTATTTTTGCAATTGTCTTATGACCGTTTATTAGATTGTTCTGCCCGGATAAATCTTCAATGCTTCTTTCAAGCAATTGATGCCGGCCATCAAATCTTCAATACACAAACAGTAAGTGATACGTGCCTGTTTTCTTCCCTTTTCAGGATCTGCATAAAAGCCTGTTCCCGGAGCCAACATAACGGTTTCGCCGTTCAAATTGAAATCCGTCAACAGCCATTGGCAGAATTTGTCACTGTCATCAATAGGCATTTCTATCATAGTGTAGAATGCGCCGTTAGGGTTAGGGCATTTACATCCCGGGATTTCGTTGATGCCTTTAACCAATGCGCGTCTTCTTCTGTCATATTCGTCATTGACTTCTTTGAAATAGCTTTCAGGGGTGTCAATAGCAGCTTCGGAGAAGATTTGTCCGAAATAAGGAGGGCATAAACGGGCTTGTGCCATCTTCATTGCCGATGCCATAACTTCCTTATTCTTGGAAATAATCATACCTTCACGTGCTCCGCAGGCAGAATAACGTTTGGATACGGAATCCAAAAGGATAGCATTTTCTTCAATGCCTTCTATTTGCATAACGGAGAAATGTTTTTGTCCGTCATAAACGAATTCTCTGTACACTTCGTCTGCAAACAGGAACAAATCATGTTTTTTAACTATTTCTGCAAGTTGGCGTAATTCTTTTTCCGAATAAAGATATCCTGTCGGGTTGTTAGGATTGCAGACCATGATAGCACGTGTTTTAGGCGTGATGGCTTTTTCGAATTCTTCCATGTCAGGAAGAGCGAATCCTGTCTCAATTGATGATGGAATAGTCTTGATAACCGCACCTGAAAGTTTTGCAAAAGAATTGTAATTAGCGTAGTAAGGTTCCGAAACCAAAACTTCTTCGCCTTCATTCAAACAAACATTGAACGCAATCTGCAAAGCTTCGCTTCCTCCGCAGGTTATAATAATATCTTTCGGATCAAGCTGAATATTGAAGCGGTTGTAATATTCGCAAAGTTTTTTTCTGTAAGAAGCGTTTCCGTTAGAAGGAGTGTAAGCAACTATTTCCATATTTGCTTTGCGTAACGCATCCAAAGCTCCAGTAGGAGTTTTGATATCGGGCTGTCCGATATTAAGGTGATGAATTTTTATTCCTCTTTCTTTTGCTGCATCAGCAAACGGTACTAATTTTCTGATAGCTGAAGCCTGTAAAGTGGCTCCTTTTTCTGATATTTTAGGCATTTCTTTTTATTTATTTACAACTTTCCCTTTTATTTTCAATATTGTTTTGCCGCCTTTGGCATTTGATTCAACCGTTATGGTTTTGTTTATAGGTCCTACATTGTTTGTGTTGTACTTAACTTTAATTGTAGCTGTTTGACCCGGCATTAAAGGTTCTTTACTCCAAGAAGGAACGGTGCAACCGCATGAAGAACGTACGTTTGTAAGCATTAAAGGAGCTTTACCGGTGTTTTTGTAAACGAATTCGCAAATTCCGTTACCGCCTTTTTCCACTTCACCGTAATCATGTTCCATTTCCGTGAATGTAATCTCGGCTTGAGTGCCTCCTGATACCTTTGCACCTGTTTTTTCCTGTGCATTAACTCCGAAAACTACTGCAAAAGTAAGCAGTACTGATAAAATCAATTTTTTCATCGTATTTACTTTTTTTATTTATTAAACATTATATTTTATTGTTTCAAAATAACATTGCCCGTTAATAAAAACGTCAAACGCCGCTTATTCGGGTCATTACTTAATAACGTTATACTGCGTTTTATTTCCCCTACGATATTTGTATTATATTTTACCGTAAGCAGGGAAGACCGCCCGGGAAGAATTGTCTTTGATGATAAATCCATATCCACGCATTGGCATGAAGTTTCAATATCATATATTATTAATTCACCCGCTCCCGTATTGGTGATATTAAACACCGCAACTGCAGCATCCCCTTGTAAAACATCTCCGTAATCAAAGAACAATTTGTCTGCATTTATTACGGGATTTCCATCCTTTGCCGTGGATCCCGTTCTGACTGCCGTTGTTTTATTGCCGTCATTCTTTTTGAACAAGCGGGACAAAGAGAATTTTTTGTTGTTTTCTTTGTCGGGTTGTTGCGCAGACACACAAGGCATCAACAAAATCAATGCCAAAATGTACAATATTACTTTAATATTTAACCTTTTTGCCGTAAACATATCAAAATAATCAATCGGCAAAAATACAATAAAGTTTTGTATCAGCAAAGAATTTGACGGAAAATTATTATATTTGCATATTCAAACTACAAAAGATTATGGATTTATTTAATAAAACTTCAATATTGTTCGTCTGTCTGGGAAATATATGCCGTTCTCCTGCGGCAGAAGGAATATTAAAACAAAAGGCAGCGCAAAAAGGACTTGAAAATAATGTTTTTGTGGACTCTGCGGGCATAGGTGCTTGGCATACTGGGCAATTACCTGATATGCGTATGAGACGCTGCGGAGAGAAAAACGGATATGATTTTTCTTCCAAGGCACGTCAAATCAAAAGAAAGGACTTTGAAAGGTTTGATTATATAATTGTCATGGATGATGATAATTACCGTGATGTTAAGATGATTGCCCCGACAAGCGGAGCAATGAATAAAGTTCATTATATACGTGAATATTTCAATAAATACAAATCCCAACAATCCGTTCCCGATCCTTATTACGGCAAAGAGGAAGATTTTCAGTTTGCAGTGGATTTGCTGGAAGATGCATGTGAGGGAATAATACAGCAGTTACTTATATAATATATGTAAGAAAACAAAAGTTCCGAACCGTGTGCAGGTTCGGAACTTTTGTTTAAGGTAATTCATCAAAGCCTTCGCCTAATGTTTCCGTATTGTTGATAATCGTTATAAAACATTTAGGATCTATTTTCTTTGCGTTATATTTTATTTTGTTGTATTCACGTTTGTTTACCGTGGTATATATCATGTTTTTCTCTGTGTTAAGATACATGCCTTTACCCTTGAATACCGTTCCGCTGCGTTCCAGATCGGTTAATATCAATTGCTTCATTCCTTCTATATTGTCGGTGATTATCAGCATGGTCTTATTTACTTTGTTGTCAACTACCATATCTATTACCTTGCTTTCCACAAATATAAGTATTATAGAGAACATCGGCAAACGTATGTCACCGCCTACAGCAAAAGATGTAAGAGCTACTGCCGAGTCTACCGTCATTACTACCGTGCCTAACGGAATGTGCGTAGATTTGTGCAGAATCATTGACACTACATCCATACCTCCTGAAGTGGCACCCGAAGAAAATATCATTGCTATGGAAACTCCGTAAGCCAATCCTCCGACAACGGAATTTAAAAGATAGTCAGGTTTGAAGTATTGCAACACAGTATCGTTGCCGCTTCCCCTTACAGGCAGATAAAGCTCCTTAATTTGGTCGGTAAGCATGTTAAAAGTGTCTGTGTTTATGAATTCACCCGAATGAATAAGCGGTATGTAGCCCATTTGCGGTATATAAAAAATAGTTTCTGCCAAATAAGTAAACAACCATGTGAAAATAACGGATACAAGCGTTTTGATGCCGAAATTACCGCCCAAAACAACCAAACCTAATATAAATAAAGGTAAATCCATCAGTATGACGATGTCCATAGGCCATCCCCAAAGGTTGTTAAATACCGACATCAAACCGTAAACACCCCCGGGAGCTAAACCGTAAGGCACTACAAACAATAAATCAGCCAAGGCGAAAATAAAACATCCGAAAATAATTTTACCGTATGCGGTATACCATTGTTTGGAAAACGGTTTTTCGGCTTCGGACATGAAGTTTTTGAACCAAGAAGAAATTTTGCCGTTGTTAGTCATTATTTTTATTTTTTTAATAAGTGAATGAATGTTATTTTTTTATTTTTTGCAAAATTACAACAATTATTCCGATTGGCAAAATAAAAGTATTCCGCAGACATTTGGCCTACGGAATACTTTCTTTTGCATTATCGGCAATGCCGACAGGTTATTTGCGGATATTAACGTTTTTCAAAATCGCTTTTACCTACACCGCAAACAGGACATACCCAATCATCAGGGATGTCTTCAAACTTTGTACCCGGAGCAATTCCGCTTTCAGGGTCACCGACAGCAGGATTGTAGATATAACCGCATGTCATGCATTCATAAGTGTCCATAATGTTAATGTGTTTTAAGTTTAATAGAATTTTACGGTGCAAAGATATGTAAATTATTTTATATATGCGGTAATATTGACATCGGTTTTTATTTTTGACGTCATATTTCCTTATTTTTTATGCAAGAAACAGCGGAAAATTTTGGCACTTGAATCGTGTTGTGAATCAATTCGTTGCGACAAGACGCCGTTTGGTAAAAATAAAACGGCGTTTTAATAAATTAATCACGCAGAATATTTTATTAAAACGCCTGATTATTTCGACGGGAAGGCGTGTCGTTTTTTTAGATTGGTATATTGATTGAATAAAAAGCAAAACAGGCGGACATTTTTGTCTGTCCGCCTGAAGAAAAATAGACAAGAAAATTATTATTTCTTATATTGTTTTACTATGTTTTCCATAGTGTCGTCTATTCTCATCTTATAGAACGAGCGCCATACGAAAACAACAGCTGTAAGCACGAAGATGATTCCGAAATACGGAGCCATATCTCTGAAACTTTCGCTTATAGCCATTTCCATAGCCAACAGACCGAACAAAGTCGTGAATTTGATGATAGGGTTCAATGATACGGAAGAAGTATCTTTGAAAGGATCTCCCACAGTGTCTCCCACAACCGATGCATCATGCAAATCAGTGCCTTTTAATGCCAAATCAACTTCGACAACCTTCTTGCTGTTGTCCCAGCTTCCGCCTGCGTTAGCCATAAACACTGCCTGGAACAATCCGAACATTGCTATGGAAATCAGATATGATACAAACAAGCTCACTGCATTGCTTCCGCCGATACCCGCAGGTGAAGCCAAGCATGCAAATCCCAATGCAAAGAAGAAAATAGCCAAGAAGATGTTCCACATTCCCTTTTGTGCGTATTGTGTACATATTTTAACGACTTCAACGCTTGATTTAGGATCCGCTTTTTTAGGAGCGTTAGGGTCAAGTTTGATATGGTCTTTGATAAATGCCACTGCACGGTTGGCACCTACGGTAACAGCCTGTGTGGATGCACCCGTAAACCAATAGATAACACATCCGCCTAAAATAAATCCTAATATTGTGTAAGGGTTAAGAAGGTTTAGTATCTCTGCAGGATTAACTCCCAAAACGTTTTGGATAACCAAGATGATGGAGAATATCATTGTCGTTGCACCAACGACAGCCGTGCCGATAAGAACAGGTTTTGCGGTTGCCTTGAATGTGTTGCCCGCTCCGTCATTCTGTTCCAAATAATATTTACTCTTTTCCCAATCAGGTTTAAAGCCGAATTCTTTTTCTATTTCTTCGTCTTTGTTCGGTTCGTCTTCTATCAAAGATAATTCATATACGCTTTGGGCGTTGTCAGTTACAGGTCCGTAAGAGTCAACAGCTATTGTGACTGGTCCCATTCCCAACATACCGAAAGCAACCAATCCGAAAGCAAAGATAGCAGGGTAGGACATCATTTCTCCGCAGATGTTTACGCTCAATACGTATGATAAGAACATAAGGATTACGAAAACCAATCCCGTCCAAAAGCCCGAGAAATTACCCGTAACGAATCCCGAAAGAATATTCAGCGATGCGCCGCCGTGATGTGATGCTTTTACAACCTCCTGAACGTGTCCGCTGTGCGGTGAAGTGAATACTTTTGTGATTTCCGGGATAACTGCAGCACCTATTGTGCCTAATGAAATAATGCAAGCCAACAAACACCACAATCCGTTACCCAAATGTCCCAATTGGAAATAAGATACGATAAACGTAACTGCGATACTCAATATAGAAGCAATCCATATAAGGTTTGTAAGAGGTTTTTCAAAATCAAGATCTTCCGTTTTGCTGTATTTTGCTTTAGATATACCGTTATTAATCCAGAATGCGACAACGGAAGTAATCACCATAAGAATACGCATTGAGAATATCCATACAAGCAAATCCCTTTGTATCATCGGGTCTTTCACTGCCAATAATATAAATGATACCAAAGCAACACCCGTTACGCCGTAAGTTTCAAATCCGTCAGCCGTCGGTCCTATTGAATCTCCTGCATTATCTCCCGTACAATCTGCAATAACTCCCGGATTACGCGGATCATCCTCTCCAATCTTGAATACTACTTTCATAAGATCGGAACCTATGTCGGCAATCTTTGTAAATATACCGCCTGCTATACGTAATGCAGATGCTCCTAAACTCTCTCCTATAGCAAAACCTATGAAACAGCTGCCTGCTAAATGTGTCGGCATGCACAAAAGAATGATTAACATCAAAAATAGTTCTACGCAAACCAACATAACGCCTATTGACATTCCTGCATTCAACGGTATGTTCAACAGTTTAAGCGGTTGTTTTCTCAAAGATGCGAAAGCCATTCTTGCATTTGCGAAAGTGTTCATACGGATTCCGTAAGCGGCAACACCGTATGAGCCCAAGATTCCCACAACTGTCCAAAACAAAATAAGCAATACGCCTCCTATACCTGCATTGTTTTCTGCCAATACGCCAAAGTATATAGCTACAATCACGCCTATAAATATAAACAATGTAGCAAGGAACTTACCTTGTTGTTTCAAATAAGTGGAACAGGTTTTGTAAATAACCTCACCTATTTCCAGCATCTTCTTGTGAACGGGAAGCTTTTTTGTTTTAATAAAGTGGTACATACCGAACAGAAATCCGAGTACCGTAACTAAAAATCCCCAATGCAAAAAACTAAATTCGTGGATGGCATCAGGGATTACTAAATCTGCTTCGCTTGCAAATAATGCACTTGCAGGGGCGAGCGATAACAGTAATGTGATAATTTTTTTCATTGTTTTATGTTTATTTATTATTATTTTCAGTATCAGTAACAAAATGTGAATTCAGTACAGAGGTTAAACAGATGTAGTAAATTCAACTGCAAATTTAGAAATTTTTTTATAAAATCCAATGAAAAAACCGAAAAAACTGTGAAAAATATTTTAAATGCAACCTTTTTCTGGGATTTTACGTTTAATTAATATCATACAAAAACATGTTACGGCGATGGATAGGATAAAGATGATTGTTAAAGATTTGAGAGAATCGAAAATAAAAAATTTTTATGATTTAATTTTATTGGAAGAAGACGGTGCAAGGGCTGTTAATATTTCCATAGGGGAAAGTGAAGCGGGTAACATGGCTGTTTTTTTAGATAATATACCTGTTCCGCGTCCTTTAACGTATGATATTTTCAATGATATTCTTAAAAAATATAATGTACAAATAAAAGAAGTTGTCATAAACAATTTTTATGACGGTAATTTTTATGCAAATATTGTCACCGAACATAACGGAGAAAAGCAAAGTTTTGACATACGGCCTTCGGATGCGTTGAACATGGCTTTAAGAGCGGGTTGTCCTGTTTTTTCATTACCTAATGTTATAGAGGATGCAGGTTTTGATTATTGCAAACTGTTTTTTGAAGATACCATGACCCCTTCTGAAGAAACAATTGAGAATATAGACAATTTATCCATATTCGGTATAAATATGTTACAGGATTTGCTTAAAGATGCTTTGGCAAAAGAAGATTATGTGACAGCATCCATTCTCAGGGACAAGATAAACAATCTCAATAAAGAGGAGAAATAAACGTTTTCGGTATTGTTGCGGCAGATTGTTTAGCTGTATTTCACGGGTATATAAAGAAATAAATTTTGCACGGTTTAAATAAAAATTCTTATCTTTGCACATTGAAAATGTAAAACACGGATTTTAAATGGCCACAAATGATAATATTTGCGAATGTTTCGCATGTGATATACCGTCATTGGATACGATTAAAATAAAAAAGCATAACGGTAAATTTTCTTTTAAAGACACTGCGGTTTTTAACTGCCTTAAAGAGCAGATAAGTATTTCTGCCGATAAGGATAACCATTGTACCCTTACAGTTAAAGACAATACCGAAATATTACGACCAATACAGATAATAAATTTGCTTGATTCCGAAATATCAGATGATACGGAGACAATGACCGATATTGTTGTCGGAGAGAATTCAAGTGTTACCTTCTTATATTGTGACGACACTTTGCCCAAAACACAAACCAGTCTGACTAACGGCATAAATATAGAACTCAAAAGCAATGCCAGTGCGGCATTTTATAAGATGGAGAACGTGAACAATTTTACTGCCGTAAGCTCCTCTCTTTATTTTAAACTTAATGAAGGTTCCGTTTTAACGGCATTCTTTATTACTCTTAACGGAGGCAAACTTACCAACAGGATACGCACGGATTTTAAAGGGCAAAGGGCTTCTGCCGATCTTAACGGACTGTATCTTATGGACAGACAGCAAAGCGTGGAAACCGAAGTGGAAGTTAATCATTATGAAAGCAATTGTAAAAGTACCCAATTATTCAAAGGTATTTTGGATGACGAAGCTAAAGCCGCTTTTGTGGGTCATATTTTGGTTGATTACGATGCCAGCGGAAACGATGCGCGGCAAACAAACAACAATATACTTCTTACCGATAAGGCAAAGGTAAATACACGTCCCGTATTGGAGATTTACAACGATGATGTGCAATGTTCCCACGGAGCAACGACTGGTCAGTTGGATGAACAGGCTCTTTATTATCTTCGTTCACGCGGAATAAGTTCCAAACAGGCGAAAATGTTGCTTATGAATGCTTTTTGCCAAGGTGTTATAGCCAAAAGTGAAATAAAGGAACTCAAAGAAGGTCTTTCGTCATTGATTCAAAGACGTTTGGAGGGTGAGTTAAGTATGGAAAACCCTTTTAAAATAAATCTTTAACACCTTTTAATTTATTTATGACGATAGCTATTTACGGGAAAGTCCCGCAAAACCCGCAGGACAGGCAATTAATCAAATCCTTATTTGAACATCTGGCAGAGGTTTATGATAAGATTCTTGTATGGCAGCCGTTTTTTGATTCCGTAAAGGATGTGCTGTCCGTAAAATCATGTATTGTTACATTTAATACTAAAGAAGAGATAAAAAATTCGGTGAAAATTCTTCTGTCTTTGGGCGGTGACGGAACCATGCTTGATACGGTTGATTATGTAATAGGAACCGATATTGCGGTATTGGGTGTTAATCTCGGACATTTGGGTTTCCTTACAACGGCAGGCAGAGAGGATATAAAGAATCTTGTTAAAGAAATAACGTGTAATGACTTTACCATAGAAAAGCGCCCGATACTTGAGGCGGAATATCCTGCACAGATAACGGGCAGGCGGTTTGCGGTCAATGAAGCCTGTTTTCTTTCCACCAATAGGGGAAGTATAATAGATTTGGAAGTGTTTGTAAACGGTAAATACGTTTCTACATATTCTGCCGACGGAATTATCGTAGCCACTCCTACGGGATCGACCGCATATTCAATGTCTGCAGGAGGACCTATCATAACTCCCGAAAGCAAATGCTTGTGTCTTACTCCCGTTGCGCCGCATAATCTTACCTTCCGTCCCGTAATAATTTCCCAAAGCGATGTGATAAAAGTAAGAATACCCGATACAGACAATCCGTGTAAGATGTTATTGGACGGATATTCCGTTTTCGAGCAGTCAAAAGGGGAGGTAGAGATACGCAAATCCGAATACGATTGGAATCTTGTGAGATTGGGAGACCAAGACTTCTATTCATCATTGCGGAACAAGTTGATGTGGGGACAAACCCCTAAATTTTTAACCGGAAATATGTAATTGATTTTTCGTGGCGCCGTTTTACGAAAATAATCAGCGAGATTAATAAAATAATCAGCGAGATTAATTTTTTAATCTCGCTGATTATTTTAGCGTTTTGTAATTATATGAAAATCAGATGCTAATTTTCGATGCTTTCAAGCATCAAAAGAAGCCTGTTTTTAATGTTTACATCCGTTACGGAGTTGTCAAAATCCAGTGCCAAATAATTTAATTTCGGATACATCTCTTTTATCTTGTTTTCAACGCCCTTGCTGATTATGTGATTGGCAATGCAGCCGAACGGTTGCAGGGAAACAACGGTGTTAATTCCGTGCTGAACCATATTAACAATCTCCGCAGGCAGCAGCCATCCCTCTCCGAATTGGGTATACAGCGGAAGAATGCCTTTAACCTTGGTTGCAAGTTCGAAAACATTGTCCAAAGGATGGTAATAACGGAATTTCTCCATCGCTTTGTTGCAATTGTCGATACGTTTCTTTACAAGGCGGTAGAAAAAGTCCATAACAAATTGCGGAACGGACTGTTTCTCCACGTTATATTCCCTTTTAACTTTGCCGTTTACGAATGTCTGAACGAAAAACGTCATAAGTGACGGCGGAATAACCTCAATACCTTGTTCAATCAGCCAATTGCTTACGTCATGATTGGCAAAAGAGTGATATTTTAGGTAAATCTCGCCTACAATTCCCACTTTCGGACGTTTGATTTCCTCGTCAGGCAAATAAGAATTGAAATCCGCAACGGCAATCTTCAACAAATTGTCAATACTTTTGCTGTCTTCTTTGAGGATAAGCAACTTGGCTTTGCGGATGTAATCATCGTGCAATTCCTTTACGGCTTTTCTGTCCTTTTCTTCGCATCTTACTATCGTGGAACAATACAAACGCGAAAGCGAATCGCCGAAAAGTATCGTTGAAAGGGCAATCGGCAACGTTTTTTTCCAATTCAGTTTAAATCCGTCTTGTTTTTTGGCTGTGTTTGAGCCGAAAGAAACAGACATAACGGGGACGTCTTTGAATCCTGCATCCACAAGAGCCTTACGGATTATAGCATAATAGTTGGTAGCACGGCATTGACCGCCCGTTTGTGTGATGCCGAAGGCAACTTTTGACAGATCATACTTACCGCTCTTCAATGCCTTTATCACATCTCCCACGATAAGCGTCGCAGGATAACAAACCTCGTTGTTAGCATACTTAAGACCTTCTTCTGCTGATATCTCATCGCTCTTTGGCAGTACTTCCAAATTGTAACCGTTGATTTTAAACAACTCTGGTAAGAACGGAGAGATATAATCGGTAAAGAATGGCGCAAGAATAGTACGGTGCTTTTCTTCAATGGAGAAATCCTTGGTGTCAATAAATGCCGTATTTTCTTTATGCGTAGGATTATTGTTCAGTTTAATGCTTTCAATCAAACTTCTTATCCTCAATTTCAAAGAGCCTGCGTTTTGAATGTCGTCAATCTTCAAGAACGTGGCGGATTTGCCGTGGCGGTGCAAAATATCCTGCACATCATCCAAAAGGAATGCGTCAGGACCGCAGCCGAACGAAGTCATCTGGGCGTAATGTACCTGATTGTTTTGATTAGCCACGAAAAAGGCTGCATTTTCTATCCTGTTGATGTACGACCATTGCGAAACAATAAAAGAATTTAACCCCTTAAGGTAATTTTCATTCCTTGCAATGTCTTCATTTATTACCGTAGCTCCCAGATGAGAGGCAATATTTGCTATTGAATGTTGAATAAGGTCGTCAGTGTGGTAAGGACGGCCTGCAAGTAAGATTATAAGTTGATTGTTTGCCTTTGCCTTGTTGTAAAACTCCAAGTTCTTGTTGTACATATCATCTTCAAACTGCTTTCTTGCCTCAAGAGCGGACAGAAATGCCTTTTCAAACAATGCAGATGGGATATTAAACGTATTTTTGAAGTATTCCTTGCAGTTTTTCTTCAAAAGTTTTTCGTCTTTGAACGTAAAAACGGGATTATCTATCGTAATATCTTTGTGCTTTTCCTTAAGATGCTTGATAATTACGTTATAAGAAGACACAATCGGGCAGTTATATGTATTGTTCTCGTGTCCGCCTGCTTGTTTTTCGTAAACAATGTACGGGAAGAAGATATGCTTAATGCCTTTTGCGATAAGGTTGTCAATATGTGAGTGAGTCAGTTTGGCAGGGAAGCAAATGTTCTCACTCATAACTTGATTCAAACTCTTTTCGTATGTGTTGTATTGCGAGATATCGGACAATACGGGCTCAATACCGCAAGCCTCAAACATAGCTTTCCAAAAAGGATAGTCCTCAAACATATTTAACGCCTTTGGAATGCCTATCTGATGCGAGTAAGTGCGTTTGCCGTATGACGGATTGTATTTTTCTTTTTCGAATTCCTTGGTTGAACCGAATAAACGCTTATATTTATAATGGTATATGTTATCTCCTTTTACCGAAGCCTGAACAGAGGAGTTGAAAATCTTTTCGCAGCGGTTTCCCGAGTGGAATATATTGTTGTTGGTGAACTTATACGTGGTTACCATGCAGTTATTTTCACACCCTTTGCAGATTGTGTTCTTTGCAGTGTAGTTATCCGCTTGTATTAAGGCGTCCAAATCCAAAGGAACTGTCTCTTTATTCTCTTGAAATGCCTTTGCGTGTAATGCACATCCGTAAGCGCCCATCAATTCAGGCGAATCGGAACGGTAAACTTTTCTTTCCAATAAAATCTCAAGCGCTCTTACCACACTGTCATTACGCATTGTTCCTCCCTGAACGACTATATGTTCGCCCAAAGACTTACCTTCCAATTTCAAAACCTTATACAAACAGTTTCTTACCACTGAATAAGACAATCCCGAGGAAATATCGGCAACCGTTCTGCCTTCACGCAAAAACTGTTTTACTTTTGAGTTCATAAAGACCGTACAACGTGTTCCCAAATCGCAAGGATTTTCGGCAAATAAGGCTTTGTATGCAAAATCTTCTATCTTATAACCCAAGCCCGTGGCAAATGTGTCTATGAAAGTGCCGCATCCCGAGGAGCAAGCTTCGTTTAACTCTATTCTGTTGAGCACTCCGCCCTCTATATACATAGCTTTCATGTCCTGACCGCCTATATCAAGGATGAAATCCACCGAAGGAAGGATTTTTTTTGCGGCTTTATAGTGCGCAATAGTCTCCACAATGGAAGAATCAAACGAAAAAGCGGCTTTAATCAAGTCTTCGCCGTAACCTGTTGAGCAACCGCCGCAGATAACGGGCTTTGCGTTTTCTTTTTGTAAGGTTTCTTTCAATTGTTTTAGCCCTAAAATAACCGCATTTATCGGATTGCCGTTATTTTTTGCGTAATATTTAAACAGAATATGCTCCTCGTCATCCGTAAGTACTATTTTAGTTGTCGTACTTCCCGAATCAATACCCAGATATGCTTTTCCGCTGTAATCTTTTATCGGTTTGTTATTATTGCCTAACGTTTCTTTGTCTTGTTTCCATGCCTGATACTCTTCAATGGAAGAAAAAAGTTGCTGAAGATTCTTTTCGTTTGTTATAACCTTGGAATTGTCTTCGTTAATTATCTTTTGCTCAATTTCATCCAATGTAAGAACTTCGGCATTCTTGTTATAAAGACAACCCATTGCAACAAGCAAATTATTATCTTTGACTTTAATTAAAGAATCTTCCGTAATATTCAAATATTCAAAGAAAGCGTTACGCAAAGACGTTATAAAAGTCAAAGGACCTCCCGCCAAAAGGATTTTTTCCTTTATTTCTTTTCCGCGTGACAATGCACTTACAACCTGAACCGCTATGGCGTGGAATATACTTGCGCAAATATCTTCTTTAGGTACGTTTTTGGCAGCAAGGTTCTGCACATCCGTCTTACTGAACACCCCGCAACGCGAAGCAATAGGGTACAGATGCGTACTTTTTTGTGCCGCTGCGTCCATTTCCTGTATGCTCATTCCTAGAATTACGCCCATCTGGTCAATAAATGCCCCTGTACCGCCTGCACAGTTGCCGTTCATACGCATATCAGGCAAAGCGTCCGCCTCCAAGAATATTATCTTTGCATCCTCTCCGCCTATGTCTATGATAGTATGTAAATCCTTTGAAATGTTTTTCGCAAAATTATTAAGGGCTACCACTTCCTGAATAAAGTAAAGCGAACATCTTTCCGCCAAACCCATAGCCGCCGAACCCGAAAGAGTAATTGCGACACTGATGTTGCCCGTTTTTTCACGGATTTCTTTAAAGATTTCTTTAACCGTGCCTTTTATGTCGGCATTGTGACGTCTGTATGTAGAATAAACTATATTGCCCGCACTGTCCATGACAACCGTTTTGGCTGTTGTGGAACCTATGTCAAGCCCTGCCCTGTATATTTGATTGTTGTTATAATTCATAGCCTTAAGAACTAATAAACATGCAAAATTACGACATCTTTTTGACATTGAAAAATTAATCTGCGGTTAAAAATTGCTTCAAATGCGGAATAACAGTCCCTTTTGGCGTTTGGGCTTAATGAAATAAATTAATCAATGTCCATTTTAATCCGTTTTTACGGCAAATTTTTGTGCAGTTTTTGCTTTTTGAAAGACCGCTGAAATGTCCCGCTAAAAAAAGACGGCGTTTTAAAAAATTAATCAGCCTGATTAATAAAATAAAACGCCGTATTAATAAATTTTTAAGCCTGATTATTTCGGCAAAATGCAGACCTAATGTAATGTATTGATATTGTGTATGTTAAAAACCGAGGTTTATTTGCCCGTTTTGCCCTTTATTTTGTCTGTTTATTCAACCCCGCTTCAATGAATGCTTTCTCGGCCATATAAGACGAACGTACCAAAGGACCGCTTTCCACATTCTTAAATCCCATCTGCATTCCTTCTTCTTTATATTTGGCAAAAGTTTCGGGAGTTACATATTCGGCAACGTCCAAATGCTTTTTCGTAGGCTGGAGATATTGTCCTATGGTAAACAACTGCACACCTACGCTGCGTACGTCACGCATTATTTCAATAACTTCGTCATAAGTTTCGCCCAATCCGACCATTATTCCCGTCTTTGTTATAAAGCCTTTACCGGCTGCGTATTGCAAAGTTTTCAAACTTACATCGTATTTGGCACGGGAGCGTGTGGCGTCACTCAAACGTTTTACCGTTTCCATATTATGTGAAAACACATCGGGTTTCGCGGAAAGTACCGTGTCAATAAGTTCTTCCCTGCCGTCAAAATCGGGAGTCAGTATCTCAATTGTTGTATTCGGATTCTCTTTTCGTATAGCCTCCACCGTTTTACGCCAATGCTCTGCCCCCTTATCAGGTAAATCGTCCCTGTCTACCGAAGTTATAACGCAATGACGCAGTTTCATCAGTTTTACACTTTGTGCCACCTTTGCTGGTTCGTTATTATCAAGCGGTAAAGGCCGTCCCGTCATTGTGGCGCAGAATTTACACGAACGTGTACATATATCGCCTGCAATCATAAATGTCGCCGTTCCCATACCCCAGCACTTTGAGGCGTTGGGACAATGTCCCGACGAACAAATCGTGTGTAATTTATTCATCTCCACCGTTTTCTTTACCTCGGTGTAATGCTCTCCCGTTTCCAAAGATATCTTTAACCAATCAGGTTTACGTAATGTTGCCATAAATAGATTATTTTCAATACTGTTTTGCAAAATTACGAAGAAAATCCGTATTTTTGCAAAAATTTAATCAAGTTATATAACCGCAGACAAAAGAAAAATTTTATTTCTGCAGCATTTTAGGCTTTACAAATATCATTTCACAACAGCGTACGGATATTATGGAAATACAAACCGTAACAATAATAGGACAAGGCAACGTGGCAACCCATTATTATAATATAATGAGTGAAAAAGGCGTAAAAGTAAAGACGGTTTCTTCCCGTTTGCCGTTTCAAAGCGAAGATTTGCAGTCGGATTTAATCATTATAGCCGTCAAAGACGGAGCAATAGAACAAGTTTGCAACAATCTGCAAGCCCGATATCCGATGTTAGGTACCCAAAATCAGATATTAGTTCACACAAGCGGCTATGTGTCTACGGATTGTCTGAAGAAAATAAGCGGAAATTACGGATCGTTTTATCCTTTGCAGACTTTGAAAAAAGGAATTGCGGTAGATTTTTCTTCGGTTCCCCTTTGCACATGGGCAAATAACGGAAAAAGTGCATTGAAATTGGAAAATATTGCAAAAAAACTCTCTGACATTCATTACACATTGGATGACAACCAAAGAAAAACGCTTCATCTTGCGGCGGTATTTGCAAATAATTTCCCCAATCATCTTTTCGGTATAGCCAAGCGTATATTGGATAAAGAGAACGTACCGTTTGAAGTTTTGTTTCCGCTGATGGACAGAACCGTTCAGGCTGCCAAGGCAAACAATCCTTTTGATATTCAGACAGGACCTGCATTCCGCAGAGAAACCTCGATAATGGAGCAACACAAACAGCGTCTTAACGAAACGGAAAAAAGTATTTATGACATAATAAGCGAGAGTATTATAAAAGAATCAAAATAATAATGAAAAAGAACGTAGTAGTATTGACGGGAGCGGGCATTTCGGCAGAAAGCGGCATAAAGACATTCAGGGATTCCGACGGTTTATGGGAAAACTACCGCATAGAAGATGTCGCCAATTATGATTCGTTTGAAAAAGACAGCGAATTGGTAACGAAATTCTACAACGCGCGCCGACGCCAGCTGACAACAACCCTGCCAAATGAGGGTCATAAACAATTAGTCCGCCTTGAAGACAAATTCAATGTAACTGTCATTACACAGAATGTGGACGATCTGCACGAAAGAGCGGGAAGCAAAAAAATAATACACCTTCACGGAGAACTGACAAAGGCATGCAGCGTCAGCGATAAGAGTGAAATTTACGATGTAGGCTACCATGACATAACGCCTATGGATGTTGATAAAAACGGAGAGATGTTACGGCCTTTTATCGTGTGGTTCGGAGAATCCGTTCCTATGCTTGAACCCGCTGTTGAAGCGGTTCAGAAGGCGGATATACTTATTATAATAGGTACAAGCTTGGTTGTATATCCTGCAGCGGGCTTGATACACTATGCACCCAAGGATTGCAAAAAATATCTTGTCGATCCCAAACGTCCTGATGCAGATTTAAGTGGAATAACCTTTATCGAGCAGAAAGCGTCAGTCGGTGTAAAACAAGTAGTTGATCAGATTTTAGAAGAGAATAATAATTGATAAAATTTTTAAGGCTTATTGTGAAATTAAAACGGCGTTTAAAAAAATTAAAACAGCGTTTTATTTTACTGAAAAGGCGTTTTAATTTTCCAAATTTGGAGTGCATGTTTTTATTTCGTAATTTTGCAAAAATTTTATGCGGATGAAAAACGTTTATATAGAGACTTACGGCTGTCAGATGAATCAAGCCGACAGCGGTATAGTGGGTAAAGTGCTTGTTGAAAACGGTTATTCGCTTGTCAATAACCAGGATGATGCCGATGTGATACTTATCAATACCTGTGCGGTAAGGGATAATGCTGAAAAGAGAATACACAACCGTGTCCACGATTTGCAAAGTCTTAAAAAGAAAAATCCTTTGCTTAAGATAGGAATTATAGGTTGTATGGCAGAGAGATTGAAAGACAGTTTGATTAACGAAGATAAGGCGGAGATAGTTTGCGGACCAGATTCTTACAGACGTATCCATGAATTGATAGACCTTAACGGCGGCATAGATACCGAACTTTCCAAAGAGGAAACTTATGAGGATATTATTCCCGTTGAATTGAACAGTGACGGGATTTCTGCATTTATTTCGGTTATGCGCGGATGCGAAAACTTCTGCACTTATTGCGTTGTGCCTTATACCCGCGGTAAGGAGCGTTCCCGTTCGCCCGAAAGCGTAATTGCTCAAGCAAAGAAATTGTTTGACGAAGGTTACAGGGATATTACTTTGCTCGGTCAGAACGTTAATTCCTATATTTATAACGAAGACGGAAAAGATGTGCGTTTTGCGGAGCTGTTAATAAGGGTCGCAAAGATTAATCCTTTGTTGCGCGTGCGTTTTGCGACATCCCATCCCAAGGATTTGAGTGAGGAATTGGTTGATGCGGTTGCTTCATATAATAATATATGTAAATACATCCATCTTCCCGTACAATCTGGCAGTGATGCAATGCTTGCAAAGATGAACAGGAAGTATACTTCGGAGCAATATTTACAAAAAATAGATTTGATAAGAAAAAAAATCCCCGACTGTGCGATAAGTACCGACGTTATAGCGGGATTTTGCGGTGAAACATTGGAGGATCATAACAGGACGCTGGAAATTTTCCGTAAAGTCAGATATGATTCGGCTTATATGTTTAAATATTCCGACCGTCCCGGTACTGTTGCCCATAAAAGGTTTGAAGACGACATTGAAGAAAAGGAAAAAGTACGCAGACTGCAGGAGATAATAGATTTGCAGAGAGAACTTTCCCTTGAAAGTAATCAAAAGGATATAGGTAAGATATTTGAGGTTTTGGTTGAGGGAGAAAGTAAAAGAGATAAGACGAAATATTTCGGAAGAACATCTCAAAATAAGGTCGTAATATTTGATAAACAGGATAATAAGAAAGGGGATTATATTAATGTTATCATAGAAAATTGTACTTCTGCGACACTTTTCGGGAAAAAAATATGATAAAATGGTGAAAATAAATCAGAATTTTGTATCTTTGCACTTTCAAATTATGTATAGAATGAAGAAAATTGTAAAATTATGCAGTGTATTGTCAGTAGTTGTATTAATGCTGGCATCGTGTACATCCCAAAAGAATTTGGTGTATTTTCAAAATGATGAATTGGACGGGAAGGTTCCCGATGAACAGGTATATACTTATCCTGACGGACAAAGCAATGCTTCTCCTGAATACAAACTTCAGCATCATGACATGTTGTACGTGCAGATAGTTTCTACGGTAGACGAAGAAGCAACCAGACTGTTCTCGGGAGCAAGTACAAATAATAACAATTATGCACAGACTTCTGAAACAGGTATTTATTTTAATTCGTACGAAGTGGATGATAAAGGAAATATATCATTGCCCGTTATAGGAGAAGTCAGTGTTTTGGGAATGACGATAGACCAGGCTTCGGAAGCAATACGTAAGAAAGCGGAAGAATATTCCAAGGGCGTTATTGTTACCTGCCGTATGGTAACCTTCAAAATAAAGGTTACAGGAGAGGTAAACCGTCCGGGAATCTATACATTCTACCAACCGAGTGTCAATGTGTTTGACGCATTGATAACGGCAGGCGATTTGACATACGACGGCAACCGTTCGAAAGTAAGGGTTGTAAGAAAGAATGCAAATGAAGATTTGGTGTATACATTGGATATAAGAAAGACTTCGGTATTAAGGGATCCGCATTACTATTTACGTCCCGGAGATATAGTTTACGTTGAACCGAATAAAAACACCAAAACTCTTACTGCAGTAAACCGTCCGTTGTCTACGATAGGTTCGATAGCGTCAATACTTACTGCATTCGCAACATTGGTTTTAACTATACATAATTTAAATAAAAAATAGTCTGATTGAAAATGGATGCTAATAATAATCAATATAATGTACCTGTTCAACAACAGGATCAAAAGGAAAATCAAATAAATCTGGCCGAACTTTGGTTTAAGATTTTAGACAAGTGGTACTATTTCGTTATAGCAGTCATTTTAGCATTGATTGTTGCGTTCTTGGTAAACAGGTACGCAACTCCTAAATATGAAGCTACCACATCATTGATGATTAAGCCGAATAACGATGTGCTTAATAACATTGATATGGGTACTATTATGCGCGGGAACAATGGTCAGGATTTTCAAAATGCCATAGGAACCATTCAGTCATTCACGATGACAAAGCGTACTGTAAAAGCAATGGAATTGTATTGCGATTACTACGAGAAGATTAATTTCAGAAATGTGGATATTTATAAAGAGAATCCGTTTGAAGTGGTACTTGATCCTAATCAGGAGACACAGCCGACAGGTGTTATGATAAGAGTCGTTTTGGATTCTCCTACTTCGTGCCGCATTTCTTATTCTTCCAAGTTGGGCGTTCCTGTATACGATTATGTTGATGACGTATTATTAGAAGAAAAAGTAAGTGTTCCTGCACGTGATGACGTTAAGTTAGCTTACGGTCAATGGTATGATAAAGACGGTATGCGTTTTAAGATTAAACTTAAACAACCGTGGAACAAAAACCTTTCAAAAATAGATTATGCATTTTCAATTAATGACTTTGATGCTTTGGCAGAAGTGTTTAATTCTACAAAAATAGACCTTATTAATAAGGAAGCATCTATCGTTACTATAAAGTTCCGCCATCCTAATCAGAAAAAAGCAGTTGATTTTGTAAACATGCTTTGTAAGATTTACATTGATCAGACATTTGAAGAAAAGAATTATTTGAATGTTGCAACCATCAATTTCGTTAATTCGCAAATCAGTTCAATAGGCGATTCTCTTTCAAGGGCAGAAGCAAGAAAAGAATCGTTCCAACATTCAAGCAATACTCTTAATTTGACTAATGACGGACAATATCTGTATAACAGAACCAATGATTTGCAGACTAAACGTGCCGAAGAATACACAAGACAACAGTATTATGTTTATTTAACTGAATATTTGGATAAATCCGATATAGACGAAGGTGTGGCATCTCCTGCGGCAATGGGAGTGACGGATCCTGTGTTGAATAACTTGATAACAAGTTTGTCTTCGGCAATTATAGAGCACAAAACGGCAGTTGAGAAAAGAACTGAAAAGAACCCGAAAACAAAAGAACTTCAAATAAAGATAGAAACTATACGTAAGCAAATTGCAGAGAGTTTGAAGAACTTGAAGAATGTATCTGATATTAATATGCGTGAATTGCAAAGACAGCAGAATGCATTACAGGTGCAGATAGACAAATTGCCTACAACGGAAAGAAATATGATTAACATTGAACGTCAATTTAAGTTCAATGATCAAATATATACGTTCCTTTATCAGAAACGTTCGGAAGCTGAAATTGCAAAGAATGCTGCACTTCCTGACCATAAAGTGATTGATAAGGCCTTGACAGGAATAAAAGTTTCGCCGAAGAGTTCGTTAAATTATTTAATAGCATTCTTATTGGGATTGTTAATACCTGGATTGTATGTATTTGTACGTTATATAACCAAAGATACGGTAGACAGTAAAGACGATTTGACAAAGATTTCGGATAATCCTGTATTGGGATACATTCCTGAATTCCCTAAAGAGTATAACAGAATGATAGTTTTTGATAAGCCGCGTTCGCAAATAACGGAGGCTTACAGAACAATACGTACTAATATTAAGTATGTATTCAATGATGTTAAGACCGACGGCGGTAATGTTATTTTGGTAACATCTTCCATGCCGGGAGAAGGAAAATCATTAACATCATTCAATATTTCTTCGGTATTCTCAATAACGGGAAACAAGACTTTGTTAGTTGAATACGACTTGAGAAAACCGCGTTTGCACAAGATGTTAAATCTGAATAGTGCAGTGGGTGTCAGTACTTACTATATCGGTCAGACGACGATAGACGAATCCGTTCAGCATTCTGAATTTGACAATCTGGATGTGCTTTGTGTCGGACCTGTTCCTCCTAATCCTTCGGAAATAGTGGATTCCCAAAAGAATAAGGATTTGATTAAGGAATTGAGAAAACGTTATGACTATGTTATATTGGATACTCCGCCTGTCAATTTGATTGCTGACGCACAAACTTTGGCAAAAGAAGCCGATATCTCATTGTTCGTTGTCCGTTTAGGTGTAACTTCTTCCGGTATATTAAACGTTGCACTTACCGAGATGGAGCAAAGAAGCGGTGTTAAGGTTAAATTTATCCTTAACGGAATAAAAACCGTTATGCAGAAGTACGGATACGGTAAGGGTTACGGTTACGGAAGCTACGGCTATGGTTATGGCTATGGTGGCTACGGCAAGAGCTACGGTTACGGCGGTTATGGCAAAGGCGGAAGTTACGGTTACGGTTATGGCTACGGCGATTATTTGAAAGAATATTCTTACGGATACTTCGAAGATGAGACCTCAGATTTAAAACGTAAGAAGAAATCGTCTTCGGAGGGCTCTTCGCATTCTTCGGATAAGGAGAAAAAAGGCGGATTGTTCAGAAGAAATAAATCTAAATAAAAGCGGATAACCGTTGAAAGCAAAAGGAAAGAGGCATTATAATATTCCTGTATTTATACCGCAGAAAGCCTGTCCCCATCAGTGCATATACTGCAACCAAAGGTATATAAGCGGACAAAATAATGCACCTTCACTGCAAGAAGTAAAACAAACAATAGAATTATATTTATCAACTGCTGAAAAAGGCTCACTTATACAAGTGGCTTTTTTCGGCGGTACTTTTACAGGGCTTGATATTGACAGCCAAATCGGTTATCTCCAAGCCGTAAAACCGTATATAGAGGCAGGCAAAATACAATCCGTGCGTCTGTCTACACGTCCCGATTACATCAATACCCAAATCCTTGATTTGTTAAAGCAATATAATGTAACGGATATCGAATTGGGAGCCCAAAGTCTTGATGACAGAGTTTTACAAGTATCAGAACGCGGACACACGCGTGAGGATATTATAAAGGCATCTAATATGATTAAATCCTACGGGTTCAATCTCGGTTTGCAAATGATGATTGGCTTACCCGAAGATACATTGGACAAAAGTATTGCAACAGCCCGTACGATAGTGTCCCTCGGAGCTTCGTCCACACGTATATATCCTACATTGGTTATAGGCCGTACGCCATTGGAAAGACTTTACCGCCAAGGGATATATGAACCTCTGACAATAGACGATGCAGTTATTTGGTCAAAGGAGATTTATAAAATATTTACTGCGGCTGATATTACTGTCTTACGCGTAGGCCTTCACCCGTCGGAGAGTCTTATCAGCGGCGGAGGTTATATTGCGGGGCCGTTTCATGTATCTTTTTTCGAGTTGGTGCTGACGGCTTTGTGGAAAGAAAGGTTTGAGGATTTTTTACGCAGCCGTGATTTGGCAATACGTGATATAAAGACAATAACCGTTAATCCTAAAGATGTAAATTATGCCGTCGGTTATAATTCTTCTAATTTACGGTGGTTAAAGCAAGCAAATCCTAACATAAAGATCATACAAAATTCATCTGTTGCACCCGATAATTTTATTATTTGGCAGTAATTTTTCCGTGCATGAATTTTGCGTCAAAATAATCAGGCGTTTCAGTAAAATAAAACGCCTGATTAATTTTTTAAAACGCCGTTTTAATATTTTTTTACGGCTTGTTTTTTCAATGGTATTATATATTGCTGTTTTCTATTGAGTTAAGAAGGCTCCTTTCAGCCGTTATTTTTGAAAAGAAAGGCAAAAAAATCAGTATGTTTTTGATAGTAGAAATCCGATATTACGCAATTTAATCGTATCTTTGCAATTTAATAAAATAAGGTGCTTGTTGCAAGTTATAAATTGAGGAAAAACGGCATGGATAAGATAAAAATAAAGAATATTTTGTTGTTAATGTTTTTTGTGCTGACCTTTGGCTATGTTTATCCGCAAAACCCGAAGGACAATCAGTTGCAAACGGATTATGAATTGGCTAAACAGTACATGCAACAGGAACAGTTTAGTGAGGCGGCGGCACTTTTGGAGGGTATCATAGACAAACAGTTCAGAGATGAATATTACAGATTGCTTATTTCGGCATATAACGAACTTAAAGACGCCAAAAAGCAGGAGAAGTTGATAAAAAAGGCAGTCAAAAAGAATGCAGATAATTACCGTTACGCAATAGATTTGGGTAATTTTTATATTAATAATAATGATAAAGCGAAAGGGGAGAAGCAGTACGAAAGTGTTTTGAAGAAATTGACTGCTGACAATTCCAAGATAGTGCAAACGGCAAATTATTTCACTTCTTTACGCAATTATGAATGGGCTGCCAAAACTTATATACGCGGCAGGGAACTTCTTAAGGATGATACCAAGTATACTTACGAGATTACGTACATTTACCAGCTACTCGGAGACAACGAAGGCATAGCCCGTGAGTATCTGATTTTGCTGGATAAGAATCCTTTGGCACTTAATCAGATTGAAGTCAATATAAACAATCTTTTTAACAGAGATAAGGACGCCAAACTGTACGAAACCATAAGCCAAACGGTGCTTGAGAGGGTTAAAAAGCAACCTGACAACGTGCAGTATTCGCTTTTGTATTATTGGTTGTTGATGCAAAAGAAAGATTATCCGTCGGCATTCATTCAGGCAAAGGCAATAAATAAACGTTTTAAACAACAAAATTTCGAAACCCTTATTGATTTTGCCCGCAATACGCAAAATGCGGGTCAATACAAATACAGTTTGGAGGCTTACGACTATATATTGAAGCAAAAACCCGAAGAAGAACTGGCTTTTTCTGTCTCCCAGGATCGATTGACTTGTTTGTACAATCAGTTTATACAGAAGATTCATCCTACGGATAAGGAAATAAATGCTTTGGATAAGGAGTATGAGCAGGTTTTCGCATTGCAGGGATATACAGCTAAGACGGCGGCAATAATGCAGCAGTATGCAGATATTTTGGCATACCGTCTTCAGAAACCGCAGCAGGCTGTTGATTTGTTAGACAGTATAATTAATATGAAGCAGGTGGATAACCGCATGAAAGCACAGTGCAAATTAACAAGAGCGGATATATATTTGATAAACGGAGATATCTGGGAGGCTTCGCTTACTTATTCACAGGTGGATAAAGATTTTAAGAACGAGGTTATAGGTTTCGAGGCAAAATTCCGCAATGCCATGTTGTCTTATTATACAGGTGATTTTGATTGGGCATTGTCGCAGTTTGACGCTTTGCGCTCTTCAACGACCAAACTGATAGCCAACGATGCCATGGAGTATTCATTGCTTATTAAAGAAAATATGGATGATGACAGCACATACAAAGGATTGGCTTGGTTCTCCAAAGCGGATTTTTGTTTGTATCAGAATAAAGTGCAAGAGGCGAAGACTTATCTGGATTCTATTGATAACTGGTATGTAACGCATCCGCTGTTTGACGAGATACTATACAAACGGGCGGAGATTGCAATAAAGGAAGAACAATTCAAGCAGGCTGAACAATATTTGGAAGATATAATAATGAAATATCCTTATGATTTGACGGCTGACGATGCTATAATGTTATTGGCAGGCTTGAGTGAAGAACAGTTTAAGGATAAGGATAAAGCCAAACAATATTATGAAAAAATAATATTGGATTATCCGTCTTCATTGTATATTCAGCAGGCACGTAAACGGTATAATGAATTATGAAAAGTATATCGGTATTTGAAAAATCTATAACACAAAAAAACCTTATAAACAAATCTTAATATATGGAAGATAACAAGAAAAGAATTGCAATATTAGGTTCTACCGGTTCGATAGGGACACAAACTTTGGATATAATACGGATGCACAAAGATTTGTTTGAGGCTGAAATTTTGACGGCGGGCACAAACGCCGATTTGTTAATAGCGCAGGCCAAAGAGTTTCTTCCTAATGCCGTGGTTATTGCAGATAAGACGAAATTCTTATATGTAAAGGAAGCATTGTTTGATGACGGTATAAAGGTGTTTGCGGGCAGTGAAGCAATAGAGGAAGTGGTTACGTTCTCAAGCGTTGATATTGTCCTTACGGCATTGGTTGGTTTTGCAGGATTATTGCCTACGGTTGCGGCAATCAAGGCAAAGAAGCCTATAGCATTGGCAAACAAAGAAACGATGGTCGTTGCGGGGGAATTGATAACCCGTCTTGCTGCGGAAAACAATGTGCCCATTCTGCCTGTAGACAGCGAACATTCGGCAATATTCCAATGTATTCAGGGGGAATGGCAGAACAAAATAAAGAATATACTTCTTACGGCTTCGGGCGGGGCATTCAGAGGAAAAAAGAAAGAGGAACTTAAGAGTATTTCTGTTAAGGATGCGCTGCAAAATCCTAATTGGACAATGGGTGCAAAGGTTACCGTGGATTCGGCAACGCTTATGAATAAGGGATTGGAGGTTATTGAAGCCAAATGGTTGTTCGGAGTGGATGCAAAACAGATTACGGCGGTTGTTCATCCTCAAAGTATAATACATTCGATGGTTGAGTTTGAAGACGGAAGTATTAAGGCACAGTTGTCACGTCCAGATATGCGCTTACCTATAATGTATGCTTTGTCTTACCCGTCGCGGCTTTTGACACCGCAGCTTGCAATGAATATATTTGATATAACGTCCCTGACATTTGAAAAACCCGATACACAAACTTTTCCTTGTCTGACTTTTGCTTACAAAGCGATAGAGAAAGGGGGAAACATGCCGTGTATAATGAATGCGGCTAACGAAGCGGCAGTAAACAAATTTCTTAAACAGGAGATTTCTTTTCTTCAGATTCCTGAAATAATACATAATGCAATGGAAACATTTCCTTTTGTTAAGGATTGTTCATTCGATGATTATATCCGAACGGATAAGGAAGTAAAACAGATGCTTAAATAATTGGTAAAATAATATTGACAACTCAAAGAAATGAATCAAGAGATAAAAGATATTGCCGTATTGTTTGACTTGGACGGTGTTGTGTTTGATACGGAGCATTTTTATTCGGAGTTTTGGAGTGAGGAGGGCAGGAAATACCGACCTGATGTGGAACATTTGGAAATGAAAATAAAAGGTCACGGACTAAATGATATATTTGCGGAGTTTTTCCCTGACAAGAATGTACAGCAATTAATACAACAGGACATAAAGCTGATGGAAAAGCGCATGACTTTTCCTTATATTGCGGGTGTGGAGAGTTTTATTGAGTCTGTACATGAACAAAATATTAAGATATGCCTTGTTACTTCGTCCAAGCAGGATAAGATGCAAAGAGTATTTAATCAGCGTCCGGAGATTAAACGTTATTTTCCTTTGATGGTTACCGCTGATGATATCGAGCATTCCAAGCCTGCGCCTGATTGTTATTTGAAAGGAGCGGAACTTTGCGGCGTATTGCCGAAAGATTGTATTGTTTTCGAAGATTCTTTAGCCGGTATAGCATCTGCAACGAATGCGTCAATGAAAGTTATTGCTCTTTGTACGACATATCCTGTCAGTGAATTGGAAGGCAAAGCCGAGATGATAATTCCTGATTTCACGGCAATAAATACGGAAGACGTCTTACGGATACTGCATAATGGAGATAACACCTCAAGATAAGATAAAACAGGTATTGGATGATATTCATAAGCAAGGGTTTTCCAAAATTCCGCCTTTTGTATAGGAACGGTGGAACAGCGGATGAAAACCTTTGCGCAAAACAACCATATCACATTGGCAAGTGATGAGATATACATGACTTCTCACGCTATTGCTCATTCCGTCAGAGATTCAAAAGTAAAAAAGGGAATTGCCGTAGATGATCAAGAGTTAATAGATTTTCCTGTCAGCAGACTGCAAATGCAAATGTATTATGACGGAGAAAATTTTATTTATACTGATATGAAAAGCAAATTCATTATACACCCTAATTATAAATTCAAGATAAAAGGAGAACAAAGTAAGATTGTGAATTTTATCACTGCGACAAAGATAGACGGAACGGAGTTTAAATTGCGGAAGTATATAAAATTATAAGAACAATATCAAGCGAAAGGGTCGAACTTCTCATCATAGTTTAGAAACCATGCCACCGTTCCGCACATCGTGGCTCTGCCTGATATTGTTCTTACAAGTGCAAAATTACAAAATTTTTTATTACCGCCAAACTTTTTTATTGTTTTCTTGTAATATCATTTGCTTCTGCAGCTTTGCTATTATTCAATTATCAACGGCTGCGTGAATTTTCCTACATTGATGTAGTAAACTCCCGCCTCAAAATCGTTAACATTGATATCTTTAATGCCTTTAACGTTCTTAATTTCTCTAACAACCTGTCCCTTGTTGTCAATTATCTTAATGTCGCCGTCAGCATGAATAGTTACTCTGTCGTGCGCAGGATTCGGATAAATACTGATGATTCGTTCTGAATTAATCTCCTCAATACCTGCAGTAACCTGTAGTATTAAAGTAACAATACTATCGCATCCGTCATCGGTTTGCAAATTTAGTGTATATTCACCTGCATCCGATTCCGTAAAACCGTAACCGTTGTAGGTTTCACCTGCATTTATTTCCGCATAAATATATGTCCTTGTCACTCCGCACGGTGTTATTGTGTCATGAAGATAAACAGTATCTATTGTATTAACGGTATCATGCAATATTAAGGTGATAGTGTCTGTTACTGTGACAGTGTCAATTTGCGTTAAGGTGATTGTGTCTGTTACGGTAACTGTATCAATCTGCGTTAAGGTAATTGTATCGATTAAAGTGACGGTGTCGTATTCAGTAACAGTTAAGGTATCGACGGTGTTTACTGTGTCGTGAACAGTTTGTGTTACTGTGATAGTATCAAACAGCGTAACGGTGTCGTATAGCGTTGTCTCGATTGTATCAAACAATGTTACCGTGTCGTAAAGTGTTGTCTCGATTGTGTCATGCAGTGTCACCGTATCGTAAAGCGTTGTCTCGATAGTGTCATGTAGCGTTACCGTATCGTAAAGTGTTGTTTCGATTGTGTCATGAAGCGTTACAGTATCGTAAAGCGTTGTTTCAATGGTATCAAACAACGTTACCGTGTCGTAAAGTGTTGTTTCGATAGTGTCATGTAGTGTTACCGTGTCAAATTTTGTTATCTCGTTGGTGATGGTATCGTGTAATATTACCGTGTCAAGTTGTGTCACTGTTACGGTATCGTGGATATGAACCGTGTCAACGTCACCCGTATACTGTTTTGCAACAAGATTAACCCTTACAACGCTGTCGCAACCGTCCGAAGAGACAAGATTTTTGATATAAATGCCGTAACTGTTTTCGCCGAACGATTCACCTGAGCAGATTTCCGCCGTTATAGTTGTGTCATATCCGTCAACAACATTAAGATTTAACGTAACCGTGCTGTCGCAACCGTTAATCGTTTGCAAGTTCAGCGTATGTGTTCCCGCATCATTCGTATTGAATCCGTTATTGCTATATGTCTGTCCTTTGCAAATCGTTGCCGATATAACGGTATCATAAATCGGATTAACGGTCAGCGTTAAGGTGATTATACTGTCGCGGTATTTGTTAACATTTACCGTTTGCGTATAAACGCCAGCCGCATTCAGTTCATTATTATTAAATGAATATGTTTCGCCTTGGCAAATGGCTGCCGTAAGGTTATTATATATTGTGTCAATACTGTTGTCATAATCGTAGAAAGTGATTGTCGTTACTACAGAGTCACAGCCGTTAATGGTCTGAAGATTGTTGACAACAGTATCATAATAATCCTCGCCCTTTTCGTCCACAATTGTAGTTACATAGATGGCAGTATCATAAATTGGGAAGACGGTTAAGTTTATTGTAACAATACTATCACAACCGTCTGTGCTTTGTAATGTGTCTACAAAGACACCGCTTTGCATTGCCGTGCGGCTGTTAAAAGTTTCGCCGTAACATAAAGACATCGTTACGGAAGTGTCGTATGTTTTCGTTTGGATATTAGTAAATTCTTTCCAATAGTTGGCGGATTTGTAACTGTCCTGACTGCCACAAGGAACCATCACAGGAATATCTTTCTTCACTTGACTGAAACTATTACTCTGCGCCGTCGGCGCAACCTTTGCATAGGATGCGATAGAATCAATAGCAGTGCAACCGCTTATAAAGTTGCTTGGCAATGTTTGCACACTGTCACCGATGATGACAGTCTTAAGTTTGGATCTGTTGCTGAAAGCACTGCCATAGTATTTAATGTTTTTAGGGTTATAATACAGGGTTTCTATATTGTTAGAGCCACTAAAAGCTTTATGACCGTACGCATCAGCGATAGAATCCAGAGCCAGGCCTAAGGTTACTGTTTTAAGTTTGTA
>JAGBOF010000034.1 GCA_017633985.1 Bacteroidales bacterium
AAGGTTGCATCGCTTGTCGTAGGGTTAGGATATGTGCTTATCAACATCATGTTTGCTATCTCTGCCAAGCCCGATGTTGCCAACGTCTTGAACGTCTTGATGTCACCCATCAAATGTCCGTCAGCAGTGTTTACAAAGCCTGCAAACTGATATTCGGTATCAGGTGTCAAGCCTGTAAGTTCGTAGTTCATCATGCCGTTATTGATTGCAGCTTCAACGGTTGTGTATTCGCTGTCGGTAGCTTTTCTGTACATGAAGCCCGAAGATACGACTGCCTTCGTAGTCTCTGTAACTGTTACCGTTGCGTTCAACGTAGCTTTAACTGAATCAATACCCGATGCATCAGCAGTACGTACAACAGGATCTGTCTCAACAATAGGTTCAGCCAAAGTGGTGAATGTTTTTTCCTCACCCGCAATAATATTACCGCCTGCCTTAACATAAGCATAGAACGTGTATTGTGTCTCGGCAGTCAAACCTGTAATATCCACAGTGAAAGTTTTGTCTTCTTCGGATACGGTAGCGGTTACATCCGTTTCTTCTCCGTCAGACTTGTAAACAAAACCGTAAGAAGTTATTTCCACATTGCCTTCTTCAAAAGAACCGTTTAATGTCACAGAGTTGATTTCTACTGAAGATGCATCCTCGGTTATGACAACAGGATAAATTTTCTCACCTTCTTTTGTAGTAAATGTAAGAGTTTCGCCTTTTATCATTCCCGTGCCGTTATACGTTGCCGTGATTGCAAATGCGTAGAACGTATAGTTTCTTGCAGGAATCAAATCCGTTACGGTTACCGACATTTGAACGTCATCCGTAAATACCGTATCTATTCTTGCAGAACCTTCCGCTCTGTAAATAAATCCCATCGTATCAACAGCTTCATCGCCTAAAATAACTTCACCCTTCAATGTTACGGATGTTGAATCAATATCGGCATCTTCCACCGGATATGTAGTTACCGTAGGAGCAACAGGAATGTATTTTTCGGTCTTAAAGGTCAACCATTCACCGTAGAACATCGTTCCGTTTTCATTCGTTGCAAATGCTCTGAACGTATATTCCGTTTCAGGCAACAAACCTGTTACCGAATATTCGAATTCATCGGTGGTTACTTCGTACGGAGTTGCATTAATAACAGCTGCCTGAAGTAATTTAACTTGAAAACCTCTCTTGTCAATAGTTGCCGAGTTAGCAAGAACTCTACCCTTTAACAATATGGATTCCGAAGTAAGGTCTGAATAGCTTACAGTAGTTACTTCCGGTGCCAAATAAGGAGCATCGGTCATTATTTTCAGTGTAGCCCAATCGGATACCGTATATTTACATTTTGCACGTACAAATACAGTATATTCTTTTGAACTTGAAAGATTTTTGAATTCATATTCCTTATCGAATGTTTCGTAGATATCCATGAATGTAAGCGCTGATGCATCGTCCAAATCACTTATAGCTACCTGCCAAACTGAAGATTCCGTATTGTCATAAGACCATGTAACCTTTACGGAATTATCCGTAACAGTCTCTGCCGTAAGATTAGTTACTTCAGGACAGAAGCATGGACATTCGCCTGCAGTAGTAAACTTGACGGAATCCCAAGGGGAAACATCGCCCGTTTCTTCGTATTCACCCGTTTCTTCATTCAATTCGAAACAATAAGTACGCACATAAGCAGTATAAGCTGTTCCTGGGATTAAATCATGGAACGTTACATTACGGCTTACAGTTGACATTACCGTACCGTTCAGATTCAACTTATAATCCCATTTTTGTGAATGTGAGGAAGATTCCCATGACATTGAAGCACTTTGTTCTTCAGGTGCAACGGTAACTCCGTCTATAACCGTAGCTCCGTCTATAGATAATTCCGATATTTGGGCTGCACACGGTTGTTCCTTTTGTTTGTCAGTCAATACGGTTAATCTCAAACGGTCTATATACCACGAAGATATTGTATTATCAACGTATTCAAAGATTACACATCTGTTTTTACCTTTATTGATAATATTATTGAAAGGTATCGTAAATTCGGTATAATCAAACGGTGCTGACTGGACTGTATTGATCATTGATTTATCAATATGAAGTACAGGCTCCCATGAAGTTGTGTCGTACATATCAGAAGCTACATACACCATCATGTCACCGACATTTGAGCTCTTGCAAGCATAGAACGTCAATGCCACATCCTCTATATTTGTTTCAAAAACAGGAGTTGCTATCGTTCCAGAATATCTGAACTCCAACGAAGTCTGTTTTCCGTCCACACCCGTCATACCGTAAGTTATGACGCTTGGGAAATATTCAACTCTGTCTGTACCTGCATCAACACTTCCCGTTGTTTTAAGTCTGGTCCAGCATAAAGGAATCATTCTGTTTTCAGGATAGTCATCTATATTGAATGCTTCGTACCAACCGTCAGCATCTTCAACTGCCGTACATCTTGTAGAAGATTCCATATAAACAGGAACGGATTCGCTTTCGTTATCACAGTTTGCAGTGACTTTGATTGAATAAATTGTACCAGGTGCTAAATTCTCAATAACATAAGATGAGTCAAAGACTCTTACGGATTTATATTCAGTTGACACATTGTCTTTTTCTCTGTAATATACCGTCCATGATTGAGGAACCGTAGCATTATTGTCTTTCCATTGCAATCCTATTTCATTAAGCTGCTTTCTTTCATTTGCCCTTAAATTTGAAACGGATGCACAATCAGAACCTTCAATTCTTATATTATCAATAGCAGGTGCAGGATAAGTCACAACATCATTAGTATTTTTCCAATAAAATACAAGTTGATATTGTCTGTTGGATACAGTATCCAATTTGTAAGAAACATGTTTCCAAGTGTTAATACCGTAAACCAATTCCATCAAAACTCTGCCTTTCAAAGGTTGTCCTACCTCTATGGATTGACCTGCAGGAATAAGATAAACATTGAAATTATCACGCTTTTCACGTCCTCCTGCATAAAAATCAAATTCAAGATTGTATTCAGCCTGATCTCCGAATTGTACATTCATTACCGCATAAGCATCGGAAGTAGATTTATAGGTATAGTTATTTGTTTCACCATTGTCGTATGATATATACAATGAATGTATCTTATCCTCTTGGTTACTTACTCCGACATTATCGCCTATATACCATTGATTGTCGCCTCTTCCGAACATCGTTACGGTATTGTTCTGTAATGAGTCTTCGAAATCTTGGAAGTAAGGGAACTCTGAAATAAGTTTACCGATTGTAGCAAATTCTATTTCGTCCGAAGGATCGGAATCAACGGCACAGTTTGTTACCACACTGATCGCATATCTTGTTCCCGCTTTAAGGTTTTCCAACAAGAATGACACGGTGCCGTCAGCATTCTTTACAGCATCGGTTATAGGCAAAACTGTTTCCGTGCCTTGTACTTCACGGTAACGTAATGTCCACTTGTCCGTATTACCGTTACTTTTCCATGATACATTCACGGATTCCGAAGTAATATCTGTCAAAGTTAAATCCGTAGGACGAGGACAGGTATATCCTTCTATTTTGATATTATCAACAGCTGCAGGATGATTATAGTCATAGTAGCTGTAATAAGAATCATACCAATAAAATACTAATTGATAATTCTGGTTCTCTACATTCTGAACACCGTAGCTGAAATTAGTCCATGAAGGTCTATCATAAGCTCTTAACAATAACGTACCGTTAGGAACCGAGTATGCATCAACCTGCTCAGATGAAGGCACTAAATAAACATCCATATATGCTATTGCAGATGAAGGTGTAACGTGTCCGTTTACTGTATAATCAAATGAAATCTGATATTCAGGTTTATCTCCGAATTGCAACGGAATTACTGCTACGGACACAGAACCGTCTCCTGAATAATGATACTGATCATCTCCGTCGGAAATATACATTGCATTGGAATTTTGTCCGTCTCCTTTTATTGAATCATAAGCTGCAGAACCTATAACCCATTTGATGTCACCTGAAGATGATATAACGACATCTGATAATTTGGATTGTTCGTCAAAGTTTTGTGCATATCCGTTATCACCTATAACAACCATACTTTTGAAGGTTGTGAAAGTAATCTCCTGTGAAGAACGGGATGCGATATTATTTCCGCAATCTGCGACAACATATACTTGATACGTTGTTTCAGCAGAAAGATCCGTCAATGTATACAATGTATCCGAAACGCTCTTTGTTGTATAATCCGTATCGTCTGATTTTTTGTAATAAAGCGTCCACTGTTTTGCTTCCCCGTTTTCATGCCAACTTAAAACGGCATTGTTATCTCCGATTGATTGTACTTTAAACTGTGAAGGCTGTGCGCAACTGTTGCCTGTTATTTTTATATTGTCAACAGCAGCTGCATCGCCCGAGCGGTAATAGCTTTGCCAAACAAAAACTAATTGCTTATTTGAATTTGCAATATTGTTTAAATTTGTCTCGAAATGCTTCCAACCGTCAGTTGAGTACGCATCATTCAAGATTATTTCACCTTCCGGCCAAGTATCTTCAGGTATCAAAGCACCTCCGTCCAAAAGATATACACGTAAGCATGAATATCCGGTACCTGAAACTGAATATCCTGCAGATTTGTAATCAAAAGATAGTTCATATTCAGGATATTCTCCGAAATTAACATTCAATGCAGCGTAAGAGTATCTGCGTGTATATGTCGATGTATAGTGATTCTTTTCACCGTTATCATCTGAAATATAAAGAGACTTACCCTCGGCACCTTCTTCGGAATCTCCGTAAAATACGGCAGAACCGATGGTCCATTTATTTTCATTGGTAGACATCAAATTGAAGTCATCAACTGTTCCGTCTTCAAATGTTTGAGTATAATTTGTTGCAACAGGTGAACTCTTTGTCGTAAATGAAACTATGATTGTAGAGTCTTCACTTTCTTGGTTTGAACAAACTGTTTTAACCCATACATTATATTTAGTAGCAGATTTAAGTGTTAAAACGGTTTCTTTGTCGGTTGTTTCTGCAACATTAACATCTTCACTGCCGTCTTCATTATAATAAATATTCCATTTTCCGTGATTGATATCAGGATCGGTGAAACTTATTTTTGCAGAATTATCCTCTATTTCGGATACCGACAGGCTGTTGTAGTCCGGACCTGCACAATCAGGTATTGCACTTACTTCTACATTATCTATGCTCCAACCTACACTTGTCTTTGTTGTTTCAAACAAAAATACTATGTAGTTGTTTCCGCCCGATATTCCTGTATTTGCAAAAGATATTATCTGATGTTTAGGGCTCTCATCTGTCAATACCGCAACGGTTTCCAAAGTTTCTTTGTCGGATAAATCAGCCATAACTCCTATGGTCATCGTAGCAGCGGCGTTGGATGCAGCAATATCAAATTTAATTCTCAAATTGTTAATATCCTCTGCAAATGCAGGTGTTGCAATCATACTGTTTTCATTATAAAAACGCAAATAACCGTTAACTGCTATAGGATAAGTTTGATAAGTGTCATCCCAGTTTAAATAGTGTGCAGTATCTATAATAGTCCAACAGTCCAAGCTATTGTTGTCAAAATCTCTTAAATAAGGAAGTTGTTGAACTACGTCACAACCTGAATGAACAGTTACTATCTCCAATGCATCAGTTTCATTCTGTCCGCAAATGGCTGTGACTTTGACATCATAATAAGAATCTGATTGCACTCCCGGTATAACGGCATCTGTACCTGAAGATGTCAAAGGGTTTTCCCATTCCGTAGTTCCTGTTTTACGGTAATATACCTTCCATGAATCTACATTACCCGATTGTTCCCAAGTAATTGCTAATGAACTTGGCGTAGTATTTTCCTCATCAATTCTTACGTTCTTCGGTTTTGCACAATTTGTTGTAGATATTCTCAAATTGTCAATCGCAGCTGCAGGATCTCCGTGCTGTGCTGACGAAGAACTGTTCTGCCAATAAAATACCAATTGTTGGACACTTCCTGATAACGCATCGGTAGAGTATGAAAAATGAGTCCATTCGGTTTGTTGTTTCGCTTGATACAAAACTCTTATTCCTCCTGTCGGATATCCCGTTTGAGGAATTTCTATGCCGGCAGGTACCAAATAAACGGAAAAACTTCCGTAAGAAGCTGTTGAAGAAGCTCCTTTTACTTTATAATCAAATTCTATCGTCTGTTCGGCTTGATCATCAAAAGCCAAAGGCAAGACAGAGTAAGCATGGGTCAAAACATCGGAATAATTATTCGTTTGTCCGTCATCGTTTGATACATAAAGAGCTGTCGGTTCATCTTCTTCCGTTCCCGTTGCCGTACCGATAACCCATTTATTTACAGAATTAGAAGTATTGGCAAAAGACGTATTGTATTGCTCCTGGGAAAAATCAATAAATACTTCGCCTTCAACATTAACAGGAACTGCACTTGTTGTAAAGGTAAGTAAATCGGAGGTATCAACGGCTAAATTCTCGTCACCGCAATTAGTCAATACGAAAACATTATATTTTGTAGCAGGCTCTAAATCTTCCAAATCTGCAGTTTTATCAGAATTGGCTTCTGTCATTTGCCATAAAATATCTTCATCTGATTTGTAATAAACATTCCATTGTGAGTGTGTTTCATCATTGTCTTCAAAAGAAATTACGGCAGATTTGTCGGTAGCCGACACTAATTGTAAAGATTTTAATTCAACAGCGCCGCATGAAGGTATTTTCTCAACAGTCAAATCATCAATATACCAAAATGTATTACTCCTTGCCGAAGTGTAACGGAATGCAATATAGGCATCCTTACTCTCATTGTAAAACACTTTGTCAAAATTTATAAACTTTTTGTCAGACCATGCTGAATAAGGTGTTTGTGGAGCAATAGTATCAACTACCCTGAAACTTGACGGATCTGTATTATCCGTCATAATTCCTACCTCCAACACTCCTTTGTATGAAGTAACATTAGCAGAACATCTGTAATAAAATGTAAGACGTAAATCCTTCAAAGCCTCTCCGTCCTCAATTTTAGCAAGAGCTGCAATACAATCTCCGTTACTGAATTGCAAAGAATTACTTCCTGTCTTGGCTGCATTGGAGCCGAAGCTACTTTTAGGATATTCTCCCGAAGTTTTTACAGAACTCCAACATTGGGAATCTGTGTCTTCAAAACCCGTGTAATAAGGAATTTTAATGGAGTTGCAAGCAGCATCTCCGCCTGACTGATCATCGTTTTGTGCGAAAACACCGACAGTAAATAATGTCAGAATAACTGTCAGCAAAAAACCGAATCGCTTGTTCATAATGAAACATGTATTAGTTTTAAATAAAATTCATTTCTATCACATAAGGTGATATTAAATAATTTCACTGCAAAAATATAAATAAATTTTGTTTTTCCAAATTTTATTTATACTTATTTTTAAAAATAAAATGAAAAGATATACAATGGAAATATGTTATTTACGCTTCGGTAAATAATTTTTGCGGTTTGTTTTCAGCATATTACGTCTCGGTAAGATATTATTGCATCTGAAAAATATTTTGTTATTTTTTTGTAATGCGTATTATTTGATTACCGAAGGGTTCTCATTCTTGGTTGATTTTTGTTTATTTTCCGAAAAATAGGTTATCCATATCACCCACATACAAAAAATAATCAAGTACATTGTCGGACGCGCAATCCAATCATGTGTTTGCTGAAACATGTCCGGATTATTAATAAACAAAAGCGTAGTTAGAAATATTCTGACAGCATTAAAAAACAATATAACCACACATCCTATCAACCAATATACAAGTCTTTGCCACAAAATACCTCTGCAAAGAATCATTATCAACAGGAATTGCAGCAATTGTTTTACTCCTGAACAATCTATATTAATATCCATTGATTGAACATACATTTTCACTCCGTCCGAAGTTATTTGGTAGAAATAATATGTTGTGTCATATATATCAAATGGCTTATTCAAAAACAATTTACACGGAATTAATGACAGATTGAATGCCAAATGTCTGAAAAAGTCGTATACTGTTTGTGTAAATGGTCCGAATATCCATTCGTTCATATTGCCGTACCAATATATAAAATGAAATACAACAGTGGCAATTCCCAGAAACAAGACATCTCTAATCAGAATTCGGTTCTTCTGATTTTGCCAAATCTTCATGCAATAACTTTTCAATACTCCGATTACATTCATCATTTTGCAAAATTAACATATTTTATCAAAATACATAAAATTCTTTACGCTAATTCTGATACTTCTTCTTAATAGCTTCATATAGGACTGAAAGAATCTATAGAAGAAATTTAAGCACAAACAAAGAATCCTTGTAAGTTTAACATTTACAAGGATTCTTTTTTCTGTGGGAGTAATAGGAGTCGAACCTATGACCCTCTGCTTGTAAGGCAGATGCTCTAAACCAACTGAGCTATACTCCCTTTTGCGATTTGCGAGTGCAAAATTACAACAACTTTTTATTCTGACCAAATAAAATCACAAAAAAATGCAAATTTTTATTATTTTTTTTATTTTTCCGTATTATCCCGATAAACTATTTTTCCGTTTAACACAGTCATTTCTACCGAATTATCAAATGTATCACCGATCAACGGAGACCATTTACATTTTGAAAGAATTTGATTGTCTTTTACAACAGTTTTTTTATTCGGATTGACAATTACAAGGTCTGCAAAGTAATTTTCTTTGATAAATCCGCGGTGTTTTATACCGAATCTTACTGCAGGATTAGCGCACATCTTTTCTGCAATCAATGATAAATCCCAATTCTCCTCTTTTGCAATTTGCAACATCATAAGTAAAGAGAATTGTATAGACGGAATACCGCTCGGCGCCGAAAAATAATCCTTCTGTTTTTCACTTAACAAATGCGGGGCGTGATCCGTGGCTACAATATCTATGTATCCTTCTTTCAATGCCTGCCGCAATGCCTTTCTGTCGAAGGAAGATTTTACGGAAGGGTTGCACTTAATAAGATTCTTATATGTCTTATAATCTTCTTCACAAAAATAAAGATGATTCGGAGACACCTCGGCAGTTATATTTTTATTTTCCAATCTGTCATCAGACAGCAATGATATCTCTTTTGCCGTTGTGATATGCGCAATATGAAACTGCGAACCGTATTTCTTTGCCGTTTCAACCGCAAACCTGCTGCTATTATAGCAAACCTGGACATCTCTTATCAACGAATGGATATTATAAGGTAAAGGTGACAAACTGCCGTAACGCTCCTTATTATTTCGGATAAGATTCTCATATTCACAATGTGCAACGATGATTTTATCAGATTTCTTAAACAATCTTTCTATTGCTTCCGTGTTATCCACCAACATATTGCCGGTAGAAGAACCTAAAAACAATTTTAATCCTGCAAGAAATTCGCTGTTCAAGCTTAAAGCTTCATCAATATTATCATTAGTCAAACCGAAAAACAGCTTGAAATTGCAACGCATTTTCCGTTTTGCCAGTTCTAACTTATTAAAGAAAGCCTCTTTTGTCGTAATTGCAGGATTATTATTAGGCATATCAAACACAGTAGTAACTCCGCCGGCTAATGCCGCTGAAGATTCACTGTCCATATCTGCTTTATATTCCGCCCCGGGTTCTCTGAAATGAACATGAACGTCTATAATCCCGGGTAATATTATCTTACCCTTGCAATCTATAATCTCCGTATTCTCCGGTAAAGAAATATCCCCATCGGAAATTTCCTTTATACGGTCATTTTCTATGAGGATATTTTGCGGAGTGTTTATAACAGTCCCGCCTTTAAAATATTTGTACATTCTTTATATGATTCCTTCGTTTTCCACTTCCTGTTTAATTGAGTCATCCACCAATATTCTGCCACAATATTCGCATACCAATATTTTCTTATGCATTTGAATATCCATCTGACGCTGGTGTGTAACTTTATTGAAACATCCGCCGCAAGCATCTCTGTCTACCGTTACAACTGCCAATCCGTTTCTCGCATTGCCTCTTATACGTTTGAAAGCCTGAAGGTATCTTTCCCCTTTAGGTTCATTCATCAACAATTCTTCTTCCTTCAATTGGCGGTTCAAAAGCTTGTCTTCCTGCTCGGAAGTTTCCTTTACGATTGTTTCAAGCTCGGTTTTCTTATGTTCCAAATCACTTTGCTTTTGTACAAGTTTTTCCTGTGCTTCCTCTATCGTTTTCTTATAAGATTCTATCTCATTATTAGTTTCACGGATTCTTTTTTCGCAAAGTTCTATCTCCAATTGCTGGAATTCTATTTCTTTGGCAATGGAATCGTGCTCACGGATATTTTTTACCTTATTTAACTGACCTTCGTATTTCTCAATTGCAGCGTTGTGTTCCTCAATAGCCTGATTGTACTCTGCTATTTTTGCATTGCATTCTGCCTGTTGTTCAGTTTGCTTTGCAATTCTGGTATTCAATCCCTCTATTGTATCTTCCAATAACTTAACTTCTTCGGGTAATTCTCCTCTTACTTTGCGTATCTTGTCTATTTCTGACTCTATTTTCTGCAATCTGTAAAGAGAAGTCAATAACTTTTCAATACTCTTGTCCGCATCAACCGCATGGAATACGACCTTTGGCTCTTCTGTTTTAGTTTTCTTTGCCATATTATTATAAGAATTTTATTCTGTTCAATTCCTCTGATATATATAAGGGTGCAAAATTACACATTTTTTTTGAAATAATATCAAAAAACCTCTGTTTTATGAAAATTTCACTCTCAAAATGACCTATATCCGCCAATATAATTTCATTCTCATAGGAAAGAAAATCGTGATATTTCAAGTCTGCGGTAAGAAACATGTCGCAATTTCTGTCAATTGCATTACGGATAAGAAAACTTCCCGAACCGCCGCAAACACCCACACGTTTAATCTCCTTTTGTGTGTTTCCGATGCAACGAAGCACAGGAAGATTCAATTTTTTCTTCACTTCAATCAAATAATCCTCCGCTTTAATGCACTCTTGCAACTCCCCTATCGCTCCGCCGCCCATATAACCCGTATCAGCGGGGTATCTGCTGTTGTCAAGAGGCGATATATTCTGCAATCCTAACTTTTCCGCCAAAATATGACTGACACCTCTCAAGGCATTATCCATATTGGTGTGCGCAGCATATATAGCAATGTCATTTTTCACCGCCATACGCAAAATTTTCTCGATATCGCTGCCGTAACGCAACTGTTTAAAAGCTTTATATATGAAAGGATGATGCGAAATTATCAGATTGCAATTCTTCTGTAACGCATCATTGACAGTATCAGCAAAAACATCCAAACAAATCAACACTCCCGTACAATCACTGTCCCTATTACCTATAATAAGTCCCGCATTGTCGTAATCTTCCTGCCAATAAAGCGGAGCAACCGCTTCTATACAATTTAGAATATCCTTGATTTTTACTTTTTCTTCCATAATTCTTTCTTGTCCTGTCATATTTTGGATTTTAAGGCTCATATCTTAAAATTAAAAGACCTCAACTTAAAATATTAAACCGTAAACTCCGGAATCTAAAACTAAACTTTAAACTTTTTTATATAATCATGCCGCTACCGTAACACAAACGGCAGTCTGTATCGTATATCACACAATACTGTCCCTGCGCAACACCCTGCAATTTCGTGTCAAAACGGACATGATAAGTGTCTTCATTTTTGCTTATCCATCCTTTAGTAAAATCAGGCGTATGACGGATTTTCAAACGTATCTCTTTTTCGCCCTCAAAATCCCCGAAAACATCTTCGGTTATAAAATGCATGCCTTTCAAATCCGTCTCCGTACCGTATTGTGTTATCGGGTCGTAACCCTGAGACACATATAATATATTATTAGGTATATCCTTTTTCACTACAAACCACGGACCGCCGCTAAGTCCCAATCCCTTACGCTGTCCTATCGTATGAAACCAAAAACCCTTATGTTTGCCGAGTTTCTTTCCCGTCTCAAGCTCTATAATATCACCTTCCCTTTCACCCAAATAGCGTCTGATAAAATCATTGTAATTTATTTTTCCCAAAAAACATATTCCTTGCGAATCCTTACGCTTTGCCGACGGTAATTTCTCATCAATTGCTATCTGTCTTACCTCACTTTTATCCAAATGACCGATAGGAAAAATTGTTTTTTCAAGTTGGCTGTAAGTTATTCTCGCTAAAAAATCCGTCTGATCCTTGACAGGATCTTTTGCCGTTGCAAGAAATTTTTTACCGTCTTCTCTTTGCCATACATTACAGTAATGTCCCGTCGCTATAATGTCAAAATCCTTTCCCCATTTGTCATTAAATGCTCCGAATTTTATCAAACGGTTGCACATAATGTCGGGATTGGGAGTCAAACCTGCCGCAACGGTGTCCACGGTATATTTTACAACGCTGTCAAAATATTCCTTCTGCAAATTGACAATCTCCATTTTGCAGCCGTATTTCTTGGCAACGAAAGAAGTAATCTCAATATCTTCTTCTTTGGGACATTCGCTGTCATCCATACCTATCATGATATAAAACACGGTAGGAGTTATTCCCTGCTCTTTGAGTTTGTAAACCACAACCGACGAATCTACGCCTCCTGATACTAATGCTGCTACGTTCATAATTTGCAAAATTACAAAATTTTTACATAGCGCTAAAAAAAGACGCCGTTAAAAAAAATTAAAACGGCGTTTTATTTTATTAATCAGCCTGATTAATTTATTAAAACGCCGTTTTATTTTGACGGTTTGTAATATACTGTTATTCAAACTGTAATAAAGGCCGTTTTTCTGCGTTTTTTTTGCCTGATTTTAGGCCTAAATTTCAGCAAAACCGCCTGTTTTTACCGTCACTTATCCCAATAATTCTTTGACCAGCGAAGATACAATTTTGTTGTCGGCACTTCCTTGGAATTTTTCCTGTGCAAGCTTCATTACCTTGCCCATATCTTTCATTGAAGATGCGCCTGTTTCCATTATTATCGCTTTCAACTGCTCTTTTATTTCATCTTCGCTTAATTGTGCGGGCAAGAATTCTTCTATTACGTGTTGTTGAAATGTTTCTTCTTCAAAAAGATCCTCTCTGTTTTGGTCTTTGTACATCAAAGCGGATTCTTTTCTTTGTTTTACAAGTTTTTGCAATACCGCTATTTCTTCCTGCGAGGTTATAACATGACCCGCTTCTTTTGTTTTCAATAACAACAGTTCGCTTTTTACGGCACGTAACGCCGCCAAACGTTTCTGATCCCTTGCCAACATACTTTCTTTTATGCAGGCATTAATTCTTTCTTCTAATGTCATGGTTATTGATTATAATTTATCCGTTCAAGATTTCTTTGCAATACTTTCTTTAATTTTTTCAAATCCGAAGAAGATTCAAACTTTTCCAAACCGTACATATAAGCCATTGCAGGCAAATAAAACGAGAATGTACCGTCATCGGTTGCGTAGGTAAATCTCACTTCCTTCTCTTTGTGGGCGTAAATAAAGTCGGCAATCATGCCTGATATGTCACCCAAAGGTTTGGCCGCCTCACTGCTTAATTTTACCGTATATTCCAAACGTGTGGACTTGCCGTTGTGGGAAGAAAGTTGGAACATTCCGCCGCAATCCTGCGTCATGGTTTTGATAAGATACAGTCCCATGCCTCTGTTTGCACCTTCTTTTGTAGTAACTCCTTTGTCCGCAGCCGTCTTAAGGAATTGTTTTGTCATACCTATGCCGTTGTCCTGAACGACAAAGCGTATAACGTCCTTTTCTTTGGACTCCCTAACGGTGATTTCTATTTCGTCCGCTTCGGCTTCGCAACTGTTAGTCATCACATCCAATAAATGATGGGTCAAAGTTTCCATTTTATTTAAATCTTTCTTGTATTTCTTTTTTCAAAAACTCCTGCGCAAGTTCCGTTTGGGATTTTCCCTGTGACATCTTCTCAAATAACATTCCCGCATATTGGGTCGGTGTAAGTTTTTCGTCATCTTTAGGAACCAAGGAATTAAGGATGTTGATAATTTCTTCTTTTGCGTTCTTTATATAGACCCATGCTTGGGATGAAATATAAAGCTGTTGCGACAGATTGTGTTCATACTCATCCCTTATATTTTGAATCATCACGTCCCTCAACAGACGTGTGTTCATATCGGGTTGATAGCAACGCAAAACCAAATTATCGGGTTTCATTCTCTCTAAAAACAACACCAAACGTTCGTATGCCTGCAACTGAATAGGTGTTACTGTTTTTGTTATTTCACTCTGTGATATTTTCTGTATTTCCAAAAGAGTTTTCTTTTGTTCGTTTTCCACGAATTCTTTCGTTTGATGCAACATGTAGTAACCTGATATTACCAATGCGAACAGATAAACTACCGCAATCAATACAAATGCCCCTGTTTCCATATCCTTCTTTTTTATTTTAATTAGTTATTTACCGTTTGTTCTTCTAAATTTTCTGATATTATGTAACGCGGACGGTGCTTCGTCTCCTTATAAATCTTTCCTATATATTCACCTATCACTCCTATGGCTAAAAGTTGTAAGCCGCCCAGCATCCAGATTGACACTAATATACTCGACCAACCTGTTGCTGCATGTCCCGTTAATTTCACAACCAATACCCATATCAAAGCAATAAGCGAAACCAAAAATATGATAAGTCCGAGTTTTGTTATCAATGTTATAGGCTTTATACTCAAGGATGTTATACCGTCTATTGCAAAAGCAACCATCTTCTTTAAAGGATATTTGCTTTCCCCTGCCAAACGTCTGTTTCTTACATATTCCACCGTCGTAGAAGTGTAACCTACCATCGGTACCAAACCTCTTAAAAACAGGTTTACCTCACCAAACTGCGACAAACCCTGCAATGCACGTTTGGACATCAACCTATAATCGGCGTGATTGTAGACAGTATCTGCTCCGAGCCAATTCATAAGACGGTAAAATGTCAGTGCGGTATTCCGTTTGAAGAAAGTATCCGTTTGTCTTGAAGACCTGACACCGTAAACAATATCATTGCCATTATAAAAGGCTTCAATAAATCGGTCAATTGCATCAATATCGTCCTGCATATCCGCATCCATGCTTATAACTGCATCGGCATAATCTTTTGCCGTCATAAGACCTGCCAAAAGTGCATTTTGATGTCCGCGGTTACGTGAAAGTGAAATGCCTGTAAAGATATTATCTTCTTTATGCAACTCTTTAATAATCTGCCACGTGTCGTCTTTGCTACCGTCATTGACAAACATTATCTTACTTTCTGAAGATATTTTCTTTTGTTCAAATAAGGCAGTCATCTTTTCCTTTAATTTTTGTGCAGTTGTCCGCAAAACTTCACTTTCATTATAACACGGAATGACTATATATAATATTGATGCATTCATTTCACGATATCTTTGCTTCTTATATAATGTTACTGCTTTGTTTTTGCTAATCCAACTTCAAAACTGCCAAGAATGCACTCTGCGGCACCTCAACAGAACCCACTTGACGCATACGTTTTTTGCCTTCTTTCTGTTTTTCCAACAATTTACGCTTTCTTGTAATGTCGCCTCCGTAACATTTAGCCGTTACATCCTTTCTTACGGCTTTTACGGTCTCTCTTGCTATGATTTTGCTGCCTATTGCTGCCTGTATAGCGACATCAAACTGTTGACGCGGTATCAGTTCCTTAAGTTTTTCACACATTCTGCGACCGAAAGGATACGCATTGTCGGCATAAATCAATGTAGAAAGGGCATCAACCGGTTCTCCGTTCAAAAGAATCTCCAGTTTAACGAGTTTTGACGGCTTATAATCAAAAGGATGATAATCAAAAGAAGCATAACCTTTGGAAATACTCTTGAGTTTATCGTAAAAATCAAAAACAACTTCGGAAAGAGGTAATTCAAATATTATCTCGGCACGGTCGGTTGTTATATAAGTTTGGTTTTTCAGTATTCCGCGTTTGTCAATGCACAGTTTCATTATCGCACCTATGTATTCCGTTTTAGTAATTATGGAAGCAAGAATATAAGGTTCCTCGATATGCTCAATATGAGATGGATCCGGAAGACCCGAAGGGTTATACACTTCCAAACATTCGCCTTTTGTTGTAAATATCTTGTAGTTTACGTTCGGTACGGTGGTAATTACGTCTATATTAAATTCCCTTTCCAAACGCTCTTGTATTATCTCCATATGTAAAAGTCCCAAGAAACCACAACGGAATCCGAATCCCAACGCCAAAGAACTTTCCGGAACAAAGGTAAGCGACGCATCGTTAAGCTGCAACTTCTCTATACTGGAACGGAGTTCCTCATAATCCTTTGCATCCTGCGGATAAACGCCCGCAAACACCATCGGTTTAACATCCTGAAAGCCTTTCACTGCTTCGGTGCAAGGATTTTCTAACGTAGTTATCGTATCGCCGACTTTAACTTCACTGCTTGTTTTAATGGAACTGATAATATATCCCACATCTCCCGCACTCAATTGTTTGCAAGGGGCAAGATCGTATTTTAATATACCTATTTCATCGGCATTGTAATCTTTTCCCGTTGCCATAAACTTAACTTTATCGCCTTGCTTCAAGGTTCCGTTGAATATACGGAAATAAGAAATAACTCCTCTGTATGAATTGAAAACCGAATCAAAGATTAAAGCCTGCAATGGTGCAGTCTCATCACCCTGCGGTTGCGGAATCTTTTCGACAATTGCCTTTAAAATATCTTCAACTCCCTGTCCCGTCTTTCCGCTTGCAAGAATAATATCTTCCCGTTCGCAGCCTATCAAATCCATTACTTGATCCGCCACTTCTTCCACCATGGAATTTTGCAGATCAATCTTATTTAATATAGGTATAATCACAAGATCATTATCCAAAGCCTGATAAAGATTAGAAATAGTCTGGGCTTGTATTCCCTGTGTGGAGTCTACAATCAATAAAGCTCCCTCACAGGCGGCAATACTTCGGGAAACCTCGTATGAAAAATCCACATGACCCGGCGTATCTATCAGGTTAAGATAATATGTTTGGTTGTTGTAAGTATATTCCATCTGAATGGCATGCGATTTTATCGTTATACCTCTTTCTCTTTCCAAATCCATATTATCAAGCACTTGATTCTCCATCTCACGTTGCGGAACTGATTTAGTAAACTCCAACAAACGGTCTGCAATGGTGCTTTTACCGTGATCGATGTGTGCTATTATACTGAAATTTCTTATGTTTTTCATACTGCAAAGTTACAAAAAGATTTTTAAAATGAAAATATTTTCCGATTATGCCTGATATTTTCTGACTGTAAACAGGTTTTTATTCATCCAAACAGTTTTATTACTGACCGTCTGCTAATATAAATTTAATTTCTCCGTCTGTATTTTTCTTGTCTTGACGCATCAGCGGAATCAACTGTTGCATATCGCTGCGGTAATCTGGAATTTCGTAATTATTTTCTATGAAACCCTTTATTTTGTCTGCCTTTTGTTTGTCATAACCCGTATGTTCAACGCTTAAATCCAACGCATAATGCATACCTACAGCAACGCTGTGTCCGTGAGACAATCCGTAAAACATCTCAACTGCATGTCCGAGCGTATGACCGAAGTTTAGTTTTTTTCTTATTCCCCTGTCGTAAGGGTCCTCTAGGGTAATTTTTTCTTTAATCTCCGCACAATGCAAAATCAAATCCCGTTTAATTTCCGTAAAATCCGTTATCTGCATCAACTCCTCCGCACCGGAGTAATCAAACATAACAAATGTTTTAAGCATCTCGGCAATCCCGTCCATAATTTGCGAAGAAGAAAGCGTAGATAGAAATTCCGCATCAAAAAACACTTGGCTTGTGAAATTAAACGTACCTATCAGGTTCTTTATCCCCGAATGATTGACGGCAGTCTTGCCTCCTATTGCCGCATCCACCATTGCCAAAAGCGTTGTCGGGACATTTACGTTTTGAATACCCCGTTTGTAAACGGATGCAACAAAACCTCCCAAATCACAAATGACACCTCCGCCCAATGAAACAATACAAGAATTGCGGTCCGCTTCGCTCTCTGTCAAAGAATCAATGATATTTTCCGCCGTGTTAAGTGTTTTATTCTCTTCTCCAGCAGGAATTTCCAACAAAACCGCCTGCCTGTCGGTTAATATATCAACTTTTTCCAACAAAACAGGTAAACAAAACTTTGAAGTATTGTCATCGGTTAATATAAACAGTTGTGAAAAATCCTTTTCTGTAAGATATGTCTGTAATTGTTCAATATTTTTCATCTTAAAATCCCTTTTATCATTCAAAGGCAAACAATAATCCCGTAAGTTCCTATTATAATCCAAAATTTAAGAATCTTAAACCGAAACTCTCTCGGATAATTCCAACCAAATCATTTCTTTTTCTTCCGTTTGAGCGATAATATCCTGCAGCTCGTTACCTACTGTTTGTAATTCGTCATTGGAAAGTTCTCCCGAGGAAAGTTTTTCAGTCAGTTCTTTCTTTTTTTGCTCCAAAACAGGAAGAAGTTTTTCTATCTCTTCAAGAATTTTCTGTTCTTTGTAAGAAAGTTTGTTTGCTTTACGTTCCTGCGCTTTCTGTTTCTTCTGTTTTTCGTAATCGTTCTCCTTATCATCCTGATAAGACGCAGAATTATTCTTTTTATCTGCCGCTTTTTGTTTCAAATATTCCTGATAAGGTTGATAAAAATCCTTTATCTTGCCTCCGTCACCGAATATAAAATAATGGTTCTGCGAAATATTTTCTATAAACCTGCGATCGTGGGAAACAATAAGCAAACATCCTTTATAATTAATAAGGAATTCTTCCAAGGTAAGCAATGAATAAATATCCAAATCATTGGTCGGCTCGTCCAAAATCAAGAAATTCGGATTCTTAATAAGCGTTTTCAATAGATACAACCGCCTTTTCTCCCCTCCTGACAATAATCCGTACTGATGAAACTGCATATCCTTACTGAAACCGAACTTTTCAAGAAAAGAAGATGCCGACATGTCAAATTTCTTATTCTCATTCTGCACGGTAATTGACTCGGCTTCTTCTTTAATTATATCAATAACGCGTTTTGAAGGGTCTTCTTCCAAACCTTTTTGCTGATAATAACCGAAATTGATAGTCTCGCCTTTTATTATTGTGCCGCATGATTGCTTTTCTTTGCCCATTATTATATTCAAAAGCGTACTTTTGCCGCATCCGTTATGTCCTATGACGGCTATTTTGTCTCCTTTTTTAAATGTATAGGAGAAATTATCAATCAACGTGCGGTTTTCTTCGAATGACTTGCTTATGCTGTTAATCTCCAATATCTTTTTGCCTATACGGGTATCCACTACCGACAATGCAGCCTGCTCTTTCTCCTGTTTTTGAAACGCTTTTTCTTTTATATATTGGAAATTTTCAATACGTTTTTTGCTTTTCGTTCCTCTGGCCTGCGGCATACGGTTTATCCAATCCAATTCCCTGGCATATATATTACGTGCCTTATCTATTTCCGCGCGCAGCAATGCCGCACGTTCTTCTTTCTTTTCCAAATAGTAGTCAAACAAAGGAATGTTTTCATGTCTGTCGCAATTATAACGCGAAATCTGTCCCTTGTAAAGCTCATAAATATCCGTACAAACCTTATCTATCAAATCCCTGTCGTGAGTTACTATCAGCAATGTTGCATTCTTTTTTATCAAATAGTTCTCCAACCACGCTATCATGTCCATATCCAAATGGTTGGTAGGCTCGTCAAGCACATAAAACTGCGAATTTTTAAGCAAAACCTTCGCCAAAGCGACTTTTTTCTGCTCTCCGCCTGAAAGAAGATTCAAAGGCTTTTCCAACTCCTTCATCCCGAAGACATACATCATCTGCGAAGCACGGGCAATAAACGATTCCCTGTCTTCATTATGCGGTTCAAACGATGTAAGCAGCTCCTGAATTATTGAAACAGTCCCGTCTTTCCATGTCTTTTGCGGAAGATAGGACGGATATGCCTGCGAATTAAAGATAACATCGCCTTTGTCACGTTCGTTTTCGTTGAATAACATGTTCAAAAGCGTTGATTTGCCCTCGCCGTTACGTCCTATCAATGCTATCTTCTGTCCTTTATTAACCCCGAAGGACAAATCTTCAAAAATAACTTTGTCTCCGAAGGATTTGTATAAATGTTCCGCCGTTAATATTGCTTCCATGGTCTTTACGGATTCAAAATAAAAATTTTTCCGTCTGCAAAATTACAAAATAAATCAGTAATACCCTAACAAAACGGCGTTATGCAAAAATAATCACGCAGAATATTTTATTAATCTGCGTGATTATTTTATTAATATCGCTGATTATTTCCGCCTTTTGTAACATGCGGAAAATAAGGTGCTTGAAAAAGGGCTTTATTTACCCCTTCCCTGCAAGATTATAAGGAAGGTGTAAAGCAGGATTTTGATGTCAGTTGCAAAGGACATATTCTCCAAATACAATAAATCGTATTGCAATCTTTCAACCATCTGATCAACCGTATCGGCATAGCCGAATTTCACCTGTCCCCACGATGTCATTCCCGGTTTTATCTTTTGCAATAATTTATATTCAGGTGCTTTTTGCACGATTTGGTCAATAAAATACTGTCTTTCGGGTCTTGGACCTACCATACTCATTTCTCCTGTAAAGACATGCCAAAACTGCGGCGTTTCATCCAACCTTACCTTACGCATAAATCTTCCGAAAGGCGTAATTCTCGGATCCAATTCACCGCTTGATAACATCGGTCCGTTTTTCTCCGCATCGGTGTACATGGAACGGAATTTATACATCTTAAAAGGCTTGCCGTATCTGCCTATACGCTCTTGGGCATACAAAACAGGACCTTTGGAGGTGCTTTTCACTGTTATTGCCACAACGATATATACAGGAATAAGAACAATCATTGCTATCAAGGAGACAAACACGTCAAAAGTCCGTTTAAGAGAGAATTCCCACGGTTGCATAAGGTTTTGCGATATTCTCACAAGCGGAACGGAGAAAATGGCGCTTAACTTTATGCTGCCTGTAAGCAAATCCTTTCTGTCCGAAGGCATGAATATCTCAATATTCGGATTCTGTACCGAATAAATAAGGTTGTATATCTCGTTTTCGTCCTCTTTGGCAAGGATTATAATAACTTCTTCTATTCCGTAATTGACAAGTATGGTTTTTAAATCATCGGAAGTACCCAAACATTTGAGTTTACGTTCCAATTTATTAAGTTTTTGTTGCCTTAAAGTAACGAATCCCGTAAACAAATAGCCCGAAGATATTTCCTGATTGCTTATCTTTTTGTACAAAGACAAGGCTTTGTTTTCGTCGGAAGTTATTATAAGGGTCGGAAAACCTATTTTGCCTGTATGAACCTTATGTACGGTAACCGTAGTAAGTACAAGGCGCGGAATATATGTCAAAGTGAAGTGCAAAACAAGCAATATGAAAAACGTAAAGTAGTAATTGCGGTAAGTAGAAACATAATCGTCCAAAAGGAATGCGAAAAATATTACAATAACACCGATTATGCTTTCTATGAAAGTCTGTAATAAATCATGAAGACGCGATTTTTTGTAAACGCTGCGGTATTCTCCTGCACACCAATACAGTAGCAGCCAAAAAAGAGGTATGAATATTATGCCTTTATATAGGTTGGTATCGGCAAAGACCTGATTAATGTCATTGAAGCCGTCTGTTTCCACCGTAAACTTACGGAAGAAGAAAAAAACACTCCATGTCAGCATTGCCGATAAGTAATCCGCAATAATATATTTAGCACATTGAAGTTTTTTGTTCATCGTCTTAAAAGTAAAAACGTTATTGCGGGTCGTGAATTACTTTTATGTTGTCGATATAAACGAATCCGTCGGACAGATTATCGGTATTGACGGGTTGGAACCATATCTTAAAATCATTATACTTTAACTGTCCCCAAACTTTTCCCAATATAACATACATTTTCTGCCAATTCCTTTTGTCATTGTCTGCATACGAAGGATTGTGGTTGGGTTTTATCCTAAGGCAACTTATATAAACAGGATTGGATTCCTGCATCTGTCTTCCGTAGAGTCCTATTTCGAACGGTATATTGGCATGATAATCTATTTCCATAATCATAGGTGAGGTTTTTCCGTCCCATGAAACCGAGTCTTTGGTTATAAAACGGTAGTTATCCGAAGAAGACGAAGAATAAAACACTCCGCATCTGTCACCGTAAGCTGCTTTGCCGTCGCCGACAATTGACAAATAACAAGGAAGATCGGGATTGGTTGTAGAAATATTCTCAAAAGGATTGTAAGTCTCCTCAAAGGTAATTCTTCTTGCGATGTTGGTTAAAGAATTATAAGAAACTTCCATAATATCCACGTCAGTTATTTCCCCTTCTTTCAACTCCAAGGTATCTATATATGTAGTGTAGTACCTGTAAGCTTCTCTTGTTGCGTTCATTCCGTTAAATTTCACTCCGGGACGCAATTCCACTTTTCTTTTTCCTTTTGCCAATACGGGGATAATCAAATCTCCGTCTTTAGTCAGCGAATATGCTCCGATTTCTTTTTGTTCGTTATTATCGGTAACCCTTACCCATACATCACATATATCACTTGTAAGAAATCCGTCGTCTTGTGGAAATGTAAAATTCAGATCAGAATCTGCAACAAGTTTAAATCCTTTTACCCTTATATAAGAAGGAACGGTTTGTTCTCCTTCGAAATTGTCACATCCGCTGAATATAAAGGACAGGAATGTTACAGTAAGTAATAATTTCAACGTCTTTTTTATCATAATTCAGAATTATTGGATAATAGATTAACGCTTTATAATTTTTTTTATTGTTTTTCAATAGATTTTATTACATCCGCCGCTCTGCGTATCTCTTTAATGTCACTTACGGACAAATCATATTCGCTTACATCGCCTACTCCGCCCATTGAAACTACAGGATTCTTAAATTTCATGCCTCCCGAAACGGTCTTTTTTGCAGAAAAATGAAACGCATGCGGATGGGATTTATCAAAAATATCTTTTATATTGTCAGGATTCACTCCACTGCCTGCCATAATCTCAATTCTGCCGTCTAAAATATCCGAAATCATTTTTATGTTTTCTGTTCCTTGTAGTGCTTTGTTTTGTCCGCCGGAGGTAAGTATACGCGTAAATCCTAAATCTGCGATGTCTTTTGCTGATTGTACATAATCACGAGTCATATCTATTGCTCTGTGAAAACAGGTCTCCATTCCGTGGGCACAATCCAATAAGATTTTATTTCTTTGCTTATCAACATCACCTTCTTCGGTCAGAATACCGAAAACAACACCCTTAACCCCTATGCGTTTGCACAATTGAATATCCTTTTTCATCAACTCAAACTCATAATCATCATAAAGGAAATCTCCGCCGCGTGGTCTTATCATAACCATGGTATCAATAGTCAAATTGTCTTTCGCAAATTCTATTAAAGCATGTGACGGTGTTATGCCGCCTTCGGGCATTCCTGCACAAAGTTCAATTCTGTCCGCCCCGCCTTGTTGTGCAGCAAAGCACGAAACAGGATTATATACGCATATTTCAAGTTTTATATTCTTCATAACTGTTACTTTAAAGTTGCAAATTTACAAATTATTCCGTATATATGATATTGTATTACACACTTTATGATGAAATTATTTTTCTTTACACCAAAGATTTTAATGTATCTAAAGTATATATAAACAATAATTACATGGCATAAATTTATTTCTGATAAAACCGTAATTTCAGATACAATAACAAACAAGATTTAATAAAAATATTTGTTACTTAATAAATATTTTGTATTTTTGCAGGTGCAATTGTGCAGAAAACTTAACATTTAATTATTATTTCGCATCAAATTAAAGCCTGGAAACTTTCATTTGACATATTTACAAGAAATAATACTTAAAACGGACAAAGTTTTGGGTAGGATATGTCCATATCTGAAAATTTACACCTTCTGGTGTGAACTTCGGATAAAATAGAAATCAGATATGGGACGGGTATTCTTCCAGGCTTTACCCGGGATGCGAAAAGAAGTTTCACACCTTTTTGTATTACTTTCTTTCTTCGGAATTTTAGTTAAAGTTAAGATCATCGGCAATTAATAACAAATAATAACAATTTAAACTTTAAACTAAAATGAGAAAAAGTACATTAAACAAGACTTTATCAGTCGTAGCATTGGCAGGAGTTTTAAGCTTTTCGTCCTGTTCTTCAAACAAAAAAGCCGCAGAACAACAAGTAAAGAAATCTTTCGGCGAAGAAGTGAAATTGCCGTGTCTCAGTGAGTCCTATGATGATGCCGATTACTTCAAAGCAATGGGAACCGCAAACAGTATTAATGCACAAAACGCAAGAACTGGAGCATGGGACGCAGCAAAGAGTATGCTTTTAAGACGTTTGGGCGGTTTTGTATCAGGTCTTTCTGCTGATTATACCCGAAGTGTTTCAGGTGATGCGAAACAAGATAAAGTTCAAAGATTAATTGAAAGCGAAATGAACACTCTTGTACAAAAAGAAATAAACGACGCTGAAAAGACTTGCGAAAAAATCTTTGTTGACGAAGCGGGGAACTACAATTCATTCATCGCAATCAGGGTGCCGAAAAAAGAATTATTAAACAAAATCTTAGACAAATTATCAGATAACGAAGAATTGTCAATAGAGTTTAACAGAGAACAATTCCGCAAATATGCAGACGAGAAAATGAAACAAATGCAAGAACAACAAAAAAGATAAAACTTCTATGCGGTATGTAATATAGGATATGTATTACATACCGCATATTACTGTACACATTAATATGAAAAAACTATTACTTATACTTTTAACATTAACCATTTATTCGGTATCCTTCGGACAATCAATGCCTGAATGGATTTATAAATTGCCAAAACCAGGCAACAACACCTATTTATATGAGAAAGAAATGGGATTGGGAAGTACAGAAAACGAAGCACGCAACCAAGCAATAGCAAGAGTGTTTCAATCAACGGCATTGCGTATCGGACAACCTATATCTTCGGACGAGATATTCCGTGCCGTTCAGAATAATACGGAATTCTCGGTTATTGCTCGTACATTTAAGCTTAATGTACATAAGGTCTGTGAATATCCAACCAGAACTGTTGACGGTAATTACAAAGTTTACATTCTTTATCAGGTAGCAAAGGCGGGTAATATTGAACCCAGATTTGATTATAATTTTGATGAGTGCTATCACGTCCAACAATACAGCAATGCTTCGGCACTGTTGAAATCTATGTTTATACCAGGGCTCGGTCAAATAGGCAAACGGCATTATGCAGAGGGTATTTTAACTTTGACGGGTGAAGTTTTATTGGTCGGTGTCGGTATCGGATGTTATTATTCTGCACAGCACCAGTTGGATATTATGAAAAAAGACAATGTTTCTTATTCAGACTTTGCCGATGCTACAAGTAAATACAATTCACTGCAGACAACAAGTTATTTTATTTGGGGAGCGGCTGCGGCATTGTATGTATTTAATTTATTACGTGCCGTAACATTACATCCGTTGTATAAAGAAACATTGGCATTTTACCCTGCGGTTAATACAAACGGTGATAACTTGGCATTGGGATTTGGTTTAACTTATAAATTTTAAACTGTGATGAAAAGAATTCTGTACATTATAATATATATTGTATGCATTACAATGTTTTCTTCCTGTATAAAGGATCTGGAAGAAGAAGGTATATTTGAGACGACAACAATCAAAGGTTGTGTATTGGAAGACGGAACTTTTAAGCCGATAAAAGCAACGATACGACTGAAAGATAAAAACTCCTCTGTGTATGAAGAAAAAACAACGGATGCTGACGGTAATTTTGCAATAGATGTTACCGTTAAGCAAATGGCAAAAGAATATGTCTTATCTATAGAAACAGATTCATTGTACGGCAATATAGTAAAAACTTTTGAAAATATAAGTATCGGGTCGCAATACTTTGATATAGGAAAGATATTGTTTGCCCAACCGTCTGTTCCTGTTATAATAATAGATGAAACAAACAATCTAACCTCTACATCAATAGATATACTTTGTTCTCTGATAGATTCCAAGAACGCAACCATAACAAGTAAAGGAGTTTGTTTTGCAACCCATAACAACCCTACTGTCAATGATCAAATATTATCTAATGCGATAGATAATAAATCTTTTACTTGTAATCTGACGGATTTGCAACGCAATACTACTTATTATTTAAAAGCTTTTGCACAATCAAGCGTAGGTACAGGATATTCCGAACAAATAACCTTTACAACTTATGACGGTTTGCCTGTTGTTGTCACTAAAGACATAACAAATATCAGTCAAACTACGGCAAGTGCGGGTGGTAATGTAACTGATGACGGTGATTTTACTGTAGAAGAAAAAGGTGTTTGTTATTCTATGTCTATAAACCCAACTATCAATAATAATCACACATCCAACGGCACGGGTGTTGGAGAATTTATAAGTAATATAACCAATCTGCAACCTAATACAACGTATTACTTGCGTGCATTTGCAAGAAATAAAGTAGGTGTCGCATACGGAGAACAAAAAACTTTTACCACATTATCGGGATTGCCTACAGTTACAACCGAAGAAGTAACAAATATTTCTTCGTCTTCGGCGGTAAGCGGTGGCAATATATCTTCGGACGGCGGATTTTCAATTACCGCAAGAGGTATTTGCATAAGCACCTCACACAACCCTACAATAAATAACACACATACAACAGATGGAACTGGTACAGGCAAGTTCACAAGTTACCTAACAGACCTATCATCCAACACTACCTATTATATCCGTGCCTACGCAACAAATTCCGCAGGTACATCCTACGGCAAAGAAATAAGTTTCACAACAAAATAACAGGAGAAAGAGAAAATGAAAATTATTAAAAACAATAACTGGGATGGAGTATTAATACCACCTATATTATACAAATATAGAGATTGGGATAATTCTTATCATAAAACAATCTTAACAAATAATAAGTTGTATTTCGCATCACCATTAGATTTTGAAGATCAAAATGATTGTAGACCTCGTGTTAAATATCCGGAGACGCAAGATGAAATTTTTGCATATATTTTGAAAACACATTATATATGCTCTAATAAATCTTTTAAAAATTATGATGAATATAGACTCTGTTGTAAGAAAGTTTTTAAAACTTCCCCATTATTGAATCCAATGGAAAGAGATAGTATTTTAAGAAAATATCATGAAGATTATATGAATGCTCATGGTGTTTTGTCTGTTACTGAGAATGCTAATAATGATTACTTATGGAAAACTTATGCAAATAACCACAGTGGAGTTTGTGTGGGGTTTGATACTAACGTATTACGACAATTCATAATAGGAGGTGCTCCTATTACTTATTACAAAGAACTGCCAACCATAGATTTTATGAATGATTGCAATACTACAAAGATACAAAAACAAATTTGGAGTAAATCGGATAAATTTAAAGAAGAGCAAGAGTATAGACTCATAAAAATATGGCCTCCTGATAATCATGTTATAACTCAAACAGATAGATGTATTACTTTCCCGAATGAGGCTGTTCTTGAAATTATTTTAGGAAAGAATATGAAAGAAGAAAACAAACAAGAAGTAAGAAATATTGTTAAAAATAAGTTTGTCAATGCTAGAATTATAGAACAAAAGAAATAAAAGGAGAACGAGAAATGAAAAGGTTAAGGAAAATTTTGTGCTTAGTTGTAGTATTATTTATGCACATTCCAGCATTTGCACATGATTGCTATATTAATGGAATCTATTATAATTTAAATTCAGATAATAAGACATTGACCGTAACTTCTAAGTATTCAAGTTCCTCCGGTAGTTATTCTGGAATAGTTAATATTCCATCATCTGTAACTATTGCCTCTAAGACCTATAAAGTCACTTCTATCGGTTCAAGAGCATTCGATGGTTGTTCACGTTTAACAAGTATAACTATAGGGAACAGCATTACTTCTATCTATTGGAGAGCATTCGATGGTTGTACGAGTTTAACAAATGTAACCATACCGAACAGCGTTACTTCTATTGGTAATGCTGCTTTCTTTGGTTGTACGAGTTTAAAAACTGTAACCATAGGAAACAGCGTCACTTCCATTGGAGATGGTGCATTCTCTGGTTGTACGAGTTTAACAAGTATAGAAATTCCAAACAGTGTTACGTCTCTCGGAAGTTACGCATTCATGGGTTGCACTAGTTTAACAAGTGTAACTATAGGAGACAGCGTTACTTCTATTGGTGGTGCATTCTCTGGTTGTACAAGTTTAATAAATGTAACCATACCGAACAGTGTTACTTCTATTGGTGCTGCATTCTCTGGTTGTACAAGTTTAATAAATGTAACCATACCGAACAGTGTTACTTCTATTGATAGTGCTGCTTTCAAAGATTGTAAACATTTAGAGATAATAAATCTTCCAAGTAATATAACTAATATTGATGCAGAAGCATTTGAAGGATGTACCAGTCTAACAACAGTCAATATACCCAATACTGTTAAATCTATAGGGAATAATGCATTCAAAAATTGTATAAAATTAAATGTAAAATTACCAATAAATTTAGTAAGTCTTGGATCATGGGCATTTGCTGGATGTTTTAATATTAAAGATACTTTAACAATACCTAAAAAAGTAGATCAGATTGGAAAATCTGCATTTTATAATTGTGTAGAAATAAATACCGTAATTATGCTAGGAAGTTGTCCTACTATTTATGAATATCGACCTTTTGGAAACTATCTAAAGACTATTTATGTACCCTGTGGAGAGAAATATTTTTATGAATTAGCAAATTATTGGACATATTTATCTTCTCTCATACAAGATAAATTTCCATATGATATAAATGGAAATTCTTTTGATACTACATATGGAAACGTCTCTGTTATTCAACCGACATGTAGTGATAGTTTAGCACATATAACGGCTATTGCCGATGAAGGCTATCATTTTACTTATTGGAATGATGGTAATACAGATAATCCAAGAGAAATATATGTAACACAAGACTCTTCTTTTACTGCATATTTTGCGATAGATACTTTAAATTTGGTATTGAAAACAAATAATCAGCAGATGGGTTCTGTTGTTGGTAATCAAGGTTTATTTGAATATGGTAGCAGTATAAAAGTTTCAGCTGTGGCGAACGAACATTATCATTTCGTTAAATGGAGTGACGGGAATATTCAAAACCCTAGGCAAATAGTCTTAACACAAGATACAATTCTTACAGCAATATTTGAAATAGATAATCATACCGTAACATTGAAAGTAAACAAAGATGAATTCGGCAACGTTACCGGTAGTGGTGTTTATGATTACAATTCACAGGTAACAGTATCTGCCAATGCTGTTAAGGGTTATCATTTTGTAATGTGGAACGATGGCAATACTAATAATCCCCGCTCTATCATCCTTACACAAGATACTGTTTTTACTGCTATCTTTGAGATAGACACATTTTTTGTTACGGTAAAAAGTAATGACGATGCGGCAGGAACAGTTAACGGAAGCGGGATATATGATTACCACAGCGAAATAATTATCTTTGCTACCGCTAATACGCATTATCATTTTGTTTCGTGGTCTGACGGCAATACAAGCAACCCTCGTATGGTGACAATAGATAAAGATACTGTCTTTATTGCACAGTTTAAGGAAGACAACAAATACAATATTCAGGTGTTAAGCAATGACAATACAATGGGTTCTGCCGAAGGCGGAGGCATATATTATGAAGGAGAGCAAATACAAATAAATGCTACAGCCAACAGTGATTATATCTTTAAAGAATGGTCGGACGGCAATAGTGACAATCCCCGTATAATTACCGTCTTATCCGATAATGTTTATATTGCTAATTTTGAGAAAGAATCTTCGCTACAAGACATTTCAGATTTACAACAAATACAAATTTATCCTAATCCTGCGAAAGATATTATTACATTGGATGTCGGGGATTTGACATTGGATATAAACAATGAACTATTCATAATAAATACTATAGGACAGGTTGTATATTCGTCAAATATCCAGAGTCAAATATTCAATATAGACATCCGTAAATTACAAAGCGGGGTTTATTATATCCGATTGATCGGTGTGGAAAACTCAAAAGTATTTAAATTAATAAAAGAATAAAAGGTTATGAAGAAGATATTGTGTTTATTATTGTGGTTCTTGCCGTGTGTTATCTATTCTCAAAATAATTTTGAGAAATTCTGGCAAAAGGCTAATCAACAATACGAACGTTTTAAACAGAATGCAGATAAAAATTACAGTGATTTCAAAGACAGAGCCAATCAACAGTATGCGGAGTTCATGGAAAGGGCTTGGAGGCAGTATAATGCTTTTGCAGGAATAGAAACTCCGAAAGAAGAACCTGTACCTCCCGTTGTTATGCCCGAAGAAGACAGAAACAAACCTGTTATTGACAACAACAAACTGATAGAAGATGTTATCAAACCTCAACCCGTCACTCCTCAACCCGAACCTGTTGAACCTATCAAGGAAGATAAACAAGAGGACAAAGGACAAACATTTACTTTTCAGTTTTACGGCACGGATATAAAAGCACCTTTCTTTGATAATTACAAATATAAACTTGACGGTGTCAGTGAAAAACAAGTTGCAGATGGATGGAAAACTCTTTCCTTGCCGAAATACAATCACCTTATAAACGAATGTTTGAAGATTAGGAAAGATTACCGATTGAATGATTGGGCTTATTTGCAGATGTTGGACAATCTTTCCGTCAGTATTATGAATAAACAATGCAATGAGGCAACTCTTTTGATGGCTTACTTGTATTGTCAAAGCGGTTACAAGATGCGTATAGGCGAAAGTGATAATAAACTTTACATGCTGTACGCAACACAAAGTACGGTATACGGAGTGTCATATTACGTAGTGGATGCAGATATTTATTATTTGTACAAAGGAGATAAAGTGGAATATATAAGGATTTGTCAAGCCGCCTTTCCTCAAGAACAAGAGATGTCATTTCAGTTAAGACAACAACCCGTGTTTGCAATGCAGACTTCCTCGTACCGTACATTGCAATCTGAATATTATCCCGAAATAAAGGCAAATGTAAGAGTGAATAAGAATCTTATAAACTTCTATAATAATTATCCGACATCATTTATTAACGGAGATTTCGGTACACGCTGGGCAATGTATGCTAATACGCCCTTAAGCGATGAAGCAAAGAATACCTTATATCCTGCACTGAAGAAAGTTTTGCAGGGCAAAAGTAAGGCGGAATCGGCGGAAATGCTTTTGAATTTCGTTCAGACTTCGTTGGTTTATGAATATGACGATGTCGTTTGGGGAGATGACCGTGCATTTTTCGCAGAAGAGACTTTGTTTTACCCATACGCCGATTGCGAAGACCGTGCTATCTTATACTCCCGCTTGGTCAGGGATTTGTTAGGCATAGATGCCGTCCTGATTTATTATCCCGGACATTTGGCAACGGCTATATGTTTGAATTCTCCCGATGTTAAAGGCTATTACTTCATAATGGAGAATAAAAGATATTACATTGCCGACCCTACATATATCGGCGCACCGATAGGATTACAGATGCCTGAAGTAAGAAATGAGCAAATCAAAGTAATATTACTGGATAATTAGGCTTTGTTGTAATTGTTTAATTTTTTGCAGATGCTTTTTGTAACCGTCACTGTCCGGATTAAACGGACGGTGTGACTGCATAAGGTGCAGTTTTATGTATTTGTCATTCAACAACTGTTCTTCTAAAGAAAAATATACCTCACCGAACCGTTGCCATATATAATCAACCGCCGTTTCGTTGATATGTACCATATCTTTCGCATAAAAGCGGTAATCCCTTAATTCATCATTGACGATTTCATACGAAGGAAAATAATACGAATCATTATTATTCCTTATCACCTCATCTATGGCTAATGCCAATACCGATTTGGAAAGTTTATTGTCATAAAAACCCTCTTTTATATGCCTTACAGGCGACAATGTATAAAGGAATTTGACCGAAGGATTGATTTGTTTGATACTTTCTGTCATCAAATGCAACGAAGATACCGTCTGTTCAACTGTAAGCAACCGCCTTGTAATAAATTTCTGCGGTATTTTATGACAATTAGCCATCAAAATATCACCCTCTTTATACCAATAACTCCACGCAGTACCCAAAGTAATAATTATTACGTCTGTCTGTTTTATATAATCATTAACTTTGTCCAGAATTGCATTAGCATTTTGCAGACATTCACGCATTGAAACTCCCCTTACATCGCCGTGTGCCTGAAAAAGGTAATAAAACTCCCCGCTTAATATAACATCCTTATCTTCAAAAGGCGTTTTGGCGGCGGATCTTATCAAAAGATTTGCAATACTTACAGGATTATATACCGTACCGAACGGATTTTTCATTGTCTTGTATCCGCTTATCTCAAGCCTCTTGCCTATTTCATCCGTAAAACACGAACCTATAAGCAATATCCTGTCTTTATGGGTTATCTGCCAATCAGAAGGCGGAATTGTTACCTGCGTAAAAAATATATCCTTTGCCATAAAATATCAGTAATCAAAATCTGTAAGATTTAATCTGCGTTACATGCCGCAATTGTGCGAAATCTTCACACTTTAAGACCTCGGCTTCTTTCAACAAAAGCTTTGCACATGCCTGTGCATCCGAATCCGAATGGTGATGGTCCAGTTCAATCATTTCCTGATTGCACAAATAATCCAGCGAAAACTTCTGATTATTCCTCCAAGCCTGCTTTGCCAATATATAGGAACACATATAACGTGCCTGCGGCCGCGGTATTTTGTAATGTGCAAGCGTACGGCGCAACACATTTATGTCAAAAGCCGCATTATGCGCTATAAGCATGGTGTGGTTGAAGTATTTCTCTATCTGCGGCCACAAAATGTCAAACGTAGGTGCATCGGCAACGTCTTCCTTATGTATTCCGTGGATTTTTTGTGCGTACCACTGAAAATAAGGGTAACATATAGGTTTGATAAGATGGTTTTCCACATGCACAACCTCATTTTCCCTTACAACGGCTATGCCTAAAGAACAGGGTATATACCCCGCCGCCGTCTCGAAATCTATCGCCGTAAAATCAAACATACCTTTTGTGCCTTTCCTGTCGCTGCTTATTGAAATTTCAGTATGCAAAGGTACGATATTTTTATAAACTGCGGCGGTTTTATTATGTTTTTGCGTCATATAAACCCAGTTTGCCGTACCTAAATTTCATACCGCTGAAAAAAGACGCCGTTTTAAGAAATTAATCAGCGATAAAAAAATATTAATCAGCCTGATTAATTTTTTAAAACGGCGTCTTTTTTTGACGGGATGTAATTACCTGTTATTCAGTTGCTGTCTTTCTGCGTTTTTTCAGCAAAAAATAATCTAAAACAGCCATAAGCAAGCAGGCGGATGTAATATCCGCCTGCTTGCTTTGCAATCAACTTCTTTGTTGTATGCAGTCTATTTCTTAAAATTCTTCAATCCCGTCTCAAGGAAGTCAATGAAATTATTGACATTCTTATCGTACGGCTGCGGCTTATCGGTCAAAAGGTTGCCATCACCGTCCATAAGCACGTAAAGAGGTTGCGCATTGGCGTGGAACTTCTCTATCTGGTAGTTAAGATTCCTTCTGCCCAATGTTTTTATTGTCTTGCCGTTCATTTCGGTCCATTCGTCCTGCGGAAGCGAGATAGTGTTCTCGTCACAGTACAAAGAAACCAAAATATAATCGTTTTGAATCATTTGTTTTACCGTCGGATTGCTCCAAACAGCCGTTTCCATCTCACGGCAATTAGCACAACTTTTGCCCGTGAAGTCTAAAAACAACGGTTTACCCACTTGTTTGGCATACTGCTGCGCTTCTTTCAAATCAAAGAATGCTTTAAAGCCTACAGGTACGTGTTCGTCCAATTTATCGGCGTATTTTCTTTGTTGAGGAAAGCCGTCATTGTTGGTATTTACGGCAGAACCTCCGCCGTTTTCCACGATTATTTTCTCAATATTGTATTCCTGCGAAGTCAATGGAGGTAAATAACCCGATATTGTGCTTAAAGGTGCTCCCCAAAGGCCCGGTATCATATATATCGTGAATGAAAACGAAATTATTGCAAGGAATAAACGCGGTACACTGATGTGTTTTAAATCGGAATCGCCTTTGAATTTCAATTTTCCTAACAAATAGAAGCCTATCATAGCAAATATTACTATCCAAATGCAAAGATAGGTCGTTCTCGGAAGTATTCCCCAATTTTGTGCTTGGTCTGCAACCATCAAGAACTTCAATCCCAATGCTATTTCCAAGAATCCGAAAACTATCTTAACACTGTTAAGCCAAGAACCGCTCTTTAAATTCTTTAAGAACGAAGGGAACATAGCCAAAAGGGTGAAAGGAAGTGCGAAACCGATAGCAAATCCCAACATGGAGACAAAGAAAATAAACGAATTGCTTGATCCCGACGCCATTTCGACCAATGCTGCTCCTAAAATAGGGCCTGTGCATGAGAAAGAGACCAATACGGTAGTCAAAGCGATGAAAAATGCTCCTAAAAGTCCGCCTTTTTCACTTTCTTTATCGGATTTGTTTACCCATTTGCTCGGCATAGTGATCTCAAACAGCCCGAAAAACGAAAGGGCAAACACCATAAAGATGATAAAGAAGATAACGTTAGGAATCCAATGCGTGGATATGATGTACATTGCGTCTTTTCCGAAAATCAAAGTAAGTAATAATCCCAATACAGCGAAGATTAAAACTATTGACAAGCCGAAAAAGTATGCTTGTTTTCTGCCTTGGCGGTTGGTTTTCTTACCGTGAAGGAAGAAAGAGATAGTCATAGGAATCATAGGGAAGACACAAGGAGTAAGAAGTGTTATCAAACCCACACCGAACGATATAAGAAAGACCATAAGCAATGATTTGTTGGCTAAATCCTGCGTATCACCCATGGCAGTGGCTTCCGCAATTGTTTCCGTAGGAGTTTCAACTGCAGCCAAAGGCTCGGTAACGGCAGTTTCTGTCACTGTCTCCGTAATTTCTTCGGATGGTACCGCCTTTAAGTTAGGATTGCCTTTAACGTCAAATGAATATTCCACATCATCCGGAGGAATGCAAGATCCGTTCTCACATAATTGGAACGTAACCATGCCTTTTACCTTGAAATCTTTATCGGTCTTTACTTTTATTTGCTGATGGAACACTGCCGATGACTCAAAATAACGTGTGGAATCCTTTGCAAATTTATCATATTTGGCAAGATATTTAGGTTCTCTGACATTACCTATTCTTTGATAGTCACTTGATTTTTCGAAAGTGAACTCTATCGGAAGTTCCGTACCTTTGGTGTATTGCGAATATATGTGCCAACCAGGTTGAAGGTTGCATGTCATCACCAAATCGGCAACAGAATCGTTTATCTTGTTTGTTTTGAACGTCCATTTGGCAGGACTTTGTTGTGCCGACGCAACTCCGAACAATATTACGGCAATTGCAAACAATTTGATCTTTTTAAACATCTTTATATTTCCTTTATTTATATTCATTATTATATATACGCCAGATATTTTACTGTCTTACCGTCTTAACCACAAAACAGGATTCTGTGTTTTAGCCCCCTTACGGACTTGGAAATTCATTTCGCTTTGTCCGCTTTCGTTTGTGGAAATCACACCTATCTTTTGACCCATGGTAACTTTAGTGCCTTTTGCCACCGATGCGCTCTCCAAATTAGTGTATACGGTCATGTATTCACCATGGCGGATAATGACAACTTTCTTTCCGTTAGGTCCTTGGAACACACTGCAGACTTCCCCTTCGTAAATGCTTTTTACTGCCGAACCTTTAGTAGTCCGTATATCTATACCTTGGTTCTCTACTTGCACACCTTTAATATCAGGATGTTCATGCACACCGAAACTGCTTACGATAACACCTTTGTCAACAGGCCACGGAAGTTTGCCTTTGTTCCCCTCAAATCCTTTGTTCAATTCCACGTCTTTGGCAGTGGCAAGCATTGAATATTCTTCTTTTTTAGTCTGTGTCTTATTGGCGGGTGCGTTGGCAGAAGTCGTTTTTGCGTTGTTTTTACCCGCAGCTGCTGTCTTTTGTGCGGCTAACTGCTGTTGTTTCTTTATCTCCGCATTGATGGCGGCATTGATTTGTTGTTGCAGTTTCTTTTTCTTGGCTTCCGCCTGCTTGATCTGCTGGGTCAGCTGCTTTTCCTGACTCTTTATATCTTTTACAGCCTTTTCTTTTTGTTGTTTTTCCTTTTGTAATGTCGCTGCATGGGCTTGCTCTTGACGCAAAAGGACACTTTGAGATTGTTTTTGATTCATCAAATCCTGCGACATCGTCGTCAGTTCGTTTGTTTTCTTGGTTATAAGCGCCATTTGCTGCCTTTGAATCTGGGCAAACTTCCTGAAGAAAACATATCGCTGATAAGCCTCATGATAATCCTTTGCTGAAAAAATGAATAACAATTTGTCGGTTGCCGTTCTGTTCTTTTGGGCGTAACGCAACATCTGGGCATAATTCTGTTTGAGGATTTCAAGGTTACGGTATTCCTCGCCTATTGATTGCTGCGTAGTTTTGATTTGATCGTTAAGCATATTAACCTGCGAAGTAATGTTATTGACAAGTTGTTGGCGCTGCTCAACTTTCTTTTTTATTATCTGCAATTCGGAAGCCGACATTTTGTTTTTCTTTTTCGTCTCCTTTAAAATTGCATTCATTGAGGCTATCTCTTTTTCCAGTTTAGCCTTCTCATTCTCCAACTTCTGACGGTTTTGTCCCTGTACATCCTGCGGAGAAAAAAACAATATAAGCCCTGTAAACAGCGGTATCAGTATGTATCTTATTGTCTTCACTTTTACAAAAAATAATTCAGTCGGCAAAGTTAATAAATTTTTGTGTAACTGCAATAAATTTACTGAAAAACATCTAATATCAACCCGTTCAGACTATGACAAAAAGCATTCAAACAATGCTTACTTTACATCCTTGTATCCTTTGACGTATTCAAACGGATATTCATTTTTACCGTTAAGCTTGTAACCGTTTACCGTAAGTTTTATTTTTTGTTGCTTACCTTTGATTTGACCGTCTATATTTATTTCTTCGGGCAGCGACACGCCGTCAATTGAGGTTAATTTCTTGACAACAGTGCCGTTAAACTTCGCCGTATTGTAGGATTTAACCAAAACGGTGTCGGTAAACAGTTCCTGAATAAAATCAAAGGTCAAAGGCAGACCCGCATACACCGACGCCCTTTGGTAACTCCACCTTACATTCTCTCTGTTGAGCTTGTCAATCATATAAACCGAATCTTTCATGGCTTTTACACGCATGGCTTCGAACCCCATAGACGATGCAGACACCCAGAATATACTGTCATAAGATGTTCTCACCACGGCGCTGACAGGCATTCCCTTAAAAGATGTTTTTACCTTGAAACTGCACGTATTATAAGGCGGTTTCTTTTTTGTAACCGACTGTATTGTGTTTCCGTTTGACGTATTCTTATTGTTTTTTGCCGTTATCTCGGTTTGCTTATCGGATTTCACCTTATCTTTTTTCTTCGAAGATTTCTTAAAAACCGAACATCCCGACATCAAAACCGCTATCAGCAAAATGTATACTGCTTTTTTCATTACTGCTATACGTTTTTATATTATCAGAATGCAAATTTACAACATTTATTCCATATAATAAATATGTATAAAAACATCCCGCAAAAATAACACGGCGTTACAGAAAAATAATCAGCCGTAATAATAAATTTTTATCGCTGATCAGTAAAATAATACGCCTGATTATTTTGATGCGATATCTGACTGTTGCATCATTGTGATAATCAACAACTTCTCAAATTGCTTAAAAATGCACAAAAATGCAGTTTTTACAGCTTCATTTTTGGTAATTCAAAAACATTTTGTATATTTGCAGACAGAAAGAACATCAACCGATAAAATTATTATGGTGACAGATGATATAACAACAATGAAATACAATGTTATTCAGGACTTTGTCAATTTGAATGATGTTGACATTATCAAGAAAATTGTTTTGTATATGCGCAGTATTATGCCTGCGGATAAGCACGATAATAATATACAGACGTTAAGGAGTTTGTGCGGAAGCATCAGCGAAGAAGACGCCGACAAAATGCAGAACGCAATAAGATTTATGCGGTGAAGAATAATATGGTTATGGTAACAGATAATGTTAAACATTTATCAAGAGTACCGAATATTAATATTGAAAATTGGATTGAGAGATAAACTAAAAATAAGAAATATATGTAAATATAAGAAAATAATTTGACATAAAGAAGATAAAAGCGTTAGATTAGTGTTCGTTACTTCACAATAACTTTCCACAAAAAATAAGTAACAAGTGTATATACTTTGAACATTAGCCGTGACGCCTGCGAGAAATCGTGGGCTTTATAGTGTTAAAGTATATGGGTCGTGGAAAGCCTTGTGAAGTAAGACATAAGAAGTTACCACGGTTTTATTTTTATGTCTTATTGAAAGACAAAGAAGCAAAATAATGTATAAACTAAATATTTTAAATTTATGGCAGAAATACAAGAACAATTAAATCCTACGGCAGATATTGGAAAATATCTTGAGAAGTACAAGGATTTATTAAACGATGACAACCAAAACTACAAGGCACACGCTGAAGTGCTTAAAAGAGTAATGGGCGAAAGCAATAAACAAGTACTTGATAAGTATGATATATTGCTGCAAGTTACTCTTATAAGCAAGTTTATGCATACTGTTGTTTTGGATGTGGACAGTGTCGCACGGCACTATGCACAAGTAAAGGATTTGAATAAACGTCTTGACAAAGGAGATATTTCTTTGGTGGATGAGTTAAGAAAAGTCAAGATGGCAGACGGCAAGGTAAGGGATTTTTATTCTCTTGCTACCAAGTTCTGTTCACGTCATAATGAGGAA
>JAGBOF010000035.1 GCA_017633985.1 Bacteroidales bacterium
AACGCTTCAAACCGTGCATCAAACGACTTTTCAGGCGGATTAAACGATTTTACGGCAGACAGAAAGGAACTTTAATCAGTTTTGAGGAAATTAACCTGCAAACAAAATTAAACGCCTTAACGCCCTTAAAACCGCTTCAAACCACTTGATACCAGAATCAATGCACTTGATGACCGAATCAAATCACTTAATGCCAGAATTAGCGCAATTGATACTTGAATTAATGCACTTGCTGCGTTTTGAAAGGAACGTAATGCTTTCTTAAAGTTACTTGCTGTGTTTTGAAAGCCACTTGATAATTAAAAAATCAAAAATTATTTTGACATTTTTTGGAACTTAATTACGTTCTTTTTGTATGTCTTCAAGAAATATTTGAACCATTTGTCGTCATTGTATTTGTCGGAAATACGGTAAGACTGTTCAATTTTTTCCTGCCGTTTCATGCTTTCGAAAGCCATTAATTTACCGATACGTTTCTGTGCTTTTTTTGTGTGTTTAGACTTGTAGCCCAAATCTTTCAAAGCACCAAGGGATTCAATTGCACCCTCATATTGTTTGTATTTGATAAGATTGTCCGTTGTCTTGATTGCCAAAGCGTCATTACCCGTTTGAGTCATTATTTGACGCAAAGGAGTGTGATAAACGCTCAATTCACCGAGTTTGTTTTTGGTGTAAAACATTTCAAGTTTAGCATACTCAATAAAGTATTTAGCCGTATCTCCCGCTGCCAGTATGTTGTCAATTTCTTCTTTCTTTTTAACGTACTGCAAAGGTTCTTCAATCTGGCGTTTTAAAGCACGTACCTTTGTTTTGTCCAAACGGCATTCGTTATTTCCTTTAATCTGTATGGCTTTGTTGATATAGGCTTCGGCAGTATAGAAATCGTTTTTGCGTATGCATTCCAAAATATCATACACAAGCACATTGATTTCCTCCTGTTTCTTTTGGCAGACTTTATTGTCTATTGCACGCAGATAAGAATTCATGATGCGGACAACGGCAGTGTCTTCTTTCATGTTGTATGCCTCAATCAAATCGTTGGTCAAAGCAACCAAAGAGTCAGCTTTCTTGGTGTCACCCTGAAAGATGCTGTATTCTGCCATGGACATACGTTTGGCGGTAATTTCACGTATGGCTTTGGTGTACATCTCATTAACCGCTTTCTTGTCGCCTTCCATCTTTGCCAAACGGTTGGCTTTCTCCAAAACTTCCAATGCCTTCTCATAGTTGTTTACCTGCATGAATTGGCGGGTTTCGAAGAATTTTTCGTCCACCTGTTTGTCAATCGCCTTAACTTTGGTAGATGCAACGGCAACGCTTTGCGCAGGTTGTTTGTTGTCATTGGACGATATGTATTCTTTTTCTATTTGCGTGACGGATTCTTCGGCATCGGAGAGTGTGTCTTTGATGTAGTCTTTGTAATCAACGGCATAGCCTTCGTTTTGTGCAATATTTTCAAGCGAATCGAGTTTTGCATCCGAATCGGTGCTTGTTCCTTGCAATAAGGCTATTTGCTGCAATACTCCGCTTTCGTATTGTCCGCCTATCATGGCGCTTAATTCCTTGGCTTTGTTTAAAATATCATGTCTTGCTTCGCTGTGGCGTGCTTCAGGCATGGATTTGGCTTGTTTCAGATAGCCGTCAACCACGGTATGCACCACATTTTCAAAAGAAGCATTGTCAAGTGCCGTTTCCCTGTTGCGCTGCACGTAATCATAAGTGTTTTTGACAAAATCACCCGCAACTTTCAATTCCCCTTTGCTTATGGCTTTTTTTGTAATGTCAATATGATTCTCGTAAATACCTTTCTGACAGATTTCAATGTTCTTTTTAACCGCATTTTCTTTGCAAATACCGAAATTATCTTTCTTGCACCAAGCATCAAGTTCGGAAAGAATATCGTAGGCATAAGCATATTTGCCCTGTTTAATCAAAGAAAGCGACTGCAAAAGGTTTTTGTCATAAGTATATGCCAGCAGTGAAGTACAAAGCAATCTTTCTTCTTCGGTAGGGTTCATATTGGTGATGATATCACTCAAACGGTCGGTCGTTTGTAGTATTTGTCCCGAATCAAGCGACATTTTGCTTAATTCGTATTGTGCCATAATGTTGTCGGGTTTTATTGCAACGGCTTTTTGCAGACACTCATAGGCTTCCTGTTGTTTGTTGTCTGCCAGAAGCGATACGGCTTTGGTGTAAAACATTGTCGAGGCACGCGGAGTTAAGAATTCCACAACCTCTTTGTTTTGCTTTACAATGGCTTTGAGTTCTATGATTTTGGTGTAAATTTCCTTGTCGGAAGCGTAACGTTGGTTTTCTTCCAGGAATTGTTCGGCTTTTTCGATTTGGTAGGAATATACGGCAATCATATCCGTTTTGTCGGCAGAGATAGCGGAAACAGTTTTTATATGAGTGTCGAATTTTTTCTTTAATTCGCTTCTTTGCAGTTCGGAAAGTGACTGTGCAAATATGCTTTGGCTGATTATAAGTGCCAAAACCATAACCGGTAATTTTTTATATAAACCCTTCATGTCAGAATTTTCTTTAATAATCCAAAATTATAAAATCAGACGGCAAAGGTAATACAAAAAATTTATTCTGCGGCGGTTTTATTCCTCTTCATCGTCGTTTTCCGTATCGGGATAATCATTTTCCGTGTCTGAATAATCCTGATCAGATTCGTCATCTTCGTAGAAAGTTCTGCGGTTGGGATTGTATTTGATTTCGGATTCCTGCGGCTTTTCTTCCTCTTTGTTACAATAGTTGTCAATTTTGTTTTGTGCCTGCGTATGTCCTAAATTCAGCGCATCGGTATACATCTTACAGGCTTTTTCTTTATTGCCTTTTTCCTGATAATTCATACCCAACAGATAATAAGTATCGGGAATATCGGGATCTAATTCCGCTGCTCTTTGAAGAAATCGTATTGCCTTTGAATTTTCGTGCCTTTGGGTGTATATCCTGCCTAAATTGTAGTAAGCATCGGATAAATAAGGCTCATAGTTTATTGAAAGGTTGAATTCCTTGATGGCTTCCTCCGTTTTGCCTGTTTTTTCCAATGCGATACCCAGATTGTTATGCACAAACGGAGTCTTTTTATTCAGGTATATAGCCCGTTTGAAATCATTAACCGCAAATTCGTATTCGCCCGTATTGCTGCTGACAATGCCGCGGTAGTTGTAACTGTCGGCAAAAGTGTCGTTCAAGGTAATGCTGTAATCAAAATAAAGCATTGCGTCCTGGTAGTTACGCATATGATTGCTGTTTATTCCTTTAAGATAAAAGACATAGTAATTGGAATCAATCATAAGACAGGTGTCAAGGTCTATGTCAGAGCGTATGTAATCTTTTTCCCATCCGTAACAAATGGCACGTTGCAGGTAAGCGTCATAGTGGGTGTAACCGTTCTTTATAGCCATGGTGAAAAAGGATATTGCAGAGGTGTATTCCTGCCGTTTTTGTCTTAAAATACCGAGAATATAGTATATTACGGGTTGTTCGTCCATCGTTAAATAATCTACGGAAGCATTGTAAGCATCGGTGTAATGTCCGTTAGTGAAAAAAAGCAGGGTAAGAAATGTTTTGTAGGTTTTTAGTTCTTCTTTATCTTCGATTTTCTTTTCAACTATATAGCGGGAAACTGCTGCGGAGATTTTGTCTATATCGCTTTTGCTTATCAGTTGCAATTGCATGAGAATGTTTTTGTCAAACTGCGATTGCGTAAGTTTTTGCGTAATCTCCGCAATAAGCGAATCGTTTTTGCTTCCTTGTTTGGCAAGGCAGGACATAAGTATAATGTCGCTTAAATTTGAGTTTTCTTCAATGTCATACAGTTTTTTGCTTAATGAAAGTGCTTGGTCATATTGTTTGGTTGCATACAGTATCTCGCAGACAATGCGTTGCAGGGATTCAATGTCATAATAGTCATCTTCCTCTGCGGCGGTGAAAACCTGCATTGCATAGTTGTAGTTACCGTTATTGACAGCCTGGCGCATCATGTCTTTGTATTTGATGTCATCTTGGGCATACAGCGGCATTGTGCAGATTAGCAATAAAAGTATTTGGACAAAGAATGCTTTCATTTAATTAGAACAATTCATCAGCGTTATAACTCACCCAATCCTTGGCGTATTATTTCAAATCCGTCGTCGGAAGTCATGTCCAATACGGTGGAAGGAATGCCTGCGATATCGCCGTAATCAACGGCAGCATCCGTAAAGGAATTGTATTTTTCGTATATAAGTTCGGCATTGTTGAATATTTCTTCATCGTCATTTTCATGCGGAACAGAAGTTACAAGCAAAGGCATCTGCAATCTGTCAATAATGGCATTGAGTATGTTCTTTTGTGTTATTCTTATGCCTATTGTACGCTTTTTATTAAGAAAGATTTTGGGTACTTGGTTGTTGGCTTTTAATACGAATGTAAATCCTCCCGTTTGCAGGGATTTTATAAATGCAAATTGGTTGTTTGATAAAGGTTTTATGTATTTGGAAGCCATGGAAAGCGAATTGCAGACAATGGAGAAATTACTTTTTTCAAGTTTCTTGCCTTTTACTTCCGCCAGCTTACGTGCAGCTTTGTGGGAATTGATGCTGCAAACAAAAGCAAACAGCGTATCGGTAGGTACCAATACTATGCCGTCGCTTTCCAAAACCTCTGTGATTGTATTTAAATGCCTGTCGGCAATATTGTCTTCGTATAAAGTTATAAGCATACGGTGTTTTATTTGTTTTTTTAAGGCTGCAAAATTACGCAAAATTTTATAAAAACGGATTATTAATACCGCCAATCATTAAAATACTTCCGTGAATGAGCGATAGGTTCAGAAGGAATCTGATTTTATTTGAATAATTTGGAGTTGTAGGGGAATTGTTGTAACTTTGCAACTTATTAACCAATAATTAAATATCTAAATGATGAAAAGAATATTTCAAATCTTATTAACCGTTGTTTGTGTTATTGTGAGTTTATCCGCTTTAGCCGACCCGGCTACATCAAAACTGTTAACCAAACGTCAGTCTGACGGCAGAATGTTGTCGTTTTATCTTTACGGAGATGAGAGATTGTCGTTTGCCAAAACTTCTGACGGTTATACTTTATTGGCAAAACAAGACGGAGATTTTTATTATGCAAAGAAAGATGCTGCAGGCAATCTTGTTGCCTCATCGTTACTTGCCTGTGACAAAGAATACAGAACAAACGAAGAAATACAATTCCTTGATAAGACGGGTAAGGATTTACAATTTTCAAGACAGCAGATACTGAAAACTAAAGATTTGATAGATCCGCCTAAAGACGGTTATCCGACAACGGGTCAGAATCCTTTATTGGTTATTTTGGTTGATTTCCCTGACAGAGAGTTCACATACACCCAGCAGAATTTCCAGGATATAATGTCGCTTAACGGCTATTCCGACAATAATGCAACGGGCAGCGTGAAGGATTATTATTATGACAATTCATTCGGGCAGTTGGAACTTATGCCGAAGGTTGTAGGACCTGTAAGAATGTCGCACGATATGGCATATTACGGAGCAAAGGGCGTAAGTTTCGTGGATTGTAATCCTAAAGAAATGATAAGTGAAGCGTGCAAAGGGGTTGATGATATAATAGATTTTAATGATTACGACATAAACCAAGACGGTGTTATTGATGCTGTACATGTTATATTTGCAGGCCAGGGAGAATCTTCTACTGGCGAAACGAATGCTATTTGGCCTCACCGTTGGAGTATATACGATAACGATACGGTTGAAAAATATTTCGACGGAGTGCGTTTGAAGGATTATTCCTGTTCTGGGGAAAAGAGCGCATACGGAGGAATAGACGGTATAGGTACAATATGTCATGAATTCGGTCATGTATTGGGCTTACCTGATTATTACGACGCTGATTACGGTGAAAGCGGAGGCAACGCTACGGCATTGGCGTCGTGGAGTATTATGGCATCTGGTTCATATAATAATGCAGGTAACACGCCGCCGATATTCAATACGAACGAAAGAATGCGTATGAAGTGGATGAGTCCCGATACATTGTCAGTTGCGGGAAATTATGACTTATATCCTTTGATTGACAGCAATAAAGCATATATTCTTACCACAGGCGAAGACGATGATTATTATCTTATAGAAAACAGAAGCCTGTCTTCATGGGATGCATATTTGCCTAATAAAGGTATGTTGATATACCACATCAAAGCAGGCAGTGATCATTGCGTTAATTGCGATCCTAAATTCCAGCGTTGTGATATTGTAGAGGCGGATAACGACGATTCGCAGGGATCGTTGGCTTCCGATGTGTTTACCCATGAGAGCGTAAACCATTACTTTACTTCATACGGTCAGCCTTATTGCTTCAGATGGTCGGACGGAGCCAAAATAGACAAACCGATCACAAGAATAGAAATGGATTCTTTGGGTGTTGTCCATTTCAGATACATGATTCCCGATACAAATGCAATAGTCAAAACATTGAATGACTATACCAAGAATTCGTCGGTAAGCTTTACGCTGAGGGGATTAAGTATTTATGACGGAGTGGAGCAGAATCTGACCAAAGGCGTGTTGGTTTCCGAAAACAATTCGTTTGATAATGCTGTTTTCATCGCAGCAGGTTCTTTTGACTCCGATACTTTCTTCTGTCAAGTGGATAATTTGGAATATTCTTCTACATATTATTACAAAGCAGCGGCAATTTCCGACAAAGGTGATACGGTTTACGGAGATTATAACTCATTCCAAACTTCTACGGGGCTGCCTTCGGTTTTTGCAACCGTAAAAAATACGGATATTGAGCAGGTAACAATATCTTTGATGAAGACCGCAGAGGGCGATAAACCTATAAAACAATACGGAATCGTTTATAACACCGAAGGAAAGCCTGATACGAACTCACAAAAGGTTGTTTTTGACGGTGATTTCGATAATGTGCTGATAACCGTCGCTGATTTGGAGCAGGCAACGAAGTATTATTTCAGGGCATTCGCACTTACCGATATAGGAATTAAATACGGAAGCGTTATCTCGGCAGTAACGGGCTTTGTGCCTGTTGAAAACAACACATTGGATTATGAAATAGAGCCTACATGTCCGTTTGTTTTGAAAACGGTGTTGTCTACCGATGACGTAACAGGCGGAGCAGGAGAGTTTAAATATCTTTGGGAGCAAAGCAATGATAATAAAAATTGGGAAGAAGCCAAAGGCATCAATACGCAAAGGGATTATACCGTGGATTCACTTGCATTTACGACATATTTCAGACGTATTGTATTTTCGAGAAACATAAAAGATACTTCCAATACGGTAACTGCACCCGTCAATGCTTCTGTCGGAGGACGTATATACGGCAAAGATACTGTGTATACCAATACTTCGGATACGTTAATATTAAGAGGATTCCGCGGCAAGATATTGTCATGGCAACAACAAATAAGTAATGATTGGGTTGTGATAGACGGCTATTCGGATACTAACAGAATGCCGAAGGAATACACCAAAGAAGAAATCTTTACCGTAAGGGTGGAAGTGAAAAACTCCGATTGCCCTTCTGCATACTCGGATACGCTTACGGTTACCGTGATTGACGAATCGGGATTGAACTATGCGGAAAATGACCGCACGGTAAGCGTTGTTCCTAATCCTGCAAAAGATTTTATAACGGTAACATGCGGCGGACAGGTGATAAATACTTACGCTGTTTATTCGTCGGACGGAAAAATGGTTATGTACGCAAACAATCTGTCGGCAAAAGAACTTACGCTTAATACCGAAAATCTTCCTGACGGACACTATTTCATCAAATTGAATAACCGATTAACAGAAGAATTCATCGTTGTAAAATAACAACATAATAAGCCCGTAAAACAAGACGGCGCTTTGAAAAATTGGTTCAGCGCTTTGGTAAATTATCTTCGCAGATTAAAAAATTATTATCGCAGATTAATAAATTTTCTTCGCAGATTAATAAATTAAAACGCTGAATTAATTTTGTGCAGTGACAGAATGTTTAAACGTATGGGTAACAAATGGCTTTTGGGATGTTAAGACTGATTTTATTGTGATTGTTTTTCAGGAATTTATGCTTAAATATGTAAAAAATATGTAAAATTATAAGCGTAAAATTGTGCCGTTTAGAAAAATTTGCGTATCTTTGCAACTGAAATGCAATATTGTAAAAATTAACAAACAATGTATGAACTGAATAAGAATATTATTTTTGCATTAAACAAGCACATAAATATAAAATATATATTCTTATGAACATTACGGAAACAAGAACCGATTACGAATTGGTAATGGCGTATCAGAACGGAGAACAGGAAGTTTTCAAAACTTTGCTGGAACGCCATCAACAAAAGGTGTATAATTATATTTTATCTTTAGTCAAAGACAAAGCACTTGCAGACGACATTTTTCAGGATACATTCATTAAAGTAATCAATACCTTGAGAAGCGGAACTTACCACGATGAGGGCAAATTCATCCAGTGGGTAATGCGTATAGCCCATAATTTGGTGATAGATTACGTGCGCAAAAACCAGAAAATACGTATGGTGTATTCCAATGAGGAATATAATGTGTTTGACATGATGAACCATCCTGATCTTTCCACCGAACAGAAGATGATAAAGAAGCAAATATACAAGGATATACATTTTCTTATCAAACAATTGCCTAAAGAACAACGGCGGGTGTTGATCATGCGTCATTATGCCGATATGTCGTTCAAAGAAATTGCGGAGAAAACGGGCGTAAGTATCAATACGGCTTTGGGACGTATGCGTTATGCGCTGATAAATATCAGAAGATTGGCAGAAGAAAATTCAATGTCGTTATCATTATAAGTATTATTTAAATTGCAATAAGACAGAAACATCAGATTATTAAATACAGACAAAAGACTGCGAAGAAAACTTATCCGAAGCGTTTACGGGTAAGTTTTTTTTATGATATATACAATATATATAATGTTTGTACGTTATTAAACCGTAATAAATAATAACTAAAATACAGAGATGGAAAATTTTTACATTCTTTCAGATTCAATTTTGACTATTTGGCAGCAAGACCTTGATATTGCAGAGAACAAAATTACACCGTCTCAAGAAGTGATTGATGCAATTTTGGATTATGCCACCTCCAAAGAGGTTTACAGCCCTACTTTGAAGAAATACATAACAATCAGTATCAATTAATATGATATTGACAGCAGGTCCTTGCAGTGCGGAATCGTTTGAGCAATTGTATTCCACCGCCCAAGCGTTATTACCTTTGAATATTGACTATTTCAGGGCAGGTCTTTGGAAACCCCGTACGCGTCCTTCGTCTTTTGAGGGTGTTAAAGACAAGGGGTTGGACTGGATGGTGAGGATTCAAAAGGATCTCAAGTTAAAAATATGTACTGAAATAGCATCTGCCGATATGGCGGATAAGTGTGCCGAATATAATTTCGATGCAGTTTGGATAGGGGCGAGGACTACGCAGAATCCCTTTACGACGGAAGATATCGCACGGGCATTGGAAGGGACTAATATGTGCGTTATGGTGAAAAATCCGTTGAATCCCGATGTTAAATTGTGGTTGGGTGCCGTTGAAAGATTGGAAAAACACGGCATAAAGAAGATTATGGCCGTTCACAGGGGATTTTCACTTTCTTATAACAAATACAAACAAAGCCCTTTGTGGAGAATACCTTTGGAGTTTAAGCGTTTGAGACAGGATATTCCTATTATATGCGATCCTTCTCACATTGCGGGAGACAGAATGTATGTCGGACAGTTGGCACATGATGCCGTTGCCATAGGATTTGACGGTTTGATGGTAGAAACGCATATTTCCCCTGACTCTGCTTTGACTGACGCCAAACAACAAATCACCCCGGAACAACTTACGGAGCTTATCGGCAGCATTCCGTCGGTAACTGACAACCACAAAGGATATGATACTCTTTTGGCGGCGCTCCGTAAACAAATAGATGATATAGATGATGTTTTAATCGGTGCATTGAAAGACAGAATGGATATAAGTAAGAAGATTGCATTGATAAAGAAACAGAATAATATGCGTATTTTTCAGCCCGAAAGATGGCAGGAGGTTGTTAAGAATGTAACAAATTTGGCTGAAGATAAGGATTTGGACGGTGATTTTGTGAAAGAAATCTACGGAATCATACATCAGGAATCCGTTAAAACACAAAATGTAATTATTAATAAATCAGAATTTTTATAAAATAATTATAAAATATTTTGAAAAAATAAGTTACGGTAATTTTATTTTTTGTAAATTTGCCGATTGAATGAGATAAAAACATTTTAAGTATATTTAATTAATTAATTAAAAAACTAAAAACAATGAAAATCAGACATTTTTTATTAGGTGCAGCAATCGTAGCCCTTATGGCATCTTGCGGCAGCAAACAAGCAACTGAAACTGCAACAGAAACCGCTGCAGTTGAAACTGCAGTTGAAGAAGTAGTTGAACAGGTAGAAGAACAAGTAGAAGAAGTTGTTGAAAAAACAGCTCCTGCAGCTCCTGCAAAGAAACAAACAACTACAACAAAGAGTTCAACAACTCAAGCAGAAACAAAACCTGCAGTAGATCCTTGCGAAGCAAAAGTTAAGGAATTCGAAGCATTCGTTGATCAATTGAAAGCAGCAAAAGCAAATCAGGGACAAGGCCCTGCAGCTTTGAAAGCTTACGGAAAATTGGCAAAACAAGCTCCTTCAATGGAACAATCAGTTCAGGAATGCAGATCTAATTCCCAATATGCAACACGTGTTGCTAACGCATTGGTTGCATCTAAACAAGCAAGATAATTTACCGGTTGAATATCGGTTTTAAAACAATCGGCACCGCAGACTGATCACATCATCTGCGGTGTTTTTATTATCACAGTCAGAGCAGTTTACATCATAGCCAAAAATAAAGGCGTTAAAATAAATTAAAACGCCTTATCAGTAAAATAAAACGCCGTTTTAATTTCTTGAAACGGCGTTTTATTTTTGTTATGAGTTTTTAGTTCTTATCCATTTGAACAAATCCTTGTATCTTATTTGTTTTCCGTACAAAAGAATGCCTGTTCTGTAAATTTTTGCCGATATGTATATGCTTACTATAACGGTCAGTATCAATACGGCTACGGAAACGGATATTTGCCAGACAGGTACTCCGTAAGGAATACGCAAAAGCATAATTATAGGCGAGGTGAAAGGAATGATACTCAACCATTGAGCCAAAGAAGATGACGGGTCTTCCATAACCATAGGCACACAGATGATGGCAAATATCAGAGGTACGGTTATAGGAAGCGAAAACTGTCCTCCGTCGGCATCTTCGTCAATCAGAGAACCTATTGCTCCGAACAATGCCCCGTACAACAAATAACCCAAAAGGAAATATACCAAAAACATACCCGCAACAAGCGGAACGTTTATGGCGTTCAATCCCTGTAATACTTCGTTCACAGGCTGTTTGTCAATATCCAATGCGTTTATTTTGTCTGCCGAAACAACTCTTTCGTTTAATTCTATCTGTGTTTTGGGGGCTGTATTGAATATGTCGGGATTTGCAATCTTGAATCCGCCTAAAAGCAGCAATGTCAAGACGACCCATAATCCCAATTGAGTCAAACCTACCAAAGCAACCGCTATAATCTTGCCGAAAAGCAGATAAACACTCTTAACACTTGACACCAAAACTTCCACAATACGTGATGTCTTTTCTTCGGAGACGCTGCGCATTATCTGCCCGCCGAAGAAGAATATAAAGAAATATATCATAAAGCCGAGTATTGCGCCTAATATCATTTTCATTTCCGCAAAGGATTCTTCCCCCGTACGTATATCGGTGATATAGGTGTCTATTTGCGGATCGTTTATCATCGCAATATCTTCTTTAGACAAGTCATAATTGACCATAAGTAAGGAGTTGCGGAAAATTTGTTTGGTTTGCTGGATCACATCTTCCTTTGCTTCCAATCCGGGTTCGTTATCGGCAAAGTATGCAAATGCTTTGATAGGTGGTTTGTCGTTGGATTTGACTATTTCAAGCACCATGTCATATTTACCTTCCTTTAAATCTTTTTGAGCCTGCGTAACGTCATCGGCATAAGAGAATATAACCTTTTCATTGCTCTTGTATTTGCCTTTGAAAAACGATACGGTGTCGGAATTGATGACGGTCTTGGGTACATTGTCTATTACGGCAACGTCATAACTCTTTTGCGTATTTTGTTTTAGCAATACGGGAAGGACGATAAGCAGCGTCATCAAAAGCGGACCTAATAATGTCAGAATAAAGAATGATTTTTTGCTCACCTTTGATAAATATTCCCGTTTGATTATTATAAACAGTTTATTCATTGTTGGCTTGTTTTACGGTTTGTATAAAGATTTCGTTCATACTCGGCAGTATCTCTTTATAAGAAATGATATCCGTATGACGCAATATATTGGAAAGCAGTTCGGCATTGCGTCCTTTTTCTATTTTCAGTTTGATTGCCGATGTGCCGTTATTGTAAATAACATCCGTTTTGGTTACTCCTTCGATTAACAAGTCGTCGGAATATTCTCCGGGAATGATTATTTCGAACAATCCCGCCTTAAACCTTTGTTTAATATCCTTTACTTTTCCTTCCAATACCTTTTTGGAGGAGTTTATCAGCACAATCTTGTCGCATATCTGTTCCACCGATTCCATATTATGCGTGGAAAAGATTACCGTAGCGCCTTTGTCTCTCAATTCAAGGATTTCGTTTTTCAACAAATCGGCATTCAACGGATCGAAACCGCTGAAAGGTTCGTCAAAAATCAATAAGCGGGGATTGTGAAGCACGGTTGTGATGAATTGAACCTTCTGTTGCATACCCTTACTTAATTCCTGAACTTTTTTATTGTACCAATCGGTTATCTCAAACTTCTTAAACCAATCGTCAAGCGACTTTCTGGCAATGTTTCCTTTCAATCCTTTCAATTCGGCAAGGTATAAAGCCTCTTGTCCGACCTTCATTTTTTTGTAAAGTCCCCTTTCTTCGGGCAGATAGCCCACTTGGGATATGTGTTTGGCGGAAAGTTTTTCTCCTTCAAACAATATTTCACCCTTATCGGGCTTTGTAATTTGATTGATCATACGTATCAATGTCGTCTTACCCGCTCCGTTAGGTCCCAAAAGGCCGAAGACATCTCCCTTCTCGACATTCAAAGAGACGTCATCCAAAGCAATTTTTTCTCCGTAGGACTTTGATACGTTTTTTACTTCCAATACAGTGTCCATCTATTAAATACTATAGCGTAAATGTTTGTTTGCGTAATTGACTGCGGTATTTAAAAATATTTTCAGCCCTATTGCATTTTAAAAAGGCGGCAATTGCTCACCGCCTTATATGTTTACAAAACTTATATAATGCACTAAAGGATTATTTTCCCGACATTTTGTTTATTAACTCCAAATCTGCAGCGGCACCTTTGGCATCGTTAAGTTTCTTTTTGCACATGTAACGTGTCTTAAGTGCGTTTAATTTGGTTTTGTCGTCATTAGTTCCGCTGATAACCTTGTCCAAATCGGCGATTGCTGATTTGAATTCATTGCCTTTGTAATAAGCGTTGGCTCTGTTGTACAATACTGAAAGGTTGTCAGGGTTTAATTCCAACATCTTCGTACAAATATCAATTGCACCTTTGTTATCCTTAAGCATGGAGTTGCAAGCGTACATTCTGTTGTAAAGATTCAAATCTTTCATGCCCAATTCTTCGGCTTTTGTGAAGTCTTCCAAAGCAGCTTTTACGCTTTCGGCAGTTTTAAGATTGAAATTATAAGTACCTCTTGTGTAATAATTCTCCTGATTATCGGCTTCAAGACCCATAACTTTGTTCATCGTTGCAACGGCATCGCCCCAACTTTGTTTCATTGCGTATGCAGAGGCAATGTTTTTATATGCCGATACATCGTTTGCATCAATTGCTACGGCTTTGTTCAAATCTGCGATATAATTGTCGTAATCTTGCAAAGCCTGATGCGAATTAGCCATTTCCAAATAACCGTTCTTGTCATTAGGTTCCTTTTGTACGTAAATGTTTAAGGCGTTTAATGCATCCTGCGGCTGGGAAAGGGCGTTGTAACTCTGTGCCAAAAACATGTAAGCGGCATTGACAGTGTCTATTTTAGCCGTAAAAGCTGCCAAATCCTTAACGGCGTTGGCGTAATCCTGCTTGTTGTATTCGGCAACGCCTTTGTAATAGAATGCAAAATCCCATTGCGGAACTTCGTTGTGGCAGGCGGTGAAATTACTTATCATACCGTCCCAGTTTTTCGTTGAATTAAGCTCGTTGTAAGTGGTTATCCACTTATTCAATGTCTCTTCGTTTTGAGCGAAAAGTGCCGTACTTGAACAAATCAAAGCCAGCGTTAAAAAAGTTTTCTTCATGTCCGTATATTTTTTAATTATTTAAATTTCTTTTGTCTGTTTATTGCGCTTGTGACGCATTTTTGTCTGTTAAAGCGGTGTATAAGCCTGTTAAAGTTACAGTTTAAACTGAATATATGTTATTTTCTTACCTTCATTTAAGAACATTTTTTCGTAAAACGTCTGAATGTTTTTGGCATCACCCGTAAAACTGCTGTTATACAAATCGTCGGTTGCAAATAATATGCCGTGATTTTCGTTATTGAGCATTTCGAAGGTATAATCGTACAATTCTTTGCTGTCGGTCTTCAAATGAATGATGCCCCCGGGTTTAAGAAACTGCGAATATATTGCCAAAAACCGCGGACATGTCAAACGTTTGTTCTCGTTCTTCGGTTGCGGATCGCAGAAAGTTATCCAAATCTCATCAACCTCCGCTTTGCCGAAAAATTTTCCTGTCAATTGGACATGCGTACGCAAAAAAGCCACGTTCTGCATCTTGTCCTCAAACGCAGTCTTGCATCCGCGCCAAAGTCTCGCCCCTTTGATGTCAATACCTATGAAGTTACGGTCGTTATACATCTTCGCAAGCCCTACCGTATACTCACCCTTGCCGCAACCCAGTTCCAAAACCACAGGATTGTTGTTTTTGAAATATTCCTGACGCCATTTGCCTTTTAAATGAAACTCTTTGTCTTTGATTTCATCGTAAGGCATTTGAAACAAATTGTCAAACGTCAGATTTTCCGCAAATCTCGCAAGTTTATTCTTCCCCATTATTCTTCTAATTATACAATCCCTTTACTTTAGATTTCACTGCAATAAATTCTTTCAGGTAATAAGGCTCAAAATATGCCGTATCCTCAAAATCACCCTGCACAAACTTTTCGTAAGACAGCGCCGCCATGTGTTTAGCCTGCAAATAGATTTCATTATCCAGCACATAACGGCTTTCGGTTAGTACCGTTTTGCATTTTTCAGCCCCGTCACCCACAAGAATAATCTTTTCAGCCTTATAATCCCTGTAAATATCGTCCTGAACAATATCCGCCGAGATGTCTTTTACCTTATTAAGGTTTTCGTCAAACAATGCGGAATACACTTCCATCCTTCTGGCGTCAATCATAGGCAGATACATGCAGTTTTTGTGCTTAAGCGATGCCGTAAAAGCCAATATTTTCAACGTATCTACGCTTATAAGCGGAATATTTCTCCCGTATGCCAATCCTTTGGCGGAAGAAACCCCGATACGCAGCCCTGTGTACGATCCCGGACCTTTGCTTACCGCCACGGCATGCAGATCTTCGGGTTTGTAGTACGTGGTTTGGAAAAGTTGTTGCAAAAGTACGGCAAGCATACGTGAATGTGCGTTGGGCTCTTTGCATTCAAAGTACGACAAAACGTCGCATCCTTTGGTCAAAGCGACCGAACAAACGCTTGTTGCAGTATCTATGTTAAGTATTAAAGGTTTTGCCTGTATCACAATTATAGTTTGTTTTAAGAATTTGCAAATTTATAAAATTTTTGCCAATAAACCGCATTTGCAACCGACTTTTTAACGTTGCCCTGTCGGATAAATTCTGCGCCCTAAAGCATCTTGCCGCCGCCCCGTGGCGTATTATTTTCAAAAAAAGGGTTTTTTTACCTCAAAAAAACAGTTTTTTTGCTCCGAAAAAAGGGTTTTTTTAGAAATAAATACGCCACAGGGCGGCAGCGAAACAGCCAAAGGCAGTGAAAAGACAGCGCAGGGCGGTGAAAGGACAGCCAAGGATTACGGTGAGACAGTATATGGTAGAAGTAAGACAGTATATGGTTACGTTGAAACGACGCAGGGTTGTAATTAAGTAGTACAGGGTAGAGATATAACGGTGCAGGGCAGGGATGAGACGGTGCCGGGTAGGGGTAAAAAGAAAAAACAATTACGGCGTTTGAGGGGGTATTGCCGTAATTGTGTGTTAAAAAATATTTTAAAATTATTAGTATGAGATTTTCTTTGCTCTTTGTTTTGCGGATTGATATGCCGCAAAATCAAAACAACGCTTTATTTGATTACTATCTTCATCGATTTGCGTGCGTAAGGTGTCGTAACTTTTACAACATACACTCCGCTGCCGCCGTTAACGGTTATTTTGCCGTAATCAGCCGAGAAGTCACGTTTTTGCAATGTCTGACCTGCGGCATTGATGATTTCGATATTGCGCAACATAGGTGCATTGACGTAAATGTCCCTTCCGTTTTGATTAATCTCAATATCGTTTTCCGAAGACTCAACATCGGTTAAAGCAACATCGCCGCTGAAGAATTTCAATGCGAAACGGCCTTCGTTTTCACCCTTAAAGGCAGTGAAAACATAGGAAAGCGTATCCATAAGCGTCGTTTCACCAGATTCCAAATCGATTAACTCTACGTCAATTCCGTCAGGAATGTTTTTAATTGAGAACTCAACTTGGGCAGTCTGGCTTGCATGGAAATTCAAAGGACATGTATACGGCAGAGACTTGAAGTTGTTAGTAACCAAACGTCTGTTGTCTACATCGAAATAAGGTTCTACCAAATCCTTTCTGTTGTTGGAGAACAGCGCATAGGCGTCGTAAGTGTCAAATCCGTTTTGTGCATTTTCGTTTCTTACTGCGTATGCCTGTTTTATGCTACCGTCAGCATTTGCAATCAGTTGCATGATGTTGGATTTGCTGTCCGCTTTGCTTGAAGGGGCGGTTGAAGATTCTTTTGCAATCATTGAAGTGGAGAAAGTAATATCTAATTTGTCCGTTGCAACTGCAGAAGATGTGTTAGATGCCGCCATAAAGCCCTGATTCGGCATAATGTAATCGTTACCCGTCTTCTCTTTCCAGCCACCGTCGTATATATAAATCGTATTACCCTGAATGTTTGTTTTTGCAGCGAAATCGCTTACTTTTATCTTGCCTACATAAGGATTAAACAAACTGTACCAATAACCTTTTATCTTCTCTCCGTCTTTTTCCTGATATGTACCTGAATTTTCCAAGGTGAAAGTAATATCGGCTGACATATCTTTCAAATCTTTTACTGCATGGTTAAGACGGGTCTTGCTGTCACCCAAAGAAGTAGCGTTCTCGGCATCCTCATTAGTGTAGTCTTCAAGCAATCCGCCCTCAAAAGCCCATGCCAATATCGAAACGTTTGCATTAGGATAAGCATCCGCTGCCTTTTTGTAGCCGCTCCAATCATTTGTAGTATTGTCATAATAAACTGCAGCCATGTCATGAACTTCGTTACTTGTCAATCCGCTGTTGTTATTAAGGAAAGAGTAGTCACTGTATTGCGCTATGTTGCCCACCAAGTTCCAATCGTCAACGTTTAAATCCTGCTCTATGGTTATTTTTGCACTCTTAACGGCATTGACAATGTTTGGGTCTTCGGTGTTAAAGGACAAAGAACCGCCTTCTTTGATAGTTATCTCACCCGTTGTGACGATTCTGAAACAATCATGGTTTTCCATATAAACATCATCGTCTATTTCGTTGATTATTCGGTAAGTCTGTTCAGGCTCTTTCATTGAAGTATAAGTCTTTTTTAGGTCTTCAACAAATTCTTTGTATGCTTCTACTGCCGTACACGGGTATTGGATTTGTTTTATTTGGCAATCGCTGAATGCTCCGTCTTTAACCGTAGGCGGTGTCATACTGTGAAGTACCAGCAGCGTTAGTCCGCATTTCTGAAAAGCATTCTCGCCTATAAATTCTATTGTACTCGGAAAATCAACTTCTTTAAGGTTTTCGCATCTGTAGAATGTACGTTCAGGTATATTCTTCAAGCCCTCGGGAAGATAAATCTCTTCCAAATAGGTGCATGCTCCGAACGGCTCGTCGCCGCATGTTTTCAACGATTTTGATAGTATAAGTTTTTTCAATCCCGTACAGGAATGGAAAGCATGGTATCCTATGTATGTAACTCCGTCAGGTATTACGGCAGAAGCAATTGTACTGCCTTGGAAGACTTCATCGCCGATAGAAGTCAGAGT
>JAGBOF010000036.1 GCA_017633985.1 Bacteroidales bacterium
ACCAAGGAAGAAGGCAAATATCATATTGTCAATAAAGATTGACTTGATAAATATATTTAATGCTTCCATATCTTACGCCTCCTATTCGTTTTCTTGTAATTCTTTGTTTCTGCCTCTGTGTATCCATATAATGATACCCAAGAGTATCAACGCCATTGCAGGCATTACCATAAGACCGTTAGGAATGTAACCTTCAGGCATTATTCTTACGTCCCAAAGTGTTCCGCTTCCGAACAACTCTCTTACAAAACCTACAATAATTAATATAATACCGTAACCCAAGCCGTTGCCCAATCCGTCAAGAACCGATGGCCAAGGTTTGTTACTCATTGCGAATGCTTCCAAACGTCCCATAACGATACAGTTGGTAATAATCAAGCCGACATATACCGAAAGTTGTTTGCTTACATCGTATGCAAAGACCTTCAATACTTGATCAACAATGATTACAAGGAAAGATACCACAACCAACTGAACGATGATACGGATACGCGGCGGAATGGTGTTTCGCATAAGCGAAATGATAAGGTTACTCATCATAACGACTACCGTTACTGATATTGCCATAACAACGGCAGGTTGTAATTTTACCGTAACTGCCAATGCCGAACAAATACCAAGCACCTGTACGATGATAGGGTTTTCTTTTGAGAACGGAGTCTTCAATAATTTCATATCTCTCGGACCGAACAATGGGTCCTTTTGTTTTTCTGTATTGCTCATATCCGTACTACTTTTTTAAAGTTTTGAAATAAGGTAAATAGAATTTCAAACAATCTTCAATCATTGCGGAAACACCGTTGGAAGTCAAGGTTGCACCGGAAAGGGCATCCACTGCGTGAGGATTATCCGTGCCTACACGTTTGATAACTTTAACACTGGTGAAATTGTCTCCGTCAAAGATTGTTTTGTTTACGAAACTCTGTGCAAAAGATGGGTCGTCGGTAATCTTTGAACCCAATCCAGGAGTTTCACTCTCGTGATCAAAGACAACACCTTCAACGGTATTCAAATCACTTTTCAAAGCAACGTTTCCCCATACGTCACCCCAAAGACCTGCTCCCCTTACAGGAACAATATATGTGATTTCACCGCTTTCTTTTTTGCAAACATAAACAGGAAGTTTCACTTCGTTGGTTTTACCTGCTTTGAAATCTTTGTATTGTGCTTTAACGTTTACTTCAAAAGGTCTGTCGTTTCCTTTTGTCTGTTTGCCGTCAGAATATTCGTCAATAACCTCTCCGTTACTGTTTACCGTATATTCCGCAACAATGTATTTATTGTAATTTTCTTCCGCAACGTTTCTTTCAACTTTGATTCCTGCAGAAGAAAGCAACTGTTGCATCTGCTCTGCTTTAATATTCTTTTGTTGGAACGGTTTTAAACCTACGGCAACAAGTGCCAACACGGTTGCAACTACCAATACCAAAACAGTAGAATATATATATATGTATCTATTGCTGAAATTTTTCATATCTCTGTCCTCCTATTTTGTATTAGTTGCATTGACCATTCTTTTCTTTCTGCGGTTGATGTTTGCATTGACTACATAGTAATCAATAAGCGGTGCAAATACGTTCATAAGAAGTATTGCCAACATCATACCTTCAGGATATGCAGGATTGACTACACGGATAAGTACAGCCATAACACCTATTAGGAAACCGTAAATGTATTTTCCGCAATTGGTGTGTGCTGCCGTTACAGGGTCTGTTGCCATAAATACTGCTCCGAATGCAAATCCGCCAAGTAAGAAATGATACCAGAAAGGCATCTGCATATAAACGTTTGCGCCTATCAAATTGAAGATAATGCCCATCACTGCACCGCCGCAGAAAATGGAAAGCATTATTCTCCAAGAAGCAATTCCCGTGAATAACAATATACATGCACCGATTAATATCGCAATCAACGATGTTTCACCCACTGAACCAGGGATAAATCCGCAGATCATATCGCATACACTTGCAGTAGGAAGAGCGGCACCTGCCAACATTTCTCCCAAAGGCGTAGCACCCGTTACTCCGTCAGGCATATCGCAAATCCAAACCATATCTCCAGACATCTGTGACGGATAAGCAAAGAACAAAAATGCTCTTGCAACCAATGCAGGGTTCATAAAGTTCATTCCCGTACCGCCGAAAACTTCTTTACCTATTACAGTACCGAAGATAACAGCCAAAACCAACTGCCAAAGAGGAGTTGTAGGCGGAACAATCATAGGAATCAAAAGTCCCGTTACCAAATAACCTTCATTAACTTCCTCTTCACGGATTTGGGCAAACATAAACTCAATGAAAAGTCCTACAACATAGGAAACGACTATCATAGGTAAAACTTTCAAAAAGCCGTACCAGAACATTTCCCAAAATCCTGCTGAAGCAACCTGTTCCAATGAGTTGAAATGTTGCCATCCTACATTGTACATACCGAACAACAATGCAGGTATTAAGGCAATGACAACGACTATTATCGCTCTTTTGGAATCTATTGCATCCCTGAAATGAGCTCCGCGTGCCTTTGCCGTCTTATTGCTTACGAACGAAAAACTCTCAAAGGCTTCAAAGGTGGAGGCTAACCAATGCAGCTTCTGTCCTTTTGCAACCTTATCACGGTTTTGTTCAAAGAATTTCTCTACAAAGTTCATTTTTTACTTTTTTATTTTAATTATATTATGTATAACAGCGATGTTAGCTATATATTACATGCTCTATACTAAATGCTACATTAATTAAAGTCCCTGTTCACGCATTAGGTTAAGACCCTGACGTATTATTTCCTGAACGTCGGTCTTGGAAACGTCTATAACTTCACACAAAGCGAAATCTTCCGCATCCACCTCGTAAATACCTAATTCTTCCATACGGTCAATATCCTTTGCCAAACATGCTTTTATAAGCTGCATAGGATAAATGTCCATAGGCATAACCTTTTCAAAGTCTCCCGTGAATATGTATGCTCTTTGTGAGCCGTGCATATTGGAATCAATGTGGACAGGTTTCTTTGAGCAAAACGCAGTGAAGCCTTTAAGGAACGTTTTTGAGATACTGAATTTTTTAAATCCCGGCATCATCCAACCCAATCCTTCTTTGTAATTACCTTCTTCTATAACGGTGATTTGATTGTCATAATAACCCAAATAACCGTCCTTTTCTATGCGCATACCCGTCAAAACATTGCCGCTTATATAACGGAGATTCTTTTCAGTTGTGTTGCCGCTGACCAACGATGCAATGTTAGTTCCGCGGATTACCTCATAATAACAAGGTGCCTTAACTTCTTCGCCAGTTAATGCAACAATCTTTTTGTTATAATACTTTCCGTCAAGGAACAATCTGCCTATAACAATCAAATCCTGCAAATTGACGTACCAGATACGCATACCTTTATTTATAGAAGATATTTTCTCTGCCTGAACTGACACATTGCCGTAAGGGTGCTTACCCTCAAAGGTTATTTTCTCTACATTCTGTAAAGAAGATATTTCTTCACCCGATTGCTTGTTCATCGAAAGATACAAAGTCTTATTTGTAAGTTTCTTCAATGCATCAATACCGACCTGCAATGCAGCTTTTTCGCCTTTGACAAGCAAATTGTAATCAGGAGCAAGCGGAGAAGAATCGAATCCTTTAATAATAATGTATTCAGGCGTAGCATCCGCATCGGGGATAATGTCATAAGGACGCTGACGAAGCAATGTCCAAACGCCGCTTTCCCACATTTTTCCGCGGATTTGCTCTGCAGTAAGTTCAACAACCGGCTGTTTGCCGTAATCAACCGCATTGTCACTTCCGTCTGACTTAATACGTATTTCTTCTATAACACGCTTTGCACCTCTTTTAACCTCTGTTATCTCACCTGCAACGGGAGAAACGAATTTTACCTTAGGATTTTGTTTGATATAAAACACGGGCGAACCGATTTGCACTTTATCGCCCACATCTACCAAAAGCTTGGGAGTAACTCCCGTACAATCCAAAGGCTTTAAGGCAAAAGAAGACTCATTTGTCTGTTTAACCTCTTTGGATGCCTCACCGTAAAGATGAATATCCAAACCTTTAGGTATTTTTACAACTTTTGACATAATATAGTTAGTTTTTATTCCTTTAAAAATGAAGTTGCAAAGTTACAAATCTTTTTTTTATTGAAGAAATATTTTACGTTATTTATCAAAATAAATTCTTCGCCGAAATAATAAGGCGTAAAAAAATATTAATCTGCGTGATTAATAAAATAAAACGTCGTAATTTTTTCTTAAAACGGCGTTTTATTTTGACAGTTTGTAATCAACTGTTATTCAATTACCAATTTCTGCGTTTTATTTCCTATCGTAATGTAGTAAACTCCCGCCTCAAAATCATTAACATTGATATTGAATTTTTGAGATTTGATATCGGATTTATAAACTACCTGTCCCGCATTGTTTATAATAGAAACAGTTTCGTTTTTATCCGATGCCAATCGTCCCAAATCCAATGTAATCACTTCTTTTGCAGGGTTAGGATAAATCATAAATGCATTGTCCGCATTCTGAACATCATCCAAACTTACATCACCTGCATACAATATCAAAGTAACCACGCTGTCACAGTTGCTTTCCGATAAGAATACCTTGGTATATGTACCGCTTTGGCTCAAAGTGTCTTCTCCGAAAATAATATACTCACCTTCTGCAATTGTATCATATATAACCGTATCTATAGGCTCCGATACCGTCAAATGAAGATTGTATATACTGTCGCAACCGTCTTGATTAGCTACTGTATATGTATAATCACCGCTTTCAGTCAGGGTCTCACCGTAAAAGTCGTATGTATTGCCGCTGCAGACTGTGATGTAGATATCGTTTGTTATGGCATTGGAAACATGAAGTACCAATGTTACAGTCGAATCACAACAAGTTGAAGAAGAAAGTTTCTTGGTATAAATACCTTCTTTGCTTTCGTTAAAGCCGTTAAGCGTATAAGAAGTACCCTCGCATATAGTTGCTTCTATTACCGTGTCGTATGAAGGTAAGTAAACCAATGTCAAATTGACTACGGAATCACATCCGTCAACGCTTTGCAATGTATCTCTGTATGTTCCTTCTGCAGAAAGAAGTTCACCGCCGAATTGATATTTGTCGCCTTCGCAAATAGCTACCGTAATATTCTTTTCAATCTTCGGCAATACCGTCAAATACAAAGTAATAATGCTGTCGCATCCCTCTACACTTGTTTGAACGTCTTTATACACACCCGTAGTATTGTAGGTCTGCCCTGCAAATTCATAACTTTCACCTGCGCAAACGGTAACTTCTGCCATGCTGTCGTAAGAAGGCAATACGGTAAGATTGATTACTTTGTTATTTTCGTAATCCTCGTATTGACCGCTTTGGGTTATATATTCACCGTTTATAATATAACCGCCGCAAACGGTAATGTCTTCTTCCTCTACTGTGGATGACAGAGTCACCAGTTTGAAATCAACATCGCCTAATTCACCATTATAGTTATATGATGCCGTATACACTGCATACGTGTTGCCCGGTATTAATGTTTCAGTCGTATTATACATTGCATCTTGGAAAAAGTCATAACTTTGTGTAGTCATATTATAATAAGGAGCCCAGCCCTGCTCAGTTGCCGTCTGTAACGAAGCTTTATCAGTTATTCCCAAACTTTGAAGATATGAATAATCACGTATAGCGTAGCTATATTCCCATGTCTGATCGTTTTTCTCAAATCTTACAGCAAATGAATTATCGGTCACATTTGCTATTTCTATTGATGTAAACGCAGTACCATTTATAGGTGAACTAGGAGTTGTGAATTCCTTGCTTAACAACATGGTATCTCCGCCGCAAATAACCGATGCATAAATAATATAGTCTGTATTACCGTACAACCATTGAGTAATGCTAGGCAAATAACCCGGTTCTATATCAGTATAGAATTCCTGGCCACGCTCATACTTCCACACAGAATCCAAACGTCTAAACTCGTCTACTGCGTATTCATCAGTAGTATATGAATATTTCTCTCTTATAATAATTGCATATTTATCACAAGACCTAGCGTTTAATATATTAGCATAGGTCAGTATAGCATCGTATACACCCATGCTAACATCTGAAATTTCAGGTGTAGGCTGTGTAGGTTCAAAACCTCCCTCTCTGTCTGAAACCATAAAACGTATCATCGGACATTGGTCATAAGAAAACATATATCCCCAAGTCGGTTGATACAGAGTGCTTATATCAGGAGCATGTACAATAACGTTTCGTCCGTTTGCTCCGAAAATATTCCTGTATAAATAATCCTGTGCAACGGCAAACTCTCCGTCTGTTACGTTTTCATAGCATACGAAATATGAAATGTCAGGTTTTAATACGACTGATTGGAACGGAAGATATATTGTCTTCAACTCATAACCCGGTCTTAAAGATACAATTTCCCAATTTTCGTCATAAGTATTTAAATCATCTTCAGTAAGAGTATAAATATCAGATTTCACCTCTGTACTGTCATCAGTAAGTACAGGTTTAACTATTTCATCCCATGACACACCTGTTGTATCATAATACCATAAAGAAGCTTGAATTTGAGCTCCCGCCTGACAAATATCAAGTGCAGGCACCAGTTCTGCACCTCTTGCATAAACAGTGTCCTGATAAGAAGATGCGTTGTATTCAACACATACCCTGTAGCCTTTCTTGTTATATTCAGCCAAAGTTGTAGTCCAGACACCGCCGTAACCGTTATTTATAAATCCGCTTCTGAATGCAGGTGTAGTTTTTTGGGTTTGGTCAACATCCTTTGCCCACCGGTAAAGTCCTCCTTTAATAGAATCTCTTACATAATACCATGCTGCAGATGCCAATTCATCACTTACGGATTCTCCGTCAGAAGTTTTGTAAGCGAACTCACGGGTAGCTCTGTAAGTGCCGAGACCTTTTGAAATCAACTGCGGACTACTATTTGTTTGTAAATAATAAACATTAGAAGTATTTATTTGATAATTTCCGCCTCCTGTAAATAGCGTATCATTATAATACCCCGCAGGTATGGTCAGTTCCTCCGATTCACTTGCTCCGATATAATCATCTTGTGACTGACCGTCATCATCATAGGTTCTGTAATACATCTTGCTTACAGCCTTTGCATTAGTTATTTCAGAAGCTCCTGTATTTCTTACCGCTACCTGCATCAGTAAATTTTCAGGAGTGACAATCGACGGTACGATGTGATAACCGCTTTGGTATTTAGCATAAACGGTCTCTACTCTTGTTTGAGGAGTTTCCGCCCAAGAGATATCATCTATAATCCAAAAGTAACCGTGAGGCAATCCTTGACTAGATTCACATCTTATACGTATACGGAAATATGTTTTTTCGTTAGGATCATTTGATATAACGTTACAGTTATCCGTTCCGACAGGAATAGCAACTATCTTTTGCCCGAAATCATTGTCAGTTGAAGCTACATCCACATTTTTGTAATTAAATTCAGCAGAATCATATACCGAGAAATCTTCACTGTGCGACCAATCAATAAAATAACGGTCTTGATTAAACTTAAGTACCCACTGTTTCAGATAAATGTCAACTCCTCTCATGCCGTAAGTATAAATAGGAGTGTTTAACTTAACATAGGCATCCAATGTGTTTTCATTTTGCGAATCACATGCCCATGATGAATACATGTCTATATACGCAAATCCGTTATGGGCTGACATATCTGCATGATTTTCGTCCTGTAAAAAGGTGGTGTATCCTCCGTTCGCAAGCCCGAAATAATAATTGATGAAGTCACCGTCTTCACACGTTGATATTGTAGACATAGTGTCTGCTTGATGGAACCAACCTGAATAATCGCCCGTCACGGAATTGTAGGACGTAGTGCCGATGGTAAATGCGGAAGTGTCGCTAAAATCGCAAATCACTGTAGTGTTTTCCGCTGCACTTTTGACAGAATGTTTTTTCTTGTTTGTACTCTGGGGGATAATTTCCATACTTTGCTTGCTTGCCGCATGCAAAATTTCATTTGTTTTAATTGGCTGAACTTGTGCTTTTACAAAATCCCCCCCCCCTATGCACAACAGTACCAATGAGATAAGAAATTTCTTCATAATGAAAATTTTTTAATTAGTAAATTAATTTTAATATAACGGTTGCAAACCGTTAAACAAAATTTTTATATTTACAATACTTTAGAAAATATTTTTGTATTTTTGCATCCTAAAAATCCAATTGCAGTCAAAATGAAGATAAACATTTGTCAGTTAAATTATCTTACAAATAAGACAGAATGCAACAAAGAGGCAATAAAACAGATTTTGTTGCAAAACAGTGGCGACACATTAAATGTTTTCGGTGAAATGTCTTTATGCGGATATCCGCTTTACAATAAAAATCTTTACAATAATATATATAAGCAAACATCTTCGGCTGGTGATGAACTTTGCAACACAGGCAAAAGTTTTATTATCGGAACCTGCGTCAAAAATGAAGACAACTATTATAACGGTTTGGTGTTTGTAGACAAGGGGGAAGTAAAAGCACTTGCCACAAAGAGAAATTTAGGACGCTTTGATACAAATTATTCTTCGGGAAACGGAATGGAAGTAATCAATTTCATGAATAAAAAAACAGCATTCGGATTCTATGAAGACATCTTTAATTTTTATCAGCGTAAAGTGTCGGTTGATTTGATTATTCTATGCAGCAATTATCTGTTTGATAAAGATTACAACAACGATATAGAAAAAGAGCTTTCCGACTATGCAAAAAAACTTCATGCCGATATAATATATGTAAACCGAACTGGTGCAGAAGGTAATTTTGTGTTTCAAGGCGGCAGCTTTGTTATGAATAACAACGGAAAGGTAATAAAAAAATTCTCCGAATTTGCAGAACAGCAAGAAATTTTCAAAACAGAAACAGACAATACCTCAAATCCAATATCCAATATCCAATATCCAATATCCGACGTATCTTACGAAGAACGTATCTTCAATGCCTGCGTCACAGGAATCAGGGATTATTGGCGTAAAAGCGGAATAAAAAAAGCCGTTATAGGGCTTTCGGGCGGTATTGACTCTGCTTTGGTTGCTCCGCTTGCGGTTGCGGCATTGGGAAAGGAAAATGTCGTAGGTATCTTGATGCCGAGCGAATTTTCGTCTGCACACAGTGTAAACGATGCACGGCAAAGTGCGGATAATTTGGGAATAAAACATTATACTGTACCTATCCAAGGAATTTTTACTGCATCCAAAGAAGCCTTACAAGAACTTTTATCAATACAAAAACAAGACACAACAGAAGAAAACCTGCAGGCACGGGCACGCTGTATGATTGTGATGGCTTTCGGCAACCGTTTGGGTGCGGCAATGCTCAACACATCCAACAAAAGTGAAAGCGCCGTAGGTTACGGTACCCTTTACGGAGACGACAGCGGTGCTTTGGGCCCTATAGGCGACCTTTACAAACAAGACGTATATGCATTGGCACGTTGGATTAATAAAGCTACGGCGGAAGGCAAGCTAAAAGAATATTTCTCTTACGAGAAAGACTTCCTTATTCCGCAATCCTCGATAGAGAAAGCACCTTCGGCTGAATTGCACCCCGATCAAAAGGATTCCGATTCACTTCCTGAATATGACGTATTGGATAAAATTCTTAAGGACCATATAGAAAATTTGGCGGATGAGCAAGATCTTATTGACAAATGCGGATATGATCCATCAACTGTACAAAAGGTTCTTCACCTTTATAATATTAATGAATGGAAACGCCGTCAGGAAGCACCGGCATTAAGGTTAAGCAAAACTTGTTTCGCAACGGATTTTAAAATAAATTATTAATAAATGAGTGATTCTATAAAACACGAATGCGGTATTGCTCTTTTGAGACTGAAAAAGCCGCTTGAATATTATCAAAAGAAATACGGTAACACCTGGGCGCTTAACCGTATGTATCTTTTAATGGAAAAACAGCATAACCGCGGACAGGACGGAGCGGGATTTGCATCGGTGAAGTTTGACACCGCACCCGGCAAACCTTATGTGGATATTGCCAAAAGCAATGCACAGCAATCCATAGCCGAAATATTCAAAAACGTTTTCAATGACTACAAACAAATAATTAAAGAACAGCCCGAAAAAGCGGAAGACATACATTATTTAAAGGATAATGCAAGATTTTTCGGGGAACTGTTTATGGGTCATCTTCGCTACGGAACTTTCGGAAAGAACGAGATTGAAAACCTGCACCCTTTCCACAGAGAAAACAACTGGAAGACACGCGATTTGCTTGTTGCGGGCAATTTCAACCTCACTAACATAGACGAAATGCTGCAGAAGTTAATTTCTTTGGGTCAGCACCCTGTTAATGTCACCGATACGGCTATCGTGTTGGAGAAAATAGGTAAATTCCTTGACAGGGAGGTACAGGAACTTTTTGAAAAGCACAAACTGAATCAGGAATCCAATGTTCAGATTACCGAATCGGTAAGCAATGAGATGGATTTGCAGAAAGTGTTGGCTAACTCGGTGAAACATTTTGACGGAGGATATGCTTTTTGCGGTATAACGGGTAACGGATGTGCTTTTGTGGTAAGGGACGAAAGCGGAATAAGACCTGCGTTTTGGTATGAGAACGATGAGATAGTCGTTGCGGCAAGTGAACGCCCTGCTATTATGACTACTTTCGATGCGAAAGTGGAAGACGTCAAAGAATTGACACCTGGTTGTGCCTTAATAATAAAACGTGACGGCACGGCATCGGAACAAAGGGTTAAAGCGGAAAATAAACCTAACAAAAAGTGCAGTTTTGAACGTATTTACTTCTCCCGCGGAACGGATAAGGACATTTATGTGGAAAGAAAAGCATTAGGCGAAAAAATATTCCCGCAAATCCTGGATGCAATAGATAAAGACGTGGCTAATACGGTGATTTCTTATATTCCGAACACGGCTTCGGTAGCTTTTCAGGGACTTGCCAAAGCTTTTAACACATATTTGGACAATCAACGTATAGAAAAAATTCTTGCAATCAAAGATAACATAACCGAAGACAAATTAAAAGAAATTTTTGCTACCACCGTACGCCGTGAATATATAGTTGTCAAAGACGTTAAGTTAAGAACATTCATCACGCAGGACAATGAGCGTGACGATATGGTTGCCCACGTCTATGACGTCACTTACGGACAAATCAAAGAGTACAAAGACAATCTTGTGGTGATTGATGACTCCATCGTAAGAGGCACGACGTTAAGGCAAAGCATTATTTCCATCTTGGATAAGTTAGGCCCGAAGAAAATAGTGGTTGCTTCGTCGGCTCCGCAAATACGTTATCCTGACTGCTACGGCATAGATATGTCACGTTTGGGTCAATTCGTGGCATTCAATGCTGCAATTGAGCTGTTGAAAGAACAAGGTATGCAATCGGTTATTGATAATGTTTACGCAGAATGCAAAAAACAGGAAACTCTGCCTAAAGAAATGGTGGTAAATTATGTAAAAGAAATTTACGCACCGTTTACTGACAAACAGATAAGCGAAAAAATTGCACAAATAATAACGCCTAAAAACTGCAATGCGGAGATTCGGGTCGTTTACAACACCGTTGAAGATTTGCATGCGGCATGTCCTGACCATACGGGTGACTGGTATTTTACGGGAAACTACCCTACCGCAGGCGGCAACAAAGTCGTAAACACGGCATTTATCAATTGGTATGAAGGAAACAACAAAAGGGCATACTAAAAACACATCTTATTTTAAAATATTACAAGTCCTAATAACAAAACGCCGTATTAGTAAATTAATACGGCGTTTTGTTTTATTAATCACGCAGATTAATTTTTTCTTATCGCTGATTAATTTATTAATCACGCAGAATAATTTTTTCTTATCGCTGATTATTTTTTTCTTATCGCAGATTAATTTAATGAAACGGCGTCTTACAAAATTAAGACGCCGTTTCTGTTTTTTGCTGTGCAAAAACGCTATTTTGAGGATGCTTTTCTTTGGAATTTAAAACTTATATGCAAGTCTTATTCCTATATTGCGGCAATAAACATCATCACCGAACAGAGATTGATAAGTGAAATCTGCACCGAATTGTTTATACCATACCGTAAATCCTAAATTTATACCCGCAGTTACTGTATTGTAATTATCAAAATAATCATGACTAACATTACCACTATACCAATATTCCACTATTTTACCATTATATGTATGAGAAATATCATATGATAAAACAAATCCTGCGTGAATATCCAGTATCACGTCTGAATCATTTATTTTTATATTAGCACCTAACAGCGGATTGAATATAAGCGAATGTGCATACAGTTCTTCCTCTTCTATGTAGTAGCCCGAACCCCAGCCATCGCTATCTAAATAGTATCCGCCGCGTGTAGCAAAACCTGCTTCTGCACCCCAATACGGCTGAAATTACTTGTTATTAAAAGGTTTTAGGAATCCTATTTTCAGATCATAGCCAATTTTGGTTTCATTTGTTGGTACCACTTTATCACTAGCCTCACCTACTCCATGTTCAATATGCATTATTGCAATACCTCCTTTTGCGTACCAAGTGAAAGCGGTAGGCTCTTTCTTTTTTTTCTCTTTTTTAGGTTTTTCTTTCACTGTCACTATAATTTGCTCGCTGTCCGATTGAATGATTTGGGCATTTAATCCCGCGGCAACGCATAATGCCAGCGTCAATACTAATATTCTTTTCATTTGTAGGCTTTTTGAGTTATTGTTTTATTACAGGGGCGATTTTTTCACGCTCGGAAGTTTTGTAAATCTTCTTGATGTTCAACCATTCTGCGTCTTTGGCTTCAATTGTCTTGAAATTGACGAAATTTGCAGGATAACCAACCACCGTAAGCTCGAATTTGTTGCCGCTTACAGACTGAAAATTAAACAAAGGTGCGAAAATCAAATCGGCATCATGCTTTACAGAAGAAAGATATGCGCCCCTTGCGCGGATATTTGATATATCCGATCCCATTGCCTTGACTTCGTCGGCCGTAAAAGTCCAAACATCTTTGATTCTTCCCGCCGCTTCGTTTACTTTTATCTCCGCAGTAACAGGTTTGATGAAAGCTTCGGCTTCCATATCCGCAATTCTTGCCTGCGCATTCTGAACCACTACTTCAACATTCGCATTCTTTTGTGCCGCAGCACCGAAATGCAACATAAAAACAGTTGCTACAACTAAAATTACTCTTTTCATCGCTGTGTATTTTGTTATTAATTTTTCCGTTTTGCAAAATTAATTACATAATCAAAAGAAAAATTAAAATACCTGTCGTGGAAAAATCTACAATCTGTCGAGAATTCCACGACAAACAGCCGCATTAATCAATCATCCTGCAAAAAAGTCTCGTCGGAATAGTCTTTGAAAAAATCATAATCCAGAATCTTGGAAATCTTCTGCAATAACTCGGTATCTATCGTGGATTTTTTGTAAATAAGGTATATGTTTGTACGGTCGCATAGGATTTGTGAAGCGAGCCACCGCGATGTGATGCCTCTCTTTTCCACTATTTCTTTTATTTTATTGCCGATATGCATAGTTTTCCTACCTCTTTGTACCGTCGGTTCCGCAAGGTACGCCGTACATAAATCAGAAACGTGGAACCGAATCTTATATATCTCACATGGAGGTCCTGGAAATTACCTATAAATATTTGATACATAACACAAGTGCCCACGCCAACGCCAAAGGACTTCATATTCCAATATTTATAGTGCAACAGAAATTTTTCAGGTTTCCATGTGCAAAATTCATAAGCATTACGCTTCTTATTCACCAAACATAAAACAGCCTATACTCGTCTTATGTTTGATAATTGATTGCAAAAGTACAAAATTTTTCTCAATAACAGTAATCTTTAAGGCTTTTGTAAACAAATTTCACTGCCGCTGATGATTTGCTTACAACTCACCGCAAAATTAATCACGCAGATTATTTTACTAATCACGCAGAATAATTTTTTCTTATCGCTGATTAATTTAATGAAACGGCGCTTTAGTTTTGTAAAGCGCCGTTATCTTCAAATTTCATCAATTTTAAATCCTGCATATCGAAGACTGCGTACGGGCTGTCGTCAATCCATGAACCCGTATTGATGTATTTTGCCCCTGAAGACAGGACAAATTCGTTTTTTATATGACGGTGTCCGAATACGAAATAGTCTGCATGCGATTTTGTCAGATATTGTTCGCAGAATCTGTACATCGGCTCGTCTGTTTTCTTGTCCTGCATGTCGTATTTGCGGTGTCGGTCACGGTTTTTGCGGCTCCAAAGACGTGCAAAACCTATTGCAAAGGATGTCGGCAATGAAGTGAATATCCACCATAGGTATCTGCAGGAAAAAACGGCATCCATAATCTTGTAACCGTAGTCTTTGCTGTCCAAACCATCCCCATGTCCGAGAACAAATGTCTTACCGCCCAGTTCAAATGCCTGATGCTTTCTGCGGTATATATTAACGCCCAGTTCCGTAGCGAAATAATCCTTTTGCCACAAATCATGGTTGCCCGCAAAATAGTCAACAATAATTCCTTTGGAGGTAAGGTCCGCCAATTTAGCCTGAAAACGTACGAATCCTTTAGGTACGACCTGCTTATATTCCCACCAAAAATCAAATATATCGCCTAACAACACCAGACGGCAGGCATCTTTTTCAATAAAATCCAGAAACCGCAACGCCTTATCTTCTTTCTCCCTTTCCTGACGGGCATCCCCCAATCCGAAATGGAAATCCGAAACGAAATATATCTTGTTTTTCTCCATTAGTTTGCGGGATTGTTTTGTTTGGCAGACTGAATATCGGCTACAAGCCGCTTAAGATTTTCGGTATTCTTATTATCAGGGTATTTCTTCTCCAGTCCTTTAAGAACTTTTACATAAATATCGAAATCTTTTATAGGATCAATCAGCGGAGAATTCTCCATATTGCGGTAAAGTGCCACAAGCGTGGTCAAACTGCCTTCATTGGTGTTTATATAATTGATAAGAAACTCTCGTTGCGTTTGACGCAGAAGTTTATACTTCTCTGCAATACTTTTTCTTATTTGCGGACCGTCGTCAATATTCATCATAGCCAATTGTTCACTCATATTTTTCAAAGCAACACGCGTCATAATCTGTTTATCATTCAAAAGCTTTAATTTACTGCTCTCATCGCTGCCCTGTACAGAGTAAGTGGATGCCAAATCAGTGTAATTACCGTTTATTTTTATCTTTTCCTTGGCTTTAGGACACAACATAATGTAATCATTCTTTGCCTGAAGAATAAATATGGATTCTTCGTTTAAAACTTCCTTCGCCTTAAAATTACCTTTCTTATCCGCAACAACAGTATCCAATGCCTTAACCCCCGCATCCTGCATTTCCATAAGATATACGGTACATTCATTGCAATTTTCCAACTTACCGCTTAACTGATATGTGTGTGTATTATCCGAACATGCGGAAACAATACATAAAACTGCGGCTATAATCCAAAAATTTGTCTTTTTCATAATATATAATCCGTTATTGTCAAAGCGGCAACACTTTCCACGATTACGGGAGTGCGCAATACGGCACAAATATCATGTCTGCCGCCTATTTTTCTTGTTATAAGTTCTCCGTTTTTACCTATCAACGTCATTTCCCGCCCCAATGTATGCACGGGATGGAATCCCGCATAAAAAACTACGGGCATACCGCTGCTGATTCCTGCATTTATTCCTCCGCTGTGATTGGTCTTTGTGCTGAAATCACCGTTCCAATTATCGATATCTTCACTGCCTTTTATCTTGTGACGGTCTTGTATATCCCCTAGCGAAAAACTTACCGCCGAAGGGATATTCATCACGGTCTTTGCGAGATTTGACTGCAGTTTATCAAATACCGGATTGCCTATTCCTGCTTTCAATCCGTTTATTGTGCATTTGACTGCTCCGCCGACAGTATCACCTGTGTTTAAAACGTCATTTAAAAGTTTTTCAGCCTTATCTCTGTTATTTATAAAGTCTATTCCGCCTATTTCGGTAACTTCTGCATTGACCGAAATGCCTTTTTGTTTTAAAAACATCTTACAAAAACTGCCTGCTATAACAACGGGCAAAAACATTCTTGCCGATGCGGCGTCTTTATACCGCAAGCTGTCTTCACCGTATTTGATATAATAAGGATAATCTGCATGGGAAGGACGGAAATATCCCGCAAAATTTTCATAATCCTTAACCTTAACGTCGGTATTCTTCACCTTAAAGACAATATCAGCCCCGTCGGTAATACCGTCAGCGATACCGCTTAAAAACTCAGGCTCATCATCTTCTTTTCTCGGTGTTCCGAAGATTTGCGGCTTACGTCTTTGCAAATCATCTGCTATTAGGTTAAAATCAACTGCTATGTCCGCGGGAAAATTCTTCAATATACCACCCACAAAATCCCCGTGGGAAGATCCCGTAAGCGTAAGAATGATATTATTTCCCGTTGTCATTGTCATAAATATGCAATTGTATTGTATAAAATAATTGTCCGCTGGTTTACTTCTTTATAAACGTATCTTCGACATATTGTTTATAGTGCCGCGAAAACTCCTCATTACCGCCTTTTGCGTAACGGACTTCGGAAAACACTTGGGCTAAATTTTCTTTGTTGTTTTCTTTTACATAAGCAATATTAACAGGATTTTCTTCTATTGCTTTGTACATTTGTTGTATTTGTTCATCGCTGTAATCGTGATACGTTTCACCGTGAACAACGGCATCAAGCGGCAAACGTTCGGTAACTCCAGGTTCTTCATCGGGAACTCCTATTGTCAGACAGGCAACGGGAACGACGCCGTCAGGAAGATTAAAAAACTTACTTATTTCATCTGCCATATAATTGACAGTTCCGAGCCAACAAACCCCCAGACCTTTGCTTTCGGCAGCCGCTGTTATAGCCTGTGCGGCTATCGTGGCGTCAATAGTTGCTATATTAAGAAAAAGAAAATTGTTAAGACTTTTTTCCGCACGGTTTATTTCACACCAATGATTAAATCGGTTGATGTCTGCACAGACTGTAATAACTACGTCTGCATCCTGAATCATCGGTTGATTGAAATGAAGCGGTGCATATTGCTTTTTCCTATCCTCATCCTTGGTTATTATAAATGAATACAACTGCATATTGCCGCAATTGGAAGCACGGATGCCTGCTTGCAATATATAATCCAACGTCTGTTGCGGTATGTGTTCCTTCCTATACTTTCTGATTGTTTTTCTTGTTAATAAAATATCTTCCATCGCCGTATCATTTTTAATTATTTGCAAAATTAAATATTTTTCATAAAATCCGCTTAAAATCCGTCAATACAAAAATTTGCATTATTACTATTTCTTATTATAAGCATTCATTGTTCTGTCCATTCCTACGGTAACAAAGGATTTTACAATATCATAAATCTTTTCAGTCTGCGGTGCTATAATCTTTTCTTCATCTTCGGAAAATTTTCCCAACACAAAATCTATCTGTTCTCCCCTGCTGAAATCATTTCCTATGCCGAAACGCATACGGTTAAACGCATTGGTCTGCAAAATCTCTATTATATTTTTCAATCCGTTATGTCCGCCGTCAGCTCCTTTATAACGCAAACGCAATGTCCCTACAGGTAAAGCCAAATCATCAACTATAACAAGCATATTTTCCAAAGGAATATTTTCTTTGGAAAGCCAATAACGTACCGCTTTTCCGCTTAAATTCATATAGGTCGTAGGTTTGATAACCACTACCTGCCGTCCCATAATCTTAGTTTCGCATACAAATGCATAACGGTCCTGTCTGAATGAATATACAGTTGCATTATTTTCCTGTTTAGCGGAATTTTTATCATTAATCTGCTTTATTAATTCATCAGCAGTTCTGTAACCTATATTATGTCTTGTATTATCGTACTCCTTATCAGGATTGCCCAATCCAACTATAAGATATTTATTCATATCCTTCGGTTTGTTCTTTCTGTTAAATAATATGCTTAATATTTTTACCGCCATAATTTTTCAAATAAATAACAGGCTGCAGTATTTGTTCAGCCTGTTATCTTGATGTAAAAGAATTGTTGAAATATACGTTAAGTTTATTTCTTTCCTTACCGTGAATTGCTTATTCAGCAACCGTTTCTTCAGTTGTTGCGGCAGCAACGGCATTTCTTGTAGCACGTACAGTAACGACAACAGAAGATTTAACTTCCATAACTTCTACGTCAGGAATATTGATTTCATTAACCTTTATTCCTTGTGCTATGCCCAATTTGCTGATATCCAAAACAACTTCCTGCGGAATTGCATTAGGTAAACCGCAAAGACGGACTTTTCTTAATTTTATCTGTAATTTTCCTCCCTGAAGAACTCCCGGTGCAGTACCTGTCGTTTTTACAGGAACAGCTATCGTAATAGGTTTATCGTCAAATATTCTTAAGAAGTCTGCGTGCAAAACCTCATCAGTAACAGGATGATATTGTATATCCTGAAGAATAGCCATCGTTTTGTTACCGTCAATGGTTAATTCTACGTAATGTGTGTCAGGAGTAAACAACAATCCTTTGAAATCCTTTGCAGGAACTGCAAAAATAACCTGACCTTCTTTTCCGCCGTAAAGCACGCACGGAACCATGTTGTCTCTTCTTAAAGCTTTAGCATCTTTTTTCCCTACGTTCTTTCTTGAAGAACCGCTCATTGATACTGTTTTCATTGTTTTTAATTCTTTATTTATATTATTTATTGTTTAAAAAAGTTTTGCAAAATTACTGCTTTTTTGCGTAATGACCAAATTTTTAGAACTTTGTTTGCACACCGACTTGTGCAACCGCCTGTTCGTAAAGATTGGCTATACTTTCCGAATTCTGTACTCTGCGTATTGCCTCGGCAAATATATGGCTGACCGAAAGAACCTTTATTTTTGCACTTTCCCTGCGCAGAGGTATCGTATCAGTCACTATCAATTCCTCTATGGATGAATTCTCTATTTTCTCTATTGCCTCTCCCGACAACACAGGATGCGTAATCATGGCCTTAACGCTGCTTGCTCCGCTTTCCTTTATAAGTTTGGCTGCATTGCAAAGCGTTCCGCCCGTATCTATAATATCATCCACCAAAATAACGTCTTTACCTTTTACGTCACCTATCAGTTGCATTGAAGCTATTTCATTAGGACGCGAACGTTGTTTGTGACACATCACAAAGCCTGTGCCCAATATTTTGGCGTATTGCGATGCACGTTTGGTACCTCCCGCATCCGGTGAAGCGATAAGCAAATTCTCTACATTATTATATATACCCCTCAAATACGGAATAAATATGCTTGAAGCCATAAGGTGATCCACCGGAATATTAAAGAATCCCTGTATTTGGTCTGCATGCAAATCTATCGCAATTATACGGTCTACTCCTGCCACTTGCAACAAATCTGCCGTAAGTTTGGCTGCTATAGGAACTCTCGGTTTATCTTTTCTGTCCTGACGGGCAAAGCCGAAATAAGGAACAACCGCAATTATTCTTCTTGCCGAAGCTCTCTTGGCTGCATCAACCATCATCAAAAGTTCCATCAAATTATCCGACGGGGCAAACGTAGACTGAACTATAAATACATTACAACCTCTTACCGTTTGTTCCAAAGAAGGCTGAAATTCTCCGTCTGCATACTGTAAACATATTGATTCTCCCAAAGGTTTTCCGTAACTGTCTGCTATTTTATCGGCTAAATAGCGGCTTGCACGGCATGAAAAAATCACTGAATTATCTTTGTGCATTTCTGACATCTTACGCTTAAATATTTATATAATTTGTCCTTAAATTTCAGTTTGCAAAATTACACATTTTTCATAAAATATTAAAATTTTTTCTAAAAAATGCTTGCATATTAAAAAAAAGTTGTAATTTTGCACTCGCAAATCAGACAAAAACGAGCTTCTGTGGCGGAATTGGTAGACGCGCTAGACTCAAAATCTGGTGTCCGCAAGGGCTTAAGGGTTCAAGTCCCTTCAGAAGTACGAAAAAAGGCAGTGGATAGTTAATCCGCTGCTTTATTTTTATGTCATATTTTTACAGCACGCCGTTTCGCAAAAATAATAAGGCGTAATAATTTACTGAAACGCCTTATTATTTTATTAATCTGCGATATTATTTTTGCCTTTCGGCGCATAGTTGTATTTACATCATTACCAGCAACATACAAAACAGCATATTCTGCGGATTTAAAACAATAAACTTTTAATAAAATTTGTTGTCTAAAATACAAAACATAAAAATTTTATTTTGTCATTTGAATTAATATTCATATCTTTGCAACTTATTAGTTTTAAACAGGGAATAATAAAAAATATTTAATACAATGAAAAAATTATTTACGACAATGCTGTTGTGCCTTATATGTATGGGTGCGGCATTTGCTACCGTAGTACAGTCAGTGCCTACGGACAGAAAACAGTCGGACGGAAAAATCCTGACAGTCACTCCTTACGGTGACGAAAAAGTCACTTGGTACCGCACAACAGACGGTTACACGCTTTTAATTAACAAATCAAACGATTATGTGTACGCAATACCTGACGGCAAAGGCGGAATAAAAGTATCGGATATGATAGCCCACAATCCGCAGGACAGAACAACGGAAGAAATCAGTTTCCTTGCCCGTTTGCAAAAGCAATTGTTTTTCTCTGCCGAGCAAATAAACCTGATGAAACAGTTTATTGAGGCAAATATTGATTATTCGAAAAAAGTAGCTAAAATAAAAGCGGGAAGCGATGAGATTGAAGATTACAAAATGGTGGTAATCCTTATGTCTTTTAACGATTATGAATTCACCACTCCGCGCGAAGACGTAGATAATTTGTTCAATCAAGTAGGTTATTCAAAGAACGGACACCCTGGTTCGGTACATGATTATTTTCTTGCTTCATCCGCAGGAAAATTAAACTTGTCCGCAACGGTTGTAGGACCTTATGTAGCCGACAGCAGCATTTATTATTACGGCAAATCGGGCACAAGGGATTATTACGGATACTCTTATCAGGTCAATGACCTTAATGTAAAGGATTTGATAGAAGAAGCTGTAAGAAAAGCGGACGATGACGTGGATTTTTCGCAGTACACAAACGGGGATCCGAGTAATTACGTATCCTGCGTCTACGTTTTATATGCAGGATATTCACAGGCAGTAGGCTCAAATCCTGATTATTTAATTTGGCCTCACCGCAGCAGCCTTGGAAACCCTATAACACTGGACGGAGTTAAAATAAACGATTACGGATGCTCGTCAGAATTGGAAAGTTATGTAGGCAGCAACTCGCCTATGAAGATAGGAACTATTTGCCATGAGTTTTCGCACGTTTTAGGTCAGCCCGATTATTATGATTCCAACTACGAATCACAGGGAAGTGCTTTCCATCCGGGAGATTGGGACTTGATGGCAGGCGGAAATTATAACGGCAACGGTGCATTCCCTCCTTTGTGGAATGCAATGGAGCGTTCGGTAAGAAATTATGTGGACATTGAGACCATAACAACATTGGATACTACTTTTACTTTGGAGAAACTCGCAACATCTTCACATGCATACAGACTGAACTATGAAAACAACGGAATGGAATACTTCTTACTTGAAAACAGACAGAAATCAGGTTGGGATTATCATCTGCCCGGACACGGTATGTTAATATTCCGTGTTGACAGAAGTGCATCGGGTTGGAACTCCAATTGCTCAAACTGCGACTCACTTCACCTGGGATTTGAACTTATAACCGCAAACGAAACGGAACATTATGCACAAGGTTACGGAAGTTACAAATATTATAATTATAACGGAGGACAACCTTTTCCAGGTACTACCAACAACCGTTCTTTTACCGATACATCCTCACCTTCTTCGAAAGCTTATGCAGGGGATTTGCTTAACAAACCGTTATACAGAATCTCCGAGAACTCACAAACAGGCAACATAACGTTTTTTGTAGGTGACACAACGGGAACGGTAGATATAAACTCATTGAGTTACACCTTTACAAGCGACACTCTTAACATGTCAGCCCAGATACAAGCAAACGGATTGTCAATAACAGAGAAAGGATTCACGTATGCTACTGACATCGCTTCATTAAACAATTCGTCAGTTGCAAAAATCACGGACAACTCTTCTTCAAATACTTCCGTAAAAGCGGATTTGACAAATCTTACCGCAGGAGAGACATATTACATACGTCCTTATGCGAAAACATCTTCGAAAACTTCTTACGGAGAAATCTTAAAGATAGTTATACCTTGCCAAAGCATTAAAACATTCCCGTATGAGACTGATTTCACACAAGGAATACCGCAATGTTTTGACGAAGAAAACACAATATATGTTTCCAATCACTGGAAAACCAACGATGACGGTCAGGCATACATAAAAAGTCAGTCTTACGGATCCTCTCCTATCATATTGATAACTTCTCCTTTGGATTTGACCAATTTGGATAAACCTGCAGTGATATATTCTTACTTAAACAAAAATGTATCCAATAATTCAGACAGATTAAAAGTATATTACAAAACATCATTAACTTCAAATTGGATACAATTAAAAGAACATACTTATACAAACCAATGGACAACTGACACGGTTGAGTTACCTGTTAAAGGTAAAACTATCTACATCGGATTCGGCGCTGAATTAAGAGGTTCAGACGGTGTATATATTGACTACATCACTGTTACTGATAAAAATATTGCATCATGGCCTGAAACCGAATTCATATCCTATGATTATATTACAGACAACAGTGCCACTTTGACGGCAAATGTTTTAAGCGAAGGCTACACTACACTTACTGACAAAGGATTTGTTATAAGCCCAAGCAACAACCCTACTTTGAATGACATTGTCATTTCAGCAGGAAATACTTCTTTAGGTCAATATACACTTACTGCTACAGGCTTGGAACCTTCAACACTGTACCACGTACGTGCATATGCAACAAATGAAGGTCTTGTAGCATATTCCGATGATCATACATTCATGACAAAATGCGACAGAATCAAAGATTTTGCATACGAACCTGATTTAAACTCCGACGATACATTGTGTTTCTCTTACGAAGACAACAAACTTATACTGCCTATACTTGATTTATCAGATAAAGACAGTATGGCTGTTATTTATACGCTTACTCCTTCGGATGACGCCTCCGATGGGCAATCATGCATTATATATTACCGCAACGGTATTCAGGGAGAATGGGAAACACTGTACGAAGGAACTGAAATCAGCGACGGTTTTGTAAGAATACCAGCCCAAGGACATCAAAACGAGACCTCATATATTGCGTTTGAGAATGCACACTTACCTAACTCAGGTACAAACGGGCTAACATTAACTAATCTTAAGATTGAAGCATTGTTGCAAAAAGCAACCGTAACCACTTTATCTGTAACATCTCCTTCTTATAACAGTTTGTCGGTATCGGCAAATGTAACCAATGAAGGTCTTGCTCCTGTAACAGAAAAAGGAATATGTTATTCGACTTCAAATAACCCTACAATAAAAGACAAAAAGATTACGGCAGGCAGCGGCAGCGGTGAATACAGTTGCACCATCGGAAATCTGGAAGTTCTTACAGAATATTACGTACGTGCTTATGCAACCAATTCTTTCGGAACTTCATACGGTCAGGTTCTTTCACAGGCAACACAATTCATTCCTATAACAAATAACACCATATCTGCCGACCAAACCATATGCGAAGGCAGAGAACCGCAAAGAATAGACGGTTCGGATCCTAAAGGAGGAAGCGGGGAATATGAATTTCTTTGGATTATGTCTTCCGATGCAGAGAACTGGATTCCTTGCAACGTGGGAAGCATAAACACCAACAAACATTATGAACCGGGACCATTGACAGCAACCAGATACTTCAGAAGAATAGCAACGTCAAATATTTCCGTAGATACATCCAACATTGTAACCATTACCGTTAATCCGTTATCTCAAGGAGGTGCAATCTTCAAACGCGGCAAGGATACGGTATCGCAATACGACAATGTTTCATTGGAATTGGTTTCTTACGTAGGTGATATATTGTATTGGGAACGCCTGCGTCCGGGTTATGACTGGTTGGAAATTGAAAATTCAAACGGAATGACTTCTTATGTAGACAATCCTGAAGACATCGGCACTTATGCTTACAGGGCAACCGTACAAAGCGGTGTTTGTGCAGAAGCAGTATCCGAACAAATAAAAATTACCGTCGTTCAGGGTGTAGGTTTGAATACATTGTATGACGATTTAAACGTAACGGTAACTCCTAATCCTTCGTCAGGAATTGTAACAATAAATTGTTCCGAAGGTTTATACAAAGAAAAAGTACTTGTTACAGTAAACGACACTAAAGGAAGTACGGTATATTCAAAAGAAATATTTTTATCAAATGACAACATATTAAATCTTTCGCACTTGCCAGAGGGAACATATACCGTAACATTATCATCAAACAACATTCACAAAAACACTAAACTTATTATAACAAAATAATAATGGACGTCGGATATTTAAAAAAACATATATTAAATGCATTGGAAGAGGATATTCAATCGGGAGATTTCTCTTCCATTGCATGTATTGACAAGACTGCACAAAGAAAAGTCAAATTAATTGCAAAACAAGAGGGAATACTTTGCGGAGTTGATGTATTTTGTATGGTATTCGATCTGATGGATTCTGAAAAAGACATAAAAATCGAACGTTTTATCAACGACGGAGCAAAAGTTAAAAAAGGCGATACCGTACTGAAAATATCAGGCAATGCCCGCAACATTTTAGGAGCCGAACGTACCGCACTGAACTACATTCAACTTTTAAGCGGTATAGCAACAACGACTTCAATGTACGTAAAAGAATTGGAGGGCATGCATACGAAATTGCTGGATACAAGAAAAACAACACCTGGTTTACGTATGTTGGAAAAGTATGCAGTTAAAACAGGAGGCGGAGTAAATCACAGAATAGGATTGTTTGATATGATTATGCTTAAAGACAATCATATTGATTTTGCAGGAGGTATTACCCAAGCCATAACAAAAACAAAAAACTATCTGAAGGATAATAATCTGGATCTAAAGATTGAGATAGAAGTCCGCAATTTCAAAGAATTGGATGAAGTATTAACTTGCGGAGGTATTGACAGAATCATGCTCGATAATTTTACTCCCGAGGATTTGCAGAAGGCTGTAGAAATCATTGCAGGCAGATACGAGACGGAAGCCAGCGGAGGAATTAATTTCAGCACATTGAAGACTTACGCAAAAAGCAATGTTGATTTTATCTCCGTAGGAGCATTGACGCATCATATTTCTGCTTTGGATTTATCTTTAGTCAGTGACTTAGATTAATTTTATATCAAAATAACTGCATGGGACTGAAATCCTATATTAACGACAAAAAAACATATTTCAAAGAAAAGAAATTTTTGTACTACCGACCCGTAAGACAAGCTTTACATACTTCACGTATGCTTGTTCTTCCGGGTTTTCAAGGTGTGCCTGTGTTTGATGTAATCCTGTTTTTCATAAAAGGTTTGAAACAAGGCGTAATAAATCAACGGGCAGCCGCATTGTCGTACCATTTATTCTTATCTCTGTTTCCACTGTTGCTGGCAGGAATGACTCTTTTGCCGTTCTTCAATTTGGAACATTATATTCCTATGATTGCCGAAACTCTTGAAAACTTCCTGCCCGAGAGTACACAAAATTTCATACAAACAACCATAACCGATTTGCTGTCCAAAAAACATAAAGGATTAATGTCAATAGGTTTTATATCGGCTGTGTGGGTTGCTTCTTCAGGATTTAATTCTTTGATTCTTACATTTAACCAATCAACCAATTCCTCCAAACAAAAAGGCTTTGTAAAACGAAGGACTATTGCCATATTAATGGTACTGGGTATCTTCATCGCGGTTATTATAAGCTTTTCACTTATATTATTCTCCCGCAGGCTTATGTTCTTTTTAATATTTAACGATACCATCAACTCTTTTTTCAGGTTATATGTATTCAAACTTATTAAATGGTCCGTTATTATATTCCTTATTTATGTCATTTTGGCTACAATATATTATATAACACCGGTGAACAGGCAAGGTTATAAATTTTTCTCGGCAGGTGCCACTTTGGCAACGGTTATGTTTATTTTGATGTCTAACGGATTTAATTGGTACATCATTCATTTCTCCCGTTACAATGCCCTTTACGGATCAATAGGTGCTATAATAATCTTTCTTTTATGGCTGTATTTAAACGCTTATGTGCTTATCCTCGGATTTGAACTAAATGCTGCAATTGCAGAAGCATACAAAGAAGGATATTCTCTTAAAAATGCTGATAACAACAATAAAGTCAAACTCTCAAAGACATCAACTAACATGCTTAATATAAAAAGGATTAAAACGATATTAAACCGTTCTAAACTAACTAAATTCTTCAGGAAATAAATTCCGAATATCCTTACAATAAACCTAAAACAAAAGTAATCTAAAAGCTATCTTACGAATTTTTTATAATACTCTGTGCTGCCAAAACTGCGGTGGAAAAAGCAATTTGCAGATTATAGCCGCCTGTATCGGCATCTAAATCCAATAATTCACCCGTTACATACAGGTTTTTCACTTTTTTACTTTCCATTGTAAACCTGTCAATTTCTTTTAAGGACACTCCGCCTTGGGTGACTATTGCCTCGTTCCATCCCATATCCCCTATAATCTCCTCACGTCTGAATTTCAAATACCAAAGCAATGATTTGGCATCCCTTTCCGTGAGTTTATAACCCATTGTTTTAGGATTAATCTTACAAACCTTCAAAATATCTTCCACAAGCGGTTTTTGAACCCACTTTCTTATTATACTTGCTGCATTTTCGGTCCTTCTGCTCTTAAAAGTCTCCGATATCTCGGCATGAAGTTTATCTTCGGTTATCTTCGGTTTGAAATCAATGTTCAAAAACATATCCTTACCTTCGTCAAACTGCCGTGCAATCTCCCGCGAAACAGTAAGAATAACAGGTCCTGCCACACCGTACTCATCCAAAGTAATATCTCCGAAACGGGATGTAATAATATTTTTGTCTTTATCGGTAATATTAATTTGACAATTCTTTATCTCAAGATTCTGCAACGCCTGAGGATAACCGTTTTGCGTTCTCAACCCTACAAGTACGGGTATCGGTTCCGTAATGCGGTGACCTACAAGTTTTAAAATGCGGTAGCCGTCGCCTGTCGAACCAGTTGTCGGATATGTCCTGCCTCCCGTACAGATTATTACATTATCTGCGGTTATCTTTTCATTATTGGCAATTACTCCCGTGACTTTTTGATTGTTTATTATCAGATGTTTGACATCGCAATTCTTGATAATTCTGACGTTATCCGCATATTCAATATCTTTTAATAAAGCAAAAAAAACATCGCTTGCCTTATCACTCTGCGGAAATACCCTTTTGCCGCGTTCAGTCTTCAATTCCACGCCCTTTTGAGTGAAAAAATCCATCAAATCCGTGTTATTGAAATTATCAAAAGCGTATTCAAAAAATTCGGGTGAAGAAATATGGGAAAGATACTCGTTTCTGCCGCAGGCATTGGTCAAATTGCAACGGCCTTTTCCCGTAATACGCAGCTTTAATCCGCATTGATGTTTTTTTTCCAACAAAATAACTTCATGTCCTGCCTTTGCTAAAACATTGGCAGCCATTAAACCGCTTGCTCCTGCACCTATAATTACCGTCTTTTGTGGTTTCACTTTTCTAATTCTTACTGTCGTAACCGAAATATTTCAAATCCTTAAGATTATTACGCCAATTGTCTTTGACTTTTACAAAAAGATTCAAATAAGTATGTTTTCCGCTGAAAGCTTCTATATCTTTACGGGCTTCTATACCCACTTTCTTTATCATCTGTCCCCCTTTACCGATTATAATATTCTTCTGACTCTCACGTTCAACATAAATAACGGCACTGATACGGTCAATATCATTTTCTTCCTTGTATTCATCAATTGCAACCTCAACACTGTAAGGAATTTCCTTCTTATAATTCAAAAGAATTTTCTCCCTTATAATCTCACTTGCGAAAAAACGCATGGATTTATCCGTCAATTCGTCCTGCGGGAAGTAGGGAGGGTTTTCGGGCAGTAATTCCAAAAGCGTATCAAGGATTTTATCCATATTAAACTTCTCTTTGGCGGATGCAGGTATAATAACCGCACGCGGAATAATCTCACGCCAATACTGTGTCATTTGATTAACGGTTTCCTGCTGTGAAATATCAATCTTATTTATCACCAAAACGACAGGGATATCCGAATTAATGATTTTTTCTAGCACCTGCTCATTTTTAAGTCTCTCCCCTATCTCGGTGACAAGCAAAAAAACATCGGCATCTTTCAAAGCACCGTTAATAAACCCCAACATCTGTTCGTGCAATCTGTTGGCAGCGTTCACAATTCCAGGAGTATCGGAAAAAATCATCTGAAATCCGTCTCCGTTCAATATCCCCATGATACGGTGTCTTGTTGTCTGGGCTTTATATGTGATAATGCTTAAATTCTCCCCCACCAAGGCGTTCATAAGTGTGCTTTTGCCTACATTGGGATTGCCGATAATATTTATAAATCCTGATTTCATCTTTATTAAAAAATAATCCCACGCAAGCGGTTGCCTTCGTAGGAATTTTAAGGGTACCTGGTGAGATTCGAACTCACGACAACCGGAACCACAATCCGGTGCTCTAACCGCTGAACTACAGATACCATCTTTAATTTCAGGTTGCAAAATTACGAAGATTTCATCTAACGGCAAAGAAATTTTATAAAAATTTAACAAAACAGCACTTTATATTACTGAAAACCAATAACAAATTATCTCACCGTCATATTATTCTACTGATATCGCTGATTAATAAATTAATCTGCGATAATAATTTACTGACATCGCTGATTATTTTTTTATTCTGCGTGATTAATTTTCCGAAAGCACTTTTGGGTGTTTTGAAACATAATTTCTGTTCCACAACTAATCCTTTATTTAATTTCTTATAAATTTTTGTAAGAAATATATGAAATCTTTATAGTTCGAAAATCCAACTTTATTTTTTTGTATCTTTGCAAAAAATTATTTATAAAATTATATTTGTATGAGAAACAATAAAATTTCAAAATTTGACAGGCTTACATTAGAGCAACAAGCAGAATTAATGAGAATATTCGTTAAGCATCACATTTATGATTTACAACAAATCAAGGATACTTATAATAATTTCGATTCAACAGAAACAGACACCCAACAGGAATATGTAGATACTTATTCTAATGGTGGAAATCTTTTCTTCGCTGGAGGAAAGAATGATGGCAAAGGAGATAATCCTCCACAATTATCTACATATACTCCAAAGGATTATTCTTATTTGTTTAGTAAAGATTATCAATTACAGCAACAAGCAAAACAAATACAAAAGCATCAAGATAATACTAAAGTTGTAAAGAAACCTGAACCAAAACCTATTATCAATAATTCATCTTATAGAAAATCGTTAGAAGGAAATTTGGACGGGAAGGAAAAAGAATTATATTTAAGGGAAAAAGAAAAAACCTCTTCTTTAAGTAAAAGTATTGCTATGGCAATGACAAGTAAAGGTTTAAACGAAGTAGATGGTTTTAAACCAATAATCAAAGGTTTCTTGAATAAACCTGATGGACATTATGTCGGTTATTGGACTTCTGAGGGTGAAGGCACTCCTTATCTTGATGGGTATGGACCTGATAATTTATTTTTTATGACTGTTCCTCATTTAGATGGATGGAATTTAGAAGGTACTCACAATCTATTACCAAGATATGACGATTATTTAAAAAGTCATTATCCTAATGAAAAGCTAGTACGCACTTACAGCATCAACACCATAGAAGATAATGAGAATTCAAAACCTCCATATTATTTTGAACCTGATACAAATATAGCTTCGTACGAATCTTTTCCTCCAATGAATATTGAGGACATGCCTATTATTTCTAGTGGTCATGACCGCATTTCTTATTTTATGGATGATGATAATACTGTATATAAAAGAGTAGAGGATATTTATAAATATCACCCTAAAGATTTTAAGAAAACTTGGGGAGATGATATAACACATAGAGGAAGTTCTGTTGTAGAACAAGGTAGAAAGAAATTAGACCCATTTTTAGCTCAATCCTATTTATCACAAATAGATAAGAATGGACATCCTTTTGTCTATACAACAAAATGGAATCCTACAGATACATTGCTACTAGATGACAATATCATGAGGACTTTACATAGGAAAAAGAAGGAAAGGAGAAGAAGATATGGTATTTAAGAAAAAACAAGTTAAATATTTTTTAATTATCAGCATCTGTATTTTAATTATAGTTTTTATAATAGAAAGTATTTATCTTTTTTCTTCAGGCAGTATCAATGAAGCATTGTATATATCTAATCATGCTCCAAGTAGAGAAGATATCGAAAGTATTTATCCTGATAAAAGTAAATATGAGATAGATTCAATCTACAATGCAGCTATACAAGAAACAATAAATCACATGAATAAAATTAAGAAGAAATGAATTTCCTAAAACAATGTTAGTTATATTAGGATAAATATCAAAAATACAAAAGATTATGTTAAGAATACCAAACATTTTAGAGAAAATAGGATTAGATGAAAGTGTAGAATGTAAGAACTTATATCTTATAGAATACACAGTTAATCAAAACAGTGCAATTAGTTCGTGTATATCTCTAGTACAAGCTGTTAACAGAGATGATGCTGAAAGAACTTTTTTAAATCAAACTATGTTCAATGGCAATAAACAAGCTATTGCAATAAATAATATAAAACAAATAGATTTAAAAGTTCAATCTAATATATTATTTGAATACACTAATCCTTAATTAAAAAGCCCTCAATAAAGAGGGCTTTATTTTTTTTTAATTAAATACATTAAATATATAATCTTCTGTACTAAAATCTATCAATTGAGAATGTAGTTTATTGTATATAGGAGCATTCTTTTCTAGGTCATATACCCATTTATTTTCTCCTTTATGTTTTCCTCCTTCGACCTCTTTAAACAAGTTTGTCAAGTTTAACAGCTTTGCAGCTCCATTAAGAGTTTTATGTAGACCTTGAAATCTTCTACCATAATGAGCAGGCATCCATTGCCTAAAGTTCATAAATAACCTACCAAAAGCGTATCTGTGTATATAATTACACGGCGGCGTTTTTTTTACAGCGCCGCCGTGTAATATTGTGTGATTTTTATTAATTAGCAGTAGTAACTTTTGAGGAAACGCTTACGGATTTGGTTGTCGTAGCGCCGTCATAACCAGCACCCGTATAGTAACCGTTCCATTCCGTGCCGCCTGATATAGTACCGCCTTGTTTTATTGTATAGGTACCGTTTACCAAATCAGGCGATGAGAACAACAATGTAAGACCGTTACCGCCTCGTCCGCCGCCGGGTCCTTTAGTAGCAGTAGTAGATTTCCACCAACCGCCGCCACCTTGGCCGCCGCCTTGCTGACCCGATATTGTCGGAACTTGGAAAGTAACAAGTTCGTTTCCTTCGCTGTCTTCAATGCGTAATGCTGTTGAATTCTCCAAGCTTTGGTAGATAAGTGAGTTTTGAGTACACAATGAAGATGTCGGAGTCGAAGTGCTGCCGCCTATACCTATCAATGTACCGCCTGTAATCTTGAACGGATTATTGTCACAATCGAATCCTTCTTCAGGAGAAGTGATTCCTATAGCAATAGTCAATCCTCCTGTGAATTCCATTGAGCCGTTGCAATCAATACCGTCGTTTCCCGTAGAGCGTGCGAATGTTTTACCGCCGTTAACCTGTATATAATTTTTAGCATTTATTGCATCGTCGTATGTATTTATCTCAATAACTCCGCCGTTGATAAACAAAGTATCCTTACTCTCCAATCCTTCGCCGCCGTCATTCTTTGTTGTTATATTAAGCGTGCCGTGGTTTACATACAAATTGCCCATTGCTTTAACGGCTTTAGGATTTGCGTAATCAGCATCCTGTCCCCATCCTTGTGCTGCGGATTCCAATATATGTTCACCGGTAGTTACCGCAGTAAAATAAGGAGCCTCCCCGTCATAATCTTCGGTTACAACGTCATTTTCACCGTACCCGAAAGTTATCTGACCGTCTGCAGTAACACATTTGCCTGCGTTACCGTTGGCAGTAAGATTGAATGTACCGCCTTTAAAATGTATGTCGCCGTCTGCTTTGATACAGGAAGATTTATAAGAATCCGTTGTTCCCGTACTGTCTTTGTATGTAGCACCGCCGCCGTTAGAAGTTATCTCTACGCTTCCGCCGTAAAAAGTTATTGAACCGTCAGCTTTGATACCGCGGCCTGCAACAGCCTTTTCGGATATAGTCATTGTGATTGTACCGCCGCTGACGATAATATCCTGATCGGAAGAAATACCTGCGCAATAAGAAGGATCATAGCCGCTTCCAACTTCCTCCAATGTTACATTACCGTTAGGATTGCAAGTAATAGTTCCGCCGCTTATAGTAATCGTTGAATCAGCTTTAATTCCTTTGCCTGCATCACCGTTAACGTTTACCGTGATATTGCCGCTTGTTATGTTGATATCGGCATCACAGGAAATTCCGTTCTTTTTGTTGGAATTAACCACCAATGTACCGTTACCGCTAATGTTAGTCGTCCAAGAAGTGCTGATAACAGGTTTCTTGGCATTGTTTTCCGTATCGCTTATTTCGTTATACGTTCCATTTGCAATAATAATGTTGCAAGTAACTTCTTTGGATGATTTAACAGGTACGGCTGTCTGGGAAGTCAAACTCAATCCGTTAAGAATAAGATTGAAATCCTTATCATTCTTTATTGTTAAAGAACCATCGGTTGATGACCCATAAACATAGTAATTCAAATCCGCAACTTTCATCTTTGAAGTTATAGTAACGTCTGCACCGTCTACTTCAACGGTAAGGCTTTCGGACTCTATGGAAGTGTATACCAATGCAGTATCACCGTTAAAATGAATATAGATTCCGTTTTCGTCGTCCATGTTAAGAGTAGAGAACGTTATGTAATTGATTTTGGAAACATCAAACGTGGTTGTTGCGTCATCCTTATACAATAACATATTATTCATTTGGTCAGAGAAAGTAATCTTATCAACTTCCGAAGTGGATTTTTCGGTTACCGTTCCGTCGGTATTGTAAATCCACATAGTGTTTTGTGCATTCAATTGATTAAAGCTTACAAAACACGCTGCTAAACCCAATAACAAAAATATCTTTTTCATAATTTGGAGAATTTAAGGGTTTTACCTTTAATTTTAACTGCGTAAACACCTTTTTCAAGTGAAGAAACATTTATTTCTCCCGTAGTGTTCATACCGCTGTAAACCATTCTGCCGTCCATGGAGAATATTTCCACTTTTTGATTTTCCGCTCCGGCTACTTTTAATGATGATGCAGTCGGATTAGGATACAAGAAAACAAGACCGCTGTTTGAAACATTTTCCAAAGAAGCCTTTGTCTTAAAATAAATCATGGAAATATCCGAAAATGAATAACTCGTATGAACGGAATTTTCCGTATCCATAAGATGTATACCCGCAGGCATCATCACAACAGTTAAGTCTTCGGAATAAGAATACACGTCTTCCGTACCGTCAGTCAATTGAACGACCATCTGATACTCTTGGGCTTTTGCTCCTATGAAAATAAAGGACAGCAAAGCCGCTAAAATTAATTTTTTCATATCTGAAATGTATTAGTTAATAAAATGTGTTAAATAAAAATTAACCCTGCAAAATTATAAAATAATTTCAATAACTCAAACAATAATACCGAAAAATTAAATTTTCTTACCGTTTTGTTGTTGTATATGAAAATTTTATCATAATTTTGCAAACGTAAATTTGCATAACTGAAAAATTATCTTGGGGTTGGGTTGGTTTTGACAGCAAGGTAAATGGTTAAGCAAGCACGCAGTTACAAGTGGCAGATAACTTAAAACCCGGCTACAAAAAATTAATTGGCGAAAATACTTACGCTCTTGCTGCGTAACCGAAGTACAGTAAGTTACTCTTTACCGGCACAAGGTGCTGGGCAAGACGCTCCTGAAAGGCTTATAACTCTTTGGCGTTTCATTTAAGGGGTGCATCATCAAAAGGGTTTAGTCAAAGATTTTCTCCTCATCTTTGATGAAATTTAAGGAGATAAGTTAAAGGAGAGCCTGTCTGCTGACTGCCTTTTTCCGACAAAATAACAACAGAATAAGCGTGTAGAAAACTTAAGTGTTTCTTGTTTGGACCAGGGTTCGAATCCCTGCAGCTCCACCAAAAGCGAAAGACTGCGGAAAATTTTAATTATAAACTTTTCGCAGTCTTTTATTCTGCACCTATTAAATCACTCGTAAGTCTGTTGTAATGCCCATGCAAATATTAACTGCATATATTACACCTGCATACCGCTATTACCAACAGTCAAACAATCCTGACATCTACAGTTGCAAGCCCATAGATAACTGCAAAGGCAGAATGTTTATATTCGGAGCGTCAGTAATTTTCGCTTTAGCATTATGCCCCGAAGTTACATCGCCGCGGAAAACATTCAACATATAGGCAATACCTACATATCCCACACCATAACGCCATCTTATCTCTAACGGCACATATACTGCATTTTGACGGAAAGTTACAGATAGATCTTTGGCCTGTTGCAAAGTAATAGCAGTAAATTCAGACTCGAATTCGTAACTCAAATTACCGGCCCCGATTGAAAAACCAGTCAGAAAAGTCAATCTGTAGTCTATTCCGCGTTTCTTATAACAAAAAAAATCATATCCGAACTTTGCTCCGAAAAGACCATACGTTAACATACAGTTTTCGGAACTGTTTCCGGAGTTGTAACCAGCCGTAACAGTATAATCTCCCTCCATTAATAAACTCATTTTGCCGTATTTCAGTCCGAAAGAACCAACAAAACCTCCGCTGAATCCCCCGGGGCGTGCACACATTGCATCTTTCCATCCTTTGTTTGCAGAAAAAAGACCGATTTTTGCTCCGAATCCCAGAGTAGGTTCCCATTTATTTGTCTTCTCCTGCGCATTTGCGGTAAACATACCCAAAAGCATCGCTACTGCCAGCATAATTGCCGTAATTTTTCTTGTTCCCATAGTTCTTTTACTTTATTTATTTGTTATTAAATTTCAATTCCTTTGCTTAAGTGTATTTTTCACTAAAACGGACTGATATTTTATCTCACCGACGCTGCCGTATTTTCTTTGCTTTTGACATAAAATTTTCCCGTAATTACACACCGCTGAAATAAGACGGCGTTTTAAAAAATTAATACGGCGTTTCAGTAAATTATTACGGCGTATTAATTTTTTTTAACGGCGTCTTTTTTCAACCTTATGTAACATCATGTTTTTCATACATATAAACATACCCTTTATCAGCATTTTTATTTTGATTAGACGGCTGAAAGAAATAGTCCTGTCAATCAGTAAATAAATCAAACCAATTTCCTATCATATCCCATCTATATTTTATGCCCACGTTCACCGACCGCATATTACCGAAACTGCCGCTTTCCGTCACGGGAAGCAATCCGAATGTACCGTAAACCGTAAATTTTCTTCCTAGATTAAGCCCGAAATAAGCGTCAAGTTGAAATTTCCGCATTATATCCCTAAATTCAACATCGGATTTGTACATCACCTCATTGCTTATATGCCTTGATCTGTTTTCCTCCCATCTGGCGTCAAAATTCCATCTGAAAATCATTCCCAAATCCACGCTCGGAGATTTTATATTATCGTCAAAATATCTTCTGTACATCATCGGCAACCGCCAAGTGCTGTATGAATAGTTTAAAGAAAGGTTTTCCTTAGCTGAAACACCATGGCTTTGTCCGTAACCGCCCGCATCAAAAACCGATATCTGCCATCCCATTCCGAATCCTAACAAAACAGCATTCTGATAAGCAAAATTATACTGAAGCATAAAGTCCCAACTGAATCCGTACGTCCAACTGTCACCCAAATAATCGGTTTTATTTGTCAGTTTACCTGCAAACAAACTGATATCGTAATAAATCCACAAAGATTCCCAACTCAAAGGCAGATTATTTTCGTCTCTTATCAAACGGGGATAGCTGTTCCATTGCTTATTGTTGATAATCACTCCTTCGGGACGTGATTTTATCTTGCAATAATACTTCGGTGAAGACAGTTTATTAAGTTCCATTCTGCCGCCGTCCTTTACTACAACATACATATAGTGACCTACGGTCAAAGAATCCGTAACTTTAAACACGGCATTGGTATCCACGAAGGCCTCAAACACTTCCAATGGAACATCCTGCGTATTTTTTAACTCAAACTGCGAATTCTGTTCACCCCGATAATAAAGAGTTTGCATTTGTCCGTCAATTGACATCTGTGCCTTCGTATCAGAAGAGAGTTTAACATACTTTAAAGTTCCTTCTTTTACCTTTATATGTATTTCCTGCGCCGTTTGGTTTGTCTGATTACTTTCTTCCACAATCATGGTATCGCCTATCATTGTAACAAGACTCTGCTGCGGCGGAAAAGACAGCGAAACCTCGTTTGAGGTTAGCGAAGATTTTACCTCAATATAGCATTTGGCATGGGTGTTTTGTATTTTGATCACTTTAATATCACCTTCTATTATCTGGAAATATTGTTTTTGAGCTTTTACATGACAGTTTACCAACATCAAAAGCAATAATGTAAAAATTATCTTTGTTTTCATAGGATTATACTCTTATAGTGTTCATATATTCGGTTACCTTATCTTTTATTCTCTTCAATCTGCTTGTTTCAGGTGTCTTATAAATGACAAGATTATCGCTTCTTATCCTTTCCGTTTGCTTATAAACAACGATACTTGGCAATTCCTCCGATTCGGTTTGCTGCAAAACTTCTTCGTTGCCATTGTTTATTTCGGTATTATCCGCAATCAAATCAGCTTCTTCACTTTTTATTTGCTTTAATGGCTGTGCAATCTGCGGTTTTGAAGTGTTTTTGCTTGATTGTACGGTTTCTTTTTCGCTGTTTACTGTATCATTAATGGTATTTATTTTTACGGATTGGTCTTTTATTGAAATATCTTCCGTCTTTGTCTTTGCAATTTGAGGTTCCGAAGAATTATTATCCCAGATCATCAAAACAAAATACGATGCCGCAACGACCAAAAGCACAATCGCCGCCGCCTTTACCCATTTGGAAACGGTAAAGACTGGTTTGTACAATTTGTCTTTATCAGAAAATTCTTCTTCTGTCGCATATCCGAACCTTATATTATCATCAAAAACCAATGAAGCATCTGCTTTCAAATCTTTGTTGACATCCAAAAACCGCTCAAGTGCCTTTGCGTCTTTTTCAGACAACAATCCCTCCTGCTTATCAAGCAAATATGCCTCGTAATTATCCCTTGTAATCATATTATATTGTCTTTTTGTTGTATCAATTGCTGCATTTGTTTTCTCGCACGGAAGATATAAACTTTTACTTGTTGCATTGACAGATGTAATATCTCGCTTATTTCTTCATATTTGCAACCTTCTTGGTCTTTTAATAGCAGTGCCGATTTCTGAACGGCGGGAAGACAGTCCAAATACTTATTTAAATCCTCCTTTATGCTTGAATAATCATTATAAACAACCTCTTTAATGTTTTCTATTGCCGAAAAATTTTTCTTTTTCCTCAATTCGTCTATCGCTTTGTGGTAAACCGAAGAAAATATCCATGATTTGATTTTATCTTTATTGATATTGTCCCGCTGTTCCCACAGTTTCATAAACACATCCTGCACAATATCCCGTGCATGTTCCCTCTGTTTAATCAGAGTGTATGCAAAACGGTATGCATTATCGGAATAATCCCTGACAAATATATTGTATTCCCGTGCAGTCAATGTCGTTAAGTTGTTGTAAGTTTAAATAAAATCAAAATAAACGCTTTTGGTGTCAAAACTCTTGCTTTCCGTTTTGTAGTTAAGTGTATTCAAAGTAATTTTTTGCGTTTCCATAGTTATTAAACAGTATCTGAAAATTTTTAAACGTTTATTCATTTTTTTAAGTCCTTTTATAAGTAAGACGTAACAGTATGTAAAAATGTTACACCTAAGGAAAAATTTTTTATTTCTGCGCCGCATTTTAAAAAGAAGGCTTCTTAAAAAAATAAAACGCCGTATCATTTTATTAATCTGCGATAAAAATTTACTAATCAGCGATAAAAATTTATTAATCAGCCTGATTATTTTCGCCTTTTGTATATTGCTGGTTTTCAATGGCTAATTTTGAGGCTTAAAACGCCCGTTTTTTATAAGGATTTGGCTGTTTAACGGTGTGATTTATCTGCCTTTTGGGATATAAAGACAAAAAAGGAGGCGGAAATGATTTCCGCCTCCTTTAAAAACCGTGGCATCGACAGGATTTGAACCGGTGACACAAGGATTTTCAGTCCTCTGCTCGACCAACTGAGCTACGACGCCATTGTTTTGCTTGTTTGCGGTTGCAAAATTACTATCTTTTTTTATTCTGACCAAATATTTTTCTAATTTTTTGCATTTTTACGGCGTTTTTTTTCGTTTTTAGGGCATTTATTTGTAATTTTGCAACCTTATAATAATATAGAAAACGAACTATTTATAATACAATTTTCATTATGGCAGAAAAGTATAAAGAATACAAAGGTCTTAATTTGACGGATATTGAAAAAAATATCCAGAATAAATGGAAGAAAGAAAACACTTTCCATCAAAGTATGAAAATACGTGAAGGCAATAAACCGTTTATATTCTTTGAAGGTCCGCCTTCTGCAAACGGTAAACCCGGAATACATCACGTTATGGCAAGGACTATTAAAGATATTTTCTGCCGTTATAAGAGTTTAAAAGGTTATTATGTTACGCGTAAGGCAGGTTGGGATACTCACGGCTTGCCCGTAGAACTCGGCGTAGAGAAACAACTTGGTATTACAAAAGAGGATATAGGAGAAAAAATAAGCGTAGAAGATTATAATAAAGCGTGCCGCGAAAGCGTGATGCAGTTTAAGGATTTGTGGGACAAACTGACCGAGCAGATGGGATATTGGGTTGATTTGGACAATCCTTATATTACTTTCACCAATGAATATATTGAGTCGGTATGGTGGCTTTTGGGCGAAGTATATAACAAAGGTCTTTTGTACAAAGGTTATACTATTCAGCCGTATTCGCCTGCCGCAGGTACGGGATTATCATCTCACGAATTGAATATGCCCGGTTGTTACCGCGATGTGAAAGATACGACCTGCGTAGCACAGTTCAAAATCTCCGATAAGCAAACAAAAGACAACGAAATACTAAATAAAATCGCCGATATCCAATGCAAAAAATATTTTTTGGCATGGACAACCACTCCTTGGACACTTCCGTCCAATACGGCGTTGGCTGTCGGAGATAAAATAGATTATTGCTGCGTTGAATCGTTTAATCCTTACACTGCAGAGCCTATCGTAGTCTTCCTTGCGAAGAATCTTTTGTATACTCACTTCAAAAAAGAAAGCGAAAACGCAGATTTTGCCGCTTATAACAAAGGAGATAAAGAAAAGTCGGGATCCCAAAGTAGCAAGCCTGCTGCTTTGGGCGGTATACCTTGGAAACTATTGTTTGAATGCAAGGGTAAAGACCTTGTCGGCATAGATTACGAGCAACTTATGCCATGGGTACGCCCTCAAGAGACGGAAGGCGAAGCTTTCAAGGTCATTTCGGGTGATTATGTGACAACCGAAGACGGTACGGGTATAGTTCATATCGCTCCTACGTTCGGTGCTGACGACGCAAGGGTGGCTAAATTAAGCAACATTGCACCTTTGCATCTTGTTGATAAGAACGGAAAACAGCAACCAATGGTTGATAAGACGGGAAAGTTCTTTTTGATGAGTGATTTGGACGAAGATTACGTTAATACATATATTAATAAAGACCTTTACGCAAAATACGAGGGCAGATTCGTAAAAAATGCTTACGATCCTACACTTACGGAAAAGGATCCTACGCTTGACGTAGACCTTTGCGTAGAATTGAAAGGCGAGAACAAGGCTTTCAAGATTGAAAAGCATACTCACTCTTATCCTCACTGTTGGCGTACCGATAAACCTGTGCTTTATTACCCTTTGGACAGTTGGTTTATCCGTACAACGGAAGTTAAAGACAAACTTATCGCATTAAATAAGACTATTAACTGGAAACCGCAGGCTACGGGAACGGGACGTTTCGGTAATTGGTTGGAAAATTTGGTTGATTGGAATCTTTCACGCTCCCGTTTCTGGGGAACTCCGCTTCCTATATGGAGAACGGAAGACGGCAAGGAAGAAATTTTTATTAATTCGGTAGAAAAATTAGCCAATGAGATAGATAAATCCGTTAAGGCGGGATTTATGAAAGACAACCCGTACAAAACAGATGATTATAACGCATTTGATTTGCACCGTCCGTATATTGACAACGTTATCTTGGTAAGTGAAAGCGGCAAACCTATGAAACGTGAAAGCGATTTGATAGATGTTTGGTTTGATTCTGGAGCAATGCCTTTTGCACAGCGTCATTATCCTTTTGAATGCACAACCGAAGAACTTAAAGCCAAATATTTCCCTGCTGATTTCATTGCCGAGGGTGTAGATCAAACAAGAGGATGGTTCTTTACCTTGCATACAATTGCCGCAATGGTGATGGGAGAAGTTTCTTATAAGAACGTAGTTTCAAACGGTCTTGTATTGGATAAGCAAGGTAACAAGATGTCCAAACGTTTGGGTAACGGTGTGGATCCATTTGAGATGATGGACAAATACGGTGCTGACGCAACACGTTGGTATATGATTTCCAACTCGCAACCTTGGGATAACTTGAAATTTGACCCCGCAGGAATAGACGAGATACGCCGTAAATTCTTCGGAACATTATACAACACTTATTCCTTCTTCGCACTTTACGCCAATATTGACGCCTTTGCTTATAAGGAAGCGGATATTGAGTACAGCAAACGCCCTGAAATAGACCGTTGGATATTATCACTGCTCAATACTTTGATAAAAGATGTTGATAATGACTTAAATGATTACGAGCCAACGCGTGCTGCAAGACGTATTGCTGATTTTGTTTGCGAGGATTTGAGTAATTGGTATGTTAGATTGTGCCGTCGCCGTTTCTGGAAGGGAGAATACAGCGAAGATAAGATAAGTGCTTACCAGACACTGTACCGTTGTTTGGAGGCAGTGGCTCTATTGGGTTCTGCTTTCGCACCTTTCTTTATGGACGAGATGTACAGTAATCTTAATAACGTATCCCACCGCACTGAATTTACAAGTGTACACTTGACAACGTTTCCTACGGCAAACGAAAACGAGATTGACAAAGACCTTGAGGCGAGAATGAATCTTGCACAGAAGATTTGTTCGCTTGTTCTGTCATTAAGAAAGCGTCATAACCTCAAAGTACGTCAGCCGCTGGCAAAAATAATGATTCCTTGCGATGAAACAACAAAACAAAGAATAGAAAAAGTAAAGAATCTTATCCTTTCGGAAGTCAATGTTAAGGAAATAGAATATTTGGATTTGCACAACAATGTTTTAAGCAAGACAATCAAAGCCAACTTCAAGACATTGGGACCTAAATACGGCAAGATAATGAAAACATTGGCTGCAAAGATTGCCGCATTTACGCAGGACGATATTGCAAAACTTGAAACCGAGAATTCATATTCATTGGATATTGACGGTACTAATGTAGTTCTTGATTTGAATGACGTGGAGATTGCAACCAAAGACATAGAAGGTTGGGTAGTTGCCAATGAAGGAACGCTGACTGTTGCTTTGGATGTAACGATTACCGATGCCTTGAAAAAGGAAGCGGTATCCAGAGAATTGGTAAACCGTATCCAAAACATAAGAAAAGAACAGAATTTTGAAATTACGGACAATATCAACGTAGTTATCGAAAACGATGATTTGCTTCGTGATGCCATAGAAATGTACCGCGATTATATTTGCGGCGAAACGCTTACCAAGTCTTTGACATTGCAGGATACGGTAGAGAATCCTACAACTAAAACAGACGTTATCGAAGGCAAAGAGTTGGCAATAAGTATTACCAAAGCATAAACAAGATTCAGATCATGAACTATACCGAGATATACGAAGCAACTAAATTTATAGAATCTAAAATTACGGCAAAGCCGTCGGTTGCCGTAATTTTAGGAAGCGGATTATCTGACTTAGCTAATGAAATTGACAACCCGGTTATAATAAAATACAGCGAAATACCTCATTTCCCAGTTTCGACAGTACAGGGACATAAAGGTAATTTGATAAGCGGGCAGATAAAAGGCGTTAATGTCCTGTGTATGCAAGGCCGTTTTCATTATTATGAAGGCTATACAATGGACGAGGTAACTTTTCCCGAACGTATATTTGCTGCAATGGGTATTAAAACGCTTATTGTAACCAATGCAGCAGGCGGAGTTAATAAGAATTTCTCATGCGGAGACATCATGTTGATAACGGATCATATCAATTTTATGCCAAATCCCCTTATAGGCAAAAATGACGAGCGTTTCGGAGTAAGATTTCCGTCTATGAATGAAGCCTATGATAAGAATTTAAGGCAAATTGCAATACAATCGGCCGAAAGTTTAGGCATTAAATTACAACAAGGAATATACGTAGCGGGCACAGGTCCGAGTTTCGAAACTCCTGCCGAATATATGATGTACCGCACTATAGGCTGTTCAGCCGTAGGTATGAGCACAGTACCAGAAGTTATAGTTGCAAGGCATTGCGGTATCAAGGTATTGGGATTAAGCGTTATTTCGAATGTGTTTAACGAAGACAACAATGAAGAACAAACCCACGATGAAGTCTTGGAAAACGTAAACAATGCCTCTAAAAACATGGTTAAACTTGTAAAAACAATTATTTCAAGATTATAATGTTATAATTCTGTACCATTATAATAACATCGGGCGGATTTTAGAATTAAAATCCGCCCGATTACTATTTATACTGAATCTTTATTGTTTTTCAACGGGAACAAGTGACAAATACAACTCGTCCAATTGCTTTTGATCAATATAGTTAGGTGAATCACTCATAAGATCCCTGCCGCTGTTGTTTTTAGGGAATGCAATAAAATCTCGGATTGAGTCCGCACCTGCAAAGATTGCGCACAAACGGTCAAAACCGAATGCAAGACCTGCATGAGGCGGTGCTCCGTATTCAAAAGCTCCCATCAAAAATCCGAATTGTGCCAAAGCAGCTTCTTTAGTAAACCCAAGGGCTTCAAACATACGCATCTGCATATCACGGTTGTGTATTCTCACGCTGCCGCCTCCCACTTCCGTTCCGTTAATAACCAAATCGTAAGCCCAAGCGCGTACTTTACCAGGGTCTTTATCCAACATTTCAGGGTAATCTTCAGGATTAGGAGCGGTAAACGGATGATGCATTGCATAGAATCTCTGATCTTCTTCGTTCCACTCCAAAAGCGGGAAGTCCGTCACCCATGTTACGGCATAATTAAACGGATCGCGTAAATTAAGTTGCGTTCCCATTTCCAAACGCAATGCACACAATTGTGTACGTACCTGCATGGTTTTGCCGCTCATCACTAACATCAAATCACCTTTATCCGCACCGAATTTATCAGCAAATTTCATCAAATCTTCCTGCGAATAAAATTTATCTATTGATGATTTAAATGTTCCGTCTTCGTTATATTTTATGTAGACCAAACCTTTGGCACCAACCTGCGGACGTTTTACAAATTCCGTAAGCGCATCCAATTGCTTTCTTGTATAGCCAGCACATCCTTTTGCACAAATTCCCACAACCAATTCCGCATCATCAAACACCGAAAAGCCTTTTCCCTTTGCCACATCGTTAAGTTCGGTGAACTTCATATCAAAACGCAAATCAGGTTTATCACTTCCGTAATATTTCATCGCATCCTGCCAAGTCATACGCGGGAATTTGTCAAATGTAATGCCTTTTTCTTTCTCAAACAAGTGCTTTATAAGTCCTTCGAACATATTCAAAACATCTTCCTGTTCCACAAAAGACATTTCACAATCTATTTGAGTGAATTCAGGCTGCCTGTCGGCACGCAAATCTTCGTCACGGAAACATTTAACTATCTGAAAATATCTGTCAAATCCCGAAACCATCAACAATTGCTTGTATTGTTGCGGACTTTGAGGCAAAGCATAGAACTGATTAGGGTTCATACGCGAAGGAACTACGAAATCCCTTGCACCTTCAGGCGTTGAACGGATCAAAAACGGCGTTTCAATTTCCAAAAAGTTCTCATCCGACAAATAATTTCTTATCAACTGTGCCAATCTGTGCCTCTGCTCCAAATTCTTTCTTATCACAGGACGGCGTAAATCCAAATAACGGTATTTCATTCGCAACTCATCACCTCCGTCAGTGTTGTCCTCAATGGTAAACGGCGGAAGTTTGGCGGTATTCAATACATTGATTTGAGATACCTCTATTTCAATGTCGCCTGTCGGAATGTTTTTGTTCTTATTACTTCTTTCCCTTACCGTACCCGTCACTTGAAGGACGTATTCACGCGAAAGGGTTTTACTTTGTTCATAAAGATTTTTGTCAGTATCGACATTACAAACCAATTGCGTTATTCCGTAGCGGTCCCTTAAGTCAATAAAAGTCATACTTCCCAAATCGCGTACTTTTTGTACCCATCCGCAAAGCGTAACCTTACTGTTACAGTCATCAATCCTTAATTCTCCGCAAGTTTTTGTTCTTAACATATTATTATAATGTATAAAATTACCCTTGTTTTATAAAATCAATTTGCAAAGTTAGAATTTTTTTTTGTTTTAATTATATGATAACGGACATTTTTGCATTTTTACCTCAGCAAAACATCTTTTTCAATTATAGAATTACGTTTTTAAAAATCCGCAATCACTAAACGCAAGAAGTGTTTTGCGGCAAAAAACATATAATAAATGTTTTATTAATCCGTTTTACTGTTATATTTTTCAGTAATCACATATAAATTAAAAGATTATGCTTAAAATTTGTGTGTTATCACATCTTGCGGAACTCTTATTCGGTAACGGCTGAAATAATACGGCGCTTTAAAAAATTAATCTGCGATATCAGTAAATTATTCTGCGACGTCAGTAAATTAATCTGCGAGATTAATTTTTCCTTAAGCCTTATTAAAAAAACACCTTGTTTTAATGCATAGTCAAAACAAATTTCAGACAAATGGAAAACACGATATACATTCATCAATACGCATCCCCTTGCGGCGGTTTGATGCTCGGAGATTACAAAGGCAAACTTTGTCTTTGCGATTGGACAGTGCCTGTTCATTTTGAAAAGAATCTTTTGCGTTTGAAGCAAAAACTCGATGCCGAAACAGTGAACGGTTCCACCGAATTAATAAACCGTGCCGCCGCGCAGTTGGACGAATACTTTAATAAACAGAGAAAAACTTTTGATATCCCCGTTTTGTTTATCGGTACGGAGTTTCAGGTAAAAATATTGCGGACTCTGCAAAACGTTCCGTACGGAAAGACTCTTTCCTACGCACAATTGGCAGCCAAGGCGGGATGTCCTTTAGGTGTAAGGGCAGTGGCAAACGTCAATGCAATGAATCAAATATCCGTTTTTTTACCTTGCCATCGTATTATCGGCAGTAACGGCAATTTGACGGGATACGGCGGAGGTCTTGAAGCCAAAAAATATCTTCTTCAGTTGGAAGGCGTCAATTTATTCTGATGAATATATAATGCATACATGCAAAAGTACCGACAAAGGCGCGGATAAATTCCCATAGATATGATAAATCAAACTGGAAATTCTTTATTATTCAAATTTTATTTGTACTTTTGCAGTTGCAAAACGACAGTTTGTTTTGCCGCTTTGTAAAAGCGTGTGCTTAGAATGTAAGTGGGAACCTGAGAAATTTCTTTTTACATTCCTAAAACCGATTAGCCGACAAAGCATGTGAATGTTGTCACGTATATTTGCGTGAAACGTTGTTCATGTTAGGCTAAACGGTAATTTCTCAGGACCTCCACTTACGATGTGAGCAAGCAGTTTCACGCTTAATTTATGTAATAATATTTCCTTAAGACTGCGGGGAAATTTAATAATTAATAAACAGTATGGAAAATACTAATCAATTAAATCAACAACCTGCAACAATGCAAGGAGGTCAGACAACAGTAGTAGTTAATCAGACAGAACAAAAATCAAACGGCTTGGGAACGGCAGGATTCGTCCTTGCATTGATTTGTTTGTTCTTGTTTTGGATTCCGGTCTTTGATTGGATACTTTGGATATTGGGATTGATATTCTCATTTGTAGGAGTATTCAAAAAACCGAGAGGTTTGGCTATCGCAGGTTTAGTTATTTCTTTGTTAGGATTGATTTTAATTGTTGCAGTAGCAGGTACTATTGCCGCAATAATAGGTCTGTCTTAACCAAATAATAACTTAAAGAAAAGGTGTAAGAAATTAATCTTACACCTTTATATTTAATTTTTTGCAAATAACAATTTGTAAACATAGATTCACTTATAAAAACATTGTCATATAGACAGGGATATATAAGACGTCATTTTCTTTGTGTAAATCCTTCGGAGAGATAACGTATTTCACAGTTTGGGCTATTTATGTTTTACAAAGAAACAGAATATTCCCGGAATATTGAATTATATATGTAATATGTTTGTTTTAATTACTGTGTATGATTACTCATTGCCAGACAATGTGGAAATTGTATATGTCATTACGGCAATAATATTTATACTTTTTGGAGTAAAGAATTGTAAGGAAGAAACAATAAAGCATTAAAATTAGAAATATTAGGATTATACTCCGATAATATAAGTAAAATTAAGTTTATTTTCGGGTTATAATCCTAAAAAGTTTATAAAAGTTACAAGTTTTTCGGATTATAACCCGAAAGTTTGTGAAAACTTTTGTATCTTTGCAATGTTAAATTTCAAAATATGTAAGAAGCAATGGTTGTTAGGGAAGAATATATTGAACAAATTACACCTTACATAAACAAACCCTTTGTTAAGGTCATTACGGGCATAAGGCGTTCGGGTAAAAGTGAATTAATGAAATGTCTTATTGAAAGATTTGTGTCTGAAGGTATATCTGAAGACAGAATTATCTACATTAATTTTGAGAGTTTTGCATGGGCATATGTTAAAACGGCACAAGACTTATATGAATATATTTCTGAGAAACGGCATAAAGAACAACGCACTTATGTTTTTTTAGATGAAGTGCAGGAAGTTGACGGATGGGAGAAGGTTGTCAATTCTGTTATGTTGGATTTTGATACTGATATTTATATTACGGGTTCTAATTCTAAGTTATTGTCATCAGAGTTATCTACATACTTAACCGGTCGTTTTGTTGAAATAGTTGTCAGACCTCTTTCGTTTAAAGAATATTTGCAGTTCCATTCTTTGGATATTAATATAAGTAAAGAACAGAAGATTAAGGAATTTAACAAATATCTTCGCTTAGGAGGTTTCCCTGCCTTGAATATTGCGGATTATGAATTGCAGGATGCGTATAAAATTGTGTATGATATTTATTCTTCTATCATTTTACGTGATACGGTTCAAAGAAATAAAATAAGAAATATTGATGTTTTAGAACGTATTATCCAATATGTATTCAATAATATCGGAAATATAGTAAGCGCTAAATCAATTGCCGATTATTTTAAGTCACAAAAACGAAAGGTTGATACAGAAACAATTTACAATTATATACAATATATCAGTGCTGCGTTTGTTGTAGAAAAAATTCAGCGATATGATATTAAGGGTAAGGATATTTTAAAGACCAATGAGAAATATTTCGCATCTGATTTGTCATTAGTATATTCTGTATTGGGATTTAATCCTCAGAATATCGGAGGATATTTGGAGAATTTGGTTTGTATGCAGCTTAAACGGGTAGGTTATAATGTCTATGTGGGAAAAGAAGACGATAAGGAAATAGATTTTGTCGGTATAAGGCAAGATGAACGCCTTTATGTGCAAGTTGCGTATAAAATAGAGAGTGATAAAACTTTGCAAAGGGAGATTCTGCCTCTGCAATTGATAAAAGACAATTATCCAAAGTATCTTGTAACTGCCGATGAGTTACTTGAAGGCAATATTGACGGTATCCAGCATAAACATATTGCAGAATTTCTGTTGAAAATAAAATAATACTTGTAATTTGAATTGATTTAGTCTGTTTTTGTGAAATTTTACTGCAATCACAGGTGATATGACCTTATTGCTGTTTGGAATAAAGAAAGATAAATGTGACAAAAATACACCAAAAACTGTTTTAGGATTATTATAAACACATAATACTCCATTTTAATCAAGCTTACTGGAGATAAAAACTGTTTTTGCAGTTTTCTTTCGTGTAAAAGTACCGACAAAGTGTGCAAAATGAAAATTTGTATACTGAAATATCGCCGTAACTTTGCAAACTCAAAATCTTACATGGTTTTTAACAAGATTAAATTAGCAAAACAAATCTAACAAAAAACAATTTACGACAAAAGTATGCAAAGAGACAGTATTGATTTCAAGAATGAAAAGATTTCGGTCTTGTTTTCCAAGATTTTTATTCCGACTCTGCTCGGTATGTTCCTATCTTCAACCATCAATGTGGCGGACGGCATCTTTGTAGGCAAGGGTGCGGGAGCCGATGCGTTGGCTGCTGTGAATATTGTCGCACCTTTCTTTATGATAACCATAGGGCTGGGGCTTATGTTCGCAAGCGGCGTAAGTGTTGTGGCATCTATTCACTTGTCAAAAGGCAAAACAAAGGCTGCAAACATCAATATGACGCAGGCGTTTACCGTTTCGTTTCTTTTAATGTTAATTGTGTCGGTCGTAGTTCTCATTACTCCGCAATCATTTGCCCGTTTATTAGGATGCAGTGACAAATTGATGCCTTTAGTATTGGATTATATGTATTTGATTGTGCCGTCTTTTCCTTTTCTTGTCGCACTTACTATCGGCATGTTCGTAATCCGCATTGACGGTTCGCCCACTTATTCCATGCTTTGTGAGGCCGTACCGGCGGTAATCAACATTGTGCTGGATTATGTCTTCGTTTTCCCGTGCCGAATGGGAATAAAAGGCGCCGCACTTGCTACGGCAATAGCACAAGTAATAGGTTTTGTGATGGTATGCGTCTATATGGCGGGATTTCATAAGACTTTAAGTTTTTATAAACCCAAGTTCTCCCCTACGGCCTTGAAATTAACGGCGAGAAATATAGGTTACATGGTTCGTTTGGGCTTATCGTCAATGATAAGTGAAGTCGCAATATCGTGTATCATGATTACGGGAAATTTTGTATTTATAAAATATCTGCACGAAGAAGGCGTGGCGGCATTTTCAGTTGCTTGCTATTGTATGCCACTCGCTTTTATGATTGCCAACGCCATAGGACAGAGCGCACAACCGATAATAAGTTTCAATTATGCCGTTTCGCAGACGCAAAGAGTGAGAAAAGCTGCAAGGTTATCGCTTCTGACTGCCATGGCAAGTGGTTTTATTGTAAGTTTTATATGCATTGTCTTCTCAAAAACGGTAATCGGTCTGTTTCTTTCGCAAACGGATAAAGCCTATATGCTTGCTACGGCAGGATATCCGTACTTTGCCGTATCTTTCTTGTTTATGACGCTCAACATTACGGCAATCGGTTACTTCCAAAGCATAGAAAATTTCAAACGTTCCATATTATATATGTCCTTAAGGGGATTTATTTTCGTTATACCGTACTTTATCGTCTTGCCGATAGTTTTCGGCGCTACGGGGCTGTGGTTTGCCGTACCTTTAAGCGAAATACTTACATTTTTAACTATATCAATTATGTATTTATTCAACAGAAGCCATCCGCAAAACAGTTGATAAAAAATCTTTAACGCAATATAGGTTCTGTAATAAATAAAACACCGCCGTAATTACGTTTGTTTACTTATGTTTTTGCACATAACTTTATGATAAAAAGGCAAAATATTTTCATAAAAGCGTTTTTTTTTATAATTTTGCACTTTCTTATAAGACAGATATAATATTAACATTTTAAAACATATAAAAACAAATGAAAACTACACCGTTTACAGAAAAACATATAGCACTCGGTGCTAAAATGGCGGAATTTGCAGGCTACAATATGCCTATTTCCTATACAGGATTGGTAGAAGAACATCACAATGTAAGAAAAAACGTCGGCGTCTTTGACGTTTCCCACATGGGAGAGTTCAGAGCAAAAGGTCCTAAAGCTCATGACTTCGTTCAATATTGCACTTCCAACGACATAAACACCTTATTTGACGGCAAAGTATTGTATACCGTTTTACCTAACGGCAAAGGCGGTATCGTAGACGATATGTTGGTTTACCGTATCAGCGAAGAAGAATACTTTATGGTCCCTAACGCAGCAAACATTGACAAGGATTGGGCATGGATGAGCAAGATAGCAGACCAAATGGGCTTAAAATTGGGCGTAGATTTCACAAACGAAAGCGAACATTACGGACAATTGGCAGTACAAGGCCCTAACGCTATGAAGGTAATGCAAAAACTTACTTCAACTCCTGTCTTGGATATGGAATATTACACATTCAAATTCTTAACTTTCGCAGGCGTTGAAAACGTATTGCTTTCCACTACAGGTTATACGGGAGCAGGCGGATGTGAATTGTATTTTGACAAAAAGGATGCCGACAAAATCTGGGACGCAGTGTTTGAAGCAGGAAAAGAATTCGCAATTATGCCTGCAGGATTGGGATGCCGCGATACTCTTCGTTTGGAAATGGGATTCTGTCTATACGGTCACGAAATTGATGACGAGACTTCACCTATCGAAGCAGGATTAAACTGGCTTACAAAGTTTGTTGACGGCAACGATTTCATAGACCGCAAATTCTTGGAAGACCAAAAAGCTAACGGAGTTAAGAAAAAACTTGTCGGATTCGAAATGGTAGGCAAAGGAATCCCTCGAAACGGTTACAAGGTATGCGACGCAGAGGGCAATCAAATAGGAGAAGTACGCTCGGGCTCACCTTCACCTTCTACGGGCAAGAATATAGGAACGGCTCACGTAAAAACCGAGTTCTCAAAGAAAGACACACCTATATATATAGAGATAAGAAACAAATTAGTAGAGGCTAAAGTAGTACGTATGCCGTTCTACAAACCTGAATAAGGTAATATGTCTTATGTAGTACGTAGTATGTAACAGCCGACAGGCGCTTTACTACGTACTACATATAACATACTACATAATTTTGCTATGCAAAATATCAAACATCACAAATCCAATATCCAAAAAGTCTCAAGATTGAAACAACTGGGAGTTTTGCTTTGTATGATTCCCACTTTGGCTCAATCACAGGAAGAAATTATCGTCTTTCATAATACAGAAAACCTGTTCTATCCGCAAAATGATTCACTGACTGCTGACGACGAATACACCGTTAACGGCAAAAAACACTGGACTTTCGGTAAATACAACGCAAAACTCAATGCGCTTGCAAAGACATATATTTCCATTGATGCGAAACAAATGCCCGCATTAATAGGTCTGTGCGAGATAGAAAGCAATCAGGTTCTTAACGCATTGACTAAAGATACTCCTTTAAGAAAAACGGGATACAGATACATACACTATCCTTCTAAGGATATAAGAGGCATAGACGTGGCACTGTTGTACGATCCTAAAAAATTCAAAGTGCTTGAAAATTTCCCTATGCCGCCTGTCAGCGACAGGGAAGAAGACCGCACAAGAGACGTATTGTATGTCAAGGGAATTTTGGGTAAACTTACATTAAATATATATGTAGTCCATGCCCCGTCAAGACGTGAGAACAACATAAAAAAGGATTTGAGACAAAAGATTTTCGAAAATATCTATGCGGATATTCAATCCAAGATGCAAAAAGGCGAAGAAAATTTTTTGGTCATGGGCGATATGAACGACAATCCGTGGGACGACACGGTATTAGAAGGTTTCAATTTGGAATCCAGCAATAAGAACAACCCGCCGCTGCTGTTTGACATGATGAATGACAACAAAGACAAAACGGGTTCGTATGTTTTCAGCGGATATCTGTTCTCTTTTGATCAGTTTTTAGTATCTGAAAGCGTAAAACAACGTATCGTGCTTAACGATACATTCAATGATACCTTTGTATACAAACCCGGATTTTTGATTTCGAAAGACAAAAGAAAAAAATACGACCGCCCTTTTTCAACATATAAAGGTATCAAATACGAAGGCGGTATCAGCGACCATTTTCCTATCATTATGCGGCTGAATACAGGCAATTGATTTCACAAGAAGATGTCCCGCAAAAATAACGTCGCTGATTATTTTACTGACATCGCAGATTAATTTACTGACGTCGCTGATTATTTTACTGATATCGCAGATTAATTTTCCCTTTTAACACACCCTGATTTTAAGACAGTTATTAACGGCTGTTTTTTGCCTTTGGCACGGCATTTGATAGATGTTTTAAAAATTGCAAACGTTAAAAAATATCAGAGAAAAGACAAGAAAATAGGACAAAAAAACTTGTATTTGAAATTTTTTTTATACATTTGCAAATTGAAAGTTATAGGAAAATGCGAAAATCCTAAAAAAGAGTAGCGATTGTTTAATTAAAAAAATTTACTGACATGAAGAAAACATTATTAGCATTAGGCGTTGCAGTAGTTATGACCTTTGGCTTTGCAGCATGCGGAGACGATACTGAAGACTGCGTTTGTAAAGTTGCTACAAACATAGCTGACGAAGGTGAAGAAGCTGACCTATTCTGGGAAGACGGAACAAAAGAAAAACTTGAATTTGACGGAAAATGCACAGACATGACTCCTGAAGATTTAGGTCAGTTTGACGGCGAGTACTACGATGCAGTTGATTGTACAAAGAAATAATCAACTAAAAAGGTTAAGTTAAAAACAATTAAAAAAGTTTAAAAGCAATGAAAAAAGTATTTTTAACATTAGGAGTTGTTGTTGCATTGTTTGCATTTGCATCTTGCGGAGATAAAGATTGTGCTTGCGTTGTTACTTATAACGGAGCAGGTGAAGTTGCAGCAGCCACTTCAGAGACTTCTGTAGACGGATGGGACGGTGATTGCGATGAAATCACGGTTAAAGACCTTACTGAAGAAAAATATCAGGATGCTGACGCTGTAACATGTACAGAAAAATAATCTGACTGATTATTTAATTAAACAGGGAATATCTATGAAAGGATTAGGTGTTCCCTGTATTTATAAAAACAATAAAATTATGAAAATTTTCAAAACAACATTATTGTTATTCGCTTTGGGTTGCGTATTTGCTGCATGCTCTGATACGAATGATTGCTTGTGCGAGGTAGAGATTGCCAAAAAGTCTTTGAATACCAAATCCACAAGTTTGGTTCCTATTTGGGATAATGACAAAGACTGCAATCAAATTACGATAGACGATTTGAAAGAATCAAATCCTAATGCGGTTGATTTGTCAAATCCTTGCAGCAAACAGTAAAGCGTAACGGCAAATAATGGAAATAAAAAATAAGATAGGGATAGTTGCCCGCATTATTGTGGGTGTGGTGTTTATTCTGTCAGCTGTAACAAAGTATTTATCTATTGAAGCGGTTGATTTGTTTGTTTATGAGCACCAGATTTTTTCGTGGACGGTTACGACATTTGCAACGCGTTTGCTTATCGCAACGGAGGGTACGATAGGCATATTGCTGCTTTTGGGTATTTATCCCAAGCAGGTGAAGTGGCTGTCAATAATTATGCTTGCGGGCTTTACGGTTTATGTCTTGCTAAAACCCGTATTGTTTAACGTAGACAATGAAAACTGTCACTGTTTCGGCACGGTTCTGTTGTTAAATGACAGACAAACTTTAATAAAGAATATAATTCTTTTAGCCGTTTCATACTTTATGTTTTGGGATAAAGGCATTAACGGCTTGATTACTGCGGACACCGAAGCAAAAGGTAACAAAATCACAAGAGTTTTAAATACTTTTGCCTGCAAATGGGTAAATATGCTTTATAAGGGCAGAAGATTCACGACCGTTTTGATAAGTTTAATTTGCTTGATAACGGTAAACGCCGTAATAATGCCCGAACCATTGGAAAGAAAATTCGTCAAACGTACGGCATCGGTTGACAAAGATCAATTTGATATGCTCATAGGATTAAAACCTTATGACACATTACCACAAAAAGATTCCGTACTTACACAAATATACCTCAACACGCAGGATTCAGTAAAACAATTGAAATTAACCGAAGGCAGAAAGATATTATGTCTTTATTCTACGGGATGTAAATATTGCAAACGTTCGGCAATAAGACTTAACGTAGTAAGACAAAAATATAATATTGCAGATTCTTCATTTGCTTTGGTATTTTGGGGAAGCAATGCAAACATAGATTCATTTTTTGTAAGAACCAATACGAAGGTTTTGCCGCATACATTGGTCCATCCGAAACCTTTCTTGGATGCAACAAAGGGCAGACAACCCGTTATAGCGTTGCTTAACAACGGCAAAATAGAGAAATTGATAAAATATCCCAACATAAACGAACAGGATATAAAAGAGTTTTTGAATATCAAATAATAAATAACATAAAAGATATTATGGTTAAGATACTTTGGGCTGACGATGAAATAGATTTGCTTAAACCTTATATATTATTTCTGGAAGCAAAGGACTATCACGTCATTGCGGCTGCAGACGGAAGCGAAGCATTGGACATTTTGGAAAATCAAAGTGTCGATATTATGTTCTTGGATGAGAATATGCCGGGATTAAACGGTTTGGAAACTCTTACAAGAGTTAAGAACAAATATCCGTCATTGCCTGTTATTATGATAACAAAAAGCGAAGAAGAAAACATAATGGAACAGGCCATAGGCTCAAAGATTTCCGATTATTTGATAAAACCCGTCAATCCTAACCAAATACTCCTTACGCTGAAGAAACATCTTGATACGAAAAAACTTGTGACCCAAACCCAGACGATGAATTACCAACAGGAATTCCGTGACATAAGTATGCAAATCAATCAAGGTTTGGATTACAACCAATGGGCGGATCTTTACAAACAACTTGTGCATTGGGAAATAGAATTGTCGGATAATAATGACGAAGGAATATTTCAGATATTAAAAGAGCAGAAAAGCGAAGCCAACAATCAGTTCTCAAAATATTATCAAAAGAATTATATTGATTGGATTAATGACGAGGGTGACAATTCGCCGTTAATGTCGCACAGAGTTCTGCAAAGAAAAATATTTCCGCTGTTAAAAGAAAAGAAACGTCCCGTATTTCTTATCGTATTGGATAATTTCCGCTTTGATCAATGGCGTGCATTGCAACCTGAAATAGAAAAACAGCTTTCCGTAGAAGAAGAAGGTATTTATTACGCTATTTTGCCTACCACTACCCAATATGCCCGCAATGCTTTGTTCTCCTCATTGCTTCCGAGTGATATAAAGAAGATGTTTCCTCAATATTGGCTTGACGAAGACAAAGAAGGCAACAAGAATCAATACGAACCTGATTTATTGAATGAGAATCTTAAGCGGCACAGAATAAAAGTCAATACTACATATCACAAAGTGTTGAACGTAACTTACGGCATGAGAATGATAGACATCTTGCCTAATTTTATGCAAAATGATTTAAATGTTATAGTTTACAACTTTATTGATATGCTTTCACATGCCAGAACGGACAGTGATCTTGTAAGGGAATTGGCTGCCGATGAGAACGCTTACAGAGGTGTAACGCTTACTTGGTATGAACACTCTCCGCTTAAAGAAGTATTGAAATACTTATCGGACAAAGACGTTGATGTATTCATTACAACCGATCACGGCAGCGTGAAAGTGGATTCACCCGTTAAAATAAAATCCAACAAAGACGCTTCTGTCAATCTGCGTTACAAAATAGGCCGTTTATTGGATTACGACCCGAAAGAAGTTTTCGGAATAAAGAATTCACAGGACGTAAAGATTGCTCCGTTAAGCATAATGAGCCAAATGATATTTGCAAGGGCTAACGATTTCTTTGTTTACCCTACCGAATATAACAAATACGTACAATATTATATGAATACATTCCAGCACGGAGGTATTTCCATGGAAGAATGTATGATACCGCTTATACATCTTGTTCCTAAAAAGTAACAATACGATGAAAGAAATACATATTCCTTCGCTTGATTATATTGACAATGCCGCAAAAGAGTTTTTGTCGTCAATAGGTGACAACAAAATATTTTCATTTAACGGCAAGATGGGTGCAGGAAAGACTACGTTTATAAAAGCCGTATGCAAAGCGTTAAATGTTCAGGACAATGTATGCTCGCCTACGTTTGCAATAGTCAATGTATATAATTCCGACACCGCAGGGGAAATTTACCATTTTGATTTCTACCGTTTGAATTCCCCTTCGCAGGCATTGGATATAGGAGCGGAAGAATATTTTTATTCAGGGCAATATTGTTTTTTGGAATGGGCGGAAAATATCAAAGAATTAATCCCTCAAGAATGCATAAGAGTTGATATAAAAGAAAATCCCGACTTCTCAAGAACCGTTACTTTACATTTATAATAATACTTTATGGACACTGCTAACGACAATATAAAGATAACGCCTCAATTTATTTCTTTGGAGAAAATAATTGCTTCAAAGAATCCGCGTTTGTTGAGAATCATTCCCAAATTTCTTTTGACGTGGTTCAAAAAATTTATATGTCTTGACAGAATCAATGAAATCATATACAAATACCGTGATTACAAAGGCGTTGATTTTGCCGATGCATTGCTTGACGAATTGAAGATACAAAGAAAAATTATCAACAAACAGAATATTCCTTTGGAAGGACGGCCGTTGGTGGTTGCCAACCATCCTTTGGGAAGTATTGACGGGGTTACTCTTATCAGTATTATGGGAACAAAACGCAAAGATGTCTTGTTTCCTGTCAATGATATATTGTGCCAATTGCCGGGGCTGAAAAGCGTATTCATTCCTATTAATAAATACGGCCGCAACACGGAAAACCACAATGCGCTGAACGAAGCTTTTGCTGGCAATGCCGCAATGTGTTTCTTCCCTGCAGGAACGGAAAGTAAGATTATCAAAGGTAAATTTCAGGATTTTGCATGGAAAAAAAGTTTTGTCAAAAAAGCGCAACAGTTTAACAGGGATATTGTTCCTGTATATATAGAAGGTATTAACAGCAAAGCATTCTACAGGCTTTACAAGATAAGACATTTTTTCGGAATCAAATTTGATTTGGAGATGATAATGCTTCCGCGTGAAATGTTCAAACAAGAGGGCAAAACAATCACTTTAACTTTCGGCAAAGCCATACCTCACGGAATTTTGGATTCAAGATACAATGCTTTGCAATGGGCTGATAAAATCAGAACCCATGTTTACAAGTTTAAGGACAATCCTAATGAGGAATTTTCTTTCTGATTCTACTTTTCTGACACGTATTGTATTTTTTCTTTTCTTGTAACGGACAAACTCCGTTATTTTTTATTCTTATCAAAACAAGCAAACGTTATATAAAAGTAAACGTCCCTGAATTAACAGGGACGAAAACCAAAAAATTATTAATTATGAAAACAAAAACACTTTCACCCGGCATGTCTCGGGCAAAAGTAAACGTCAAATTCTTATAACTTCGGACCAGCATCCACAAGTTTCTTACCTTCTTCGTTGGTTGTGTATTTAACGAAGTTCTTGATGAAACGGTCAGCCAAATCCTTTGCTTTAGGTTCCCAATCAGTTTTATTAGCGTAAGTATCTCTTGGGTCAAGGATATTGGTGTCTACGCCTTTTAATTCCGTAGGAACGGTAAAGTTGAAATAAGGTATTTGTTTGGTAGGGGCCTTGTCTATAGAGCCGTCAAGTATTGCGTCGATGATTCCTCTTGTATCTTTGATGGAAATACGTTTACCCGTACCGTTCCAACCTGTATTTACAAGATAAGCCTTTGCGCCTGATTTTTCCATGTGTCTTACCAATTCTTCTGCATATTTGGTAGGATGCAATTCCAAGAATGCCTGACCGAAACAAGCGGAGAATGTAGGAACAGGTTCTTTTATTCCTATTTCCGTACCTGCCAATTTAGCCGTAAATCCGCTTAAGAAATAGTATTTAGTCTGTTCAGGGGTCAAGATGCTTACAGGAGGAAGTACTCCGAATGCATCAGCCGAAAGGAATATCACCTGTTTAGCTTCAGGAGCGTGGGAAACAGGACGTACTATATTATTAATATGGTAGATTGGGTAAGAAACACGTGTATTTTCGGTAACGCTCTTGTCTGCAAAATCAATCTTACCGTTTTCATCCACGGTTACGTTCTCCAACAATGCGTCTCTGCGTATAGCACCGTAGATATCAGGTTCTGCTTCTTTGTCAAGGTTGATTACCTTTGCATAACAACCGCCTTCGAAGTTGAATACACCGTTGTCATCCCATCCGTGCTCGTCGTCACCTATCAGTTTACGTTTAGGATCGGTGGAAAGAGTTGTTTTACCCGTTCCCGAAAGACCGAAGAATATAGCCGTATTTTCTCCGTTCATATCCGTATTGGCACTGCAGTGCATAGAAGCTATACCTTTAAGCGGAAGGTAGTAGTTCATCATTGAGAACATACCTTTTTTCATCTCTCCGCCGTACCAAGTATTCAAAATAACCTGCTCTTTGCTTGTTACGTTGAAAGCAACAGCCGTTTCGCTTCTCAATCCCAATTCTTCAAAGTTTTCAACCTTTGCTTTGGAAGCCGTATATACGATAAAATCAGGTTCCTGATCGAATTCTGCCTGATTTTGCGGACGGATAAACATATTGGTTACAAAATGTGCCTGCCAAGCAACCTCCATAATGAAACGTATCTTCATTCTTGTGTCTTTGTTTGCTCCGCAGAATCCGTCAACAACGAATAAACGTTTGCCTGAAAGTTCTTTCAACGCTTTTTCTTTTACAACTGCCCATGCTTTCTCGCTCATAGGGTGATTGTCGTTAGGATATTCTGGAGTGTTCCACCAAACATATTTTCTGGATTGCTCATCCTCTACTATGTATTTGTCTTTAGGGGAACGTCCTGTGAATTTACCTGTCATTACGTTGATTGCTCCCAACTCCGTTATCTGACCTTTTTCGTATCCTGTCAAATCTTCTTTGGTTTCTTCGTTGAAAAGAACTTCGTAAGAAGGGTTATAAAGAATTTCTGTCGTACCGGTAATGCCGTACTTGGTTAAATCTAAATGTAACATGTTATTTTTAAAAATTTATTATTTTAATTTAAAGACCTTTTGCCTATATAATAATATTGTATAACGCAAAAAATATTATTCTATTGTGTTTTTAATCAAAGAATCTTCCGCATGACGGATTATAAATATGTCTTCGTTATCCCTTTTCATCAAATATTTCTCCCTGCCGAACTTTTCGGCGGCGTCCAAATCCTTCTGGATTATTGCGTTGTTGGTGCTGTCTTTTTTTATCTCGTCTATATAGTACTGTTTTCGCTTTTCCAATTCTTTCTTTTGCTTTGAAATATTATGGTAATAAAAGACATTGGTTCGGCTCGAGAACATCATCAACGCAGCAAACAACAACAAGACCGCAATGTACTTGGTTTTGGGATTTTTTATAATATCCGTCAGTTTGAAGTTCATACTATATTATTCTTTTATTGTGTAAATCATTCAATGTTGCGGGACTTTGCAACAAATAAGTATTCAAACCCGCCGTCTTGGCTCCTTCCGTATTTTTAAGCGTATCGTCTATGAACAAAGTCTCCTCGGCATTGATGCCCGCATCGTCTAACACCCAAAGGAAACTCTCTTTGTGGGGTTTTCTTATGTGAATTTCATTGGAGAAATACGCTTTGTCAAACAAAAGTGCGAAAACATCGAAACCCGCTTCGTTATAAAACAATCTGCGGACGTATTTCATGTGTATCTCGTTGGTATTGGAAAAAAGCAATATCTTATCGTAATGAAGTTTCAATTCGCCTAAAAGTTTTATTGCATCAAGGCGCACATTGCCTATCATGGAATTCCACACCCCGTCTATCTGCTCATCGGACAAATCCTTTTTTACCAACTGCCTTATGCCGTCACGGAACTGCGAAGGGGTTATTTGACCTGTTTCGAAGTCATCTACCAGCGGCAACTGGGTTGTTTGGGTATATATTGCCCGTGCATCTATACCGTAGGTATCGAAAACTTCGGTTATCTTGTTATAATCCACGTCCAAGATAACGCCTCCCATATCCAATAACAAATTTTTTATCTTCATCCTATTAATATATTATTGTATCAACTCTTTTCAAGAAAAACATATCACATACTACATCCTACATATAACATACTACATAACACATACTACGTACTACATATAACATACTACATATTTCCGTAGTGGTTCCAGCCTTGGGCTTTGATGTCCATGGAAGTGTTTTGCGGAGTTATAAGTTTGCAACCTGCGTTCTTTTCGCGTATATATCCTATTATATGTATGTCGGGGTTGTCTTTGATCTTTTCATAATCCTTTTGGTCTATTGTAAACAGCAATTCGTAGTCCTCGCCGCCGTTTAAAGCACCTGTTTCTGCTGGTATTTTAAATTCTTCAAGCGTACGCGATGTCTGATAATCGATAGGAAGTTTCTCCATGTACACTTCGCAGCCCGCATTGCTGTCATTACAGATATGAAGCACTTCGCTTGCCAAACCGTCCGATACGTCTATCATAGCCGTAGGCACTATGCCGTTTTTGTCAAAGAAATCAATTATCTGTTTTTTCGCTTCGGGTTTCAAATGACGCTCCAAAACATAATCGTATCCGTCCAAATCGGGCTGAATCTGCGGATTGGCTTTCCATGCCGCTTTCTCTCTTTGCAGAACCAACAATCCCGCGTATGCAGCACCCAAATCACCGCTTACACACAGCAAATCGTTCTCCTTTGCCGTGCTTCTTTTTACCGTCTTACCCTTGATGCCCTCGCCTATAACGGTTATTGAGATAACCATGCCTGATTGGGACGAAGTGGTGTCGCCGCCTATCAAATCAACGCCGTATCTTTCGCATGCCAAACGTATGCCTGAATACAACTCTTCCAACGCCTCAACGCTGTAACGGTTGCTTACACTCAAACTGACGGTTATCTGCTTGGGACGTCCGTTCATTGCATAAATGTCGGAGAAGTTACTTACGGCAGCCTTATAGCCTAAATGTCTTAAAGGTGTGTACACCATGTCAAAATGCACCCCTTCTGCCATAGTATCAACGGACACGAGCACAAGTTTGTCTCCGTAATCCAATACCGCTGCGTCATCCCCTACCGACAAAACGGTGCTTGCGTTTACCGTCTTGTTGTCTTTGTTAAGCCTTTGTATCAATCCGAATTCCCCTAACGAAGAAAGTTCAGTCCTGTTATCCATATCAATAACTTTTTTCTTTAAAACCAAACTGCAAAGTTAAGAAATTATTTATTAATCAGCCGCATTGAAAAAATTTTTCGCCTATTGGCTGCCGCCCCTTGCCGTATTATTTTCAAAAAAAGGGTTTTTTTGACCCGAAAAAACTGTTTTTTTGAGGTAAAAAAAGGGTTTTTTCTGAAATATTACGCCACGGGGCGGCAGCCAAAAGCGAATGGGCGGGGAAAATATGCGAAAGGGCTCGGGAATGAAGAAAAAGGACTTTTGTATGAAATCAGACCAGGAATAAAGGTATGTAAAGGCTTTCGGGCAAACAATTGTTAAAAAGTTTTTCACGGTTTTATTACAATAAAATCAGACAGTTGCATGCAGCAATAACAATCCTTCGGCACAGATTTTGTTTTATTTATTTGGCAGAATAGATATTTATTTGTAATTTTGTCGGTGAATATAATTTTAACTTATTTAATAAACTAAATGAATATGCCTATGATGAAAAGAAAGTGAGAAAGATGAATGAAGAAATAACTTCATAAAGGTAGTAATAATCTGACTCATGTTACAAGTTATACATCTTATAAATGTTTTTCCTTACCGATAAATATATATATATATATATAGCCTGTGTAAAACGGTCATCGTTCCCGTTTATTATTACCTATAAAATACATAAAAAAACGACAATGCACCAGGGAACGTGCTGCTAATTTAATATTTTTAAACTATGGTTAAAAGATTAAGTTTATTGCTGGCTGCATTATTTATGTTTGTCGGCGGATTTTCTCAGGTGACCGTAAACGTCGGAGAAGTTAATGCTGATTCTTATAATACCTATACTCCTATGTATACGTATTATGATTACAGTTATTCGCAATCCGTGTACACACCTGACGAATTTGAAGTCACCGGTACAATAAACACTATTGCCTACTACATGCAGACCGTAACTTCTTCAAGAGAATTTACGGTAAGAATCTACATGGCTGAAGTAGACAGAACAACATTGACTACCAGTGATTATGTAACCGAAGGATTTGTGAAAGTCTATGACGGACTTATTAACACAGGTACCGCAGGTTGGATTACCTTAACTTTGGATGAACCTTTCGAGTATTCGGGAGACAAGAGCCTTGTAATTGCATTCGAAAATGCTAACGGTTCTTACTTCAATGCTCCGAGATGGTTAACAAAGGCTGCTGAAAACACTTCTGTTGTTTGGTGGCGTGACAGCACTCCTGAAACTTTGGACAATTTGGGCGGACAAAGCACAAATGTTGGTTCAAAGCCTATCCTTCAATTGGGAGTTACACCTCCTGAAGGTTTTGTTGCAAGTGCATCAAATTTGGCTGCAAGTGCAACTGCCAACTCTGCAATACTTACTTGGGATGAAGCATACGGTGCAACATCTTATGTAGTTTATTACAAACTGTTAACTGATGAAGAATATACATCAGTTGAAACTACGGACAACAAAGTCACATTAACTGATTTGAACGAAACTTCTTTATATTCTTTCTATGTTGTTTCTAACGGAACGGCTGCTGCAAGTAAAGAAGTTCAGTTCAAGACTGCATGTCAGCCGACAGCAGTTCCTTTTGCTTACGGATTTGACAATTTAGTATATGCTGACGCTGTTGCGGTTATTCCTTGTTGGGAATTCGTTGCATCTGGCAACTATCCGCAGATAAGCGACGATTACGCAGTTTCAATGGAAAACTCATTGAAAATAGCAAACAATTCTTATGTTGCTTTGCCGTTTATGGATAAGAGCGTTAAAGACCTTCAGTTATCATTCAAAATGTATGCTACGGGAGCTAACTACGGCGTTACTGTAGGTACTATGACTGACAACGCTGCGTCTTCTTCGTTTGTAGAATACTCTACGGTTAATGTTTCTGCTGCTAACCAGTGGGAAGAGTTCACCGTTAATATGAGAAACTACGACGGAAATGCTAACTATATCGCAATAAAAGGTAACAGCAATTATGTATACATCGATGACATCCAGATAACCGAAAGAGGCGCTTGCGAACCTCCTGCTGACAACAGCTTGGCTGTTACAAGCCTTGACGCAACAAGTGCAACAATCGTTTGGGAAGATGCTATCGAAGACCACGCTGCATGGAAAGTTTATTACAAAGCATCTGATGCAGATGAGTACACGTCAGTAAGTGCAAACGAAAAGAGCGCTACGTTAAACAATCTTTCCGCACAGACATCATATAATGTATATGTAACAACTGTTTGCGGCGAGGGTGAAGAAAGCGGAAAATCCACTTCCTTTACATTCACGACTCCTTGTTTGGCTTTGACGGCAGAAGATTTGCCTTGGGAAACTACATTTACAGAATTTGCAGTAAACGCTGAGAATAACCCATTACCTGTATGTTGGACTGCTTCCGACCCTAACTCGGTATGGACATATCAATACGGTCCTATCGGATACGATGACAACGCATGCGTTGAATTCAAAGGCGGCAGCAATGTATTGGCAATGCAAGGTATTGATGCAGATTTGTTGAAAGGCTTACAATTAACATTCTACCACAGAGCAAACAGCTCTTCTTACGGTACGATGGAAGTAGGTTATATGACAGATCCTAACAATACAGAAACGTTCGTATCATTGACAACATTGGCAGCTGTATACAAAAACAGCGGACACAACAATGCTGCTTATTACAGCGACGAACCTGCAGTTGTTTTCTTCAATAATGTAGAAGCAACAGGTGTTGTTTACCCTGCATTCAGATATACATCTGCTAATGCAAATTGTTCATGGTATTTGGACGTATTCCGTTTGGGTGAAGCTCCTACATGTTTGCCTGTAAGCGGTAATGTAACAATATCTGACATTACTGTAGACGCTGCAACGGTAACATTTACCGACGATGTAGAAGAACACACTGCATGGAAAGTTTACTATCAGGAAGATGACAGTGATATTGCTGTTATAGAAACAGAAGAAAAATCCGTTGAACTTACAGGATTGAATCATTCTACTAAATATAATGTATGGGTAACTGCTGTATGCGACGGTAATGACGAGTCCGAAGAAGGAAGCGCAAAAACTTCATTCTCTACACCTTGTCTTTACGCAGAATTGCCTATCAATGAAAACTTTGATAGCTATTCAAGCATAAGCGACATGGGATGTTGGGCTGTTATCAATAACGGTAGTATGTCCGTTGCTGACCACCGCTTGAATTTCTCAAGCAATTCATCATTTTCTAATGAAGTAGCAATATTCCCTGCATTTGACGTTGAAGCAAACCCTATCACAGGATTGCAATTAACGGGTAAAATAGCAGTCAACGGATATTTTACTTCATATTATACTTATAATGTTTATGTAGGTGTTATGAGCGATCCTACGGATGCTGGCACATTCGTACAATTGGCTACTATTGCTCCTAACGCAGCTTACCTTTCTTGGAGAGATTTCGAAATTAACTTCAGCGATTATGCAGAACAAATAACTAACGAACATAAATATGTAGCATTCAAGGGCGCTAACGGTGCTTACTGGAATATTGTGGTTGATGACGTTTATTTAGGACCTGCTCCTACATGTTTTGCAACCATTTCAGATTTTGCTGCAACTGAAGTTACACAAACTAGTGCAAAAGTTTCTTTCGAAGATGCTATAGAAGAAAATACTAACTGGAATGTTTACTACAAATCTTCAGAAGAAAGCGAATACAATGTTATCGCTACAACTGAAAAGAGCGTTGAATTAAATGATTTGGCTGCTTCTTCGGTTTATTCTGTATATGTAACATCCAATTGCGGTAATGCAGAATCCAAACCAAGTTCAACATTCACATTCTCTACTCTGTGCGGCAGTTTGACAATGGAAAACATTCCTTGGACCGACAATTTCGATAACGGAACAGGCGGTAATGCTCCTAACTGCTGGATAGAAACAAAACCTTTCTACAGCACACATAATAATGAGAACCATAATTATCCTGCTATTATCGGCGGACAAAGCAACTGGATAGTTTATTCAACTCCTGCTGCTTTGGAAATCACAGGTAATAACTCTGATCCTGATGGTCAGATAATTTCCACTCCTGTATTTGAAGACATGGACTGGGCTGCATTACAAGTTTCTTTCATGTACAGAAAATTAAATACCGCTGCTACTCACGGATATTTGGAATTAGGTTATTTGACAGACCCTTCCGATGCTTCTACATACGTAGCAATCCAACAGTTTGAACCTGCAACAACAGGTAGTTCTCAGGCTGCTTGGAACGAAGCTGTTGCTTATTTAACATCAGTTCCTGCAGAAGCAAAGAGTTTGGCTATTAAATCCACTATATCCAACCGTTATAATTCTTGGTATGTAGATGATTTCAAGATTGATTACGCTCCTACTTGTATTCCTGCAATGACAAACATTACGGCAACCGACGTTACGAAGACTTCCGTAAAACTTTCATTCGAGGATGCTCTTGAAGCTCACGATTCTTGGAATGTTTACTATCAGGCACAAGGTTCTGAAGATATCAAATCAGTTCCTACTACTGCTAAAACTGGTATCAACCTTATAGGCTTGACTCCTGCAACTACATATTCTGTATGGATTACTGCACAATGTTCTGCTGACGATGAATCCGAAGCAAGTGCAGCTGTATCATTCACTACTGAATGTGACGCTATATCCGAATTCCCTTACTATGAAGGATTCAACGTTGCTGCATTGCCTCAATGCTGGAAAGTAGTTGCTGCTTCAGGAACCAACAACCCTCACGTTCAGGGCGGTTTGTCAGGCGGTAACAATGTTGCATACGACGGCAACATGGCTTTGGAAATCAAAGGCGGAAACTTAGTTTACGCTCTTCCTGAAATTTCAGACCTTCAGCAAATGAGATTGGAATTCTACTACCGTCAAAACGGTACTACGACCCAACATATAGGCGGCGGTGCAGAAGGTTCTGCTGGTACTATGGAAGTAGGTTACTTGACAGACGTTACCGATGCCGAAACATTCGTATCTATCAAAACTTTGGATGAATATGCAGGCGAAGCTACAGGCGTTATGCGCCGTGCAAGAATTGTTTTGGCAGACGTTCCGCAAACAGCAACTAACATCGCTTTGCGTTACACGATGGCTAACAATCAGGTTTCTTGGTATATTGACGGTGTAACAGTTGATTATAACCCTGCTTGTGACATTGAACTTTCTGACATATCTGCATCAGATGCAACTAAAGAAGGTTTCACTGTTACTTGGAAGAAAGATGCTGACGCCGTTAAATATGCTGTAAGATACAGAGCCGTTGGCACTGAAGATTGGACAAGCGTAGATGCAGAAGGTACTCCTGTTGTTAATACTAACGAAGAAGGCGAAGAAGAAACAACTGATTTGTTATCTGCCGTTCTTACAGGATTGAACCACTCTACTATGTATGAATACGCTGTTGCTGCTTATTGCAGTTCCAACGATTTGTCGAAATACTTCGACGGTGCATCCAACATAGCAACTCTTTGCGCACCTACAGATTTGCCTTGGGGTGAAAACTTCAATGCTGACGTATTGTGCATGGATAAGACTGCTAACGTATCTTACAATTCAGAAGCTGCAAGATTCCAAACACGTGCAAACGACAATCTTTACACTCCTGAATTCAATTTGGAAGCAAACAAAGTTTATGCTGTTACTTACAACTACAGAACACAAGGTTCTGCTACTTGGTTCGACATTAAGACCAATTTAGTGTCAGGCGAAGACAGACAGACAGTTCAGGAAATAGGTGCTTTGGCTAACGTTTCCAACGTAAGCGAAAATGTACTTAATACTTATATGTTCTCCGTAGAAACTTCAGGCGTTTATGGCTTGGGTATCTATGCAAGAAGTAACGGTGTTTCTTCAAGCTACTTGTTCATCGATGACATCTATGTTTCGGAAGTTAATGCAGAAGAAGGCGTAATCTGCGACAATCAGGTTTACACTTTGGGCGACAAACAACTTAACGAAGCAGGTGTTTATTATGACACTGTAGTTAATGAAGACGGTTTTGCTACATTAACAGAATTAACCCTTACGGTTAATGAAACTTATGCTCCTGTAATCGATGCTGAAATTTGCGAAGGCGAAACTTACGAACTTAACAATTTCAACGAATCAGAAGCCGGTACATATACTCAAGAATTACAATCAATCAACGGTTGTGACTCTGTTGTAACATTGAACTTGGTTGTTAATCCTGTTTACAACGAAACAATAGAAGCCGTAATTCCTTTGGGAACTTCTTACACTGATAACGGTTTCAATGTATCAGAAGCAGGTGAACATACTTTGAACCTTCAATCTGTTAAAGGTTGTGACTCTACGGTTGTTTTGAACTTGACAATCATGGAAGCATTCGAAACTCAACTTGAAGCAACTATTTGCGACAACGAAGTTTACACTTTCGGTAATCAAGAACTTACAACTGCAGGTACATACAAAGATACAGTTCCTTCTTCAGTTATCACTGCTGACGGTTCTGCAATCGATTCTGTATTGATCCTAACCTTGAATGTAAATCCTACTTTCGTAACAGAAAGATCTGCAGAAATATGCTTCGGTGAAGTTTACAACGAAGAACCGTTTGCAAACATATCCCCAGAAGAAGCTGGTTTGTTTACATTCTATGACACATTGCAGGCAATAACCGGTTGCGACTCTATTATCGCTTTGAATTTGAATGTAAAACCTTCTTACAATATTGTTATTGACACAGCTATCTGCGAAGGCGAAAGCTTCGACGAAGGCGGTATAGTTGCCAATACAACCGGTGTTTACACTCAAAAACTTAAGACTGATGACGGTTGCGACTCATTAATTACTTTGAACTTGGTTGTTAACCCGGTTAAGGAAACTAACTTTGAGGCTACAATCTGTTCAGGCGTAACTTATAATGAAAATAACTTCAATGTAACTCCTAAACTTGACGGTAAAGAATTGGAAGAAGGCGAAACTTCAAAAGATTCTGTATTCGTTCAGAATTTGAAAACTTATTTAGGTTGTGACTCAACTGTTACATTAACTCTTCACGTTCTTCCTTCTTATGAAGACACTATCATAGCAGAAATTTGTAAAGGTGAAACATACTCTGAATTCGGTTTCAATGCTAACCGTTCAGGTGAGTACAGACAACACAATGAAGCTGCTAACGGATGTTCTTCTGATTTAGTATTGATGCTTACTGTTAATGATGTTTACAATGTAGATGCTGAACAATACATCTGCAAAGGCGAAACATTCACTTTCGGTGATGCTGACTATACAGACGAAGGAACTTATACCTATACATTCCAATCAATCAGCGGTTGTGATTCAACTGTTAATTTAACATTGAAATACTACCCTTATGACACTGTATTGGTTGAAGAATATGTATGTCCTGGAACATCATTCACATACAACGGTGTTGCTTATTCAACTCCTGACGTTGATAACTACGTTGTAGTAGGTCAGAGAATTGAAGGATGCGATTCAGTTGTTAACTTCGTACTTAGAAACTACGAACAATACACTGAACCTGTAACTGTTGATGAATATGCTATCTGCTACGGACAGACTTACGAATGGAACGGTATTACTTACACTGCAGACGAATATACAGTAGGTGAAAACTACTATGAAACTACTTTACAATCAATCAACGGTTGTGACTCTGTTGCAGGTTTGACTTTGACCGTTAACCCTGTTTACAACGACGAGACAGTAGTTGCTACAATCAATGCAGGTGAAACTTATACATTTGCAAAACTTCAAGGAAGAGATGACGAAGGTAAGACTTATCAATATGCAGGCGTTTACACCGAAACATTGACTTCAATCAACGGTTGTGACTCTGTTGTTACTCTACAATTGAACGTACGTAACACATTGACGGTAGACCTTTGCCCTGGTGAACAAACATTTGATTTGAACGGTACTGAACTTTCAGAAGCAGGTTCATATTCTGCAACAATTCCTGTTAACGGAGCTGACTCTGCTGTTACAGTTACAATCAATGTTCTTGAAGATTACAGAAATGTAGTTGAAAACGTAACTATATGCGAAGACGAACCTTATGTTGCAGCTGACGGATTCACAACATCAACTGCAGGTACATACACATTGAAATTGACTTCTGAAAACGGATGTGACTCTACGGTTACATTGACAGTTGCAGTTAACCGCGTTGAACGTGCTTCTACGGAAGTTGCAATCTGCGAAGGTGAAGAATATGTATGGACTGACGGTGACGGCGAAACATATACCGAAACAGGTGTTTATGAATATACAGGCGAAACTGCTGACGGATGTCACTACTTCAAGACTTTGAACTTGACAGTTAATCCTGTTTATGCTATAACGGTAGACACTACTATCTGCGAAGGCAGCGAATACGTAGGACCTAACTTTGTTACAGCAAACAAACCTGGTACTTATACTTTGAATCTTCAGACAATCAACGGTTGTGATTCAGTAATCACTCTTAACTTGAAAACAACTGACGTATTAACTGCTGAAGAAACAATTACAGTTTGTCCTTCTGCACTTCCATACACTTATAACGGTGTTGAAATGGCTGCAGCAGGTGAATATACTACTACATTGACTGCTGTTGGCGGTTGCGACTCTGTTGTAACGGTAACATTAAACGTTAATGAAGTATTGGAAGAAACTGTAGAAGCTACTATATGCGACGGTTCAATGTATGAATTCAACGGAATTTCTTACGGTACCGAAGGTGAATATTCAGTTACATTACAAAGCGTACTTACGGGATGTGATTCCGTTGCTACCTTGAAATTGACTGTTACTCCTATGGAAACAGAAGAAATTACTGCTGACATCTGCGAAGGTAATTCTTACGAATTCTTCGGTGAAGAATTAACTCAAGCAGGTGAATACACTAATGACCAAACTAATGACAACGGCTGTGTAATCAAGAGAACAGTCTTGACATTGAACGTTATTACCAACGAACCTGAAAACATCACTGAATTTATCTGCGAAGGTGAATCTTATGACTTCTACGGTCAGCAATTGACAACTGCAGGTAATTACAACAAATTCATTGAAACTGACAACGGATGTCAGAAAGCAATTAACTTGACATTGAACGTAGGTACTGCAGAAGTTAATGAAATCTCTGCTGCAATTTGCGAAGGCGGTTCTTACAACTTCTTCGGTGAAGAATTGACTCAAGCAGGTGAATACACTCATGAAGAAACTTCAGAGGCTACGGGATGCGTTACTTCTAAAACAATCTTGAATTTGGAGGTTAATGATGTATTGGCTACAACTATCGATTCAACAATCTGTAACGGTGAATTCGTACAATTCGGCAACAACGTTATCTACACAACAGGTACATTCACTCAAACATTACAGTCTGTAAACGGATGCGATTCAATCGTAACTTTGAACTTGACTGTTAATGATAAGAAATCTACAACGAAGAATGTTACTTTGTGCGAAGGCGAAGAATACGAATTTGCAGGACAAGTATTGACAGAAAGCGGTGTTTACACTGAAGAACTTCAGTCTGTAGGCGGATGTGATTCTATCGTAACATTGAACTTGACTGTTAATCCTGTTAAGAATGTAGAATTAACCCAGACAATTTGCGAAGGTGAAGTTTATACATTCAACGGACACATCTACAACACTGCCGGAACTTATGTAGCAGACCTACAAACGGCTAACGGATGTGACTCAACCGTTACTTTGACTTTAGTTGTAAACTCTAAAGAAGCTACTTCTTTGGAAGCTACAATCTGCAAGGGCGAGGCTTATGACTTCGGAGGACAGACTTTGACTACTGCAGGTACTTATACCCGCACATTGAAGACTTACCTTGGTTGTGATTCAGTTGTAACCCTTACATTAAAGGTTAATAACACAACACAAAACAATATCACTGCTACTACTTGCGAAGGAACTCCTTACGAATTTAACGGACAAGAATTAACTTCTACCGGAGTTTACACCGCAAACTTGAAGACTGTTGACGGTTGTGATTCAGTTGTAACATTGGCTTTGACCGTTACACCTAATATCCACACTTATCAAACAGCTACAATTTGCGAAGGTGCTTCTTACCAATTCAACGGTGAAGCATTGACCGAAGCAGGTACTTACGAAGCAGTTTTAGTTTCTGCTAATAATTGCGACTCTATCGTTACATTGACTCTATATGTAAACGATGCAGTAGAAACAGAATTAACGGAAACTATTTGCCAAGGATCTTCTTACACATTCAACGGTAAGATATACACAACTGCAGGTACTTACACTGCAAACTTGAAGACCGTTAACGGATGTGATTCAACTGTTACTTTGACATTGAACGTAGAAGATGCTTTGACTGAAAACGTAGAAGCTACAATCTGTGCTGGTTCTTCTTATCAGTTCTACGGTAAGACTTTGACTAAAGCAGGTACTTACACTGAAACATATAAGAACAACAACGGATGTGATGTTAATGTTACTTTGACATTGACTGTTGAAGATACATTGACTGAAAATGTAGAAGCTACAATTTGTGCAGGTTCTTCTTATCAGTTCTACGGTAAGACTTTGACTAACGCCGGTACTTACACTGAAACTTATAAGAACAACAACGGATGTGACGTTAAGGTTACTTTGACATTGAATGTTGAAGATGCTTTGACTGAAAACGTAGAAGCTACAATCTGCGCTGGTTCTTCTTACCAATTCTACGGCAGAACATTGACCGAAGCCGGTACTTATAACGCAAGTTACAAGAACAACAACGGATGTGACGTTAATGTTGTTTTGACATTGAACGTTACCGATGCTTTGACTGCAGAAATAGAAGAGACTATTTGCGAAGGAACTTCATATTCATTTAACGGCAGAACATTGACTGAAGCAGGTACATATACCGAAACAGTTAAGACTGCTAACGGATGTGATTCAATTGTTACTTTGACATTGAACGTTAATGAAAAATTAACTGAAGATATCGAAGCTACAATCTGTGAAGGTACTTCTTACCAGTTCAACGGACAGACTTATACTACTGCAGGTACTTACACTGCAACGTTTAAATCTGTCAACGGATGTGATTCAGTTGTTACTTTGACATTGAACGTTAATGAAAAATTGTCTGACACAATTGACATTAATACTTGCGAAGGCGAAGAAATCGAACTTAACGGTGAAAAAGTAATCGCTACATTGTCAATGTCCGGAACACGTACTTACACTACCCAATCAGTTGTAACAGGCTGTGACAGTATCACTGTTGTTAATATAACTGTTAACCCGATAGAGAAATCTATTGAAACTGCAGTATTAACTTACATGGGTACTTATGAATTCGGTGGCAAGACATACGACACTCCTGGTACTTACTATGATACTCTACAAACAATCAACGGTTGTGACAGTATCGTAACGTTAGTACTTCAGGCCAGCGGTATAGAAGATGTTGAAAACAACGTATCAGTTTCTGTTTACCCTGTTCCTACATTCGGCGATGCTACATTGTCGTTGACAGGCGTAACTACTGAAGCTGAAGTTATCGTTTCTGATGAATTGGGCCGCGTAGTTTACTCTGCGAAGGTTGCTCAAGGAGTTGAAAGCGTAACAATACCTTCATCTTCATTTGCTAAAGGATACTACAGTGTAACCGTTAAGGCAAACAACCTGTACAAGACGAAGAAGTTATTAAGACAATAATCAAATTTTGATAACTTAATCATCTTACCAAAAGGCGGCGGAACCATTTCCGCTGCCTTTTCTTTTTCAGACATTTACAAATGCTCAAAATAATCAGCCTTAAAAATAAATTAATCAGGCTGAATAATTTATTTTTAAGGCTGATTATTTTACTGAAACGGCGTTTTATTTTGACGGTTTTTGGCGCAATCATTTTTATACATCGGTAAATTTATTTATTTTTGCAAAATAAACTTTCAAACATGTACTTACTTATAACAATATTAAGGAACTTTCTTTTCAGATGCAACGTCATAAAATCCGAATCATATAATGATGTATGCGTTGTGTGTGTGGGCAATTTGAGAGTGGGCGGAACGGGGAAAACTCCTATGATTGAGTATTTGATACGCAACCTCAAAGACGAATTTCCGCTTGCTGTCATATCCTTGGGTTATAAACGCAAAACCAAAGGCTTGAAAGAAGTTTTGACAGACAGTAATGCCGAAGACACTGGCGATGAACCTAAACAAATGAAGCTGAAATTTCCGCAGATACCGTTTTTTGTCAATAAAGACCGCAACTTTGCAATTGATTATATACGCAAAAATCTGCCTGAAACTAAACTTATATTACTTGACGATGCATATCAATACCGCAAAACTCAACCTAATATAACCGTTTTGCTTACCGAATATACCCGTCCGTATTTCAGTGACAGAATCATTCCTTACGGGCGTTTAAGGGAGAGCAAAAAAGAAAGCAAACGGGCGGATTATATCATCGTAACCAAATGCCCTGAAAATATAATAGAGAATGACAAAAACAATTTCATACAAAAACTGAATCCTGCGCCGCATCAAAAGATTTTTTTCTCAAAAATAAACTACAAACCGCTTTCTTTGCCGCAGGATAAGAAGTCTTTGCTTTTTGTTGCGGGCATTGACAATCCCGAGCCTGCAACAGAGTTTCTTAAGCATGCGGGATATGATGTTTATTTGAAGAAATTTGCCGACCACCACCCTTTTTCTTTTGATGATATTAAGGAAATACGCCGCCTCGCAGGGAATGACCGAATTATTATAACCACTGAAAAGGATGCCGTGCGGTTGAAAAAATTCGGTTTGAAATTTGAGAGTCTTAAAATAGAGAATGAAATTGACGGTAACTTTATTCAGATTATCAAAGACAGGATAAATAATTTTGTAAGGCAATAACAAAAAAATATACCGCCACTGTGTGATGATATATTAAAACAATAATACGCCGCAAAAGCAATAACTTTATGCGGCGTATTGTTTCAATGTCTTATAATTCTATTTTGTCTCCGTTGGAATTCAAGAAAATGTATTCCGTTACCGACAAATCATTGGAAGATATTATTTTCAGCTTGATATTGTAGTCCTTCTCCCACTTATGATAAGGCTTTTTGAAAATACCTTTGGTCAAATAAGCAGCAACAAAAGGATGCGTTACCACGGTAAGACGTTTTTCATTTTGTTCCTGCGAAAGGAATTTGACATCGTGACGGATGTCACTGACGACATTGATAGATGATTTGACCTTACCGCTTCCTCCGCACATAGGACAAAGTTCCGATACCTCAACATCAACGACAGGGCGTATCCTTTGGCGTGTTATCTGCATCAGACAGAACTTACTAAGCGGTAATATCGTGTGCCGCGCCTTGTCTTTAGCTAATTCCTCACGCATTGTGTCATAGAGTTTCTTACAATTGACTTTAGAATTCATGTCAATGAAGTCTATAACTATTATTCCGCCCATATCCCTTAAACGCAATTGCCGTGCAATCTCAAAAGCCGCTTCGGTATTAACCATTAAAGCATTCTCTTCTTGATCCTGCGAAGCCTTGGTACGCGGACCCGAATTAACGTCAATAACAGCCATCGCTTCGGTCTGTTCTATCACTAGATAAATACCCGAACGAATGGTTACAACCTTACCGAATGCATTTTTTATTTGGGCATCTACGCTGAACTGTTCGAATATCGGGGTTTGTAACTTATAGTGGTGGAGAATGTCTTCCTTTTGAGGATAAATCTTGGAAATATAATCGTGCAATTCATTATATACATGCTCATTGTTTACATATATATTGCTGAATTCTTCCGACAACATCTCTCTAACTGTGACTATGGACGAGTCCGCTTCGGCTACAAGCTTGACAGGAGGTACTGCATTGCGCAGTTTCTTGACTACAGACTCCCATTTTGCATACAATTCCTTAACGTCTGCATCCAATTCCAATGCACTTTTGCCTTCGGCAGCCGTACGGATGATCAGACCCGTATTTTCAGGCTGTATACTTGTCAAAAGCCGTCGCAATCTCTTACGTTCATCAATGCTTTGTATCTTCTGGGATACCGTAATCTTCTTTCCGAAAGGCACCAAAACCACATAACGTCCAGCAAAAGATATTTCACCGCTCAAACGAGGGCCTTTAGTGGAAATAGGTTCCTTGGTTATTTGAACCAAAACAAGTTGTCCCTGTTTTAAAACATCTGTAATCAGTCCGTTTTTTACAAGTTCTGGTTGGGATTTCTTTTGTGTCAAGGCTCCTTCTGCATTTCCCGCTACGCATTTCGTAACAAAATCCTGCATCTTAAGGAAATTATGCCCCATATCCAAATAATGGAGAAATCCGTCCTTACCCGCACCTACATCAACAAACGCAGAATTCAATCCTGCCATCAACTTTTTGACCTGACCAAGATAAATATTCCCTGCAATGTAGTCCTGTCCGGGATTATCCTTATGAAGTTCTACCAGTTTCTTATCTTCCAATAACGCAATTTCAACTCCCGATTCTTTTACATCAATTATCAAATCCTTATTCATTGGAGTTAGTTTTATTTTACGGTTATTGAAACAAATAATAAAAAATATTGCGAAACTGCATGCTTATTTCAGCACATTGAGTTTCGCAATAAAAGGTTTTTAAGACATGTAAGAATTATTTATTCTTATGTCTGTTCTTTCTCAAACGTTTTTTACGTTTGTGAGTTGCCATCTTGTGGCCTTTTCTCTTTTTTCCGCTTGGCATTTTTGTAATTGTATTAAAATATTAAACTATTTAACGTTATTCTTTATTTCTTCCACGAAAACTTTTGAAGGTTTGAAAGAAGGAATATTATGTGCCGGTATAATAATTGTAGTATTCTTTGAAATATTACGTCCGGTTTTTTCAGCTCTGCGTTTTATTATAAAACTGCCGAAGCCTCTCAAATAAACGTTATTTCCTTTTTTCATGGCATCCTTTAACACTTCCATAAACGATTCCACAACTTCCTGCACGTTTACTTTCTCTATCCCTGTCTTTTGTGCAATTTCTGCAACTATCTCAGCTTTTGTCATGTCTTTTTTAATTTTTAAGTTATATTAAAATTAACTACTATTGTTTTAACAGTACGTAATTGAATTTGCAAAATTATAAAATTTTTGAATACTACCAAAAATAAAAGACCGATTTTTTTAGTTAATCGGTCTTTTTTCTACCTTTTAAGGTTATTTTTTTCTATTTGGTGAACTGGCTTATTATAGAACTGGATTCTATCGCAGTGAATGTTCCAGAAATATCGTCACCTGCCGTTATCAACTTAATAATAGAAGAAGCATCCAATCCGGAAAGATCTTCATATTGGATAGCTTTACCCTTGAATGTACCCGTTACTTTTGCAGAAGATATGGTTACATTGCATTCTCCCGCTACTACGATATACATTTGGTCTTTATTGTCAAACGGAACGAATGTCATAACGTTTTCAAACTTTCCGAAATCCAAACCGCCCGTGATAAGTTTTGTCCAATCGCTTAAATCCGTAACGTTAGTAACTCCTAAAGTATATGCACCGGATTTTGTTCCGTTTAATTGGATTGCAACGGCATTTTTTCCGTCAGTTGTTGCAACGTATGTCTTACCGTCTTGCTGATAAGAGGCAACTCCCGTAAATGAATGCGAAGTTCCGTTTATTACCATTTCCATTTTTCCCGTCAACTCCGTAATAGGATTGTCATCTTCATCACAAGAGATGAACATAAAAGGCAATGCCAAACATGCCAAGCTTAAAAGTAATTTTTTCATTTTATTCTCTGTTTTTAAGTTAATAAATACTGTTTTCCTTATTCTGAATTGCAAAGGTATGTTATTTTTGCAGAACTGCAAAATTATTTATCAATTTTTATTCCGGCCATACGAAAATTTTCATCAATCATGCGGATAAAATCAAAACGGCTTAAGGCAAAATTAATATCGCAGATTATTTTACTGATCTGCGATATCGTTAAAATAATACGGCGTTTTAATTTTACGTAATGACGTAACAAAAAACAATCACTCTTTAAAATTGTAAAATATCATCAAATAAGTACGGCAAATTGATATTTCAAAAAATTTTTAACTGTAAATAGTAACTTTTTTTATAACTTTGCAGTCCGTTTATACGGAAAGAATATTTTGTTGCAATGAATAATTTAATCAGATTTTTGCGGCGGTATTATTATGTATTTCTCTTCTTGGTTTTGGAGGGATTAAGCATCTATTTCATAACCTTAAATGACAGCAAACAATCCAGCAGTATTATTTCCGCCGCCAATAACATATCGGGAACATTCAATAATACAATTGAAAATATAAACTCTTATTTTTATCTGAAAAGCAAAAACGATGCTTTGGTTAAAGAAAACCTGCAATTACGGCAGCAAATAAGCAGTTCGTATGTCAAACTGATTAACAACATCCATGAAGAATCTGATACCGTATATAAGCAACGTTTTTCGTTCATTGATGCCCGTGTTATCTCTAAAACGGTAAACAAAAGAAACAATTATTTCATGTTAGACAAAGGTTCGCTTTCAGGAGTTGAGCCTGATATGGGAGTAATTGCGCCGAACGGTGTAGTGGGAACGGTGGTAAAAACAACGGAAAACTTTTCGCTTGTTATGAGTGTGCTTCATCAGGACAGCAAACTTAATGTAAGAAACGAAAGAACCAAGACTACGGGAACTTTAATATGGAACGGGCATACTTATTCTACCGGGCAAATCGTAGATATGCCTTCAAGCATTGCTTTAAAGAAAGGTGATACGGTTGTAACGAGCGGTTTTTCCCGTGACATACCCGAAGGAATCATGATAGGAACCGTTAAAGATTTTACAAAGGAAAGCGGAACTGGTTTTTATAAAGTAAACGTAAAATTTTCCGTCGATTACAATAAATTAGAATATGTTTATGTAATCAAAAACTTCTTCAAAACGGAGCAGGACAAACTGATGGAAAACATTAAAGAACTTCAGGAGGAACAACAATGATAAGGGATATTGTTATTTGTGCGGTTCAATTCATTATACTTGTATTTTGTCAGGTCTTTATACTTGACAACATTTACTTTCTCGGTTTTATCAATCCTATGCTCTATGTGTGGTTTATAATAATGTTGCCTTTTGCGACTCCCAAATGGTTGGTTTTGGTTTCTTCTTTCGTTTTGGGCGTATGCATTGATGTTTTTTCGGCGGATATAGGGATAAATGCCTGCGTATGCGTGCTGATAGGTTTTATAAGACCTGCACTTTTAAATGCTTTCTCGGGCAATATAGACAATGTAACGTTTCAAAGACCGTCAGTTTCGTCATTGGGACTAAAAAACTACCTACCTTATATGGCACTTACCGTTTTTATACACCATCTTTTGTATTTTCTGATTGAAAACTTCTCGTTTGATGAAATTTTGACAACATTGCTGCGGATTGTTTTAAGTTCTGTTGTTACTATAATATTAATATTGCTCTCTGATATGATATTTTTCAAGAAAAACGAATAATTACCGATTATGAAACTATTGATTCTTACACAATATTTCCCACCTGAAGTAGGTGCTCCGCAGAACCGTTTGTATGAATTGGCATTGAGATTGAAAGACAAAGGCACGGACGTAGAAATTTTAACTGCTATGCCCAATTATCCGCAAATGCAGATTCATGATGCTTACAAAGGAAAGAAATATTGCGAAGAAACACTCGGCGGATTAAAAATAAAACGTACTTGGATATACGTTTCACAGAAAAAAAGTATTGCAAAACGTCTTTTAAATTACTTCTCATTTGTTTTTTCCTCACTGTTTTACGGATTAATCAAACTGGAAAAGAAAGACATATTGCTTGTTGAATCGCCGCCTTTGTTTTTGGGAATCACGGCTTATTTGTTAAGCAAAGCAAAGAGGGCAAAGATGGTCTTTAATGTGTCGGATTTATGGCCTGAAAGTGCGGAAAAATTAGATATAATACACAATAAAACCATTTTAAAAGCGGCTACGCTTTTGGAAGAATTTTGTTATAAGAAGGCTGCATTGATTTCAGGTCAGACGCAGGGTATTTGCAGAAATATTAAGGAACGTTTCCCTGATAAGAATGTTTATTGGCTCAAAAACGGGGTGGATATACATTTTTATGACGTAAACAAACAGACTGAAAAAAGATTCAGGAAAGAAAAAGGATTTACACAAGAAGATTTTATTTTGTTTTACGGAGGAATAATAGGGCATGCACAAGGATTGGAAGTTATCTTGAATGCGGCAAACTTATTAAGGGAACATACAGATATAAAATTCGTGCTTTTGGGTAACGGTCCCGAAAAGGAGAATTTGCTTAAACTAAAATCAGAACTACAATTGACAAATGTTTTCTTTTATGACGCCGTAGCAAAATCACAGATGCAGGAAATTATCACTCAAACTGATGCCGCAGTCATACCTTTGAAGAAACTTGATTTGTTTAAAGGTGCGATACCTTCTAAAATATTTGAAAATTTAGCCCTGAAGAAACCCGTTATTTTGGGATTGGAAGGAGAGGCAAAGGAATTATTTATTGACGAAGGCAAATGCGGGGTAAGCTTTGAACCTGAAAACGCCGAAGATTTGGCTGATAAAATCATGTACATCTACAATAACAGGGATCAAGCCCGTCAAATGGGAGAAAACGGATTGAATTATGCCTATAAAAACTTCAACCGTGACATTATTGCAGAAGAATTTTACAAACAACTGTGTGCTTTATGAAAATACTTACCGTAATAGGAGCAAGGCCTCAAATAATAAAAGCATCAGCTCTGTCAAGAGCCATACAAAACGGTTATTCTAACAAAATAGAAGAAGTAATCGTCCACACAGGACAACACTACGATGCTTCAATGAGCGGTATTTTCTTTTCGGAACTTCAGATTCCGAAAGAAAAGTACAATCTTAATACAGGAAGTCTTTCTCACGGCAAACAAACTGCACGTATGATTGAAGGCATTGAAGACATCATTCTTTCGGAACGTCCCGATGCCCTTGTAATATACGGTGATACTAACTCAACTCTCGCAGGTGCCGTTGCGGCATCAAAACTCCTGATTCCCGTTATACATATTGAGGCAGGGCTCCGCTCGTTTGACAAGACTATGCCCGAAGAAATTAACCGCATATTGTCAGACAATGTCTCCACGCTTTTATTTACACCGACACAAACAGGATATAATAATTTAATCAGCGAAGGTTTCCCGTCAGAAATATGCAAAAAACCTGATTTCAACCATCCTAACATATATCATTGCGGAGATATTATGTTGGATAATACTCTTTATTTCCGCAATATTGCTCTTAACAATACGGAATACAAGAAAAAATACGGTGATAATTTTATTTTATGCACCGTTCACCGCAATACGAACACAGATAACGCAGAAAAATTATCTAATATATTCCTTTCCTTACTTGAAACGGCAAAGATGCAAAAAATTATAATGCCATTGCATCCCCGCACGAAGAAAATGGCGGAACAATTACTTCCTGCAGATCTGCAAAAAGCAATAAGGAACAATCCTAATATTATTATAACTGATCCTGTCGGCTATTTGGAAATGATTTATTTGGAATCCATGTCCTCATTTGTCATAACAGACAGCGGAGGTGTGCAAAAAGAAGCCTATTTTCTCGGAAAACCGTGTATAATATTACGTCCGCAAACGGAATGGGTGGAAATCGTAGACGCAGGTGCCGCAATTATTACTGATACTGACAAAGAAAAAATAGTACAATCAGCAAAATTGTTTTCCGATGAATCAGTTCGCAATAAAATCCGCACACAATGCCTTGACAGTAAACTGTTCGGTAATGGCAAAACGGCGGAATTTATCTGCAAAACCATAACGGAATGTTTGTAAAAACTATTAAAACAACGATTATAAATATTTAACACAAATAATAAAGCAATATTAATCATGAAAAAAACATTTGTATTTCTTTTGTCTGCAATCTTTGCAATCGGATTGTCAGCTCAAGAAAAAACGTTGCATCAACTGCAACAGGATTTCGTAAATTTACGCTTCGGAATGTTTATTCATTATAATATTCCGACATATTCTCCCGATGATTGGCCGGATCCTGATTTGCCCGCTTCGGTTTTCAACCCTACCAAATTGGATTGTTCGCAATGGGCAAAGGCTGCAAAAAGTGCCAACATGTCTTACGGATGTCTTACCACAAAACATCACAGCGGTTTTTGTTTATGGGACACCAAAACGACTGATTATAACGTAATGAATTCACCTTACAAAAAGGACGTGGTAAAACAATATGCCGACGCTTTCAGAAAAGAAGGTTTAAAAGTCATGTTATATTATTCAATATTGGATACGCATCACCGTTTGCGTGCAAACATGATAAAACCCGAACATATCAGCATGATAAAAGCACAATTGAAAGAGTTGCTTACCTCATACGGCGAAATAACTGCTATAATCATCGACGGTTGGGATGCTCCTTGGTCGAGAATTTCATACGATGAGATACCTTTCGAAGAAATCTACAACTACATCAAAAGCATTCAACCCAATTGTTTGGTAATGGACTTGAATGCGGCTAAATATCCGCGTGAGGCATTGTTCTATACTGACATTAAATCCTATGAACAAGGAGCGGGACAGAAGATTTCGACAACAGAAAACAAATTACCTGCACTTGCCTGTCTGTCTATTCAGCGCACATGGTTTTGGAAAGAAACTTTTCCGCAGGAAGAATTGAAATCCCCGTCATATTTGGTTAATGAAAACATTATACCGTACAACAAAGCGTACTGTAACTTTATATTAAACGTCGCCCCTAACAGAGACGGTCTGATGGACGACAATGCACTTGAGGCTTTAAAAGAAATAGGCAGATTGTTTAAACCACAAAAAGAAGAAATAATAATACCCGATTGCCAACCTCCTATTATAGGACATAATATAGCGAAAAACAAACCGTGCGAAAGTTCATGGAGTTGGGATATGAACATAATGGATTTCGCCAATGATGATAATTTCTCCACATCCTGGCAATCCAACAAACATGTAAGCACTCCTTTTTGGCATGTAGATTTGGAAAAAACGCAAAAAATAGACATGATTGTGATTACCGAACAACAAGCAGGTGTAATCCAACAATACTCTATCGAATATTTTGACGGCAGGAATTGGATAAGTTTGTTTGACGGTAATGCCCTTACGGACTCACGCGTAAAAATCCACCGTTTCAAACCCGTTACGGCACAAAAAGTCAGAATTACAATCAAAAAATCCTCCCAACCGCCTGCTTTATGTGAGGTAGGAGTATATGCTGCACAATAATGATTTTATCATAAAGTCATTACACAAAAATAAAACAACGTTTCAGCAAAATAAAACGTTGTTTTATTTTGCTAATCCGCAGTTTATTTTGACTGGATAATAAAATGAAAAATAAAGATTAAATAAAAAAGTGATTAAATCGGCAATTATTAATTTATTTGTTGTAACTTTGCCGATTGATTAAGCGTTTACTTTTATTCGAATAATATAATAATAAATATAACAGATATGAAAAGATTACTTGTAGGCGTATTGTTGGCAGGGGCAGTCTTGGGATTCTCCTCTTGTTCATCATCGCTTAAATCAATGCAGAAAAAGCATAACACGGTCCGTTATCAAATCTCTCCTAATCCTATGGAGACTACGGGCGATAAGGTAATTATTACCATAAACGGTAATATTCCTCAAAATTATTTCAAAAAGGATGCGGTAATGTATCTTCAGCCTGTATTGACATGGGAAACGGGTGAAGTTATATTGTCTCCTATGAATTTGAAAGGACAAAAGGTTGACGGTAACGGCAAAACCATCGAAAAATCTTCAGGCGGCAGATTTATGTACCGCGATACCGTTGCATACCGTCCCGGTATGGAAAGCGCAGTATTGACATTGAATCCTGTGGCATACAAATCCAAAAACGTTAATGAGGCTAATGCAACCCGCAGCGAGGCTTTGGAAAATGACAAAGCCATTGAACTGGGCAACGTTAAGATTGCACAGGGCATCAATTCTACGTCCAACCGCGTTGATATCAAAGGCGACATGGCTATGGCAACGGCTAATTACACCATTGCGGCAGATGAGTTGATGAAAGCCGATATTTACTTTACCGTTAATATGTCTGATTTGAATTGGAACAATGCTCTTAACAAGAAAATGGAGTCCAGACGCAGTATTAACAATATGAAATCTTATATTGTCAATAATCAGGTTCCGCGTCAGATATATGTAAACGCATGGGCATCACCTGAAGGTGAGGAATCCTACAATATAGGACTTTCAAAGAAAAGAGCGGAAACTACTGTTAAACTTGTGGACGACATGCTTACAGAAGCATTGCAGGAAAGAGCAAAAGCCGAAAACATCAAATCTTCTGACGTCAATAAATATGTAGAAGATATCAAAAAGGACGTAGTTATTACGACCAATGCTCGCGGTGAAGACTGGGACAACTTCTTAAAATTGGTTGAAGGCTCATCTTTGCAGGAAAAGAACACGGTTATCAACGTTGTTAAGTCACAACCAGACAAGGTTAGAAGGGAACAGGAAATCAGAAACATGTCTGTCGTATTCCGTCAGATAGAAGAAGACATCCTTCCTACTCTACGCCGTGGTGAAATAGCATTTAACTTCACAGGTGTGCAGAAAACCGATCAGGAATTGGCGAAAATGGCTCTTACCAACCCCGACAATCTTACTTACGACGAATTAATGTACGCAGCATCATTGTCTCACAACTACGCAGTGAAGCTTCAGATATACCAAGCAGTAACCGAACGTTTCCCTTCACAGTGGGAAGGCTGGAACAACGCAGGTGCAACCGCTTTATACTTAAATCAATTGGACGATGCAACCACTTATTTGGAAACCGCATACAAACTGTCTCCTGAAAACGGACAAATAGAAAACAATTTGGCGTTATTGCAACTTGCATTGCGTGATAACGACGCTGCAGCACGTTATATAGAACTTGCAAAACAACACGGCAGCGAGCAGGCAACAGCTAATTCGGCTATAGTATCAATCAAACAAGGTGATTACGAAGCTGCAGCCGAGCAGTTACAGGACAGAAAATGTACATACAATCTTGCGTTGATTCAACTATTGACAGGCAACACGGGTAACGCAATCCGCACTTTGGACTGTTGTGTTGACCAAACCAGCGAAGTGAATTATTTGCGTGCGGTATGTTATGCACGTTTGGATGACGTACCGGGTTTGATTAAGAACCTGAAAGCAGCATGCGAAATGGAGCCTGCGTACAAATATCAGGCTAAAAACGACGTTGAGTTCAAACGTTACCAATCCCAAATAGAGTTCCAAAATATTATAAACAATTAATAAAGAACTTTTGCTTTAATTGGCGGATGTAATGCGGTAAAAGGTTTATTGCTTACATCCGTTTTTCTTTATAAACCGCCGTTTGCATGTGTCAAAACGGCGGTTTATTTATGCCCCATCGCTCATTGCTGCCGCCCCGTGGCGTATTAATTCGAAAAAAAGGGTTTTTTCGGGGTAAAAAAACTGTTTTTTTGCATCAAAAAAAGGGTTTTTTCTGAAATAATACGGCACGGGGCGGCAGCCAAACGCCTTAAGGCGGAAATTTTATGCCTTGGGGCGGAAATTTTTCTCACATCAATAATCATAATACAGCGCATAGACGGCTTAAAGACATATACAGTTTATCCGTTAAGCGGTGATTTCGGCATTATTTGCCGCGTTTTTTAGACGTTTTTGCGAAAAATTTGTCTAAAATGTAAATTTGGTATTTTTTAATAAAATAATAATTTGCAATGAAAAGGCTTTTTTTCGGTATTATGTGCCTTTGTTGTACGGCGAACCTGTTTTCACAAAAGGTTTGGACACTTCAAGAGTGTATTTCTTACGCTAAACAAAATAATCTTTCGGTTAAACTCTCCAGATTGAACGATACTTTAGCCAAAGACAATATCCTTACCGCCAAGGCGGGATATTATCCGTCGCTTTCGTTTTCTTCGGGACAGAATTTCACATATACAAATGATGCGGGAGAGGGTGTTTACAACGGATCGTACGGTTTGAACGCCAATATGAATATTTACGACGGCGGAAAGACGTATAACAACATTAAACAGAAGAATCTTGAGGGTGAGATAGCATCCATTGAGGTCAAACAGGCGGAAGATGATATCATGTTGTCCATCCTGCAGACTTATATACAGATTCTTTACGCCAAAGAGGCAATAACCACGGCTGAAAACAATTTGGAGTTAAGTAACAAGACGCTTGAGAGGGCTAACGCCATGTATGAGGCGGGCAGTATATCGTCTGTGGACGTTGCGGTGCTTGAAAGCGAAAACGCTTCGTATAACTACCGCGTCATTGAGGCGGAGAATGCTTATCAGAAGCAGAAACTGGAGCTTAAACAGCTGATGGAGCTTACCGAAAACATGGAAATACAGGAGATAACAATAAATGATGATGATATTTTGGTGACTTTGGAAGATGTAAACACTATTTACAATAAGGCATTGACGTTTGTGCCCGAAATTTTGGCGGCACAAAAGGATAAGGACATAGCCGAACTAAACGTTTCGGTTGCCAAAGGCGGCTACTTGCCTAACGTCTCACTCGGTGCGGGTGTTTCGGCGGGCCATAACTCCAAAAGTGATTTGGAAGTGATGAAACAATTGAAAAGTTCGGTTGGTGAAAACATCGGATTAAGCATTTCCGTTCCTATTTACGACAAACGTCAGACAAAAAACGCAGTCGTTCAGGCTAAAAACCAGGTTTTGGTTGCCGATAACTCGATTGCCAGACAGCAAAAGCAACTTTATAAGACTATTGACGAATTACACTTGGATTGTAAGTCATATCAGCAGTCTTATATGAGTGCCAAAGCCAATTTAACTGCGAGCGAAAAGTCGTATGACTTGGTTTCGAAACAATTTGAATTAGGTATGAAAAACATAATTGAGTTATTGAACCAAAGAACTGCGCTTTCATCGGCCCAACAGGCTACATTGCAGGCCAAATATCAGGCACTGATGAAATTAAAACTGTTGGATTATTACCAAAACAAAGAAATAAAATTGTAAATCTTAAAAAACATAATATCATGTCAGCAAAAAACAGCAGGAAAAAGCAAATAATTATAATATGTGCGGCAGTTGTTGCACTAATTATAGTTGCGGCAATATTTTTACGTCCTAAAAAAGACAAGCAAGTGCATTTAACGACGGCGAAAGTGGAAAAACAAAGTATCAGTACGTCCATCACCGCAACGGGAACGATAGAACCGATAAACAAGGTGGATGTCGGTACGCAGGTTTCGGGTATTGTTACCAAGTTGTACGTAGATTATAATTCCCTTGTGAAGAAAGGTCAGATTTTGGCGGAATTGGACAAGGTCAATCTGCAGAACGAAGTGACCAATGCGATGAATAACGTCGAATCGGCGAAGACTCAATACGAGTATGAGAAGAAAAATTACGACAGAATAAAGTCTCTGCACGATCAGAAGTTGATTTCCGACAGTGAATACGAAGATGCATACTATAAATACAGGACTGCAAAGATTTCTTACGACAAATCCAAGACGGATTTATCGCGTGCACAAACCAATTTAGGCTACGCAACCATTTATTCCCCTATTGACGGAACGGTAATAAGCAAAAGCGTGGAAGAAGGACAGACTGTGGCTGCCTCATTCTCCACCCCTACCATATTTACCATTGCAAACGATTTAACCAAAATGCAGGTTGTTGCCGACGTTGACGAAGCCGATATAGGCGGAGTGCAGGAAGGTCAGCGTGTAACGTTCACTGTGGATGCTTATCCGGGAGAAAAATTTGACGGAACAGTAAAACAGGTGCGTTTGGAGGCAAAAACAACTTCCAATGTGGTAACTTACGAAGTTATTATTGATGCTCCAAACAACGATTTGAAGCTTAAACCCGGTCTTACGGCAAATGTCAGCATTTATACGCAGGAAAGAAACGATATTATAGCAGTTCCTGCAAAAGCATTGTCGTTTAACGCCGATATTGACCTAATAGGCAGCAAATATACGGTGGATAATTCCAAGATAACGCCTAACGACAAACATGTTTACATACTTTCGGGCAATAAACTGACTGCCGTGCCTGTCAAAACGGGAATTACGGGAAGCGGTTATACGGAAATAACAGACGGATTGACATTGGGACAAAGCATTGTGACTGGTACTTCCGACGATTTGGGTGAAGGCAAATCTCTGGAACAGGCACAACAGTCGTCTTCGCCGTTCTCGATGCCGGGACCAGGCCAAAGAAATAACAAAAACAAGAAATAACTTCCGCCTTATGTCTGAAATTATCAAGGTAGAAAACATTGAACGTAATTTTATTGTGGGCGGGGAAACCGTAAGAGCGTTACGAGGCGTGAGTTTTACCATAAACGAGGGCGAATTCGTCACTATAATGGGTCAAAGCGGCAGCGGAAAAAGTACGCTTCTGAATATTTTGGGTTGTTTGGACACTCCGTCGGCGGGAGAATACTATTTGGACGGTAACGATGTAAAGAAAATGAACCGTGATGCCCGTGCAATGCTGCGTAACCGCAAAATAGGATTTGTTTTTCAGAATTATAATCTGTTAAGCAAGACAACGGCATTGGAAAATGTGGAACTTCCGTTGATGTACAATAGTGCTTATTCCAAAAAAGACCGAGAAGAAAAGAGCCGGCAGGCACTTGTGCGCGTCGGATTAGAGAGTAGAATAAATCACAAAAGCAATCAGATGTCGGGAGGTCAGCAACAACGAGTGGCAATTGCCAGAGCATTGGTCAACGACCCCGTTATGATTTTGGCGGACGAGGCTACGGGCAATTTGGATACGAGAACATCGTTTGAAATTCTTACTTTGTTCCAAGAATTGCACAAAAACGGTTCTACGATTGTCTTTGTAACCCACAATCCAGAGATTTCGCAATACTGTTCCCGCAACATAGTGCTTAAGGACGGCAAAGTGATTGAAGATACTTACAATTCAGATATAAAAGATGCTGCTCAAGTACTTGCATCTTTACCAAAGGAGGATTAGAAGTCATGAATATAAAGAATTTAATTACCGTTGCCCTTCGCAGCATGAACAACAATAAGATGCGTTGCTTCTTAACTATGTTGGGAATCATTATAGGCGTTTCGTCAGTTATAATCATGATGGCGGTAGGTCACGGAAGTAAGGTGGGAATCAAGCAACAGATTTCCGAAATGGGCAGCAATATGGTGATGATTCACCCGGGCAATATGAAAAGAGGCGGAGTGCAGCAATCATCTTCAAGCATGCAGTCATTAAAGATGGAAGACTACGAATCCTTAAAAGAAAACTGCCGCTACATTACTGCAATCTCTCCTACGGTTTCTTCTTCGGGACAATTGGTATTCGGAAACAACAACCACCCATCAAGTATTACGGGTTGTAATGAAGATTATTTGGATATACGCCAATATAAAATAGGAACGGGAAGCATGTTTACCGAAAGCGATATACAAACGGCGGCAAAGGTATGCATAGTCGGAAAAACCGTTGTCGATGAACTCTTTACTAACGGCGAAGAACCAATCGGACAAACGATACGTTTCGGTACTATTCCTTTTACAATTGTCGGCGTATTGAAATCCAAAGGCTATAACTCAATGGGTCAGGATCAGGATGACGTGGTTATCGCTCCTTATACTACGGTTCAAAAGCGTATTTTGGCAATAAATTATTTGCAATCCATAGTTGCGTCAGCTATAAGCGAAGAATTGACAGAAAAAGCCGTGGAAGAAATGCGTGTAATATTAAGGGAAAACCATAAAATCAAAACTGACGACGAGGATTTGGACGATTTTTCAATCCGTAGCCAGGAAGAACTGACTTCAATGATGACTTCGGTCACCGATATGCTTACAATATTGTTGTCCTGCGTTGCGGGAATTTCTCTGATTGTCGGCGGAATAGGCATAATGAATATAATGTATGTGTCTGTTACCGAAAGAATCAAAGAAATAGGTTTAAGGATGAGTGTCGGTGCCAAATCAAGGGATATTCTTTCGCAGTTTTTGGTTGAAGCCGTGATAATGTCAGTTGCAGGCGGATTGATAGGTGTTTTGTTCGGCGTGATAGTCTCCATGCTTTTGGCATTAGTCACATCATGGACGATTGTAATCTCACCGTCATCCATAGCGATAAGTTTCGGCGTATGTTGCGTTATAGGAATCTTCTTCGGATGGTATCCTGCAAAGAAAGCGGCAAATTTAGACCCTATCGAAGCCATACGTTACGAATAAGACTGTTTTTTATTTTGTTGATATTTCAAAAAACTTTCGTACTTTTGCAGACGTAACGGCAATAAATACAAGACTATGGGCATAACTTACGAAGAAAAAAAGCAGAAATTTATCTTTGATTTCCTCAATGACGGCAAAGAAGATATAATCACTTTGACGGGAAACGGCTATCAAGTGGAAGCGTTCGGCAAATGTTTTTACTATGGCTATGAATTTGAGGATAATATTGACAGTCAATTGCGTGCAAGGTTTATTAAATACATTAAATTTACTGAAAATTTGCAGACAAACGAAGATATTACCCTGTTTATCAAAAAAGCCGTCGATAATCTTAATAAAAAGATAAACCTTTACGATTATGATTTGGTCGTAATGCCCGAATCTTCAAGCAAAGTCAATCAATACATGCTCCGTTATATATACCGTTTTGCCCAACCTTCGCTTCACAAGATGGAACTTATAAAGTCGTTGCCTGCATCTATATCTTTCGATATGGACAGTTATGAGCAACAATACCTTGACGATGTTTTGGAGAACGGACGTCCTCGTTACACCGCCGTACAGAAACAACAGGTTATGCAAAATATAGCTGATATGATGCAACTTATACATCATAAGGATTATTTCACTATTGCCAAAGACGTTAAGAAAAACCGTTACCGTCCGTATATAATGAATTTTTTGAAATTTGCAAACGAGAAAGACAAAGCACTGTGTATGTCTATCAGAAAACAAAATATTCTTATTATTGATGACGTTACCACAAGCGGTTCTACGCTTAACGAGATATTAAGAACGTTGCGGATTTTGAACGAAGATAATAATATCACAATCTTTTCACTTATCGGCCGCAAAGACCTAATGGCAGAAAGTTTTTAATAACTATTGATAAAATAAGAAAAGGCGGACGAAGAATGTTTTGTTCGCCTTTTTGTTTTATATTGTTTGATATTTTGTTTTTGATAATCTTGATATTTCAAAAAACTTTCGTACTTTTGCAGAGAATGATTTCAATGAAAGATTTTTAGACACGGAAGATATTGAAAACTTATGGTAAAGGAGAAAATGAAATGACAGTATTTAGATTTAAAGATTTCGGAGAAAACCTTGGTACAAGAATGTTAGGCAGTAGTGTAAGAGAAAAACTGCTTCCTTTGATATTGGCAAGTGATAAGGTCGTATTGGATTTTGAAGGAGTTGATGTCGTTTCCAATTCTTTCGCCGATGAATGTATAGCAAAACTGTTATTGCAGATGTCTTTTGAGGAGTTAAAGCAAAAGACGACATTCAGAAATGTCAACGATTTCGCAAAAAAGAACATTGCATTATCCTTAAAACGCAGACAAGCAATAAATGTGTAGTATATAAAACGTAATAATTTAATAAGAAAAGGCGGACGAAGAATGTTTTGTTCGCCTTTTTGTTTTATATTGTTTGATATTTTTTTTTTGATAATCTTGATATTTCAAAAAACTTTCGTACTTTTGCACATTGTGAATGTGAGGCAGTCGTGTCCGTTCACATGCTTTTACATTATTTATATTATAAGTAAAAGCAGTTGCTTTATTTGTTTCACTAAACATCACCAACGTTAAACATACAAATAATTGCAATGAAATATTCCGCCGATTGTGGTGTGAATTTTCCTTGTGTATGTACGGTGATTGTGGTGATGACCGAGTGAAACTCAAGGGCTGAGACAAAAAAAATAAAAAATTCACACTATATTTTTTGTTATCATCTCTATAAGGCAACGAAAGACAAAAAGAATTAATAACAATTAGACCCGGGGGATGCAGCGGGTAATCTGCACAGAAAAAGAGATGAAACATCTATTAAAACAATTTGTAAGACCATTGGTCTTAATCACAATGCTAATAGAATTCAGCACCAACCTATTTGCTAGCACTGGTTTTGAAGCAAATGGTATTTATTATTACTTCATATCTGACTCTACTGTAGGAGTAACGTATTGCGATTATTCAGGAACCGTTATAATCCCAACATCTGTACAACGTAAAGGTAAAACGTATAATGTTACAGAAATTGGTTTTGGTGCATTCTCTGGTTATACAGGTTTGACAAATATAACGATACCTAACAGTGTGACATCTATTGGTTATGCTGCATTCCGTAATTGTACAGGTTTAACAAATATAGAGATACCGAATAGTGTTACTTCTATTGGTCAGGAAGCATTCTATGGTTGTACAGGTTTGACAAGTATAACGATACCGAACAACGTTACAACAATAGGTAGTAGTGCATTTAACGGTTGTACAGGTTTGACAAGTATAACGATACCTAACAGTGTGACATCTATTGGTAATCTTGCATTCTATTATTGTACAGGGTTAACAAGTATAGAAATACCTAACAGTGTTACTTCAATAGGTAGTAGTGCATTTAACGGTTGTACAGGTTTGACAAGTATAACGATACCGAACAACGTTACAACTATTGGTGATTATGCATTCAAAGGATGTACTGGTTTGACAAGTATAATTTCCAAAGCGAATACACCTCCTACTACACAAAGCAGCAGTTTTTATGACATAAATAAAGACATACCTGTTTATGTACCTTGTAGTAGTTTGGAGAGTTATAGTACAGCAAACTATTGGAAAGATTTTACAAATATTCAAGGAGAAGATTGTATATATGTTTACGACACTATCATAATCCACGACACAACGGCAGTAACTCATATTGACACGGTGACATTGGTTGATACCATTACAAAAGAGATAACCATTCACGATACAGTAACCCTGCACGACACTATAACAAACACAGTGATTCAGAAAGATACTGTAACACTTACCGAGACGGTGTTTGATACTGTTACTTTGTTTGATACAATAACTCTGACAAATACAGTTCATGATACCGTAAGTACTACTGACACCCTAACGATTACGTTATATGACACGGTCACGTTACATGATACCATCACTAACGAAATAATGCTTTATGACACCGTAACACTACATGATACTATCGAAACTACGTTATACGATACAGTAACATTGTTTGACACTATCGAAACTACACTTTACGATACGGTAACATTGTTTGATACGATAACAAACGAAGTAACGTTATACGATACAGTCACATTAACTGATACTGTTACCGTAACGGAGTATTTACACGACACAATAACGAATACCGTTTATGATACTACGGTATTAACACAGTTTGATACGGTAACAATTCACGATACCGTTACTAATGAAATAACGTTATATGACACCATAACACTACACGATACTATCGAAACAACGCTTTACGATACCGTTACGCTGCATGATACAATTACAAACGAAGTAACATTGTATGATACCGTTACATTAACTGACACAATCACCTTAACGTTGTATGATACCGTTAATACAATGGACACATTGTATCTTCATGATACCATAACACCTTGTGGAGTGACGAGGACATATATTTATGCGGAAATAAATGCGGGTGAAACTTATATGGGTTACGGTTTTACAGAATCAGATGCAGGTGAATATGTTCAGACATTGCAAACGGAGGACGGATGTGACAGTATTGTGACATTATATCTACAAGTTACGGCAGGAATTGAGGAGATTACACAAGAAAAGATAATAAGTATTTATCCAAATCCTGCACACGACAGAGTAACCATTCATGCCGACGGCGATATTAAGATAATTGATAACAAAGGTCAGGTGATTAGAAAAATTAAGAATATTAAAGGCGTTAAGGATATCAATGTTAGTGACTTTGAAGCGGGAGTTTACTACATTAATGTGGGTAAATTCACGCAGCCATTGATAATTGAATAGTAGCAAATAACAAACTACGAAAATAATCAGCGAGATAAAAAAATTATCTTCGCTGATTATTTTATTAATCACGCAGATTAATTTACTATTTACGCAGATTGTTTTTTAAATCAGGCAGAATAATTGACTGATCAGGCAGAATAAATCCGCAAAATGAGGTTTTATATTGCTATTGTCTTTTAAGTGTAAAACTTTTCGTAACTTTGCCGACAGAAAAACAGTAATAAAGGTATTGTGATGAAAAATATTCTTGTCATATATACAGGCGGTACGATCGGAATGGTCAAAGACAGTATAACAGGTGCACTCAAACCCTTTGACATGCATAAAATTTATGAAGTCTTACCCGTTCTGAAAAAAATAGACTGCAATATTGAAACCTATCAATGCAACCCTATCATAGATTCTTCGGATATGAATGCGGACAAATGGCTTTTGTTTGCTTCGCTTATCAGAGATAATTATGCAAAATATGACGGTTTTGTTATCCTGCACGGAACGGATACAATGTCTTACACTGCATCGGCATTAAGTTTCCTGCTTAAAAACCTTTCCAAACCCGTTATCATCACAGGCAGCCAACTGCCGCTGGGCATGATACGCACCGACGGCAGGGACAACATAATTTCGGCTGTGGAAATTGCAGCCAATAACGAGATTGTTATACCCGAGGTGTGCATTTTCTTTGATAACAAACTTTACAGGGGAAACCGTACGACTAAAATCAATGCCGAATATTTCGAAGCCTTTTATTCGGGCAATCTTCCTTCGCTTGCAAAAGTCGGAATCAATATCTCGTACAAAAAACATCTTATATTGCCACCGCCTGAAGAAGAATTTTTTGTTTATGACAAGCTTTGCAGGGACGTAATAATCATGAAAATACATCCTGCAATAAGCAAGGAATATTTGGATGCGGTAAGCAATATACCTAATCTGAAAGGTATTGTAATGGAGACATACGGATCGGGCAACGCTCCGACAAAGGATTTCTTTTTACAGGGAATAAAACGGATGATTGACAAAGGCGTTATGATAATGAACGTAACCCAGTGTAAGGCGGGCAGTGTGGAAATGGGGCATTACCAAGCCAGCTGCGATTTGCGGGATATGGGTGTAATAAGCGGCAAAGACATTACAACTGAAGCGGCATTGGCAAAGATGATGTTCGTTTTGGGCAATTTTGATGACCGGAATAAGCAAAAAGAATTAGCGGAAAGCAATTTGAGAGGGGAAATTTCGTAAATTATATCAAATGTCCGATATTAAAAATAAGAAAGCAATGGATTATAAATCAATATTTGAAAATTTTAATAAACTAAACGTCCTTATTATAGGGGATGTTATGATTGATTCTTACCAATGGGGCAAGGTTGAACGCATATCGCCCGAAGCTCCGGTGCCTATATGTTCGGTTGCAAAGACGGAACACCGTTTGGGCGGGGCGGGCAATGTGGCGCTGAATATATCTGCCATGGGTGCAACGCCTATACTATGCAGTGTTGTGGGCAAAGACAATAACGAAGAAATACTTTTACAACTTCTTGCCGAACATAATATGACTGCCGAAGGAATAGTTTTAAGCGAAAAGCGGCCTACGACCATTAAAACGAGAATTATAGGTAACAATATGCAGATGTTGCGTATTGATAATGAGACAACAAAGATTCTTGACGGGGAAGAAGAAAATTTGCTTTTAAACAAAATAACGGAGATAATAAACAACAAGAAACCCGATGCTATAATCTTTCAGGATTATGACAAAGGAGTTATTACGGAAAAGATAATAAAACAGACTGTCAGCCTTGCAAAGGAAAACAATATTCCTACAACAGTAGATCCTAAACACCGTAATTTTTCGTTATACAAGGGGGTCACTCTGTTTAAGCCCAACTTGAAAGAATTAAAAGAAGGTCTTAAGATAGAATTCTCACAACCTACGCTGGAAAACCTTACCGATGCGGCGCTGTTGCTTCACGGCAAACAAAATATATCACAAGTCTTTATTACTTTAAGCGAATACGGGGTCTTTATTGCGGATTATACTCACAAAAAAGCTGAAGTGAATCTATTGCCTGCGCATTTAAGGAAGATTGCTGATGTAAGCGGTGCGGGAGATACGGTAATAAGTGTTGCAACTCTTTGTCTTGCTTTGGGTATGAGCGGTAAAGATATAGCAAAGATAAGCAATTTGGCAGGGGGATTGGTTTGCGAAAGCGTTGGAGTTGTATCCGTTAATAAGGAAAGATTGTATAAAGAAGTTATTTCACTTTAGATATATAATAAGGTATATAGTTGTATTTATGGTTGCAGGGTTTAAAGTCATGAAGAAATATTTGTGCATATTGGTATTGGTTGTTACCGCATTATCATGCAATGATGATTTTGACGAGTGGGGATATGTTAATTTTTATATTGAACCCGACACCACGGAATACTACAATCTCAATGACGGCAGCAGAGGTTGGGAATATATGGAAGGCGGTAACAGAGGCGTTATCATTTTCCGCAATTCGCATTATGAGTTCATGGCTTACGAACGCTCATGCGTAACCAAAGGATGCAAAGGCCGTTTGGAAGTTGAAGCAGATAATATACTTATTTACTGTCCGCAATGTCACGGAGAATGGTTGGGCGTAGACGGTTCACCGCTTGAAGGCTCTGTATCAGTACGTATGCTTTATGCTTATTGCTCCTACTACGACGGTTTCAGGCTTTATGTCCGTAACTGCGGCACTTAAACATAAAACATACCGCATCACGTAAGTTTTCATGATAATCTGACGGTTTCAATACATATTATCTTCCTTTTTGAACATTTTTAACAAATTACGGCAATAATAAAATATTTATTTTTCAGTTATATAAATATATTACAACACTTATGTTTTCAGCGGTATGAGACACGGTAGATTTTTGATAATTTGTTTTATTTTGGTATTACCCTTTCAGTCATTTTCCCAAACTAAAAAAAACGTTAAAGCACCCGAACGCAAGAAAGTAGCCGTAGTTCTTTCTGGCGGAGGAGCAAAAGGCACTGCACATATAGGGGCATTGAAAGTATTGGAACAAGCAAATATTCCTATAGACATGATTGTCGGAACTTCAATGGGGGCATTGATGGGCGGATTATATTCAATAGGCTATGACGCAGCAATGCTTGACTCGCTTGTAAGAATACAGGATTGGCCGTTTTTGCTTTCCGACCGTATCAAACCTACTGAACAAAACCTTCTGCAACGCAATAAGCAAAATACCTACATGCTTTCTTTGGCAGTCAATGAAAGAGGAAAATTCAGTGTATCAAAAACAGGATTTATAAAAGGAAAAAATCTCTCCAATTTGTTTTCCAAACTCACTTTAGGTTATCATGACAGTATTGACTTCAATACTCTGCCTATTCCTTTTGCATGTGTAGCCACTGACTTGACGGATTTTTCCGAAAAAGTATTTCATAGCGGCAATCTGGCTACTGCCATGCGTGCCTCAATGAGTATTCCGGCTGTTTTTTCTCCTGTTTATTTGGACAGTATGGTACTTGTGGACGGAGGATTGAGAAATAACTATCCTGCCGACATTGCCAAAGCCATGGGGGCAGACATTATAATAGGTATCTCCGTACAAAACGAAATGAAAAAACAGGCAGACAAATTCAATTCGGCCATTGCCGTCGTCAATCAATTGACGGATATAGGCAATTTGAATAAATTGGACGAAAATCTGGCTATTACCGATGTTTTTATCAAGGTTAACGTAGACGGATATTCGGCTGCAAGTTTCAGTTTGTCGGCTATTGATACCCTTATCCGAAGAGGCGAAGAAGCTGCAAGAGGAAAATATGACGAATTGCTTAATCTGAAAAAAGAATTGGGACTCGGAGATGATTATACGGCTCCAAGACCGAAACATTACCACATGGCAAACCAAAATATCCGCATGAAAATAAGCGCAGTTCATTTCAAAAATATAGAATCTGCCGACAGAAGATATTTAAGAGAGAAATTCAATCTTAAAAGAGGCGAATCCACGTCAATCAATGAGATTGAAAAAGCACTGACCGCACTTCGTACAAATTTATTTTATAACGACGCTTCATACCAAATAGAATACAAGAAAGACGGTTATGTAATCAATATAGAGAGTGAGGGAAAGAAAACAGCGGAAATATTCATGGGCGTACGCTTTGATAATGAAGAGAAAGTGTCTTTGCAATTCAACGGCACAATGCCCGTACAGTTTTTAGTACCTACCGTATTACAGGGAACGCTTAGGCTTGGTAAAAGAAGTTCGGGCAGACTTGAAGCCACGTTCAACCCGTACTCATCGGCTTCCTTCACAGCTGCCTATACTTACAGGCACAATGATATAAACATATATTGGAAAGGAGACAGGGATTTCAATCCTGATTACCGACAACATCAGTTTGATATAGGTTTTATGAATTATGGTTTCAAGAACTTGTTGGTTGATATTTTTGCAAGGTGGGATTACTACAATTATACGCAGGTTCTTATCGGCAGAAGGTCTAGAAGTCCTTTTCTTTCCGCATCACACATGTACTCTTATCACGCAAAAATACATTATGACGACAGATTAAACAAATATTTCTCCACTCAAGGGCAAAAATACGAAGTTCACTATTCGCTTTATACCGACAATTTCTATCAATACGAAGAAGGGCAGCCGTTACACTGCGTTTCATATAATTTTCAAAGAATCCTACCGATTTCCGGTAGGTTGGTTGTTGAACCTATGCTGTACGGAAGAAGCATATCAGGCGACAACATCCCTACGGTACTTTACAACGGCATAGGCGGACATTATTTCGGACATTACATTGAGCAACAGATGCCGTTTGCAGGCATAGGCAATATAGAGGTTGTGAAAAATAATTTTGCGGCACTGGAACTAAACGCCCGTTACCGCATACTTGACAATAACTATTTGAGTTTTACCGCAGCATCGGGACTTGTCAGCGACAAATTAAAAGATATTTTTTCGGACACTCCGATATTCGGATTAAGATTCTCCTATTTTTACAACTCTATCATAGGTCCTATCGGAGCGTCATTGGGGTATTCAACCCGCACTCATGAACCTTATTTGTTTGTAAATATCGGTTACGAATTTTAAGGCATTTTTCCGCTTTGGAATCAGGCTTTTTAAGTCATGGCTTAAGCGTTATATTCCAGCATGTTGCATAATGTAAAAAATAAGACGCCGTTTTAAGAAATTTTTACGGCGTTTTATTTTATTAATCACGCAGAATAATTTACTGAAACGGCGTTTTATTTTGGCGTGTCTATTCCGCAGCAAAAAAACTTACCAAAAGAACCTTTCCGACTACTGCCAAAGAATTTTTATCTATGCAATCGATATTGTCTTTTGTCGTATGCCAATAAGGGAAAAACGAAACATCGGCGGAATTCTGCACAATATCTATCGTAGGAATCTTTGCATAATGGTTAATCCACACATGGTCGTCCATAACCGAACTATATCTGTCATCAATAAATATACTGTCAAATCCCAAATCCCTTGCAATATTCCAAATATTGTTCATTATCGATTGGGCATAGCCCATTGACTGCATTTCCTTTGAAAATCTCAAATCCTTATAGCCTACCATATCCAAAAGCACACCGTATTTTGCACGGTAATAAGGAATGTGTAGATTTTGTGACCAATACTGCGAACCCAAACACCAGTCCGTTTGGTCTTCAGGTTGATTCTCCGCCCAATAAGGGGCTCCCTGATCTTCCAAATCAAATAGAACTATATCCAAACCCTGTTTTGTCTGCGGCGAAAGGTTTATCAAACGTGCAATTTCCAACAAAATACCCACTCCGCTGGCTCCGTCGTTGGCTCCTATGATAGGGCTGTGATGGTTATCGGGGTTTTCATCGTGGTCAGCCCACATGCGGGAATCCCAATGCGAGGCAAAAAGCACTCTGTCGGTAGCCTCTATATTGAAAGATGCGATAATGTTGCGGCCTTTGACCTGTTTGCCGTCCCAAAGTGCGGAAGAAAATTCCTGAACGTATACCGTATCAGCTTTTGTCTTAAGGTAAGAGATCAAAAACTCCGCACAATTTTCCCAAGCTTTGCTTTGAGGTGTGCGGGGACCGAAATCACATTGTGTTTTCACAAAATAATAGGCGCTGTCAGCATTGAAATCAGGTGTTTTCACCTCTTTATAATTCACGTATGCATCATTGTCGTCAGCTTTCTTGTTTTTGCCGCAGGACAATATCAATACGCTGCAAATAACAGCAATTATAAGAATGTTTTTTTTCATTTTTACTATTGTATAACAGTTGGTTCGGCATGCAAAGTTACAAATTGTTTTTAAAATAAGATGTATTATTATCAAAAATAATCATAACAAGGTTCTGCGGACGGGGCTTGCTTACGGCAATTGTTTAAATAAATTTGTTATATGAAGTATTATTCAGGAAATTTCTTTGTACCTTTGCAACCAAATATAATATCAATTAAAGGAGATATGGCAGAATTGTTACATCTTGAGGAAATGAAATGCACTGCTTGCTACGCCTGTGTTAAGGCATGCCCCGTGCAGGCCGTGTATCTGAATAAAGACAGTTTCACACCGCAGATTGCACACGACAGATGCATAGGATGCGGGTCTTGTATAACCTCGTGTTCATACGGGGCAATAACTTCCGTTTCACAAACGGAGGAAGTGGAGCAAATGATAAAAGAGTACGAAGTTGCCGCAGTGTGTGACCCCTCTATTGCGGGAGAATTCAAAGATATTTCGGATTACAGGAAGTTTGTTAACATGATCCGTTGTCTGGGATTTAAATATGTATGCGAGGTTTCGTTCGGTGTGGACGTTATTGCCCGCAAACAACACAATATACTGTCCGCCCACGAAGGTAAACATTATATAACTTCCCACTGCCCTGCCATGACGCTTTACACCCGTCAGTTCCAACCCGAACTTTCTGGCAATTTAACACCTTTGGTTACACCGTTTGCCGCCATGGCTTGTATAGTCAGAAAGAAATACGGCGAACATCTTAAGATAGTAAACATAACGCCTTGTCTAGCTGCACGGAAAATAAACATCAACTTCAAAGGTCTTGCCCATACGGACGCATTTCTGTCGTTTAAGGAACTGCGTAAAATGTTTGCAATGCATAATTTGAACGAAAATAATATGGAGTTCTCCGATTTTGATGCTCCGACAGGTAATTTGGGTTCGCTGTACCCTATTCCGCACGGTTTTGTAGAAGCATGTTCCGAGAATTTGAGTATAACGGAAGGCAGGTTTATTACCGCCGAAGGTTGTGCCGATGCCATTGATGCGGTCAATCAGTTTGCTAAAGATTCGGGAACATTGGATTCAAACTTGAATGTATACTTTTGCGAAGGTTGTTTCATGGCTCCTGGGTGCAGCAAAGGAGATAAATTCATACGCAATGCTTTTACAAAAGAATATGCGATAAAAAGAACCAATGCTTTGGATGTAAAGACTTGGCAAAACGATGTTAATATATGGAGCAATCAAAGTGAAATGATGTATATTCACGAACCTGATTCACAAAGATTGGCCACTCCTTCAAACAATAAGATAGAAGAAGCTTTTGCTTTGCTGGGCAAAGAAGGCTCTTCACGGAGCACTAACTGCAAATCCTGCGGATATGATACATGTTTGGAACTTGCTATAGCAATAGCACAAGGAGTAGCTACGGAAAACATGTGTTTCCTTCACGCAAAGCAAGATAATACCAATTACTCCAACCAATTGAAACTGACAACCGAGAATCTTGTTGCATTGCAACAAAACCATCAAAAGACTTTGGATGATTTTGCCGTATTGAAACAATCCGATAACGAAGCAAAACAGACAATATCCTCCATGCTTACGCATCTGTATCCAGCTGTTGCGATAGTTGACAATAACCTTAAGATAACCCAAAGCAATTCTTCGTTTATTGACATTCTCGGGGAGGAAGCAAAAGAAATCGATGAGATTATCCCGGGATTAAAAGGAGCAAATATAAAGACCCTTCTGCCTGCCGATATATGTTCACAGGCTGAATACGTACTTAAAAACAGTGAAGAAATCTTAAACAAGGACGTACCTTTGACTGCCGATAAATTTATTAACATAAGTATATTCAATCTTGTGCCGAAAAAACTTATAGGCATCATCATACGTAACCTGTTCAGCGGAGAAGACCGACCCGAAGAAATAATCAACCGTCTGAACGAAGTGATAAAATCAAATCTTTTGGACGTTCAACAAATAGGTTTTGTACTTGGTGAAGGTGCTGCTCGGACGGAAAAAATGCTTAACTCCATTATCAGGTCTTATAAAGAACAAATAGGAAAGAAAAGTTAGAACAATGCAAGTTAAAATAGAAGAAAGTTGGCGTAAAGTCTTACAGGAAGAATTTGATAAACCCTATTTTGAACAGCTTGTAGGGTTTGTCAAGAATGCTTACGCAACCCAAACGGTTTATCCGAAAGCAAAAAATATATTTAATGCTTTTAATCTGTGTCCGTTTGACAATGTTAAGGTTGTTATAATAGGACAAGACCCTTATCACGAACCGGGACAGGCTCACGGACTTTGCTTTTCGGTCCCTGAAGGCATTCAAATACCGCCTTCACTTGTCAATATATATAAAGAAATCAATGCTGACACAGGGTCTGCAATTCCCTTAAGCGGAGATCTGACAAGATGGGCATTACAGGGAGTTCTTTTGCTTAACGCAACCCTTACCGTACAGGCACATCTGGCAGGCTCACATCAAAACAAAGGTTGGGAAACATTTACCGATGCCGTAATAAGCATTTTAAACCGCAATAAAGAGCATTTGGTTTTCCTTTTATGGGGATCTTACGCCATAAAAAAGTCTGTTTTGATTGACAAGACGAAACATCTTGTCCTTACTTCACCGCATCCGTCCCCCTTAAGTGCTTACAGAGGATTTTTCGGCAACAAACATTTTTCGCAATGCAATAATTACTTATTCAATAACAACATTCAACAAATCATTTGGTAATATGGTAAAAAAATTTATCCCTTTATTATTGTTTTATCTTATCTCATCGGCAGGATATAATACCTATGCACTGAAAGTAACAGCCCAAGAGCCAGAACAACCCGATAAGAACGTATATCTTATCAGCAATGCCGCAAATTTGATTTGGTTGTCTGAAAATACAGGACTGAACACAACCGCCGTTTGTCTGCTTACTGCCGATATTGATATGGCTGGAATTGATTTCACTCCCATAGGTACAAGTTCAAGTAAATATTTCCAAGGAACGTTTAACGGTCAAGGGCACACAATATACAATTTGACTATTATATATGAAAGCAAAAGCGATTTAAAAGAGAATATCGGCTTGTTCGGTTACATACGTAACGCAACAATAAAGAATCTTAATACCGAAAACACGCAGATTATTTTAAAAACTGCAAAAACAAGCTACACGGGAGGCAATAATGTAGGAGGTATTGCAGGATATATGTCAAGAAGTTCTTCAATTGAGAACTGCAACGTCATAAATACCGTAATTGAATGCGAAGAAGGAAAAAGCAGAGGTAAATCTATAGGAGGTATTGCAGGTTATTGCTATCCTGAAAAGGGTTACGAATGTTCCGTAACGGATTGTAACGTCATTAATTCATCTCTTACAGGAGTGCAAAACATAGGAGGAATTATAGGAAACGTGGAGAATCTGGGATACTGTACAGTAAAAGATAATGTCGTTGATAAAAACACAACAATTACAGGCAAATATACAGGAAGGTTCATCGGAAATACAACAAACAATGATTATTATAATGGTGACAACACGGATTTAAAGGACTTTAATCAAGCATTATTACCTATCAAAATAGGCTGTTGGAACTTTATAGGCAATTATTCCGACAACGAATCATTGCAAGTAAACGTTCTTAACAATAACGGAGAAACACCGCTTGACTTTTCGTCGGCACACGACATTGCCGCATCGGAATACAACTATCAGGACAACAATTGGAACGGCAGTTATTTGAACGTAAACAACGAAGATGATGTATTAAAACAAGGCTGCGGTAATTTTGTTTGGGCATTCGAAACCGACAGGTATGAAAAAGAACTGCCTAAAAAGGCAGGTGATATTATATATCTGACTCTTTCCGATAATGAAAACACGGAAAACACCTGTAAAATACATCTTGAAAACAGCGGAAGCAAAAGAAAAGGCAATGATACGGACAATGACAACGGGGCTTTGTGGTTTGCACTGTCCAATCCGTTCAATAAAGCATTGTCACCTGATGTTTTATTAAGCGGAATAAGCGACCAGATTCAAGGAAAGACTGCCGTATACACATGGGAATGCAATCAATGGAACGCAAATCCGCAAACAATCTATCCCGGACAGGGTTTTATGGTAGCAGCAAGCGGTGATAATACGGTAATTGACGGAAATCTGGTATCATCTGCCAAAAAGAGCGTAACAGACACCGATTGGATTACCTTTACATGCCTAAACGGTGAATCATCTTCACGTATGTTTGCCACTTACAACCCTAATGCGTCGGACGGATTCGACAATTACGATGCCTTTGCTATGTTTGCAGGCAGTGATCAGACGGATAATATAAACGCATACTTCAATATAGACAACAAAAGCATTGCAAAAAATGTCTTCGGATCCTTCCCGTTTGATTGTCAGGTCAATTTTGCAACTTCGAAAGACTGTAAAATAGAGTTGAATTGCCGTAATATTCCATCAAACATGCTCGTAAGCATAACGGACAAACAGAACAATCAAACGGTATTACTCAATGAAGAATCCTTTACGGCAGATATTGCTGCAGGAGATAACAAAAACAGATTTTATATAACTTTTAACGAAGAGATATCACTGATTGACAGCGTAATAAACAAAAGAAACACTACCCTTATATCAAATTATGGCAGGGAAATAACTATCTGCGGAAGTGATCTGCAATATGCAGACATCTTTAATACGTTGGGACAAAAAATATACACCAAGCGTTTAAGCGGTAATACATTTACATTCCGTGCGGAGTTGCCCCAAGGAATTTACCTTATAAAAGCCTGCGGTAAACAGTCGTCAGGATGCGGCAAAATAGTCATAAGATAACTATCTGTAAATAAAAGAATTAATTTTAAGGCGTAAAAAAATATTAATCAGGCTGATTAATAAATTTTTATCGCTGATTATTTTTTTAAAACGCCGTTTTATTTTTGCGGAATGCAAATTTAGTGTAAAATAATTTGCAATTATAAATTTCTTTTGTAATTTTGCAAATGTAAAACGTAAAAATATGGCAATAATCAATCACAAAGAGTTCGTATCCCACGATTTCCTTAATATCAAAGAACTTGACAGGTTTAAGTTCTTACTTTTTGTGTAAGTAAGTTTTACGTTCTTTTACAATTTTTTCGCAAAATAATTCAATCAATTTATTAATTAATAATTTTAAACATTAAAAATTATGGAAATTCCTTTCGCAGAAGCGTGGAAAATCAAGATGGTTGAACCATTAACCAAATCCACAAGAGAACAAAGAGAGCAATGGCTAAAAGAAGCCCATTACAATGTATTCCAACTTAAAGCAGAACAGGTTTATATAGACCTTTTGACTGATTCGGGTACAGGTGCAATGAGCCAAGGACAGTGGTCTGCAATGATGTTGGGCGATGAGTCTTATGCAGGTGCAACTTCATTCTACAAATTTGAAGAAACGGTTAAACGTATCTTCGGTATGGATTACGTAATCCCTACCCACCAAGGACGTGCAGCAGAAAACGTATTGTTTTCCTACCTTGTAAAAGAAGGAAACGTTATTCCGGGCAATGCACACTTTGATACAACCAAAGGACACATAGAATCACGTAAGGCATTCGCAATAGACGTTACTATTCCTGAAGCAAACGATACGCAGTTGGAACTTCCTTTCAAAGGAAACGTATCAATAGAACTTTTAACTAAAGTTTTGGAAGAAAATAAGGGTAACGTACCTTTCTTTGTTTTGACTGTAACCAACAATACAAAGGGAGGACAGCCTGTAAGTATGCAAAACATCAAAGAAACATGCGAATTATGCCATAAATACAACGTTCCTGTTGTAATGGATTCGGCACGTTTTGCAGAGAATGCTTACTTTATCAAAACAAGAGAAGAAGGCTACAAAGACAAAACTATTAAGGAAATAGTAAAAGAGATGTACTCTTATGTAGATATGGCAACCATGTCTTGTAAGAAGGACGCTATCGTAAATATGGGAGGTTTTATTGCAACCAGAAACCAAGAGGTTTACGAAGGATGCAAACTGTTCTGCATACCTTTCGAAGGCTATATCACCTACGGCGGTTTGAACGGCAGGGATTTGAATGCTATTGCAGTGGGATTGGATGAAAACACCGAATTTGATATGCTTGAAACACGTATTAAACAGGTTGAATATTTAGCAAAGAAACTTGACGAGTACGGAATTCCTTATCAAAGACCTGCAGGCGGACATGCTATTTTCGTTGATGCTGATAAAGTTTTGGATCAGATACCAAAAGAAGAATTCCCTGGACAAACGCTTACTTGTGAACTATATTTGGAAAGCGGAGTACGTGCATGCGAAATCGGTTATATGTTGGCAGACCGTGATCCTGTTACAAGAGAGAACCGTTTCGGCGGATTGGATTTGTTGAGATTGTGTATACCGAGACGTGTTTATACAAATAATCACATGGATGTCATAGCTGCATCTTTGAAAAATGTATACGACCGCCGTCATGAGATAAAAAGAGGTGTTGCCATTGAGTGGGAAGCTCCGCTTATGAGACACTTCACCGTAAAACTGAAACGTTTGGGATAGTATCCGCTGAACAGTTTTTATCAAATCAGCACTGCAAAAATACCAATATTGCTTTGCAGTGCTGATTTTTAACATAATTTTATTAAAATATAATATGCTGAAAATTAAGTGTTTACGGGGGGGGGGGATTTCAATTTTTCAATATTTTATTTGGCTATATCATGTTTATTATTTAACTTTGCAGAAGATTAAACTTTATAGTTATATTAAAAGTAACTAAAAAAATCATCATCATTTTTACATTCATTTTTTTGTAACGGCTGATTTCTTGTCTGCCGTTACTTTTTTATGAACTACTCAATGAAAATGTTCAAATATCATGCCGTAAAATTGTAATACAACGGCAAAAGATCAACCTTTTTGTTTGATTTTATAACCCTCTTTGGTAAGAATATCCGCTATTTTGTCCCTAAAATCGCCTTGTATCAATATAATACCGTCTTTAGCCGTCCCTCCTACTCCGCATTTGGTCTTAAGCATCTTTCCCAATGCCGTAAAATCGCCGTCAGTGCCGATAAAATTCTCAACAAGCGTAACTTTCTTACCACCTCTTTGCTTTTTATCCAAAGAAATATACAACAACTGTTGCGCAGCAGGCAAAGTTTCCGTTTCTTCAATCTCTTCGCCGTAATCATATTCGGGATCGGTGGAATAAACTACGTTCAACGAAGACAAATCCGATAAACTGTTATATTTTTTACTCTCTTTCATACAATAAATATATACTACTTTCTAATTACTACATACTCCGTACTACATAAAACATATTATATAACGTAGTTTACAGTTTTTCCCTGATTTGTTTGATTAATTCAGCTATCTTTTTCTCGTATGGGAATATTTCGCTGCGTTTTTCATCAGGTATTATCACGTTTAACGACCGCGGATTAACGGAAAATTCCAACGTATTGTCTTTTATTTCCACCGCCTCGCCGTCCAGATTTATCAAACCGTCTTCAAATCCCGTCACTTTGACACTCCGTGCCGAATAGGTATGCACATAAGGACTTTTGTCAAAGTTTCTGAAAAACATAAACTGAACAACCATCGGTGCTAACGCCAAAGGGACTTTCTTTACCACGCTTACATCCAACAAACCGTCAGTTACCGAAGCTTTAGGTGCCACAACGGCATTGTAACCGAACTGATTGGAATTGGCAAAGGATATAAACAGGGCTTCCGTCTCCGTTTCTTTGCCGTCTATTATCATTTTGTATTTTTTAGGTGCATAATTGACGTAATCCTGCAACACCAACTTCAAATAGGTCTGAAAACCGCGTGTGGTATTCCCCGTAAACTGTTTGGCAATCAACGCATCAAAACCAACACCTGCGATTGAAGCGTAATCATATCCGTTTACATTGACCGTATCCATTGTAATATGATTGCAATTATTGATAACCTCCACCGCTTTTTCTGCATTAAGCGGAATATGCAGACAACGGGCCAAACCGTTACCGCTGCCGGCAGGAATAATTCCCAATTTAACTTTAGATCCTATCAATCCGCGGACACAATCGTTAATACTGCCGTCACCGCCCACTGCGACAACCGTATCAAACCCCTTTTGAACGGAATCTTTGGCTATCGCGGTAGCATGATGCGCATATTCAGTGTAAGCAACCGCGCTGTCGAATTTATCTTTGTCCAAATAATTCTCCAAAGTCCGCTCAACAGTCTTTTGTTTTCCTATTCCCGACACGGGATTTATTATAAATAAAATCTTTTCTTTCATACTAAAAAAATAATCAGCGATAAAAATTTTTTAAAACGGCGTTTCAGTAAATTTTTATCGCTGATTATTTTCTTAAAACGCCGTTTTATTTCAACCTTATTTTATTCCTTTATAACCGTTTGATTTTTAATCAATCTGTTATTATATTGCTGAATGATGGCTTCGGTAAGTTTTTTGTGATAATCCGCAACGGATTTATTCTCTGAAGCAATATTGTTTTTCATATCAGGATCCGTCTTGGCATTGAACAACTGCAGCGCAAAACCATCCCTATATTTGCTGACATAATCGCCTAACAACAGAATATATTCGCCGTTGGAGTAATAGATGTAGTAATGCGGGAAATCGGAGAACACACTCTTTCCGTAACCGAACACTTTGTCTCCCGTATGAAGCATATCGTTTAGTGTAGGATATATATCCGTCTGTTGAAGAAGTATATTAGGTCTGTATCCGTGCTTTAACATCGGGGAATAAATCATAATAGGTATACGGTAAAGCCCTAACTCCGTGCGGAATTCCTTTGTTTGTGTAAAAGCTGAATGATCCGCCGAGAAAACAAACACCGTGTTTTTGAACCAAGGCTGTTTGGATGCCGTTTTAAAGAATTCCCTTATCGCATTATCGGTATAACCTACCGTTTCGTGATGAGGCAGCGTTCCTTTAGGGAATTTGCCTTTGTACTTATCGGGTATGGTATACGGATGGTGCGAAGATATGGTGAACAATGCCACTGCGAACGGCTCTTTCATCGTTGCTATCTGCTTAATGCTGTATTGCAGGAACGGCTCGTCGAATATTCCCCAATTACCGTCGTAATCCTTGTCATTGTTGTATTCATTCTTTCCGTAATAATCGTCAAAGCCTACATGTTTTGCGAATCCGTCAAAATTCATTGTGCCGTTGTATCCGCCGTGGAAGAATGCCGTGCTGTATCCGTGGCTTTTCAGCGTGGAGGCAATGCTTCCCAATGCATTTTCACTGTAAGAAGAAGTGATATAACTCGTTTCGTTCAAAAGAGGCATCGATGAAATTATGGAAGGAATGCCGTCTATACTCTTTTTTCCGTTACTCATACCTTCGAAAACGATGGAATGCTGAGCCAAAGAGTCCAAAAACGGTGCGTAAGACGGTCCCTGCCGGTTGTAAGTTGCAAGATATTCGCCTGCGAAACTCTCCAAAATGAATATAAACACATTTGTCTTACCCGTTTGCGGTACTTCGGTAAACAAAGTATCAGTCCAAACTTCCGTATTGGGGTTGTTTATCGGTGAAAAGATGCTTTCCAACTCTTTGTCATCAAAATAATTCTTTGCTTGCACCGATGTCTTACCTATTGTGCGGTAAAGCGTATAAGGAGTGTTTAAAACAAGTGCGGTATTCTGCGTAGACGCATAATTGCTTGCCTGTATAACCGCCATAGGACGCTTTTGCAATCCGCCGCGTTGGAACACAACCAAAACGAAAGCCAAAACCAACATAAAAACAGTCTCTTTCAAACAAGTTTTTGCTGAAAATGCCGATTTTTCTTCTTTAAATCTTCTGCGGAAATAGCCGTCTGTTTTGAACAATACGATATTCAGTATTATAAATATGAGAACTATGTGCCAATAATCCCTTAAAAATTGAGGTATCAGCTCTGTAAAATCACCGCCTACGCCTAAATAATTAAATATATCGACAGTCATTCTTTTGAATGTGAACGGGAAATAACCGCAATCGATTAAATTGACAAAAAGCATCAGTTCCGTTGCAGCGAAATACAGAACCGACGTTACGATATTATATATTTTATTTGCATGCAGCGGTACGGGCAAAATGGAAAGGAATAAAAATGTTGCCAGATAGAAACTTAAGGAACTCAAAGTGAATCTTAAATTACCCAGGCATATATTCAAAAAATCCGTAAACGAAGTTACGTTAAACAATGAGGCATTGAGCAGGTAGAAAACTATTTGCGTTATAAGCAAAAGGCATAATGCCGTAATGTATCTTGACAATGCAAGTTTATAATGCGGTCTCATATCTTTGGTTTGTTATTTTTTAGGTTTGTATTCCGATTTATTCAGTATCATTTGGCTGTCCGTTATATGCATAAGGCTGTCAAACGATATTTTTTCATTATCCATAAATTTCTTAACTATGTTGTATCCTATAAAATGCCCTACCCGTGAAGGGGAATCAGCCAAAGGCTTACTTGTCGGGCCTTCTGCCGTTAAGGACATGTATTTTGAGCGGTCTTTTTCGTAGAACAGACGGTTTTGTATTATATATCCCCAAATCACTTTCTCGTTATCAACGCACCATTGCATCTGCGGCTGGGTATATCTCAATATCTCGTGTTCCGCATAGTCGGGAAGAATCTTGCTTAATATGTAACTGTACTTTCCTTCATCGACAATACAGTCCAAAAGTGTGCAATCAGGATTCATCTGCACGTCGGCAATGTCCGAATAAGTGACATTTTTCAAATACATACGCATAAAATCAGGTGCAATGTACCTTTGGTTAAGTGTTTGCTGCATATAAGCGGGCATTTGATTGTAATAAGGATTTTTTTCTATCTGCGGATAGGAATAAATATCCAACGCAACCACCGCATAATCCCCGTTGGTGTAACATCTGTTCTCAAAACAATACGAAAACTCCGCCGGACCGAAAATCATAGAGAAAACACGCCGCGGCAATGTTGTCTGACTATGCTGTTTGTGCAAGGCGGTGAACGCCGAAGTCAAATCCTTTTCCAAAAACGCCAAATCAGGATAATTCCTCTGCACCGTATTTTGCGCATCAAGCAAATAATTGTCCGTAATAAACGCTTCAATCATCTGCAAATAGTTTTTATCGCTCAAATCCGATGCAAACATTTCGGGATACTTCGTTTGAAGGTTCTTTAGAAACGTTTCCGTATCGGGTTGCGGGTTTTGGAACAACTCCCTGTCGAAACGGATGATTTGTACAGACTGCTTTTCGCCCGTTTTTTCATCAATAAATACGTTCTGTGACTTTTTGCCGCAACCCGCAATAAGAATCACGGCAATAATTACATATAATATTTTAACTGTCCTGCTTTTCATATCAAAAATATATCTTATAAACTCCGCCTTTTGCTTTAAAATTCCCGCCCTTTGGCTTCCTGCCGCCGCCTTTTGGCTCCTTGTTGCCGCCCCTTGCCGTTTTAATCTGAAAAAAACTATTTTTTTACCCTAAAAAAACTGTTTTTTTGACTCAAAAAAACCCTTTTTTCCGAAATAAAACGCCACGGGGCAAAAATCACATGCCGCAGGGCTGAATTTTTATGTTACAAGGCATCATTATTTTCCGCTCTGTCTTTGTTATCAATATATCTTCTCCATTTTTCCAACACATTCTGCATATCCGAAGGCAATTCGGAAGTAAAAAACATATCTTTGCCAGTAGCGGGATGCTTAAAACCAAGCGTCGTGGCATGCAATGCCTGCCGCGGAAGCATGTCAAAACAATTTAAAATAAACTGTTTGTACTTTGAAAAGGTAGTTCCTTTGAGTATTTGGTCGCCTCCGTAAGTTTCATCGTTAAACAACGGATGTCCTATGTGTTTCATATGCACGCGTATCTGATGCGTGCGTCCTGTCTCAAGTTTGCAACGGATCAATGTCGTATATCCGAACCGTTCGATAACCTGCCAATGGGTTACGGCGTTTTTTCCTTTGTCTTCGCTGCACACAGCCATACGTTTTCTGTCTTTCTCATCGCGCGCAACATTGGCATCAACCGTTCCTTCATCCTCCTGAAAATCTCCCCATACCAATGCGGTGTAAGTTCTCTCTATGGTGTGGTAATAAAACTGCTCTGCTAATTTGGTTTGTGCCTCTTCCGTTTTGGCAATAACCAACAAACCCGTAGTATTCTTGTCTATTCTGTGAACCAAAAGCGGTTTGGTTTTAACGGCATCATAACATATTTCACCGTTTTGCAATGACAGCGGATTAAGATAATAAGTCAATGCATTAACCAACGTTCCGTCATAATTGCCATATGCAGGGTGGACAACCATTTGCGAAGGTTTGTTGACAATCAGCAAATATTCGTCCTCATATACGATATCCAACGGAATGTTTTGCGGTATTATCTCAACATCACGCGGTGCCGTCGGCAAAAATATCTGTATTACATCCAGAGGTTTGACTTTATAATTGGATTTTACTTCCTTTCCGTTTACTTTTATATAGTTTCCGTCGGCTGCCTGCTGGATCTTGTTGCGTGATGCGTTTTCTATGCGCACCATAAGGTACTTATCAATCCTTAAAGGCGACTGTCCTTTATCCACAACGTATCTGTAATTTTCGTAAAGTACGTTTCCGCCCTGCAATTCCTCCGCTTCGTTGATTAAATCCAAACTTCCGTCCATCTATCTCGCTATTATAAGTTTTTCAGTCTTATTATTAACTCTCAAAAAGTATATTCCCGTTTGCAATGATGACACATTAATCATTTTAGACTTTGTCCTGATAAGCTCCCTTCCGCTTTGGTCAAACAATCTTACCTCAACATTGCCGTAATAATCTATATAAACGTAATCATTTGCAGGGTTAGGATAAATCTTTATCTCTCCGCCGCCGCTGACAGTATCATCAATTCCCACGGATAAATAACCGAAATAAGGACGTATCATCGGGGCACCTTTTAAGAATATTTCGCTCCACTGGTTACTCCTTTTCTCGTACATAAATCCCACTGCATCGTTGTTTTGATCGAATCCGATATTCATATATGCAGATTTAACGGGCTTAAGCGTTACAAAAAATTCTCCCTGCGGCAATACCAACGGTTCATCCAGATAATAACGGTGATATTTATTCAATCCGTCATATTCGGGAGTCAACCTCTCGGACTGATAAAGCGGTTCATTAGGCACATAAACCGTATCGTTTATTTCGTTTCCGTCATTGTCTTTGTAGGAAGAAATTTCCTGAACGGCATCATATATATTAAGGTAAAAAGGTTGCAGATTGCTTTGCTGATACGAACAATTAAAATAAATATCCACAGCATAAAGCGTATCAGTTGCCAAAAGAGGATATCTGACTGCCAATTCCGAAGCCTTGGAAGGCTCAATACCTATTCCGCTTTCGGCACTGCCGTCGTCATACGATATATAATTTTCGAATTTCTGTACAAAACGTACGGTATCATTGCTTTGAATATTGTCCTGTCCCACTCCCTCTTTCACAATGTGGGTAACAATGTATTCGGAGAATTGATTCTGCGGCGGATTGTATGCAAAATCCAAATGATGCGACACATGATTTGCCGCAGACTGAAACTCATGCGTAGAAGGATAGGAAACAATGTTTTCAAATCCGCCCGAGTAGGTATAAACAACACTGCCGTCAGGTTGAGTCACATTAAAAGAATAATTAGAGTTAAGCGTGGAAGAATATAAATTGACAATAGTGTTGTAAACTGTATCTTTCATATAATTTTTCGTAAAATGTTTGGCGGGAATTGAAGTAAAATTCTTTAAAAGTGAAGCCGCAGGATTGACAAACGCTATATCACGGGTTGTAGGCGTATTGTAACGGCGGTTTATATCCATATAAACATAATCTATATTCCATTGTCCCTTGTTTGATATGTACGAATAAGACGGATTGTTATCCAAAGATCCGTAATTTATAAAACGGAAACGGAAATCCCTGTTAAAATAAGCGGTATCCGTTATAGGAATCATCACTTGTAAGAAATAAACCGAATCATTCTTATATATACTGTCCAAAGGAGAACCTTTACGGCTCCAAACCGTCTGCCAAACATCCTGATTTGACTTATAAAACTGCAGAACTATTGAATCCTTTGAAGAAGGTGCCGAGCCTATGCGTTCCCATAGGTTACCCATTGAACCGCCCGGTTGAATGAAAAACGAAAGCCATATACTGTCGCTTACCGCCAACCTTTTGGTTACAGGTTCCGATATACTGTCCATACGAATACTGACCGTAGTCAAGGTATCCGCTGCAAAACCGTAAACATTAGCATGGGAATAAATCATGCCGTCGGCATCCAAAATATCCAAAGTAACGACTCCCGTTGTCGGAGGCAAATATGCGTACCCCGTATTCACCAACGCTCCCGCATTTTGCCACAAAGACGGTTTAGGATTGCCTGTATAGGACGAGAAATCATCAACAAAGGGCAACATAACGCTGTTTTGTCCCTCTATAATGCCGACAGAACAAAGAATTACAACCGTAAAACAAATACGTTTTATCACCGTAGAGCGGTATCTTGGTATTGCAACAAATAATTTTAACATACTAACGCTTTTCATCTTCTTACTCACTTTCTACATCGGTTTGAACGGCTGCAGTATCACTATCTTCTATTTGTTGTTCAATCAATCTCTCTTGCTGAAAATCCTCTATCTGGCGTTTATATGCTCTTTCGGAATCATTCATAAACGTAAGATTTACCGCAGAACCTATCATAATCTTACGGGAAGTAGGACTGTAACTTATAACACGCGTATGCTTGGGTTCATTAGCTCCTTGGTAAACTTTTCTTCCTATATTCAAACCCGCTTTCCACAAAAGAACTTCGGCTTCGGCTTCGGTCTTGGAAAGAATATCAGGCATGGTAACTTCCTCTGTGGTAGATCTGACTTCAACTACCAAATCAACCGCTTCACCCGTTATAATATCGCTGCCGACATTGATAGGCTTGCCTTTGTAACGTTGTTCGGCAACTATATTGTCTATCTCTCCCGTACGGTACATTATAGTGCCGACCCTTAAACCCGCATCAACCAAAGTTTGTACCGCAGATTTTATTCCTTTATCCTTACATAACGGCATGCGTATCATCTCTCCCGAATAGGATGCAATGGTTATGTAAATTTTTCTGCCGCTTTTAACCAAAGAACCCTCACTCGGATCCTGCGTAAGCACCGTTCCCGACAATACCCCTTCTTTAAAAACCGAATCAAGTATCATTATTTCGAAATGTTTGAGTTCTTCGCTCGATTCTATATCCTTTATGTTCAATCCCGTTATATTAGGCACTTCATATTCCTGCCCGTGCCGCGTGTAAATCTTCAATATCCACGACACAATGAACATCAACACCAAAAACGATGCTGCAATAAGCAATAAATGTTTGAAAAATACCTTACTTTTGAGAAATTCTTTCAATGCCATTGTTAATCCCTGCGTCCTCCCATGTAAATTACTGCATAATAAAGCAATGTTGCCAAAGAACTTAAAGCCGCAACGACGTATGTATACGCTGCCAAACGCAATGCACGCTGTGCTTTGGGATGTGTGGCAGGCGAAGTGATGTTGCTTTTGTTCAACCACGCCAACGCCCTTTGCGAAGCGTTTATCTCAACGGGCAAAGTAACAAAAGAAAACAGCGTTGTCAATCCGAACAATATAAGTCCCGCCAACATAAGTCCGGGAAATACCTTCAACAAAAGCATACCTCCCATCAGTATCCACGGAACGAATTTAGAGGAAAACGAAACAACGGGAACCAATGCCGAACGCATCTGCAACGGTGCGTATGCCAAAGCATGCTGAACGGCATGTCCGCATTCATGGGCAGCAACTGCAGCCGATGCAACGGAATTGCCGTAATAGACCTCTTTGCTTAAATTAAGTGTCTTGTTGGTAGGATTGTAGTTATCCGTCAATTGCCCCGGTATACAAACAACCTGAACATCGTAAATATCATTGTCGTGCAACATCTTCTGTGCAACGTCCTTTCCTGTCAAATATCCCTCGCTCGGTATGGAAGAATAATCCTTAAAAGCCTTTTGTAAAGCGTTCTGTATTATCCACGAAACTACCGCAACGCCTATAAATATAATCCAATACAATCCGTTTATTCCTAAAAAAGTCATAATATTATATCCTTTCTTTTTATTGCGTAATATTAAAACGCAAATTTACGAAAAAAATTTTGAATGGCAATATTTATACGACCTAAGTGCATATCTTTGGGGTATTTTAAACAACCGTTATGCCGTTATGCGGAAATAACACGGCGTTTTAAAAAATTAAAACGCCGTTTCAGTAAAATAATCACGCAGATTAATTTCTTAAAACGGCGTCTTTTTTATTTAATTATGGTTCAATGTCTTACAAACGGCTATTTCAATGCTTTTTTCAGGCTGTATTTTCAAGTAAAATTTCCTTTCAATCCGAAGAAATTCTGCTTCTAATTAAGATGTACGCCTATCAAATGCATAAATTCTTCTCTTGTCCGCTGATCTTTCTTAAATGCTCCCGTAAAATCGGATGTGGTTGTAAGGGAATTTTGTTTTTGCACGCCGCGCATACTCATGCACAAATGCCTTGCCTCTATCACTACGGCAACTCCCAGAGGGTTCAGCGTCTCTTGTATACAGGTCAGAATTTCCCTTGTCATACGTTCCTGAACCTGCAATCTGCGGGCGAAACAATCCACAACTCTCGGGATTTTGCTCAATCCTACGATCGTGCCGTTAGGAATGTATGCCACATGAGCCTTTCCGAAAAAAGGCACCAGATGATGCTCGCAAAGGGAATATATTTCTATATCCTTAACGATTACCATCTGTTTGTAATCTTCCTTAAACATGGCACTTTTAAGTATCTCGGCAGGGTTCATATCGTATCCGTGAGTAAAGAATTGCATGGCCTTGGCAACTCTTTCGGGTGTTTTTAAAAGTCCGTCACGGTTGGGGTCTTCGCCCACAAGCTGTAATATTTCTTTGTAATGTCCGGCTAATTTTTCTATCGTTCTGGGATTGTAACGTTCAAGTTTCTGATAACCGAACTGCATGTCCTCTTGGTTGTGTTCACCGTAATCTGTCATATTTTCTTATTGTTTTGAAATGGTTAGCAATAAAACATTTTTTATATTTCTAAAAATAATTTGCAAAGATATAAAAAAGGCGGTAGATTTTGCACCTGCCGCCTTTAAAAATTCAGTTTATTTATCTAAACCTTGCTTTATTTTGCTACGGAGAATTTGTTTACAACCATTCCGCTGCGTGTGATAACTCTTACATAATACATACCGTTTTCAAGGTTGGATGTGTTGATGTTGATTAGGTTTTCACCGCTCTTTATGTTTTGGTTGCCAAGATTGATAACCGTTCTTCCCGTCAAATCAACAACGTTTATAGTTGCATTGTCTGAATTAACTGCATTTAAGCTCAAAGTCATCATATCTTTTGCAGGATTAGGATAAACGATTGATTGGAATATGTTGTCATTTACATCAATCAAACTTACTTCGCCTACTTTGAAGTCAGCAGCTTCGCCGCCTGCCCATTCACCTGTAGTGTTTGAAGCCAAGATATTATCTAATGCGTCATAGATTTTGTAGTTTCCGCTTGTTGCTCCGTCATTTCCTTCATCTACAAGAACGAAACTGTAGCATCCGTCAGCCAAATCTTCCAAGATAATAGTATCACGCATTATTTTTGAACCTTCATAATGACCGCCTTCTTTCAATACATTGCCTTCAGAGTCTACAACAGTCCAACTGATTTGCGAACAATTTTTGTCAGTCTTCAATGTAATCTTTATAGGTGCAGGTCCTGAATTTGCAACTGATCTTGTAATCTTTGCAGTAGATGCTTTAGCGTCTTCAATTTCAATTCCGTTTATTTTAACTATCTTAACGCTTACGGTATTTGATTTTCCAGATTCAACTTCAATAGGGTTTTCGCAAACAATAGTTGCTGTTTTGAATAATTCTACAGAACCTTTCCATTCGTAAGTAACAGTACTGTTAGTAGCGGCATTGGTGTATTCCAATTCTACGCTTTCTATTGTAGTAGAATGATTGTTTCTTATTGTTACAATAGGAAATGCTGCATTCTTACAAGCTACATCAGGGGTTAATGTAACACCTGTAATGTTTGCTCCTACTCCTTCCATTTCTGTATAAGAAGGTTCAATGGTCAATCCCGTCCAAATATTCGGTCCTTTAATATTAGGAGCATCTGCATCGTGTCCGTCAGTAATAAATACTACAACGTCAAGGTCTCCGAAAACAACTTCCGAATGGGAATCATCGGTTTTAATAGTTTCAGGAACGGTATATGTGTATTGTTTTACGATGTAAGTTCCTGCAGGAATTGCATAGATTGAGTCATAAGTATAGACGGTATCGTATGTATAAGTAGTGTCGTTATCATCACTGATAACTGTGTCTATTACATTCGTCGTCATTATGGTATCGATTCTTGATAGTTTCTTTACCACGTCTTTTGCTATTGTGTCACCCCATTGTCCGGTTATCATGTCTCTTAACATGTGCATGTGGCGGTATTGTCCGTCAACAATTTGTTCAGGATTTTTATCCATACCGGTCTGTGGTCCCAATATATTGTTCTGCATAAGAAGCACATTAACCAAACTGAAATCCTGTTCCAAATCTTTAGTGTAATAAACCTTAACGGTAACAGTCATTTCTCTTGTCTGACCGTTGATTTCAGCCTTTGCTGCAATATTAACAGGAGATTCTTCTTTCATTATATTACCGCCAACAGCTGCCCATTGACCTCTGTCGTATGCAGTAACCTTTTTAGAATTGTAATTTATTTTTCTGTTAACAGATCCCGAAGGATAACCTTGCAAATCCGTCTGTCCTTCGATAGCAGAACCGTAAGGTGTTTCGTAAAGTTGTGCAAATCCGCCTGTATGTATATTGATAGGCACTACTCTTCCCGGATATGTTTTTGCAAAATCCGAAACTCTTTTATGTCCGTCAGGACACCATGTACACAAGTTTCCCGTATACTCTTCTATGACGGCATTACGGGGTTGCACGTCTTTGCTGATTGCCAACGTATCGGCACCCTCCTGGGCAAAAGCTCCGAATCCGAGAGCCAAACTTGCCACTGCAAATAATAATTTTTTCATTGTTATTGATATTTGATTGTTAGTATTAGTCTAATCAACATTTCAGTATAATAGGATGCAAAATTAAATAATTATTCTGTATTAGCAAAATTTTAATTCAATTTTTTTAAAATTTCTCTCTTGATACTGTCCTTATCAATCCCGCATATTTCTTTTAATTGTTTAATGCTGCCGTGCTGAATAAATTTATCATCAATGCCCAATACGGTAATATGGTTGCTAAATGAGTTTTCCGCTGCAAAATTCGTTACGCTCCAACCGAATCCCCCTGTTTTAACTCCGTCTTCAACCGTTATTATATAATTATATGTATCAAAAACATGGCATAACATATCTTTGTCCAACGGTTTTAAAAACCTGAAATTATACAATCCGACTTCTTTGTCTTCTTTCTTAAGTTCATTCACCGCATCCGTACATTCCTTGCCTATTGTTCCTATAAATAATACGGCAACTTGTTTGCCTGCGTATATTTCTTCCGCCTTGCCTACCTCAACTAAAGAAAATTCCTTCCTCCAATCAGCAACAAAACCGCTGCCGCGCGGATAGCGAATAGCAAAAGGTTTATCAATACTCAACGAAGTGAACATCATATTGCGCATCTCAACCTCATCTTTAGGTGCCGCAACTATCATATTAGGAATCATATTAAGATAGGACAAGTCAAAAACTCCGTGATGCGTCGCCCCGTCATCACCGACAAGCCCCGCCCTGTCTATACAAAGCGTTACGGGCAGATTCTGAAGAGCAACATCGTGGATTATTTGGTCGAATGAACGTTGCAAAAACGAAGAATAAACACAGCAAAACGGTCTTATATTCCTTGTTGCAAACCCCGCTGCCAAAGTAACTGCATGTTCTTCGGCTATACCCACGTCAAAGGTCCGTTCAGGGAAACGTACGTTCATTTCATTCAAGCAAGAACCCGACAGCATTGCAGGAGTAATTGCCACTATGTTATCATATCTTTCCGCCAATTCAACCAAACTCTTGCCGAAAACTTCCGAAAATTTCAACGGCTGACCGTTATCTGCCGTCTTTTTCTCTCTTTCTCCCGTTTTGGCATCAAAAACACCGGGTGCATGATATACCGTAGGATTGTTTTCCGCAAGCGGAAGACCCTTACCCTTTGTCGTAACTATATGCAACAGTTTCGGCCCTTGTATTTTCTTCAATTTCTCTATCGTGGAAATCAACGTAGGCAAATCATGACCGTCAATAGGTCCGAAATAACGTATATGCAGTGCCTCAAAGAAGTTGCTCTGACCCGCAAACAGGTTTTTAAAGAAAAGAAGTATTGAACGAAAAAACGTACGGTGCTTGTTGTATTCGTCTTTATTGCCTCCGAGCGCATTCCATATCTGATTCTTTACCTTATTGTATTTGGCAGAAGAAGTGATATTGGTAAAATATTGGCTCATCGCCCCCACGCGTTTGTCAATACTGATACCGTTGTCATTAAGTATAACAAGCAAATTGGCAGACGTACTTCCCGCATGGTTCAACGCCTCAAACGCCATCCCGCCCGTCATACTACCGTCACCTATTACCGCAATGTGAAAATTTTTGTCATTCCCCGCTATCTTATCCGCCAAAGCCATGGCCAACGATGCCGAAACCGATGTGGAAGCATGCCCCGTACCGAAATTATCATATATGCTTTCACTTCTTTTGGGGAATCCGCTTAAACCGCCAAGCTTCCTTATCTGTTTAAATTGTTCTTTCCTGCCCGTAAGCACCTTATGTGCGTAAGCCTGATGTCCTACGTCAAAAACCAAAGTATCTTCTGGTACATTAAAAAGATAATGCAAAGCAACTATGAGTTCAACCGTTCCTAAAGACGAGGCTAAATGTCCCGGGTTTTCGCTTAATACATTAATTATATATTGTCTTAATTCACCGCAAAGTGTCTTTAATCCGTCAATATCCAGTTTCTTTACGTCCTGCGGTGAATTAATTTTATCTAATACATTGTATTTAAAAGTATCTTCCATTGTAAAATCTTTCAATTTCTCAAAAAGAAAATGCAAAGTTACGGAAAATTATAAAGAATTCCCTATACAGCGATATTTTATTGCCCAAAAGCCATTTTTAAGACCGTTTTTGGGACTTTTGTTAGCATCTGTTTTCCACACAATTACATAAGCGTAAATTTTTAAGGCGTAAAAATTTTTTAATCACGCAGAATATTTTTTTAATCACGCAGAATAATTTTTTAAAACGGCGTCTTATTTTTGCGGCTTTATGTTCTGTGGCTATAAAACCTTTTCTTTCTGCTTTGCCTCCTGCCAAAGTTCTTCCATTTCGTCGGTATTCATATCCTGTAAAGGCTTACCGTTTTCCTTGGCTTTGGTCTCCATGTATTCAAACCTTCTTTTGAACTTACGGTTGGTCATTTCCAATGCCGTATCGGGATTAACGTCTATAAAACGTGCGTAATTAATCAACGAAAACAACACATCGCCGAATTCAAGTTCCGTATTCTTTGCTCCGCCTGCCTTGTTTTCTTCTTCTTTCAACTCCCCTATTTCTTCTTCCACCTTTTTCCAAACATCTTCTTTGCTTTTCCAATCAAAACCTATCCCTTTGGCTTTATCCTGAAGACGGTAGGCTTTTATCAAAGACGGCAGCGTCTGCGGAACTCCCGCAAATGTCGAACGGTTACCCTCTTTGAGTTTAATACGTTCCCAATTCTTTTCCACATCCTGCGCTGTCAAGTTAAGATCTTTATTGAACACATGCGGATGTCGGCGGATTAATTTCTCGGAAAGTGAATCCAAAACGTCGGTTATATCGAATTTTCCTTTTTCTTTACCTATCAATGCATAGAAAACGACATGCATCATCACGTCGCCGAGTTCTTTTTTTATGTCCTCGTCATTTCTGTCAAGTATTGCCTGCGAGAGTTCGTATAATTCCTCAATTGTAAGGGTTCTCAAACTGTCATTTGTCTGTGCGTTGTCCCACGGGCATTCCGTCCTGACTTGTTCCATCAATGAAAGCATACGGTCGAATGCCAATACTTCTTTTTTATGTTTTATTTCAATATCGGGCATAATTATTTGCTGTTAATACAATATTTATTACGGTGTTGATTGCTTTTAATTGCGGGTCTAAACTTACGTTTCAACCTTCAGGTATTATCGCTTTGCGTCCATTTGTTAGCCGTTTCGGCAATCTTTAAAGTATCCTGCTGTTTCATACATTTGAAATGCACGTGCGGACATTTTTTATAGCCCAATTTGCTGCACGGACGGCATTTCAATCCCTTGACTTCATATATAACGCTCTGGCAATTGCAATCTTTTTCAGGCAAATAAGGATACATACCGAATTCAGGGACTGTATTGCCCCACAAACTGATGATGTTTTTCTTCCTTGCCGCTGCTATGTGCATTAGTCCCGTATCTGCGGTTATTATTCCCGATGATGTGTCAATCAATGCCGCCGTTTGTGTCAGTGAATAGGCTCCGCAACCGTTAAAAACACGCGATCCTATGGCGTTTTCCACTTTATTGGCTTTTATCTTGTCGTTTATATCGCCCAAAAGCAGGATATTGCCCTCCAATTTCTCGCAAATTGCGATTATTATATCGGTAGGAATTTGTTTGGTTACGTGTTTGGCTCCCACAGCTATTGCAATATACCCGTCTTGAAACGATAAAGGCAATGCATCAGGCGATATATAATCCTCATCCTGCAAAAAGAAATCCAAACCCCGCCCGTCGTTTCTGACATCAAGTCTTTTTACGGCGTCAAAATAGCGGTCCACAATATGCACATCGGGCATTACATTCTTTTTTGTGCGGACATAAAGCCATTTCTTGAAGTTTAATTTATCGAAAGTGCCGTGCGGTTTGCGCAAAGCAAGCAAAATACGTTTGCTTCTCAAGTTTTTATGCAAATCAACGACGAAATCAAAATTTTCTTTCTTCAATTCCTTTATCAAAGTATGCAATCCGACCGCCTTATTATACACATGGATTCTGTCTATATAAGGATTGTTTTCCAAAATGGATGTATTCTGCTGTTTGGTCAGGAAATGAATTTCGCAGTCTTTGTATTTACTTTTCAAACACCGCACTACGGGAGTGGTAAGTACGATGTCACCTATGGAGGAAAACCTTATAACAAGTATTTTCTTCAAGGGTGTGTCGTCTTCGGTTTGTTCGCTTGTATCTTCCATTATTTAATGTTATTAATTTTTTGCAAAGGTACAACTAAATTTTGAATTAGAACATTTTGTAAATAATAAAAAGCAAATTATGCGGCAAGAAGAACAACACGGTACACGCAGGAATGTGATAAATTGCAAATCCGCTCTTACTGTTACGGAAATAAATCGTATATTTGCAAAATATTTCGGATTTATATCACAAATAATTGCAACAACCCTATGATAAAACAATTTGTATTCAATCATTTTCAAGTTAATACGTTTGTTCTTTACGATAAAACGGGACAATGCGTAATTATTGACGCAGGTTGTAACGAACAAACGGAAAAACAAGAGCTTTTTTCGTTTATAGAAAGCAATAATCTGTCGGTTAAAAAACTTCTTTTGACTCATGCCCATCTCGATCACTTCTGCGGCATGGCGGATTTGGCAAGAAAATACAATATCCCTATAACAATGCATGAAAACGGCAAGAAAATTTTCCATATCTTCACGCTTCAAGCCCAAGGTATGAACTTCCAGCCCGTTGATATGACCGATGTGGCGTTTGAATACATTAATTACGGAAAAGAAATCTCTTTCGGAGACAACTACACACTGAAAACATTAAATGCAAGCGGACATTGCCCGGGTTCAATTGCCTATTATTCCCCTTCGGACAATGCAGTATTTGTCGGAGATGCCGTTTTCCGTCAAACAATAGGCAGAACGGATCTTTTCGGAGGCGATTTGGACGAACTTGTGGACAACATAAACAACAATATCATGACCTTACCGCTTGATACCGTCATCCTGTGCGGACACGGCCCGCAAACAGACGTAGAATACGAACGGTCAAACAATCCTTATATCCAACAATATTGATTTTATCCTTAATTATGAAAAAATTACTCATCTTAACGGCATTAATATCCGCTTTTATAACCGCACAGTCGCAGGAATTCAAAGCCGGAATACTTGCAGGAGCAAGCATATCGCAGGTTGACGGTGACGGTATGGGAGGTTTTCACTTTATAGGACCGCAAGGCGGCCTTTTTATCAACAGGCAAATAGGCAGACAGTCGGCTTTGCAGGGCGAATTGCTGTATGTATTCAAAGGAAGCGGAATTGAAAGCAAACCCGAGACTGATTTCAGGGTTGAAATAACGGCATCCTACGTTGATTTGGCACTTTATTACAAGTATCTGTATTCCGACAGAATCAATATCAAGATAGGTTTGACTCCTTCGGTGCTTATTTCGCATAAAGAAACCTTTGCGGGATTGGAACAGACCGAATATCCCGAATACCGCAAATGGGGATTGAATTTTTCAGTCGGCGGGGAATATTATTTCAGCGATCATTGGTTTTTGGCTGCGGATTGGAACTACTCTTTGCTGTCTTTACGAAGCGGAAAAGCTATGGTAAGCAGTTATGACGCCCTTTTCTTCCGTTTGATATGGGAAGACGGAGAATTTTATAATTATCTGAAATTTTCCTTGGGCTATAAATTTTAACCCTGACGGTATCCTCTGTTTTTAACTGCAAAAAAGGAGTTTTTAAGGCATCATTTCAGGCAGTTTTCAGGGCAAAAAAATCCGCCTGAATATACATGTGATTTTCATCAAGTTACAAAACGCAAAAATAATCACGCAGAATAATTTACTAATCTGCGTGATTATTTCACTGATCAGCCTGATTATTTTGGCGGGAAGGCGTCTTATTTTCACAAAGTGCTTTTTTTAGGCAAAATTCCGTCACAAAAATGTATTAATCCGATACGCAGGTTAATTAATATGAGGCAGCATAAAAGTTTTATTATTGATGATTGCATACAAGTAATGATAAATTTGCTTATCTTTGCAGAAAAATTCGGTAATATGAAAAATATAAAGATTATTGTGCTTGCAGCATTAAGTATTTTGCCTTTTTTGTCTTACGGACAGTGGGATAAATATTTTGAGAATAAGGGTTTGAGGATTGATTACTCTCATTCGGGCCGTCAGGGTGTGGATTATTTCACTATTAATCAGATGAAAGAAATTCCTTACTATTCAGGCAGCCGTAAAAACCTTATTGACCGAACGGATAACGGCGCTTACTTGATCAGTTTGTACGAAAAAGACTCACAGAAATTGATTTTTTCCAAAGGAGTATCGTCTTTGTTCAACGAATGGCTTTCAATGGATGAAGCAACCAAGATGTGCGGCAATTTCGAAGAGGTGATAACCGTTCCTTGTCCCAAAGAAGACATTCAGGTTGAGATAGCATTCTCGGTAAGAGACAGTGTCAATAATTTTAAAGAAGTGGCACGTTATGAAATAGACAAAAACGAAATACGTCCTATAGATTTCTTTTTCAAAAAAGCCAAACCGTCAAAACCTCATCTGATAAAACTGAACGAAACAGGCAGAACGGTTGACAAACGTGTGGATTTGGTTTTGATTCCAGTAGGTTACACTGAAGAAGACAAAGAAAAAATGATGCGGGATTTGGAGAAAATGGCTGGATATATGTTTTCCGAAGAACCTTACAAGAGTTTGAAAGACAAAATAGAGATAACGGCAGTGGAAAGATACGCCAAAGAAAGCGGAATAGGCGGTTTGAAAGACTCTGAAGTAAAAAACAGCGATTTGGGTGTGGAATATAATACCTTCGGATCGCCGCGTTATATAATGACACGCAATTTGTGGGAATTATATGACGTTGTGGATTTGGTGCCTTGCGATGCCATTATCATGGTTTGTAACAGCGATACGTACGGAGGCGGAGGCATCTATAATTATTATGCAACCTGTTACATGGGAGATAGGAGTAAAGAGGTTATAGTGCATGAATTTTCCCACAGTTTTGCAGGTCTTGGCGATGAATACTCTGAAAATGATTCACAGGCGGGAATGTCTTCCGTGAAAGCGGAACCTTACGAAGACAATATCACGACTTTGGTGGATTTTTCAAAGAAATGGGGCTATATGATGGATAAAGACACCCCTGTCCCTACGCCTCAAACCAAGGAATACGAAAACAAAGTCGGTGTTTTCGAAGGTGCAAGTTATATTTCAAAAGGATTCTACCGTCCTTATCAGCATTGCATGATGCGGGACTTGACTCCGTTTTGTCCTGTCTGCACCAAATCAATCCAGAATATGGTAAACCTTTATTGCGAATAGTTGTTAATACAAAATAATTATAAAACAAAAGACAGGGCTGCGTTGAAAAAGCCCTGTCTTTGTATTTCATGCGTACGGTTTGCATTCATACACCGCTGATATTATATATTAAAGTACATTTGCCGACTGTTCCTTGATTTTTTCCAATTCATCCTTCATTTGAACAACCAATTTCTGCATGTCAGCTTCGTTACTTTTGCTTCCTAACGTATTTATCTCCCTTCCCATCTCCTGTGCAATAAATCCTAATTGCTTGCCGATAGTTTCCTGTGACTGCATACTTTGACGGAAATAGTTTATATGCTGTTTAAGCCTTACGCGCTCTTCGGTTATATCCAATTTCTCCAAATAAAATATAAGTTCCTGCTCCAATCTTGCCTGCTCCACTCCCTCAATATTCAATTCCTTGAAACGGTTAATCAATTTCTCTTTTATTTTCGGCACGCGGTCTTTTTCAAACGGTTCTGTCGCTGCGGCAAACCGTTCTATATTATCTATATGCTTAATAAAAGCTTCTTTAAGTGCCTGTCCTTCGGTCAATCTGTACTGATTAACGCCTTCAATTGCCTGATTGACGCAATCAATCAGTGCTTGTTTTTCCTCCTGCGGCAGTTCATCATCCTGCGGTTGGTTAACATCATCACGGGATAATATAAACTGTGTCAAAAATCCCTTATCCGCCCCTGCGGATGACATCAAATTGTCCAATTGTGTGTAGTAATCTCTGAACAACTGCTCATTAATATCCAATGATGCCGCACCTTTTTGATAAGATATGGTAATAAAGCAATCAATCTTCCCTCTTTCAAGTTTTTGCTTTATCAAATTTTGTATTTCTATCTCAATACATCTGTAAACATTGGGAATACGTATATTTATATCGGCCTGTTTGGAATTAAGCGTCCGTATTTCAACATTAAGGGTCTTGTTCATGTAGTCTTTTGCGGCTTTGCCGTAACCTGTCATCGATTTCATATCGGTAAATGTTTTATTTAAGGTTGCAAAGTTACAATTTTATTTTTAATTTGGCATATTAAGTCAATTAATTAGTGTTTTACAAAAATTTATTCGTACCTTTGCAAATTAAAATACAGCAACTAATAAATTAAAAAGCATTATATCAAATGAAATTATTGGCACTTATGCTCAGTCTGTCATTTCTTGTGTTGATTCACGAGGGCGGACATTTCTTTTTTGCAAAATTATTTAAAACACGTGTGGAAAAATTCTATTTGTTTTTCAATCCTTGGTTCTCTTTGTTGAGAGCAAAAAAGTATGAAGGCAAATGGCATTTTTCTTTCTTCTCATCCAAATCTCCCGAAGAGTTTGAAAAATATCCTGACAATACGGAATGGGGCATCGGTTGGCTGCCTTTCGGAGGTTATTGCTCAATTGCAGGTATGATCGACGAAAATAACACCGACGGAAGCAAACTTGCCGAAACAGTTCAGCCATGGGAATACCGCAGTAAGAAAGCTTGGCAAAGACTTCTTATTATTTCGGGCGGTGTGTTAGTCAATTTTATCGGTGCGTTGGTGATTTATTCGGCTATTATGTTTCATTGGGGAACGGATACCCTACCTCTGAAAAACGTTCCTTACGGTTATGACTACAATCTGACGGCACAAAAATACGGATTCAAAAACGGCGATTATGTTCTTTCAATCGGCGGCAAAGATATGTATGAAATGAAAGACGTTGTTAATGAATTGTTGCTTAACGGGGCTACTGACGTAAAGGTTTTGCGGAATAACGACACCGTTACTTTGAAATTATCCAAAAACTTCGCAAAAGAAATGGTAGGAGCGGGTGAAAAACAATTTGCCGTGCCGAGATTTCCTTTTGTTATAGAAAGTTTTGCAGATAATTCGTTGGGTGAAAAGGCAGGATTGCAAAAAGGAGACAGTTTGGTAGCAATCAACGGTCAGCAAACTTCGTCTTTCTCCGAGTTTAAGATGAAACTTGCCCGCTATGTTAATGCTCCCGTTGTCGTTTCGTTTTACCGCAACAATGTGTTGGACAGTGTAAGAATTCAGTTGGGAAAAGACGGATTGATAGGGGCTGCTCCTAAAAATTTTCTATCCAATGTAAAATATGACCACCATTCTTACGGATTTTTCGAATCCATTCCGAAGGGTGTTTCCTACGGAGTGGAGACTTTGGTTTCGTATGTAAAACAATTCAAGATTGTTTTCACCAAAGAAGGTGCGTCCCAATTGGGAGGATTCGGCACAATAGGAAGTTTATTCCCTGAAGCATGGGACTGGCTGCGCTTTTGGACGATGACGGCATTCCTTTCAATAATTTTGGCATTCATGAACATTTTGCCTATACCTGCATTGGACGGTGGACATATAGTTTTCACTCTTTGGGAAATGATAACGGGTAAAAAACCAAGCGACAAATTCTTGGAAAGAGCCCAAACGGTAGGTATGATTCTTCTTTTTGCCTTACTGATATACGCAAACGGTATGGATATCGTGCGCTGGCTGGGCGGTAAATTTTAAATAAAAATAATAAGACGCCGTTATACAAAATTAAAACGGCGTTTCAGTAAAATAATCAGCCTGATTAATAAATTAATCAGGCTGATTATTTTTGTCTTATGCCTTATACTGAAAATCAATTACTTACAAAACCTCTAAAAAAGCGTTTTTTTTTGCCGCATTTTTGTGCAAAAGAAAAGGCAAATCATTAACAGCGTTACGACGTTTGCCTTTTATTACAATTTAGCCTTGCAGCGGCATTATATAAGATGTTGCTTTATTGCAACAATCTTAATATTTTTTCGTCCGAAATCCATTTTTCGCTTGTCAAAACCGTATTCACGGTAGGTTTTACCGAAAATTCCAATCTTCCGTCATTGAAAATAAACAATACAATATTGAAAAAAGCTCCCAATATGCGGTTTTCACCGCTTTTGTTGGCAACAGGTCGGTAGGTAAAGTTAACAAATTCCTTTAAATCCTCGGTTTTACAATCCGTCTTACCGTAAAACTCCGCCAAATCATTCATTTCAAATTTGACAAAGTCCTTTATCAAATTCATTGTCCGCTCATGTTCGGTTTTATTTACGGAATTAACCGCAGGAAACAACTGTTTAACCTCACCGTTTTCAAATGCTGCTATACGTAAATCAAAATATTCTTTGTCTACTGTAAGTACGTTGTCATAATTTCCGAATTTCGATTTTATAGCCTCGGTAAGCGTGTTTTTCAAATCATCATCTATTGTCTGCTTTTCTGCAAAAAATGCAAATTTCTTCAGTAATGCAGTTATTTTTTCATTAAAACTATTCATAAAATATCTGTTTTTTGCAAAATTAAGTAATTTTTTTGTTTTACATATACTTATTGCAAAGAATATTTACTTATTTTTGTATTTTAAAATCATCATCTTATGAGAAAAATATATTTGTTTATTGCCTTTACATTACTTTTAAACGGCTTATTAAACGCACAAAACTATCCGCAATGGCTTAAAGATGCCGTTTTCTATCAAATATATCCGTCTTCTTTCAAAGACAGTGACTCTGACGGGATCGGTGATTTGAACGGAATAACGGAAAAATTGGATTATATCCAGTCTTTGGGTGTTAATGCGCTGTGGCTTAATCCTATCTTCGAATCAGGATGGCTTGACGGAGGATATGACGTTATTGATTTCTTCAAAACGGATAAGCGTTTCGGTAATGAAGACGATTTTCAAAGGTTTATTGACTCTGCGCATGCAAAAGGTATACGTGTTTGCTTGGATCTGGTGGCGGGACACACAAGTAAAGAATGTCTGTGGTACAAACAATCCGCACAAGGGGATATTGACAACCCTTATTACGGATTTTATATCTTTACCGACAGTATTGCCGATGATGAACTTGCAACCCTTACCCGCAGACATCTGACTAACGATCCACAGATCGCAACATGGGGCAGTTTCGGGCTTGCCGACTGTCCGCACGGTAAATATTACAGGAAAAATTTCTTTGAATTTCAGCCTGCATTGAATTACGGCTTCGCCCAAAGGGACACTAACGATAAAAGTCAGCAATCCCCGTACGACAAAGAGCCTATGCAGGTACGTAAAAAGATGAAAGAAGTCATGGCTTATTGGTTTGACAAGGGTGTTGACGGATTCCGTGTCGATATGGCTTCGTCTTTGATAAAAAACGACCCTGATAAACAAGAGAATATCAAACTTTGGCAGGATTTCAGGGCTTGGCTGGACAATAATTATCCCGATAAAGTTCTTATTGCCGAATGGAGCAACCCTCAAGAAGCAATTGAAGCGGGTTTTCATATAGATTTTATGATTCATTTCGGAATAAAAGGCTATCCTTCTTTATTTTTCCAAAAAGGTGTGCCCGATTGCGGTGATTATGACTACTGCTATTTTGACAAAAGCGGCAAAGGAAGTATAAAAGAGTTTGCAAAAAATTTTTCCCAAGCCTACTTTGCCACAAAAGATAAAGGATTTATTTCTTTACCAAGCGGAAATCACGATTTCGTACGCATCAATTGCGGCACGAGAAATGATTTCAATCAATTGAAAACAGCAATGACTTTCTTTTTAACCATGCCTGGCGTGCCGTTTATATATTACGGCGATGAAATAGGGCTTAAATATCAGCGGGATATTAAAGAAAAAGAAGGTGCAGGCAAACGTGCCGGAACAAGAACGCCGATGCAATGGTCAGATGCATACAATGCGGGATTTTCTCTGTCTTCTACCGAAAATTTATATTACCCCGTAGACACGGAAAACGGCAAAATAACCGTCAAAGCGCAGGAAAAAGATCCGTCATCGCTTCTGAACTTCACAAAAAGGCTTATCTGGTTGCGTAAAACGGAGAAAGCATTAGCCAATGACAGTGATTGGATGCTTTTAAATAAAGAAAACGTTGATTATCCACTGGTTTATCAGCGTGCCGACGGACAGGATACGGTGATAATAGCAATCAATCCGAGCAAAAAGAAAGTTAAATTCAAAATTCCTTATAAATATGATAATCCTTCAATACTTCTGAAAAACGGCAATGCATATTACCGCAATAAAAAGCAAGATGATTATATTTATATGAACGGTGTTTCATCCATTATATTGAAAAAATCGGACAATTAAACAAAAACATGTTTTAGCCTTATAATTTAACCGTAAGGCCTGCGTACCATGTAGCACCATATACGGGAGCATACATAAAAGCTGCATCATCGGTGTGTTTTTCATCCTGAATGTAGTTGAAAATATTCTTTCCGCCTGCATAAACAGTGAAGTTGTTGCCTATTTTCTTTGCTATGCGGCAATTAAACAACATAAACGGTGTTGTTTTCTTAATTTTGGATGCATTACCGTCATCAGCGGAATTGTAATCAATATACATACTGCCTTGAAGCGACCCCGTAAGGGAAAATGTCCATGTATCCGGAGTATAGTCCAAAGTAAAATCTCCTGTAAACGAAGGAAAACGTGATATATATTTACTCTCCTTGGCATAATTCAAACGGTTAGGAAACTCTTGGTTGGTTTCGTCATCCGGATCAGACCATTCCTTTCTTTCATGTTTGAATTTACCTTGATTGAAAGTCCAATCCATTTCAAAATCCACGTCTTTAATAAAATTAGTTCTCAAGCCCAACTCCAAACCCTGTACATAAGCGTCGTCAATATTCTCCCACTGATAAGTATATCCCAGAAGTTTGACGTTATCTTCGGCAGGAATAAACTGAATCTTATTTTTCAAATCCGTTCTGAACAAATTAACGCTGAATTGAAATTTTTTAGCATAATAATCAGCCGACAGGTTGTAACTTACCGAACTTTCACCTTTCAAATCAGACGATTTCCAAACACGCGGCGATCCGCTGCAAAGATGTAAGTCCTCGGAAAATCCGTAAGGTGCCCTAAAACCTGTTCCTATATTGGCACGGAGAATAAATTGTTCGGTTATCTCATATTTAAGAGCCAAACGCGGATTGACGGATGTTTCATTGAATTCAGTTTTTGGGAATGCACCGTCATAAATTGTTTTATCTGCGGAATATTCTTCGTCGGAATTATGCCAATCAATCCTTATACCAGGCACAACTGTCAATTCGTGAATGATATTCCACTCATCCTGAATAAAAATCCCCAATTCGTTCGCATGTTTCTTACCCGTGGAAGTATATGCCTGTCCATAATAAGCGTTAGTATTGTCATCAATGCAATACAATCCAGTTTCGTCCAATCGGGTCAAATAAGTCTGAATACCTGCAAGAAAATTATGTTGCTTATGTTTGGAAGAAAATGTTGCAGATGCGGTAAATGTGTTCTCCGTTGCAAGATAAGGACGCATAAGTTCTATATCCGGGTCTTCTCCTTCAGGGCTTTCTTCCGTCTGATGCGAATCCCTGTAACTGTTAAGGAATGTATCATTGGTGGCATTGCGTTTGTGATGGACGTATGCGGCGGATAACGAAATTTCTTTACGGTAAGACAAAGGCAATGTGTATATCAAATCTGACGAAATACGGTTTGTACGTATGTTTTCCGTACCCAATGAGAAAGGATTCAAATATAAATCGTCTGTCATCACTCCGCCGTAACGCATTTCGTCCGTTGTTTTAATACGGAGTACCAATTTGTCAGCATCTGTGAACGGATTAAAGAAATAAAAACCTACTCCCATATTGGTAACCGTACTGTTAACTCTGTCGGATATGCCGTCTTTGTGTTTAACCTCGCTTCTTGTATCTCCGTCTTGTGTTTCGTCTATGGCAGATGCTTCATTTCTTTGGACAAAAAGGTTTACACCTACACTTTTGTAACGCATCGACCCTGACAGGTTAATATTTTTGTAGCCGTAATTTCCCATTTGTAAATCGGCTTTCAAGGACGGTTCAAACGAAGGCTCTTTACTTATTATGTTTATCACACCTGCCACAGCACTGCTGCCGTATAAAGCACTGCCCGCTCCTTTTACTATCTCCAAACGGTCAATATCCGCCGTCCCTATCTGTTGCAGTCCGTATACTCCAGCAAGTCCCGAATATATAGGGGCACCGTCCAAAAGTATTTGCGTATGCTCTGCTCCCAATCCCTGCATTCTAACCATTGAGAAGTTACATGCCTGACATTGTTGCTCCACTCTCACACCGGGAACTGCTTCCAAAGCCTCGAAAACATTCTGTGCATTCTTTTGTGTTATGGATTGCGAAGTCAAGACTTCCGTACGGATAGGCACGTCTTTAACAAAATGTTCCGTACGTGTTCCCGTAATAACCACTTGATCCAAATTGACGGAAGATTTCTCCAAGAAAAATCTGATATGAGAGGGATTGTTCTTCTGAATTATAACTTCTGCATCCTGCGGAGCATATCCTATGAAAGAAGCCGTCAATATATGTTTACCTTCCTTCAAATTATGGATCTCAAAATGCCCCGTGGCATCACAATGTACATTTATATCCGTACCTTTTACCGTGATAACGGCATCGGGCAGATGTTTGTCGGTTTGTTTATTCTTTACACTGCCAAAAACCAATGTCCCGTCAGTTTGGGCAATCACGTTGCAAAACGCAAGCAACGCAATGCCTAAATATATCAATATGCTTTTCATTATATTTTACAATTTAAAGAATTTGACTGCAAAATTAATATATATTTTTAAACTGCACAATACTTATACATGAGTATATATTGTCCGTTAAAAATATAATACTGTTTGCTTTATGCCGGAAAAGCATATCAATATATTCTATGCCTTTATTATAATACGTTTGTCTTTGATTTATTCAATAACAAATTCAACATATAAGAAATTTCTTAACTCTTTGTCATCGTGGTGCGATCCCACAAGTGTCCAATCTGACTTTCTGAAAATATTTTTTTGATACATCGTAGTATCTGCGGACGTATATACATACATTTCCTCATCATTAGTTACATCTCTTACTATAACTGTATCTCTTAATTTTTGGGTTATATATTTATCCAAAACCATACTAAGGTTTTTAGTCTCAGTACAACCGTAATCCACAGTATATACGTGTACAATACTATACGGTTCCATACGTATGTCATAAGGTGCAGAATGTTGTCCGCAGTCACATTCCAAAAAATTTAATTCTATTGTTTTTGAAGTATTGTTTCTTAAATGCAAATACATATCGTCATAAAGTCCGGGTTCACATGAATAAAAACAGGATATTATAAATATGAACAAAACGGATTTTAGTATTATTTTCATTATATGTATATATTCTTTTTTCATATTATTTTGCAAATTTAGTACAATTAATCATAATAACAAAAATTTTGATGCGTAATCGTTTTATTAATATCGCACATCAATAAATTAATCTCGCACATTAATAAATTTTCATCGCACATCAGTAAATTTTTATCGCTGTTTATTTTTGTACGATTATCTATATGCTTAATTGTTGTTGTCTATAAGAAAATTTATTCGTAACTTTGCAGTCTGAAATTTAGATATGCGGCTATGAATGAGGAGCAAAAAATAATTAATGATGTAACCGACGGACAGTATAAATACGGTTTTGTTACCGACATCGCAACTGACGATATCGGTAAGGGAATTAACGAAGATATTGTAAGGAAAATATCCGCTATGAAGCAAGAACCGCAGTGGCTTTTACAATACCGTTTAAAAGCTTTCCGTACTTGGCAAACTATGAAAATGCCTACGTGGGCACATTTGAAGATTCCCGAAATTAACTTCCAGGATATAATCTATTATGCTGCACCTAAACAAAACAAAAAGAAATCCCTTGACGAGGTTGACCCTGAAATTTTGGATACCTTTAATAAACTCGGAATTCCTTTGCATGAACAAAAAGTTTTGGCAGGTGTTGCCGTTGATGCGGTGATGGATTCTGTCAGCGTAAAGACTACTTTTCAGGATACTTTGCAAAAATACGGCATTATTTTTTGTTCTATGAGCGAGGCAATAAAGAACCATCCCGATTTAGTGCAAAAATATCTCGGCAGTGTTGTGCCTTACAACGACAACTTCTTTGCTGCGCTGAACTGTGCAGTATTTTCCGACGGTAGCTTCTGTTATATCCCCAGGGGTGTGCATTGCCCAGTGGATTTATCCACCTATTTCCGCATCAATGCCAAAGGTACGGGACAGTTTGAGCGTACTCTGATTGTTGCCGACGAAGGTGCATCGGTTTCTTACATGGAAGGTTGCACCGCTCCGCAAAGAGACGAAAACCAATTGCACGCTGCAATCGTTGAAATAGTGGTTATGAAAGACGCCAACGTAAAATATTCCACCGTTCAGAACTGGTATCCGGGTGATAAGGATGGTAAAGGCGGTATATTCAATTTTGTAACAAAGCGCGGCATATGTAAAGGCAACAATGCAAAACTTTCGTGGACGCAGGTGGAAACCGGATCGGCTCTGACGTGGAAATATCCGTCCTGCGTGCTTGCGGGAGACAACAGTATAGGGGAATTCTATTCCGTTGCGGTAACTAACAATTATCAGATGGCGGATACGGGAACCAAGATGATACATCTGGGCAAAAATACCAAAAGTACGATTATGAGTAAGGGTATTTCGGCGGGCAGAAGCGAGAACTCTTACCGCGGATTGGTAAAAGTAGCCAAAAGTGCGGAGAATGCCAAGAACTTTTCGCAATGCGATTCGCTGCTTTTGACTGATAAATGCGGTGCCCATACGTTTCCTTATATCAGTGTGGATAATTCGACGGCAGTAGTGGAGCATGAGGCTACTACATCGAAGATTTCCGAAGAGCAACTTATGTATTGCCGCCAAAGAGGCATAAGCGAAGAAAGTGCCATCGGATTAATCGTAAACGGTTACGCAAAAGACGTTCTTAACAGGTTGCCTATGGAGTTCGCAGTGGAAGCCCAAAAACTTCTTTCCATCTCTTTGGAAAACAAAGTCGGCTAATTGCTGTCGGTTTACATAAGGTTGTGCCGCATGTAAGCAATAAAGAAAAAACAACATATTGCTTTTGGAAATTTAAGTATAAGAAGGCTGCAGAGGCATTGTAAAGCAATCGGTTTTTAATGCCTTTAACGGAAATATTTGTACGTAAAACGAAGGCAAAATACGGTTTTATAAACTCCTGATATCTAACGGTTAAAAAAAGACGCCGTAAAAAAAATATTAAAACGCCGTTTTAATAAATTAATCAGCGATAAAAATTTATTAAAACGGCGTTTTATTTTAGTCCCTTGTAATTTGATTATTGTAAATTCAGTTCCTGTTTGATTTTTTCTATTTTCTCGATGGATTTTTCCTGCAATTGTTCAAAGTTATCACCTATTGAATATTCGCTTCTCACACCGAAATAGAATTTTATTTTAGGTTCAGTTCCCGAAGGACGTACCGAGATTTTGCTTCCGTCCTTTAAGTAGAACTGTAACACGTTTGATTCAGGCAAAGTGATTTTCTCGGTGGTGTTTTTGACTAAATCTGCGGATAATTGCCGTTGGTAATCTTTTATCATAACAACTTTTTGTCCTAAAATCTCTTTCGGAGGGTTCAAACGGAAATCCGACATCATTTTTTCTATTTCTTCCGCACCTGTTTTGCCTTTTCTGACTATTGAAAGCAGGCTTTCCTGATAATAACCGTATTGTTGGTAAATTTCAAGGAGGATTTCATACAATGTTCTGCCCTGTTGTTTTGCCCATGCAGCCATTTCCGCCAATAAACAGCATGTTGCAACGGCGTCTTTGTCCCTTACAATGTCAGAAGGCATATATCCGTAACTTTCTTCGCCGCCGCCGATATATTTTTCCTTACCTTCAAGTTCCAAAACCTTATCGGCAATCCATTTAAATCCCGTAAGGACATCGTAACATTTAACACCGAAACTGTCGGCAATAACTTTGATAAGCTCGCTTGTGACAATAGTTTTGATAACAAACTCTTTGCCTCTCAAACGTAACAATTCTTTGTTGCGTAATAATATATAATAGGTAAGAAGCGTTGCCGTCTGATTGCCGTTTAACAACACCATCTCCCCTTTTTGGTTTCTGACACATAATGCTTCCCTGTCAGCGTCTGGATCTGATGCAAGGGCTATGTCACATGCGTTTTCTTCCGCAAGTTTCAATACTCTTTCAAGTGCAACACGCTCTTCAGGATTAGGGGAAAGACATGTCGGGAAATTTCCGTCAGGTTTTGACTGTTCGGGTTCGCATATTATGTTTTTAAATCCCCATCTGCGTAATGCCTCCGGTATCATTTTGTAACCCGTACCGTGTAAAGGCGTGTATGCAATGCGTATATTTTTAAATGTATCTAAATTGGCAGTAGCCAAAGAGATGCTTTCTGTTTTTTTGTAATAAATCTCATCAAATGATCCGTCCAGTAAGGTTATGTTTTCCATACCTTGTTGGATTTTTACCTGCGAAATATCAGTTATCTTATTAACTTGGTCAATTACATTCACATCATGCGGCGGCACTAACTGTCCTCCGTCATTCCAATAAGCCTTATAACCGTTATATTCTTTAGGATTATGGGAAGCCGTCAGCATTACACCTGCATCACATCCCAATTCCCTTACGGCAAATGACAACAAAGGCGTCGGATGTATCTCTTCAAACAAATAAACCTTGATACCGTTGGCAGCAAACACCTTGGCAACGATTTGGGCAAACTCTTTGCTGTTATTTCTTGAGTCGAAAGAAACCGCAACCTTTATTTCCTTTTTATCTTTGTTCTCCTGTAAAATATAATTGGCAAAACCTTGGGTTGATTGTGACACTACGACACTGTTCATTCTGTTGGTGCCCACACCCATTATCCCTCTCAAACCGCCTGTTCCGAAAGAAAGTTTTTTATAAAACGCATCATTGAATTCGTTTACATCTTCCGCTTGCAGTCTTCTGATTTCGTTTTTTATATCTTCGCTTACCGAACTGTTTAACCACAGTTGAGCATTTTTTACAGCATTCTTGTCTAATTCCATAGTTATTCTTATCTTCTTTTTTTATTTAATCTGATTCCTTCCATCAACGACAACTCGTTTATAGCCTCTACACTGCCGAGTTCAGCCGCTTTTTTGAAACATTTTTCAGCCTCTTTGGTATTTTGTTTAAGGTTTACACCCCTTTGATATTCCTTACCGAGAATAAGCCAACTCTCTGCACGGGTAAATTTCTTGACATCCATATCCAAAAATCCGCTGAAATCATTGTATTTGTTGTATCTGTTTACGGCATTCATTTCTTTAGCCAAAGAAAGTCCTTGGTTTGCCGCCAAAACATAATATTCCATTGCCTTTTGTCTGTCTTGTTCAATTCCGTTTCCTTTATCCAATAGCTCCGCATAAGCAAATTGTGCCATAGGATCGTTGTTTGCCAAAGGAATTTCCAATAATTGCAATGCTCTTTCATAATCAGGACGTACGGATTGGTTGCATGACAATATGTAAGCAAGGCATGCCATTGACGGAGTGTCATTCTGTGCCACCGCTTTCTCATACCAATATGCCGCTTCCTGCAAATTCTGCTCTACGGGACTGCCTTCAAGGTACATATCGCCTAAACGTCTTTGTGCATAGGCTTCGTGGCGTTCTGCGCAGACACGGTACCAAACCATTGCACGTGCAGGAGATTTTACAGTGCCTTCCCCCTGATCAAACATAACGGCAACTTTCAACTGGGATTTCTCATTACCTCTTTCCGCAGCCTTCAAATAATAATTAAATGCATTGGTAAGATTTTGTGTTGTGCCAAGACCGTTTTCATACATATAGGCAGTTTTGTATTGACTCTCTACATTGTTTTTATCCGCAGCCTGTTTGTACCAAACAAAAGCATCTTTGTAAGACTGCAACATTCCCACACCGTTATAATACTGATTGGCCAATTCATACATACTTCTGACATTACCGCTTTTGGCTTTTTGCAACAAACCCTGCGCATTGGCAGATGTAACAGCCAATCCTATAAAAGCAATTATCAAAAAACTCTTTTTTATATTCATTTTATATTATCTTTTGCGTACAATATTATTTATATGCTACATACTACGTATACGTACTGCATAAATCAGTCTTCGTATTGCCAAAGCTCTTCTTTATTCCAAAACTCAAGAGCCGTAGGATAACCTTCGTTAAATGCAAGCTTAATGTAATTTATTCCTTTTGCTATATCCTTCGTACAACCCTGTCCGTAATAAAGCATTGTTCCCGTTTTGAACATCGCTTTTGCCAGATTGCCTTTGTCGGCTGCTTTTTTATAGTAGTTAAATGCCGTCTGAAGATTTTTATTGGCACCTACACCTTTTTCATACATCTCCCCCAAACAATAAGAAGCCTCATACATTCCCAAAGTATCGGCCTGATTAAAATATGTATATGCAAGATGGAAATTTTGCTGCACGTCAATGCCGTAATAATACATCTCACCCAAAGCCAATGCCGCATCTTTCTGATTTTGTGCCGCCGCCTTTTTATACCAATACAAAGCCTTGGAAATATCCTTCTGATAACGGTTATCCTGTGAGTACATACGTCCCAATTTGTACTGCGCACCTGCATCACCGTCCTCTGCAGCCCTCATATACGTTATTTGACCGAAAGCATTACCGAACGCAAGAAACAAAAATGCCGGTAAAATCCATTTCTTCATTATATTGCCCATATTATATAACTTTTTCTTTAATTAAAGCGCAAAAATACTAAATTTTTATGTATCTGCAAAGATATAAATTTAAAAATCACAACATTTTTGCTTATTTTCACAAAAATCATACCGAAAAAGAAAAATCATAAACAATGTGCCGCATTAAAATAAAACTGTTACGGTTGAACAAAACCGAAGCTTTTATATAATTAAATGCTGCGTTAATACGATAATAATCTTACTTACAAAAATTTTTATTAATTTTGCCGCCGTGAAATAATTATTCGAAAAATCTATATAATAACAAATCATGAAAAACGGCAGTATTGAAGTAAAAGTCGGCAATATTATCATAGGAGGAAACAATCCCGTTGTTATACAGTCCATGACCAACACGGACACATTGGATACCGCTGCAACGGTTGAACAAACCGTACGTTTGGTTGAACAAGGCTGCCAAATGGTAAGGATAACTGCGGCAGATATATCACAAGCCGAGAACCTGTATAATATAAAGAATGAACTGATCAAATGTAATATCAACGTCCCTTTGGTTGCCGATATTCACTTTAATCCCAAAGCTGCGGAAATAAGTGCATCCGTTGTTGAAAAAATACGTATCAATCCTGGTAATTATGTAGACAGAAAATGGAATCCTGATTATACCGAAAAAGATTATGAAGATATTTTAAACAAAGCAAAAGACAACATATTTCCTTTAATAGACATCTGTAAAAAACACGGCACTGCCGTACGCATAGGTGTCAATCACGGTTCCTTGAGCGAAAGAATCTTATTCAAATACGGCAATACTCCTTTGGCAATGGCGGAAAGTGCAATGGAATTCTTAAGAATGTTCAATGAAATGGATTTTCATAAGATTGTCGTATCAATGAAAGCCAGCGACGTGCCGGTTATGTACCGTGCCAATAAGATTCTGGTTGATAAGATGCAAAAAGAAAACATGTACTATCCGCTTCATTTGGGCGTTACCGAAGCCGGCAACGGTCAGGAAGCAAGAATAAAAAGTATTTGCGGGATCGCTCCGCTTTTGTTACAGGGTATTGGCGATACGATACGTGTTTCGTTGACCGAGAAACCAGAAAATGAAATCCCCATTGCCAAACAAATAGCCGACATAGAGAAAAACAATGACATATATTATATAGGTAAAACTGCATTGGATTTGCTTGAAGGAACAATAAAAACCCTGCCTACTGAAGATGATGAAAATATGACGGCGTTAAAAAAAATTAATACGCCGTTTGAAAAAAATAAAACGCCATTTCACGAAAATAAAACAGCGTTTTATTTTAACAGGGAAATTCTTCAATCTTTAGGGCTGAAAAGATACAAAGCAGAATTCGTTGCATGCCCTTCGTGCGGCCGCACAAAATATGATATAGAGACGGCTTTGGCAAAGGTGAAAAGTGCATGTTCACACTTAAAAGGCTTAAAAATTGCCGTTATGGGCTGCATCGTAAACGGTCCCGGCGAAATGGCTGACGCCGATTACGGTTACATAGGTGCAGGCAATAACACCGTCAATTTATACAGAGGTAAGAATCTGATTCTCTCCCACGTAGATGAAACCAAAGCAATAGATGAACTTATCGGATTAATAAAACAAGACGGCAATTGGGAAGAACCGTCCGCTAATTGAGCATAAAACAGAAATAAAACATTAATATAATTTATCAGTGTCTGACATTAAAAAACTCTTAATACTCGGCAACTCTTCGTCTGTGCATACCGATAACTTAAAATCATTGGTTGAAGGCTATTTTACGCAAACGGTGATTTTAGACAACAAAGATTTTTCCCTGCATTCTCCTTTAAAACTTATAAAAGCAGTAAGGAATGCAAAAAAATTATTAAACTCTTTTCAACCTTCGTTTATCATTTTATACCAAATAGGTGTTGCCGCATTTTTCATTTCGTTTTTAAACCGCAAAACGCCGGTTCTGGCTGTCGGAATAGGCAGCGATATACTTACCGTGGCTGACAAATCGTTTTTTAATAAGTTCTTTGTCCGCTATGTTATAAAACACAGTAATTATTTCAATGCGGGAAGTATCGCAATCAAAGAAAAAATGCAGAGTCTGGCTAACCGTCCTATTGAAATCACAATTGCCAATCTGGGAACGGATGATATATTGCCGCAAAAGAAACAAAACATAATCTTTTCCAACCGTTTGCATAAAGATTTGTATAACATAAATCATATTATTGATGCTTTTGCGGAGTTTTTAAAAGACAACAAAAATAAAGATTGGAAACTTATAATTGCCGCAACGGGTAAAGAACAAGAGTATATGCAACAGGTGCGTAATTTAGGGATTGAAAAGAATACCGAATTCGTTGGTTGGCTTGACAAACAACAAAATGCTTATTATTATTCTATAAGTAAGATTTGGGTATCGTTGCCTCAAAGTGACAGTATAAGTATTTCGCTTTTGGAGGCTATGTCTGCCGGTTGCTTGCCTGTATGTTATGACGTCAAAGCGTTGGAAGGTTTTTTGGCTAATAACAAAAATGCCGTTATCGTGAATGATTTCAATGAAAACTTCTTTGAACGTGCCGTTAATTTAATCAGTGATGATATTATTGCACTTAACCGCAAAACTGCAAGGCAATTCTCCGACAAAGAAACTAACCGCCAGCGTTTCTATTCAATATTTGACAAAGAATTTAATAATTAAATATTCAAATACGCTGCCAATAAAATCCGTCAAACCTTCGGTATTTAACAATTCAACTGCCGCAGTATCAAATATTGCAGGCTGTATTAACATTTTTATTTGGGTAAAATGAAATATTTTACTAATTTTGCAGTTCTTATCTTATAAGGTTACGGAAATAGAAATGCAGAAAAACGACAAATATATTCTGTTTGACGACAATCTAAAGATGTATGATGCCATGTTGGAAGACATCGGCAAAGCCAAACGTGTAATCTTTTTGGAGACTTTCCGTTTCGGACGCGGTGCTATGGGAGATAAATTTCTTTTAGCATTGTATAAAAAAGCAAAAGAAGGAGTAATGATAAAGTTACTTTTGGATGCATGGGGAACAGGAAGCGATTTGTCGTATTTCAAAGACATTATTCAGGCAGGAGTAGAGATACGCTTGTACAGAAAAGTCCGTTTGACCAAAGGACGTTTGGCAAAGAACCATTGCCGTAACCACAGAAAATTGCTTATCATTGACTCGGAGATTGCTTATATGGGCTCGTCAAACATAACAGCCTACAGCGTAAGTTGGAGAGAACTTAATTTGCGAACGACAGACCATAAGCTTTTAACCGTATTCCGCAGAAGTTTCCGCGATTCTTTCCGCACCTATAACAAATATGACATACCTATGGTAGCAAGTAATAAAAGCTACCACATAGATGACTGGATTTTCATACAGGAATATCCCGACAGTGTGCGTCAAAGAATCAAAACAAAATACGAAAAACTTATACGTGAAGCACAAAAGAAAATCATTATCGAAACTCCTTATTTTCTTCCCGGGCATACGCTTCGCAAAGAACTTATGGATGCAGCCCAACGTGGGGTTGACATAACAATTCACGTTCCTTATAATTCCGACGTACGGGTTGTGGATATTTTAAGGCGTCATTATACGGGTAAATTATACAGTGCGGGTGTTAAGTTCAAATTCTACGTCCCTGCAAACTTACATGCCAAAAGCGTTTTGGTAGATGATCAGACATTTTGCATATCTTCGGCTAATTTTGACTATAGAAGTTTCCGTTATCAGTATGAATTGGCTCTTGTCGGCAAAGAACAATCCATTGTCGGGCAATTGCAGCAACATTATGCCTATACTGAACAATACAGCAGGGATTTTGATTATGATAATTGGAAACAACGCCCGGGTATTGAGAAGCTTATAGAATACATTTTATTACCATTCAGATATTTAATGTAGAAACAAAGGAATCATGGCAGACATTCAATCAATAAAACAAAGATTCGGTATAATAGGTAATGATCCTCAACTGATGCATGCGATAAACGTTGCCGTAGAAGTGGCAGTTACGGATATGAGTGTGCTTGTTACGGGAGAAAGCGGCGTCGGTAAGGAAGTGTTTTCCAAGATTATCCATACCAATTCGCCCAGAAAACATAATAAATACATTGCAGTAAACTGCGGGGCAATACCTGAAGGAACCATTGAGAGTGAATTGTTCGGCCATGTCAAAGGTGCGTTTACCAATGCTGACAGAGACCGTAAGGGATACTTTGCCGAAGCCGACAAAGGGACGATTTTCCTTGACGAAGTGGGTGAACTGCCGATGAATATGCAGGTTAAACTTCTGCGTGTGTTGGAAAGTGGAGAGTATCTGCCTGTAGGAAGCAGCAAAACCATGCATTGCGATGTCAGAGTGGTAGCTGCAACCAATGTAAACTTAATCCACGCAATTGAGAAGGGAACTTTCAGGGAAGATCTCTATTACCGTCTGAACCAAATCTCCATTACCATTCCTCCTTTACGCAAAAGAAAGGACGATATATACATGTTGTTTAAACGTTTTGCCGTAGACCAAGCCGAAAAATACAACATGCCGCATATTTCCTTAACTGCGGATGCACGTGAATACTTGAAGAACTATCCGTGGCAGGGAAACGTAAGACAACTGAAGAATGTTGCCGAACAAATATCCATCATAGAACAGGACAGGGAGATAAACGCCCAAACATTAAAACAATATATTCCGCCTGTTTCCGCTTTACCTGCCGTAATTGAGGGAAACAATACGGCAATTGATCAGGATGAGGCATTGTTTACTGTAATGCAAAACAAAAGAGATATTGCTAATTTACGCAATGACGTTGAACAATTAAAGACTTTGGTTGCTACGCTTATAAACAACGTAAATAATTCCGCTCCTTTATTGATTGAAAACAACAACGCGCCGTATCAAAGGCAGAATGTACAAAGAATAGAAGACCCGTTAGTGGAAACCTCTCCGTATAAAACCATAGAAAAAGAACAGGTCATTGAAATGGATGATTCCAATACGGTAATGACATTGGAGGAAATGGAAATAAAAATGATTATTGCCGCATTGAAACGTAACAACAACCGACGCAATGCAGCGGCAAAAGAATTGGGCATATCGGAAAGGACTTTGTACAGAAAAATCAATGATTATAACATTACCGACTGATGTCCCGCACCCACATTGTATTAACAAGGCGGGACAAACTGCCTGAAAATATCTCCGTCAGCGTACCTTATTCCAAAAGTATCAGTAACCGTCTGCTTATAATCAAACATCTGTCGGGCAGTCAGGCGGAAATAAAAAATCTTTCATCATCCGACGACACCGTTTTATTACAATCCTGTCTTAACTCCGTATCCGAAAAAAAAGAAAACTCTTTTTATTGCAAAAATGCAGGCACAACACTGCGTTTTCTTATCGCTTTACTGTCCGTAACCGAAGGAAAATGGATACTTAATGCCGACAAGCGGATGCAAAAACGCCCTTTACTGCCGCTTATTGATATTTTAAACACTCTGGGTGCCGATATAAAAATAAAGAATGATAAAGAAATTTTTCCTATAACCGTTAACGGTAAAGAACTTTCGGGTAATAAGACAATAGAGGTTAAAGAAAACTTAACAAGTCAATTAATCAGTGCTTTACTGCTTATTTCCCCTTACATCAAAGGCGGAATAAATTTTATATTACCGCAAAACCAAACGTCAATGCCTTATATTGACATGACAATTGAGCTGGTTAACAGATACGGAGGCAATGTAAAGAAAACAAATAACACACTTATCTGCCAACAGTCCGCATACTGCTATAAAGAAACGGAAGTTGAAGCGGATTGGTCGTCTGCCGCTTTTTTCTATACGTTTGTATCCGTAGGTAAAATCAAGAATCTGCGGATTGAAAACCTGCAAAAAAGTTCTTTGCAGGGTGATTCCGTTTGTAAAGCATTCTTTTCGCTACTGGGAGTTGATACAAAATTTGACTCTCACGGCGCTTTATTGTCCTATAACGCAACTTCGGCGGCATTGAACAGTCAATATGAATTTGATTTGAATAATTTTCCTGATTTGTTCTGTCCACTGGTTACGGCATGTTATTTCTCGGGTAAAAAATCCGTATTAAAGAATCTGCAATCCCTGCGGGTGAAAGAATCCGACAGACTTAAAAACATGCTAAACGAGCTGAATAAGCTGCAAAAACGGTGCTTTACCGACCAAAATAATGCGTTTATAAAACCTCTTGATACAAAAGGATTTACTAATCAGCCGTATTATTTTACTAATCAGCCTGATTATTTTCACGGGAAGCCTTCTTATGATTTTGTAAGGCTGAAAACATACGATGACCACCGAATGGCGATGGCTTTAAGTGCTGCGGCATTTATCTGCAAACATACGTCAATAGAAAATCCTGCATGTACGGCAAAATCTTTTCCCGATTTTTGGCAACAAGCTGAACAATTCTTCTTTGAACAACAAAAATTTTGTTGATTTTAAATAAATTCGTATCTTTGCAGCCTTAATTCATGAAAGTAATAAGTAATTTAAAACAATACACACAATGAAGAGAAAAAGTATTTTGGCAGGCTTTTTATTTACAGCCGCAATGACATTAAGCGTAATGTCTTTTGCTTGCACCAATTTCTTGTTTACCAAAGGTGCTACTAAAGACGGATCAACTATGATCACCTACGCCGCCGACTCTCACACACTTTACGGAGAGCTTTATTACACACGTGCCGCTATGTATCCCGCAGGTACGATGATTCAGGTAATTGAATGGGATACAGGCAAGCCTTTGATCAAAATTCCGCAGGCTGCACAGACTTATACAACAGTAGGCAACATGAATGAGTGGGGTCTGACTATCGGAGAGACCACTTACGGCGGAAGAGAGGAATGTTGGCATCAGGAAACGGGTATTGACTACGGCAGTTTGATATATCTTACCCTTCAAAGAACTAAAACCGCACGCGAAGCCATAAAACAAATAGCCGACTTTATGAATGAATACGGTTATGTATCAGAAGGCGAAAGTTTTTCCATTGCTGATGGTGACGAAGTATGGATTATGGAGCTTATAGGCAAAGGAAAAGGTGAGAAAGGCGCTGTTTGGGTTGCCAGAATGATACCTGACGGTTATGTAAGCGGACATGCAAATCAGGCACGTATAACACAATTTCCTTTGGAGCAGAAAAAAAACACTACATCCGTATCTTACAAAAATATCAACAAGATTTTTGACAAAAACATCACTACCGCATACTCTGACGACGTAATAACATTCGCCAGAAAGAAGGGTTGGTTTAACGGAAAAGACGCCGAATTTTCTTTTTCCGACACTTACGCTCCTTTAACCTTCTCGGGAGTACGCGGATGCGAAGCGAGAGTTTATGCAATGTTCAACCGCGTAAATTCAAATATGAAAAAATACGAAGATTATGTGATGGGAAAGACTTTAGGCAATGCAAACATCGAACGTATGCCTTTATGGATAAAACCGGACAGCAAAGTAAGTGTAAAAGACGTTATGGAACTTATGCGCGATTACTATCAGGGAACCGCAATGGACATGTCACAGGATTTGGGTGCAGGTCCTTTCAAATGCCCTTACCGTTGGAGACCTATGACTTGGGAAGTTGACGGACAGGCATACGTACATGAACGTGCTACCTCAACACAACAGACAGGTTTTTCATTCGTTGCACAGACCAGAAGCTGGATGCCGTCAAAAGCAAAAGGCATCTTATGGTTCGGAGTTGACGATACATACACTACAGTCTACACTCCTATGTTCGGATCCATCGAAAAAGTTCCTCATTGCTTTGAAGTAGGCAACGGAAGCATGACGCAATATTCCCCTACATCCGCTTTCTGGAAATTCAATCAGGTTTCAAACTGGGTATACACCCGTTGGATTGACATGATTAAGGATTTACAAAAAGTACAGAACGATTTGGAAAACTCTTACATTAACGAAGTAGCACAATTGGACGCTAAAATCAAAAATATGGACGATGTGGCTGCTATGTGCGACACTTTGACGGCGTTTTCAGTAGCAAAAGGAAACCAAACATTCGATGCGTGGAGCGATTTATACAATTACCTTTTGGTAAAATACATAGACGGTAACATCAAAAAGGAAAAGGATGGCAAATTCCAGGAAACCGGCTACCGCAAAGGCGACTGCGTTTTCCCAGATCAACCTGCTTATCCTGATGAGTGGTACAGAATGATTATCAAAGACCACGGCGATGTAATCAAAGACTTATCTCCAAAAACAAAATAATAACTGTTTCAAATGTTTCTGTGAGACGGATTTGCTTTTGGGCAATCCGTCTTATTTTTTATGCACATCATGCCGTTTTTCAGGCATTTCTTGCACTTTTATTACTTCGTAATTTTCCGCATATAACAAACTGCAAAAATAAGACGCCGTTTAAAAAAATTATTACGGCGTTTCATTTTATTAATCACGCAGATTAATTCCGCAGAACGCCGTCTTATTTTTTTATATCTATTCAACGGTGTATTTTTTTATGTTCTAAAAAGACAGAAACCGCTTTTTAGGTGCCTTTTTTCTGATTTTTTTTATAAATTTGCAAATTATTTTCAATCATAAACGCCGAGGATTTCGGTATAATTAAATTTTAATCACTATGAGAATAGAAAAATTGTTTGCAGGTAAAACACTTGCCATACTTTCAGGCGGCGGAGACACTCCGGCTATCAATTCAAGTATTGAAAGCGTAAGAAACCGCGCTTTAATGTTAGGATTCAAAGTTTACGGTATAAGAACAGGCTGGAAAGGTCTGTTGGGAGATGGTGATATTGTGGATTTGACCAACCGCCCTTACAACGGGCTTTACGGAGGAACCTCTTTACGTTCATCACGTACCAATCCGTTCCCGTCAAAAAAGAACCCCGAAGACCGTGTTCCGCAGGTAATGAGAAATCTTAAACGTTACAAAATAGACGTTCTTGTAACAATAGGCGGAGATGACACCAACGGAGCCGCAAAACGCTTATACGAACAGGAAGGCATCCCTGTAATAGGTTTTCCTAAAACAATAGACAACGATTTACGCACATTAACAATGCACAACTATAACGGCAAAGAAACTGATGCCGTTATCTGTCCGGGATTCCCTACGGCAGCCAAATCAATTGCTGAATTTGCCGCACGTTTGAAAACAACAGCCGAAAGCCATCAGCGAATAATGGTAATGGAAGTCATGGGAAGAGACGCAGGTTGGCTGACGGGTGCAGGAACATTCGGCGGCAGTACAATAAGTCTTATTCCTGAGCTAGAGATGACTAAAGAAAGAAAAGAAAAATTCTTTGAAATTGTAGCCGAAACTTATAAGAACAATCCTGACAGAAGCCTTATCATTCCTGTTAGCGAAGGTGTGCGCTGGTATAACGAACAAACGGGAACGTGTGACGTAGTATATGCATCGACAGAACAAGACGAATACGGACATGCACGCTTGGGCGGAGTATGCGGTACGATTGCAAGCGAAATCACTGCAAAACTTAAAATAGATGCACGTGCCCAAATGACGGGATATTATCCGCGTTCGGGAATGTGCAATGCCTATGACAGAAGATTAACACAGGCTTTGGCAGATAAAGCAGTGGATTTGTTGCTTCGTGAAGAATACGGAAAGATGCCTGTTTTGAAGAAAGTATGTTCATACGGCGATTTGGAAGAATACAATTGCAGTTCTATAGATATGGGCAAAATAGGAAACCGTCCGCTTCCTGAAGAATATTTTGACGCAGATAAATTCGTATTTACTGATATGTACAAAGATTTCTTATGCCATATAATCGGCAAACCGCAGTTTGAGACATTCAATGCGGACTTTCCGAAAGTAAATCCTGTGGATTAATCAGCAAAAGCAATATCTTACGGCAATAAAACAAGGCAGAAACTTAAAATTCAGGTTTCTGCCTTTTGCGTATTCACTTTAAAGCTGTTTTAACTTAAGATTCTATTGTTTGTCCTCGCTTTTTGAATTAACTTTTATCTTATATCCTGCATAAGCTCCGCCCATTGTCAAAAGCAACAGGGTTGCCGTACCTATCGGATCAGATCCGTGTGAAGCGTCTTCCTTTCTCGGTTCGTCTGGAGGATTGTCCGGGTTTGATTTTCTTCTACCAAAGCCGTCTCCGCCGAATATCTGGGCAAACGAACTGCTTGCAAGCAACAACATTGCTACTGCCAAAACTGTTTTTTTCATATCTTGTCTCCTTATCTTTATTTTATTATTATTTTTTGTGAGGCCTTACCGTTTGCACTTACCACTTTAACGATATATGTGCCTGCTTGGGCGTTTAATTTAAAGTTGAAATTGTCTCCGCTTACGTTTTTATTGTAAACAACCTGTCCCAAAGTATTTATAACTTCAACATTCTGCAAAGAGTTGCCGCTTATGCTTACCTGTCTATTATCGTTAAATACGGTGATATTGCTGCTAACAACATCTTCCAATGCAGATTTCTTGCTTACAAACTTGATTTTGTATTTCTCTGCATTGCTTCCTTGGTCTGCAGTGAAAGAAAATTCTCCTTCGTTTAACAAAAACTCACTGCCGTCAGCATTATTGACAATGTATATGTCCACTCCTTCGGGTATATTCTCTACTGAAAGTTTGGCATCATTGCTTTGTTCGCTTAAGAAGTTAATATCCGTTTCGTAAGGCAATGACTTGAATACATTAACCGCCAAATCCCTGCCTTTAACCGTAAAGTAAGGTGTTACCTGCGTAGGATTGCCGTAATTGAACATCATATATGTATCATAACTGTCCAAATTATTGTCGGCTATTTGTGCAACCGTAATAAGAGATTGACAACACGCCCAAAAACAGTGCTTTTAAGGCGTTTTTAAACGGTCTTAAGCGATTTTTTTCGCTTATACCCACCCCAAGTGTGTTTTTTTTAAGGAAATTAAATGTTAAATGTCTCATTTTTAAAATTATTTTAAAGTAATTTAAAGTAAAATGTAGGTGCAAAGTCAGAATAAAAATCCGATATGGCAATAAAAAATCTGCATTTTTTCATATTCTGTTTTTCCGCACATATTTCTAACGGAAATAAAACGGCGTGTTTTTTCAGCTACTGTGTATGAGATTTTTACAGATGGTTGTTTTCCGCAATTTTTTTGATATTTTACGGCATGAAAACAAAAGAAACATTACAACCGAACTGCATATCACGGCGTTTTTTTATAACTTTGCAATCTCATTATAATGGTTTACGGTCATGTTCAAACGTCCTGTCGGTTTATTACTGCTTATCTTCGCAGTATTGATAATTATTGCGGACATATTTTTGCCTGCCGTTTTCTTAAATAACCACTACATAAAACACACCGCGCAAACCGATACGTTCAAATACCTTATCACCGACTCACCGAAGCAAACCCCGAAAACATTATCCTATTTAGCCGAAATAATTGCATATTATGACACACCCGCACATCAATGGCACAAAACCAAAGGCAAAATAAAAATCTACATACCGAAAATCAATAACGCAGGCAGCCCTAACAGAATTTTAAAATACGGTGATGTCATCGTATCATCGGACAAAATACAACCGATAAAGAATTTTGACACGGTAAAATCATTTAACTATGTGCGGTATATGCGTCACAAGAGAATTTACCACCAAGTTTTCATACGCTGTTTCAGTTTTGAAAAAGCAAATCAAGGTAATAAAATAATAGCTGCGGCAAAAAATGTAAACATATTCCTTCAGAACAGAATAAAACGCTCCGATATGGGAATAAACCAGCAAAACCTTGCTTCCGCAATGCTTTTGGGCAGTAAACAAGACCTTGACAGTCAGATAAGACAACAATTCAATACATCGGGACTTGCACATATACTTTGCGTATCGGGTTTGCATATAATGTTAATCGTATCCGCCGTATCATTTTTGCTTAAAGCCGTATTGCCGAAGAATTTAACGGGATTGTACATAAGAAACGCCGCCGCAATAGTGCTTTGTTGGGCAGTGGCATTTATTGTCGGGCTGACGCCGTCGGCTTTGAGGGTGGCGGTAATGCTGACTTTATTGATAATATCCAAATTCACGCCTTTAAATGATGATAATATCAACATCTTATTGACTACGGCGTTCATATTTCTATGTTTCGATCCACTGATACTGTTCAATATTTCATTTCAACTGTCATTTTTGGCGGTATTCGGGCTTTTGACAATAAAACCGTGGCTTTACAATCTGATAAAAATACAACGCAACAAAAAATTACTCTTCCTTAACCGTCCGTTATCGAATATTGCGACGACACTGTCCGCACAAATTTTCTGTTTTCCTGTAATTATTCTCAACTTCTCACGCTTTCCCGTTTTGTTCTTGCTTACCAATCTGATAGTCGTGCCGCTTATGCAGATAATATTGGTATCTCTGATATTTATGCTTATTTTTGCGGACGTACCTTTGCTTAACAATGTGTTGTCATGGCTGTGCAACTTGGAAATGTCACTGCTTTTGGAAACGGCACGTATTGCCGATGAGATAACATCGCTTATAATGTAGTCAAATCAGCGTAAAATTTCCGTAAATCACCGTCTCTCAAAATTGGTGCGGCATGCCGCTGAAATAATAAGGCGTTTTAATAAATTTTTATCGCTGATTAAAAAATTATTCAGCCTGATTAATATTTTTTTACGGCGTCTTTTTTCAGGCATCATGTAATTATAGGAAAAACAACAGCTTATGGATTATAAAAAATTCGGTTGCAACTTATTTGAAGCAACCGAAAAGACAACGAAAACAAAGAGTTTAAAATTCTTTATGTTTATACATTGAATCTAAAGTGCATTATATCGCCGTCCTGTACGACATAATCTTTGCCTTCAACGGAGATTTTTCCGTTTTCCCTGCATGCACTTTCGCTTCTGTACTTAATATAATCGTCATATTTGATAACCTCGGCACGAATGAACCCTTTCTCAAAATCGGAATGGATAACACCTGCACATTGCGGTGCCTTATCGCCTTTATGAAATGTCCAGGCACGTGTTTCTTTAGGTCCGGTTGTAAGAAATGTCTGAAGATTCAAAATATTGTACGCCGCCTTTATCAATCTGTTCACTCCGCTTTCCTTAAGTCCCAGTTCCTCCAAAAACATCTGCTTTTCTTCGTAATCTTCCAACTCTGCAATGTCTTCTTCAGTCTTTGCGGCAATGACAAGTACGTCGGCATTTTCCTTTTGTGCCATTTGTTTTACTTTATCTACGTATGCGTTGCCGTTTTTGCACGATGCCTCGTCCACATTGCACACATAAATAATAGGTTTTGCAGTCAAAAGGCATAATTCCTTCGCTGCGGCTTCTTTGTCTTTGTTATCAAAACTTATTTCCCTTACGTTCCTTCCACTTTCAAGCAATTCTTTGCAGGCTTTCAATACTTCCAAAGTATCTTTTGCCTTCTTATCGCCTCCAACTTTGGCAATCTTTTCGGTTTTTGCATACCTTGATTCAATGGTTTCAAGGTCTTTCATCTGCAATTCCAGATCAATTATTTCTTTATCGCGTATCGGGTCTACCGAACCGTCTACATGGACTATGTTTCCGTTATCAAAACAACGTAAAACCTCAATAATTGCATCGCATTCGCGTATATTGCCCAAGAATTTGTTGCCCAAACCTTCGCCTTTTGACGCTCCTTTAACCAAACCTGCGATATCCACGATTTCCACCGTCGTAGGGATGATTTTTTCGGGTTTGTCAATCTCGGCAAGAGCGTTAAGTCTTTCGTCAGGTACGGTTATAACACCCACGTTAGGTTCTATCGTACAAAAAGGAAAATTAGCTGCCTGTGCTTTTGAATTGGACAGGCAGTTAAACAGTGTTGATTTGCCGACATTTGGTAAGCCGACTATACCGCATTTTAATGACATATCAGAATAATGATGGTTGGTCGTTGTTAGACTCTTCTTTCTTCTCTGTTTTTGAAGATTTTCTCTTTGCAGGCTTCTTTTCTTCGGTTGCAGGAGATACTTCCTTTATGAATTCATCCATATTGACTTTCTTAACCGTAACTTTCATATTTTCTTTCAAAGTATCGGTAATCTTTTTGTCAAACAGATAATTGTAAACCTGCTTTGTTTGCTCTCTTTCATTCAACATATTGCGGGCAACCGAATCCAAATGTCCTTCTCTTTCCTTCTTCTGCTCTTCAGTCTCGTCAGGCATTGCTGGAAAATAAGAAGGAAGCAATTCTGTCTTGTAATAGTTGATTACATCTTCGTCTGTAACTTTTACATCGCCTGCTTCCGCAATTTTAGTCTCTATTATCTGCCAACGGATTCCGTCAAGATATTTGTCAAATTTATCTTCGATGTCCTTTTTAGCGTCTTCGCTTTGTGCTGTTGCAGTAAGCCAACGTTTTAAGAACTCTTCCGGTAAATTAAACTTGATATTCTTAACCAGTTCCTCGCTTGTCTTATTCAAGAAATAGTTATCACTTTCGCGTCTGTAAGCATTCATCAAATCTTCTTTGGCTGCCTGACGGAAAGATTTCTCATCCTTTATTTCTTTATCTTTATAAACCTTGTTAAATAATTCTTCGTTAAGTTCGGCAGGAGTCATACGCTGAACGGAAGATATTGTAAAGCGGCAATCGGAAGTAAATTCTTTGGCTTCTTCCTGTTTCAAACGAAGGAATGAAGAAAGCTGGGACAAATCTTTCAATGCCTTGGCAGGTTTGAAAGTAACGGTGTCGTCTTTTTTCTTGTTAAGGAATTTATCTTTGATTGTCTTTAAGGCTATCCGTTCTATATATAATGTAGTGTTGATGTCAATTCCGCCTTCTTTCTTTTCTCCGTTTTCATCCAACTCGGTAAGATGACCGTATGCCATATCCTTTTCACCGATTGTTTCAGGACTTTCAACTTTTCCGAAACGCATACAAGTATCTGCGATAAACTTGTCCAACATTTCGTTTGTCGGTTCTATTTCATACAATACAGCCTTTTCTTTTTTCAAATCCATGTCAAATTCAGGTTGCATTGCAACATCAAAACAGAACGTGAAATTATCATCTCTTTCAAAATCCGCTTTAGGTGTCTTTTCGTCATTTGCAAGCGGTGAACCCAGAACTTTAATTTTGTTATCGTCTATGTATTTGTAAAGATTATCCGACATAATCTGCTCAATGGCTTGTGCTTTTACTGCAACACCGTACATTTTTTTCACCATTGACATCGGAACTTGGCCCGGACGGAAACCGGGAACAGACATCTTCTTTCTCTGATCTTTTAATTGTTTTTCAACCTCAGGTTTGTAGTCATTTGCTTCTACCTCTACCGTAACCAAAATGGTTAATTCTCCGTTATTTTCCTGACTTACTTTCATTATTGTATTACTTTGTTTATTTATTTTTCAAAAAAGAATTTGCAAAATTACAAATATTTATCCTCTGTACAAAATTTTCTTTTCAATAAAGTTTAATATCCGCTGCCGAATGCAGGCACATTCTCCCCTATCGCTAACAGCAAATCGGTATCAAGTTCCTTACCCGAAAAAACTCTTTTTATGTTTTGTCTTCTCGCTGCAAATATACCGAATCCGCCTTCTATATTACTGTAAACTGGCTGATAATTCAAAACATTTTGAGTCGAATTGTTTATTGACACATAATCAAACAAAGACAATCCGCATGCCGATATTCTTATTTCAAACGGTTGTGCTTCATATAATCTCAAATCGTGTTCGTTCTGCAATTGCAACATTATACCCGAAACAATAGTCCCTATGGTCGTATATGAAGACAGCGTGGTGCTTGTTACCGTATTATTATTAAGTTTTTTACCCACCGGAATGTCTATGCTTCTTATCGCTCCTTCTTTCAGATAATTCAGCCTTACATTTATCTGATACTGTTTCGGTATGATATTTTGATTATCCGCCGTTCCATTAAAGTTTGTCCATTTTATTTCCAAACGTTTGTTTTCATCCATTTCACGTCCGGAGAACCACATATTGTTCATTTGTATTGAATAATCCATAATCAAATAGGACGATGAAGTAACAGTCTTACCCGTTTTGTTATTTCTTATGACCAACTTATAATAGTGGTTGGTTGTCAGTTCATTCTTTGTTACGCAATAGTAAACAGGACATTCAGTATCGGAATAAAACTCTCCGTAAGCTTTATATACTTCGGAATAATTAAAATCAAAAACTTTCTCCAACTGCGAAGTATCCCAACGGTTATAAGCATATATTTTGACATCAAGTTCGTCAGATGCATAATATACGCTGTCTTTGTTTTTAGCAAACTCCAAAGCGTTTCCCTGTCCCAAAAAACATTTTTCAACACGTACGTATGTCGTATCATCATCTTGGTCCAACAAACAATAAACCATCATTTGTTCCCGCCAATCATCATTAGGATCAAAATCCGCATCGCAAGATGCAAACAATCCCGCAGCCAATAACAATAAGAAATAAATACAATTTTTCATCACCGAATCTGATTTTGAATTTGCAAAAATAATGTTTTTTTTTCATATCTCAATTTTTTTATTTAATTTTGTAACTGGAAATTAAAAAATTGTAACAATGAAATATCAGAAAGAGTTAGTTGTTTTCAAAAAAGAGAAATTAAATCCTGCTTGTTTCCTTTTGGAACTAAAAAGTGAGGAACCTCTGTGTGAAATTCTTCCGGGACAATTCGTAAATATATTGGTAAAAGGCGTTGCTGAAAGGCTCCTGCGCCGTCCTATCAGTATTCATGACGTGGATTATAAAACAAATATTATTTCTTTAGTTGTTCAAAAAGCGGGATTGGCAACCGAAAAACTTTCATTAATAAACGAAGGTGATAAATTGGATGTTGTCTTTCCGCTCGGCAATTCTTTTCCTACCGAAGAAAACCATCCGCTGCTTATCGGCGGAGGCGTAGGTACCGCACCTTTGTACTATCTTGCCAAAACATATTATAACAAAGGCATAAAACCTACGGTACTTATAGGAGCGAGAACCGAAGACCAATTATTTTTAATTGACAAATACAAAACGGTTGCCGATGTATACTTTTCTACCGAAGACGGCAGCATAGGCGAGAAAGGGCTTGTAACTACAAACAGCATAATGAACGGATCTTTTTCTGCAATCCTCACTTGCGGACCGACACCTATGATGAAATCCGTGGCTGATGTTGCGGCAAAAAAACAAATACCTTGTTTTGTATCTTTGGAAAACCGTATGGCATGCGGAATAGGTGCCTGCCTTTGCTGCGTTACCGACACAAAAAGCGAAGGCAATGTATGCGTATGCACCAACGGTGCAGTATTTGATTCCAAAGAATTATGTAATATGTAATACGGAGTATGTAGTACGTAATAAAATATGCTATATACTACATACTAAATACTGAATGAATTATGGATAAAAGACTGAATACAACGGTAGGATCGTTAAAACTTAAGAATCCTTTGCTGACTGCATCGGGAACATTCGGATTCGGCACGGAATACGAAGATTTTATTGATTTAAATTCATTAGGCGGCTTTATCGTCAAAGGAACTACAGGCGAAAAACGCGAAGGTAATCCTTATCCGCGCCTTGCCGAGACACCAAGCGGCATGATTAACGCTGTCGGTTTGCAAAATAAGGGTGTTGAATATTTTTGCAATAATATTTATCCGCAAATTAAAGATAAAAATCCGAACATTATCGTAAACGTGTCGGGCTCAAGCATAGAAGAATACTGCAAAGTAGCATCACTGATAAACGATTTGCCGTCAATACCCGCAATAGAGCTGAATATTTCCTGTCCTAACGTAAAAAAAGGTGGAATGGGATTCGGTGTTAATAAAGACATGGCGAAAGAAGTGATAACCGAAGTAAGAAAGGTTTATAAGAAACATTTGATTGTCAAACTTACGCCTAACGTCACCAACATCATTGAGATAGCACAGGCTGCGGAACTTGCAGGGGCTGATTCGCTTTCACTGATCAATACCATCCTTGCCATGGCCGTGGACGCAGAAAAGCAAAAACCGCTGATATCAACCATAACGGGCGGTTTAAGCGGCCCTGCCATCAAACCTATTGCGTTAAGATGTGTTTGGCAGGTAAGTCATAATGTAAACATACCCGTAATAGGTATCGGCGGAATAATGAATGCACGGGACGTTGTCGAGTTTATGCTTGTGGGAGCCTCTGCCGTAGAGATAGGAACGGCTAACTTTATCAACCCTTCGGTCTGCACACAAATCATAAAGGACTTATCCGACTATTGCGACCGCCATAAACTCAACAGTATTACGGAATTAATAGGCAAAATCTGATTAAAAAAACAACAATACAACATACTGCGAAATTAATCAGCGATGAAAAAAAATTATTACGCCGTATTAATAAATTTTTATCGCTGATTAATTTTTTAAAACGGCGTCTTATTTTTACGGCTTAATTTCTGCGTTTTTCCGATTAATTGCAAATTCTTTTTTGATATTAAAAATTTTTTATATTTTTGCACTTTCAGATGGTGAACAAATATTTCAGACATATAAGTGCTATACTTCTTTTGGCGGTTTTCGTAACGATGACTGTTTTTACGGATTTCCACCGCCACAACATAGTCAATGTTCTGAATATTTGCGAAAATTGTCAGCACAATATCCCCCACCCCAATCATATCTCTTCTGCAGTAAGCTTTGAAAATATATGTCTTTTGTGCCAATGGACAAATAATCTGTTTGACTTTACACATTTTAAAAATATTACCGTATGTTTAGCCATTTTGCAGACTGTCTACTGCAATGTATTGCTTAAACATACAATTCAGGCTTTAAAAAATCCTTCCAATAAAGCTCCGCCTTATTATGTTGTGTGCAATATGTAAAATGCAACATATATTTATCTTCGGTAAATATAGTTACATTTGTACATAAAGGGGAAATATCGGTTTATATTTCCTTCAAGCAGACATAAATCATAATAAGAATCGCAAAAGACAAAAAATAAAAATGAAAAAATATATATTGGTTGCCGCAATATGTGCAACCGCTATGGGAATATGTAATGCCTATTCCCAGAATACGGATAAGGATACAATATTTTTCAATCCTAATCCCGAAAGTAAATATGACAGTTTGGTAAATTTGGAAAGCGTTGTCATTTCCGCCAATCACATGGCTGTATCACGCCGCAACGCTCCGCAAATGGTAGGGGTTATTTCACAAAAAACGATACAGATGACCCCGAATGTATGCGCCGCCGACATATTATCTTACCAAAGCGGCGTAAGAGTGGAAAACAATTGTTCGTCCTGCGGCTATAAGCAAGCGAGGATAAACGGTTTGGACGGGCAGTACTCAATGATTATGATAAACTCCCGTCCCGTATTGTCAAGTGTAAGCAACCTTTACGGTTTGGAACAAATCCCTTCGGCAATAATAGAAAGGACGGAAGTAATGCGCGGAGGCGGCAGTGCGTTATACGGAGCTTCGGCAGTAGGAGGCACAATAAACATAATAACCAAAGAACCTACGGAAAATTTCTCCCAGATCTCTCATACGGTAACAAGTCTCGGAATGTCAAAATCGCTTGACAACTATACAAGTTTCGTTACCTCTTTTGTCGGCAGTGACAAAAAAAGCGGCATTTCGCTTTTCGGCTCTGACAGACAAAGAGACGGATACTCCTATTACGATGACGGCATGACGACATTGCCCAAACTTAACGTAATGTCAATGGGCACGAAATTCTTTTTCAAAACAAGTGATTTTTCCAAACTTGATATTTTCTACAATCTTATGAAAGATGAACGCAGAGGCGGTAATAAATTATCCATGCCCGTAGAACAAGCCAATATTGCGGAAACAAGCGGACACGTTCTACACAACCTTACCGCAGATTATCATTTCAATACCGAAGACAATCGGTTTCACGGAGATTTATTTGCCGCTCTTGCCGCTGTAAACAGGAATTCTTACGCAGGCGGATATATTGACGATGACGATCCTGATATTGACGCTTGGAAATACCACTCTAAAACCCGTGACATCACCTTTAACGGCGGAGGAATGCTGCGTTACCGTTTTGACAAACTGTTTTTCATGCCCGCTTACTTAACTTTGGGTGCGGAATATGCGGGAGATTTCTTAAAAGACGAAGCTTTGGGTTATCAGATAACGGAAAGACAGAACACACATACCGAAAGTATTTATCTGCAAAACGAATGGACAAACAGGAAATGGAATATACTTTTGGGACTACGTGCAGACAAGCACAATTTAATAAGCAATACAATCCTTTCTCCGCGTTTGAGTATGAAATATTCTGCATTGGCGAATTTGGATCTGCGTTTTACTTATTCCGAAGGCTTCCGTGCTCCGCAGATATTTGATGAGGATTTGCACGTATCCATGTCTAACGGCGAAAGATTCCGTATCCGTTTGGCAAAAGGTCTTAAGGAAGAAAAATCCCGTTCATTTTCGCTTTCGGCTGATTGGTATATCAACGTAAAGAAGCTTAAGATGAATTTTATGTGCGAAGGCTTTTTCACATCGCTTGACAATGTTTTCGCACAAAGGCAAACCGATATGACGGATGCGCAGGGCAATAACATCATTGAACGTTACAACGCATCGGGAGCGAAATATTACGGAATAAGCTGCGAATGGAAAACAAAATATTACGATATTTGGTCCGCAGATTTGGGATTTACTTTGCAAAAAAGCCGCTACAACCAAGAGGAAGAATGGAGCGAAGATGCTATGGGCACCAAACGGGTTTTGCGTACGCCTGATTCCTACGGCTATTTTACTTTTGAGTATTCCAAAATCAAGAATCTTGACATTGATATAACAGGAACTTATACGGGAAGTATGCTTTGCCCGCATTTTGTATCCTCGGGAACAGACAAAGACGTATTGAAAGAAACCCCGGCATTCTTTGATGTCAATTTGAAGGCTGTATATTCGTTTAATCTGACGCAACAAACCGTTATGTCTTTATCTTTGGGAATTATTAACTTGTTTGATTCTTTCCAAAAGGATTTGGACAAAGGCGTTGAGCGTGATTCGGATTATATTTACGGACCTTCGTTAAACAGAAGCCTTACTTTCGGAGTATCAATTAAGTTTTAAACAATATCTTAACGCTGCGGTATCTTGTCATTAAGATACCGCAGCGTAGGTTTATAACGGATTATACCGTATTAATAGTTTATTTCTTTATTATCTTACCAGTATAATTTCCCGCTTCTATATAATATACTCCGCTTTCCCAATCCTGAAGGTCTATAACAACTAAACCGTCCTGCGTCTTGGTTTGGTAAACAACCTGACCGCTGGCATTAATCACCTTAACAGAACCGTTAATTTTGCCTTTTACGGAAGACAAATCCACGGTAACGGAATTTGTTGCTGGAACAGGATAAATATTTATTACATCCGCTTCTTCTTTAATGTCAGCTAATGATACTTGATGGCTTTGCGCAGACTCGCAATCAGGATACATGTCATTGAAAAACCGTTGTACCTCTGCTGCATTGCGTTTTAATAAATCTACCGAAGCAATGGCACCGCCCGTTTCGCTCTTTGCGAATACGAAAGCAATGTCTACGCAAAATTCTTCCTGCGATTTAACATCACCTATCACCGCATGCATAATTCCTCTTCTGTCTCCTGGTACATTACCTGCTGACACTTCCGACCATTGCGAAGCATCCGAAGGGTCGCCGTCAAACATAAAATCTGTATAAGGAAGGTCTTCATCCTTATAATTATATCCGCTGCCACCGTAAGTTATTCTCTTACCGTTTTTCCACTGGTTGTGCATGTATTTATAATAATCTCCGAACGTATTAGGCTCGCCGTTAACTTCCATGGAGTTGTTGTAACACATAAATCCCGAAGCCTGTCTGTTCAAAAACATGCATCCCTGTGCAGGAGGATTGCCCGAATAAGCACCTTCTCCGGGTCCGTCTTCGTCTTTGCCGTTATACGCATACGCCATATTCAGATTCCTATCAAATCCGATATAATCATCAAACGCATATCCCAAATCAAAATCAACAAAAGAACTTAATCGTAAATCTGTATAATCATTCTTTGAACGGTTAATGATTTTATAATTGGCAAATACCGTATTGTTCAATACCTCATCCGTAGTGTCAAAAGCGTAAAACATAGCATGTATTTCTACGCCAAGCGGAGTGTTTGCCCATGATTCCGTATGGGCAAAAGAATTATCGTTGAATATTACGTACAACACCTGATCGCCTCTTATCAAAGGATAATCTCCTTGTTCAGGTTGGTAGATACCGTCGCCGTTGTAATCAAAGAATGGTGCCAAATCCGCAGCCTGATTGGATGAAACGTTGCCGTGGGCAGGCCAATTCTTTATAACTTCGGGCATTTGATAGTCTTCTTTATAGTAGTTAGCGGTATGGTATGCTATCTCCGCATCGGTTATCTTCCATATACGGTTATAATTCTGCATATACTCCTTATCAAGCGGATCATCTGTCACAGGACCGTAGAAATAATCCAATCCCGAGGTCTGAAAACGCTGTCCCGCAAAATGTATAACGGAGTCTTGATCCCTTGCACCTATCCAAATATCCCCCGCATAAACGGTAGAGGTCGCCTCATCTTTAGGAACAAAAAATGTTTTGGCGCTTGTTTTTAGGTTATTGAACAAATGACCGTTAGGGAACACTTCGGCAGACACATTATTTATATCCAAAGTCTGCGGATTGTCGAACATATCTGCAAGACCCGAATAAGTGGACTGATCCGTTGTGTAATCATATATCACATCAGGCATATAACCTGGATAAGACTGCTTTACTTTGGTTACGGTAAGATTATCCAATGCAGCGGTGATAGATTCCGCAGAACTGCAATATATCTCTACTACCAATCTTACGGAAGTTTTGCCCTGTGGAACGGTGAATGCTCCCTGACGGAATTCAAATCCCGAAGCGAAAGTGTATATTTGTCCTGGAACGAAGGTTGAATCGGGATGCGTAACGTCAGATGAATAAACCACACCTATACGTAACATATAGTTATCTGCCGTCAGGCGGACAAAGAAATCAACTGAATACTTTTCGGTTGCTTCTACGTTTATAGGATTGCTGACCAAGGTCACAACATCGCCGTTTAATTCCGTCTGACATGCCGATGACAGGGAATTAATACCCTCCGTCTTCTGCCAAACCGCCCCGGAAGACAATTCTTTGTTCCATCCGTCGGGAAAACCGTCGGTATAAGTATCAAAATCACTGCTGAATATTGTCTGCGAATGCAGTGAAAAACAACTTAACGTTAATAATACTAACGCTGAAAGACCATAAATTTTTTTCATAAGCCTAAACACTTTAAGGAAAAGTGGAAACCTTTTATTAATGAAACTTACTTTAACCTTGCAAAGGTAAAAAATTTTTACATTATCACTATATAAAACGCCACAAAATTATCCCGCAAAAATAAAACGCCGTTTTAATAAATTAATCAGCGATAAAAATTTATTTTTACGGCGTTTTAATATTTTTTTACGCCGTCTTTTTTAACCAGCTTATTATCAAGTATTTTCAAAAGGGCATTTTAACGCTGTTTTTACTGCCTTTGAGGGACGTTTTTAAGCGTATGAAAAAA
>JAGBOF010000001.1 GCA_017633985.1 Bacteroidales bacterium
GTACCTCCACGCATTTCAGGACCGTAAGAAGGCATCCAGCTGACTTCTTTTCCTTGCATTGCACCGGAATAAGCAAGTATTTTACCCATAGATAAAACTCCTTGTCCTCCGAAACCTGCTATTATTATTTCTTCTGTCATTGCCGTGATTAATTTATGGGTTATTTAACTGCTACTAAATCTCTGATAACTTTACTGTCTGCAGGATTGTACTCTCTTACTATCTGTCCGTCTACTTTAATGTCGCCAGGAACATATTTAGGGAACATATTCTGACGCATCCACTCGTTAGAAGCAACCGGAGTCATCTTCCAACCGCTGTTACAAGTAGAAACGAATTCAACAAATTGAGTACCTTTCTTCGCTGCCTGATTTTCGAATGCTTTTCTTACTGCTGCTTTTGCTTTTCTTACATCGGCAGGAGAAGATGCACTTTGACGGGTTACAAAATCGGTTCCAGGTAATTGAGCAACCAATTCAGTAATTTGCAAAGGCCATCCGTTCAAATCAACTCTACGTCCGTAAGGAGTAGTTGCAGATTTCATTCCTACAAGAGTGGTAGGAGCCATCTGACCTCCCGTCATACCGTAGATAGCATTGTTTACAAAGAATATAATGATGTTTTCGCCACGGTTACATGCGTGAATAGTTTCAGCAGTACCGATTGCAGCCAAATCACCGTCGCCCTGATAAGTGAAAGTGTGGTGATCAGGGTGAAGTCTTTGTATTGCAGATGCTAGTGCAGGAGCTCTACCGTGAGCAGCTTCAACAAAATCTACGTTAAAATAATTATAAGCCAATACAGAACAACCAACAGGTGCAATACCTATCGCTTTGTCTTGTATGCCCATTTCATCTATTACCTCTGCTATTATTCTGTGAATCGTACCGTGAGGACATCCCGGACAGTAGTGCATAACGGCATCGGTAAGAACACTTGTCTTTTTATAAACAAGATTTTCCGGTTTTACTATCTCTTCGTTAAACATAACTTTCTTAGCCTTTAATTAATTTTGATTCCAATGCTTCAACAACTTCCTGCGGTGTAGGAATGATACCGCCGTAACGTCCGAAATATTCTACAGGACATTTGAATTCGGATGCAAGTTTTACGTCTTGTACCATTTGACCTGCTGACATTTCTACTGAAAGCATACCTTTAACTCTTTGTGCCAACGCCTTGATTGGTGCAGTTGGGAACGGGAACAATGTGATAGGTCTTAACAAACCTGCTTTTATTCCTTTTTCTCTTGCAAGTTGTACGGCTTTGTGGGCAATACGTGCGCAAGAACCGTAAGCAACGAATACATATTCTGCATCATCGCACATTATTTCTTCATATAATGTGTCGTTCTTTTCCATTTCGCGGTATTTAGCCTGGAAACGGTGGTTGTTTTGCTCTTGACGTGCAGAATCCAACTCCAAAGACGTGATTATATTGTGATCTCTTGAAGCGGGTTTGCCGAATGCTGCCCAAGGAGCGTTCTTTGCTATTTCTTCGTCAGTCCAACGCGGAACGTAATCACTTACATAAACTTTTTCCATTACTTGTCCGATAGCACCGTCAGACAAAATCATAACAGGATTACGGTATTTGAAAGCAATATCCCATGCTTTGAATACGAAATCATACATTTCCTGTACGCTTGCAGGTGCAAGAGTGTAAAGTTGATAGTCTCCGTGTCCGCCACCCTTTACAGTCTGGAAATAATCAGCCTGTGAAGGTTGGATAGTTCCAAGTCCCGGACCGCCACGCATAACATTAACTACCAAACAAGGAAGTTCAGCTCCTGCCAAATAAGTAACACCTTCCTGCATTAAAGACATACCAGGTGAAGATGAAGAAGTCATAACTTTTTTACCAGTTGCAGCACCGCCATATACCATATTAATAGATGCAACTTCACTTTCGGCCTGCAAAACTACCATTCCTGTTTTCTCCCATGGCATTTCAGCCATAAGATGCTCCATTACTTCTGATTGCGGGGTAATAGGATAACCGAAATACCCGTCACAACCGGAACGAATCGCTGCTTCTGCAATCGCTTCGTTACCTTTCATTAATTTTAACTCTTTTGCCATTTTACGAATTAGTTTTTTAGTTAGACCTTAGCTTTGTAAACCGTTATCACTCCGTCAGGGCAAACCATTCCGCAGGAAGCACAGCCGATACAATCGCCGTTAATCATCTCCGCATAGTTATAACCCTTTCCGTTTACATTTTTTGATAAAGCGATAACCTGCTTCGGACACACGCTTACACAGACTCCGCATCCTTTGCACTTCTCTTTATCAACTACAATTGCTCCTTTTATTGCCATTGTTTTATTGTTTTAAATTTGGTTAATACTTTACGTTTAAATTTAAAACGCAAAATTACGTTAAATTTTTCTATCAACAAAATTTTATAAGAACTATTTTATATTATTCAGTGTATACAAAAACAAATACATTTTATAAAGACTGTTTATTTTTCCTCGTCATCAAAATAGAATTCGTCTATTACTTCCAAATATTTTGTAAAATTGACATAATCTTTAGGATAACAGAAAAATGTATAGTTATTGATAAATTCGTCCCCGTAATATCCTTCAACCCAAAGATAATCTTTGTTAGGATTAAAATTTCTCATATCTTTATATGCTATGCTGGCCAGCAGTTTTGTCTCATTGGCTTTGAGTAAAGATTGCTCGCCTATATAAATATAATGTACAGAATCGTCTTGATTCATTATTCTTATTTTATAGGTTAAAAGAGTATCTTGAGTTAAATCGCTGCAGGCATAAATCTTCACACTGTCTGTATTGTTTTTGTCAATAGTGAAAATTACGGGAGCAAATGACTTTTGTGCAGTATAGTACAAAGGTTTGACTTCTCCCGATGCTTCTACGCAGCCCCAACCTACGCAAGGATAAGGATCATTATATTGCCAAAACAAAGTTCCCATACAATACGGTTTATTCTGTCTGTGAGCCTCCATTGCCATTTTCATTCCTTCTTGTTGGGTCAGTTGTGAATAAAAAATGTATTGTTCATCATCTTTGTATTCTCCGAACCATTCTTTCAGACGGTTGTCAATCAATTCGAAACCTCTGGGATGTTTTTGATGTATTGCAAAATCTTCATTATCTTTTGTGTAAGGATGCGAACAATATTTCTCAGCAGTTTCGTAATTCATCGCTCCTTGGAAACCGTATTCACTCATAAACCGCGGAATCTTATGCGTGTAGGTTTCAAAATTACTGTCAGCCCACCAAACGCCGTAATAATGACTGTCTCCGTGTGTACGGCTTCTTTCGCTTCCCCATCCGTGATTGACAGGTGAAGAATGAATATAAGAAAGGGTAGGAGTATACTTCTGGGCTATTGAACCCAGCACATCCTTAAATAAATAGTCATAATCTTTTACGGCTTGGATTGTATCTTTCACTATATCTTTCCATCCCCAATGATTCCAACCTTCCCATATTTCATTATTACCGCATATAAGTGCCAAAGAAGGATGTCCTGATATGCGCATAAGATTTTGAACGGCGTCTTGTTTTACATTATTTACAAACGTATCGTTTACAGGATACAATTCCGTAGAAAAAGGATAATCCTGCCAGACCATGATACCGTATTTGTCGCAATAATCAAAGAATTCATCACTGCCGTAATCGCTTCCGCCCCAAATTCTGAACATATTCATGTTTGCATTTTTAGCAAGTATGATGTCGTTTAAAGGATCTGCATACGTCATTATGTAATTTGCACCTTTTGCAAACACATCTTCATTATTTACTCTGAAATAAAAACTTTCTCCCCACTTATCGTCCTCCCTTATCAGTTTAATCGTACGGACTCCGAATCTTGAGGAACTGATTACATTGTCTGTTCCGTCCAGACACAAATTGACTTTATAAAGATATTGGTTGCCCATAAGATTGGGATACCACAGCAAAGCATCCTTAACCGTGAAATAAAAAGTATAGTATCCTGTTTCATTAGGTTGCAGGTCAAATTCCAAAGGTTCATTGATGTTTGCGGCATAGTCATAATCTTGTTTACAGTCGGTAACAATCAGTTTGTGTTCTTCTTTCAAAGGTTTACGCAGATGTATGTTTAAAATCATTTCCCCGTCTTTAGTTCCGTCAGAATTATATCTTATATTTTCCGTTTGTATGTTGGCATAATCTATATAAGGCACGTCCTTTTCAAAAGAAAGATATATGCCGCCTATACGCGGAGCCAATGTTTTCGGATGCCAATCCCAACCGTAAAGATATTGTGGCGAACGTTGGTTCATACGCACCGAATCCTTCGGAGAGAACCGCAACTCAATAGTATTCTTACCCTTTTTGATGAATTTTTTTACGTTGTCGCAATACTCCAAGAACGAATTGTTGTAATATTTTACGAATTTCTTATTTATGTACAGCGAACAATTGCCGTCAAGATTCTGAATGTTTAAATATATACAATCTTCTTTTAATTGTTCTTTAGTTACAGTGAATTGGCATTTATATATCCAGTTCATATTATCAATATTTTCCAACTGTTTTTCATTACTGCGGACAAACATTGAGTCAATTATGCCGTTTTGTTTTAAGATGTTATAGGTGTTTACATGGAAATCCATATCAAAACCCTTGCATGTTATGTCTTTCCCGTTAGTTAATTCCGCACCGTAAAAAAATGTTATATTCTTACCGTTGTCTTTTTTATACTGCGCATTTACCGTTGTTGCTATTATTAACAACAAAATTATGAATATACGTTTCATCTTCTTTATGTCTTAATAACAAAGTGCCGCTGCGCCCAAAACCGCAGCATCTTCTTCTTTCAATCCCGACAACTCTATATCTATTGTATTCTGGAATATTGAAAATAAGAATTCTTCCATGTATTTTTTCAGCGGTTTTAAAAGAAAATCACCGCTCTTACTTAATCCGCCGAATAAATAAACCTTTTCAGGGGAAGTTATCTCGGCTGCGTTTGCTATGCCCAAGGCTAACTGTTTTGCTGTGTAATCAAAACATTCCAATGCAGTTTTATCGCCTTTTACAGCCGCATCATATATGTCTTTACTCGTTATTTTATCCCTGTCAATGTTCCTTAAAACCGAATTATCAGAGCTATTGTCCAACATTTCTTTGATTGTAATGACAATACCTGTCGCAGAGGCATATCTTTCAACGCAACCTTTTCTTCCGCAATTGCATTGTCTTCCGTCAGGATCGATAATCGTGTGTCCTACTTCGCCTGCAAACCCCGTATGTCCGTAAACCAATTTGCCGTTTACCACAATTCCGCTGCCGACACCCGTTCCCAAGGTGATCATTATGAAATTCTTTACATCCTTTGCTTTTCCGTAAATCATTTCACCTATTGCCGCTGCGTTGGCATCGTTTGTTACTGTAACCTTTAGGTTATATCCGTCTTTTAACAACAGAACTTCCAAAATTTCTTTCAGTTCTATAATGCCGTTGAACGGTAAATTAGGAGCGTATTCTATAGTTCCGTGATAATAATTGCCGTTAGGTGCCCCTATACCTACGCCCAAGATAAGGTTTTCTTCCTTAACCCTGTCTGCCAATAACTCTATTTTTGCCGTTATTGCCTGCAGATATTCATCAACTATTGTAAAATCCCTTGTTTTGAGTTTTTCTTTGGCAACTACATTGCCTTTTTCGTCAACCAATCCTATTACCGTATTGGTACCGCCTATATCTATTCCTATACTGTAATCCATTTTATAGATTATTTATGTTGTTCTTTCATTAAATCGTCCATTGTGAAAAATCCCTGCCTGCCGTGAAGGAATTCAGCAGCCGTAACAGCTCCCAATGCCAACCCTTTACGGCTTAAAGCCGTGTGTTTTATTTCTATAATGTCGCAGTCACTGTCATAGCTTACTATATGGGTTCCGTATTGCTCACCTTTGCGTACCGAATTCACGGGCATAATCTTTTCATTTCCCTGAATATCTTTTGCCCATGAGGAAAGATGTTTGTAATTCTGCAACAAATCTTCTGCCAGAGTTATGGCAGTTCCCGAAGGTGCATCTTTCTTATGTATATGGTGTATTTCGGTGATTGAAGGCGTATAATCGGCGTGGTTATTCATTATTTGTGCCAAATAAACATTCAGTTTACGCATCAGATATACACCTATTGAAAAATTGGATGAATACAAAAACGACTGTTTCTCATTTACCACTCTTTGTCTTACGCTTTCCAATGCGTCATACCAACCTGTCGTACCCGTGACAAGCGGTATGTGTCTTTTGAAACATTCGTCAAAATTATTCAGCGCACTGTCGGGTTGGGTGAATTCTATTGCCGCATCAATATTGCCGTAATTTATTTTATCCCAACTGTCATTTATGTCAATGATGCCCGCAATGGTGTGCCCGCGTTGCAATGCCGTCTTTTCGACTTCATGCCCCATTTTGCCGTAACCTACAATCAATATATTCATACATTATTTAATATAAGTGAATAACCGTTTGCAAAGATAGATAAATAATATTGAAATAATAAGATTTAATTAAAAAATTTTTAACAATAGTATTAACAATACCGTCAAACCGTTTGCCGGAAATAAGACGGCGTTAAAAAAAATTAAAACGCCGTTTCAGTAAAATAAAACGCCGTATTAAAAAAATTTTACGCCTTAAAAATTTACTGATTGTAACTACTTCTTTTTTAAGACGGTAAATTGATACTGTAATCCGCTTTTTTCATCGGTGAAAATTTCGCTTTGACTTTCCTGTTCCCACTGATTAATGTCTATTTCAGGGAAAAAAGTATCGGCATCGGGATATTTATTGAAGACTTTTGTAATATAAAGTTTCTGACAAACGGGCAGAAGTTCCTTATATATCATTCCGCCGCCGATGACAAACACTGCGTTGTCATAATCAGGTAGATTTTTTATTTCGTCAACGCTGTTTATAACCGTAACTCCGTCAAAAGAGAAATCCTTATTGCCCGTTATCACGATATTTTCGCGTTTGGGCAACGGTTTTACCTGTAAGGATTCCCATGTTTTCCTTCCCATAATGACGGGATGCCCTTTTGTCGTGTTTTTAAAGAAAACCATGTCATCATGGATATGCCACAACAAATCACCTTTGCGTCCTATCGCCCCGTCCTGCGCAACTGCAACTATTATATTAAATGTATTCATTTTTATATTACACTGCAACGTCCGCTTTTATATGCGGATGGCATTGATAATTCTCTATAACGATGTCTTCGTACTTAAAATCAAAAATATTCTTCACATCGGGGTTTAATTTCAGCGTCGGAAGCTTATAAGGCTGTCTTGTAAGCTGCAGTTTTGCCTGCTCAATGTGATTGCTGTACAGATGGGCGTCGCCGAATGTGTGAACGAAATCTCCGCATTGCAATCCGCATACTTGAGCCGTCATCGCAAGCAACACGGCATACGAAGCAATATTAAAAGGTACGCCCAGAAAAATATCAGCCGAGCGTTGGTAAAGCTGAAGCGACAGTTTACCGTCGGCAACATAGAACTGAAACATACAATGACACGGCGGAAGCGCCATATCATCTATTTGGGCAACATTCCATGAGTTGACAATCAAACGCCTTGAGTCAGGATTTTTCTTTATTTGCTCAATAATCTGCGAAATCTGGTCAATAAAGCCGCCGCTGTTCGTATCCCAATGACGCCATTGGTGTCCGTAAACAGGACCAAGGTCTCCGTTTTTATCGGCCCACTCATCCCAGATTGTAACCTTGTTTTCGTGAAGATAGTTTATGTTTGTATCGCCTTTTAAGAACCATAACAATTCGTGGATTATGCTTCTTGTATGAAGTTTTTTGGTTGTTAAAAGCGGAAAACCCTCATTTAAATCAAACCGCATTTGATATCCGAACACGCTTTTGGTGCCTGTGCCCGTTCTGTCATCTTTTACCGTCCCGTTATCCAATACGTGGCGTAATAAATCAAGGTATTGTTTCATTATTGTAAGTCTTTTCCGATGTCTTTGCGGAAATACATCTTGTCAAAACTGATATTATTTATATTATTGTAGCATTTATCAAGCGCATCTGCTATATTATCACCTAAACATGTCACCGCAATTACCCTTCCGCCCGAAGTAATGATTTCTTTCTTCTCATTTTCTTTGGTTCCTGCGTGATAAACTATAGCATCCTGTACTTTGTCCAATCCGGTTATCACTTTGCCTTTCTCATACGCTTCGGGATAACCGCCGCTGCACAACATAACCGTCGCAGCCGTTAAAGGATTGATTTTTATTGCGTATTCATTCAACCGTTGTTCCTTTATAAGCGAAAAAGCCTCCACAATATCCGAATCCAAACGTGCAAACACGCTTTCACTTTCGGGATCTCCCATGCGGACATTATATTCTATGACATACGGCTCGCCTTTTACGTTCATAAGACCGAAAAATATGAAGCCCTGATAGTGCAAACCTTCTTTTTGAAGCCCGTTTATAGTTCTGTCTATTATCTTTTCTTTAACCTTTTGCATAAACGTTTCGTCGCAGAACGGAACAGGTGAAATACTTCCCATTCCTCCCGTATTCAAACCCGTATCCCCTTCGCCGATACGTTTATAATCTTTAGCCTCGGGCAGCAATACGTAATTCTTGCCGTCAGTAAGGACAAAGACGCTGCATTCTATGCCGCTTAAATATTCTTCTATAACAACCTTATGCGAAGCCGTGCCGAATTTTGCATTCTTAAGCATATCCTCAAGCTCTTTCTCCGCATCCTCAATACTGTTTAATATAACAACTCCTTTTCCTGCGGCAAGGCCGTCGGCTTTCAGTACATACGGCGGCTGTAAGGTTTTTAAGAACTCTTTTCCCGCTTCGATGTTTTGCGTATTAAAGGTTTTGTAACGTGCAGTCGGGATATTGTTTCTTTGCATAAATTCTTTGGAAAAGTCTTTGCTTCCTTCCAATTGCGCAGCTTTTTTGTCAGGACCGATAACCACGATGTTTTTAAGCGAATTGTCCGAAGCAAAATAATCGCTTATTCCGTCTACAAGCGGTTGTTCGGGTCCTACAACGACTGTTTCTATATTGTTTTCAATGCAAAATTTTCCTATATTGTCAAATCCGTCCAGCGTTACGCAATCTCCGTATTGCTTCATGCCGGGATTTCCGGGTGAGATGAAGAATTTTTCCGTTAATTTGCTTTTTGCAATAACCCGGGCAAGGGCTGATTCCCTTCCGCCGCTGCCTAAAAGAAGTATATTCATATTATATTAATGTATTTATAGATTTCACTTTGCAAAGATAGTAATTTTTGTAATCAAAAACGCAAATTTAAGTCACAAAAGACGGATTTTTTATCACCGACAGGCTTGTTTATACCTTATAATTATATATAATGTATACTTTCAGGCGTATTAAAGATGCTTTTTCATGTTTTATTTTTTCCTTCCGCCATGTCTTCGCCGCCCCGTGGCGTTTTAATTTGAAAAAAATAGTTTTTTTGAGTCAAAAAAACAGTTTTTTTACCCCGAAAAAACTGTTTTTTCTGAAATGAAACGCCACGGGGCGGTAAAAAGATGCTTTCGGGCATAAATAATCTGCTTTAAGGCGGCGGAATTACGGCTTGAAACTGAATCGTTTTTATACAGCGCTGCCGTAAATTGCGTTTTCGGGACTTTGAATTGCGGTTTTTCCGCAGCGAAGATACTGATAATAAGAAAAGTTTTTTGAAAAAAATATAAAAAATATTTGGTCAGTATTGTAAATTGTTGTAATTTTGCAACTTGAAAATAAAAGCGTTCTCTGATAAGTATGAAAAAGTAAATGAAAGTTCTTGATTTTACGAGGGTTGCGTACTTGGGGGATATTTCAGAGTAAATTGTTGGCTGCAATTGAAATGACGGTTTTGTTTTCAGACATTGGACTGCTTATATTATGCACATAATGAAGAATATAAGTATTCCTGATAGGTAGCCTTAGCAACCCGAAAGTTTCCGTTGATAAGGTATTTGTATTAAAGAATTGATAAAAATTAAAAGAGAGAATAAAAATTTTTTGATATGCCAACAATTCAGCAGTTAGTCCGTAAGGGACGTCAGAAAATGGAATATAAGAGCAAGTCTCCTGCATTGGATGCTTGTCCTCAAAGAAGAGGTGTTTGTACCAGAGTGTACACTACGACGCCGAAGAAACCTAATTCTGCAATGAGAAAGGTTGCCAGAGTTAAATTAACCAACACTAAAGAAGTGAATGCATATATCCCAGGTGAGGGACACAATTTGCAGGAGCACTCAATAGTTATGATCAGAGGAGGTAGGGTAAAAGACCTTCCGGGTGTTAGATATCATATAATAAGAGGTGCTTTGGATACGGCAGGTGTTGACGGCAGAAAACAAAGACGTTCTAAATACGGTGCAAAAAGACCGAAGGATGCTAAAAAATAATTGTGGAACTATTTAAAGGCGTAGATATAAAATGAGAAAAGCTAGACCTAGAAAAAGAATAATTCTTCCGGATCCTAAATATAATGACGTAATGGTTACTAAATTCGTTAACAACATTATGTTGAAGGGTAAAAAGGGAGTGGCATATAAAATATTCTATGATGCAATAGATATTGTAAGCGACAGAACGAAAGAAGACGGTCTTGAAGTGTGGAAAAAAGGTTTGTCAAACGTAACTCCTAACGTTGAGGTACGTTCCCGCAGAATAGGCGGTGCTACATTCCAGATTCCTACGGAAATACGTCCTGACAGAAAACAGTCAATGGGTATGAAGAACCTTATAGGTTTTGCAAGAAAGAGAAATGAAAAATCCATGGCTGCACGTTTGGCTTCTGAAATTATCGCTGCATCGAAAGAAGAAGGTGCTGCTTTCAAGAGAAAAGAAGATATTCACAGAATGGCAGAGGCTAACAAGGCATTCTCACATTTCAGAATGTAAAAGCTATTGAGGAGAACGAAAGATAAATGGCAGATTTAAGATTAATAAGGAATATTGGTATAATGGCCCACATAGACGCAGGTAAGACTACGACTACCGAGCGTATATTGTTCTATACCGGCAAGAATCATAAAATAGGGGAAACCCATGACGGTACGGCAACAATGGATTGGATGGCGCAGGAGCAGGAGCGCGGTATAACGATTACTTCTGCAGCAACTACCGTATTCTGGAAATATAAAGAGCAAAACCATAAAATAAACATCATAGACACACCGGGACATGTCGATTTTACGGCGGAAGTTGAGCGTTCTTTGCGTGTATTGGACGGAGCTATAGCATTGTTCTGTGCAGTAGGCGGAGTTGAGCCTCAAAGTGAAACGGTGTGGAGACAGGCGGATAAATACAGAGTTCCGCGTGTATGCTTTGTTAATAAAATGGACAGAGCCGGTGCGGATTTCTTTAATGTACTGGAAGAAATTAAAGAAAAACTCGGAGCTAATCCTGTTCCTTTGGAAATTCCGATCGGTCAGGAGGATATGTTTAAAGGCGTTATTGATTTGGTAAAAAATAAAGCCTTGATATATGACGAAGAATCAAAGGGTACTACTTGTTATGAGGTACCTATGCCTGATGATTTGAAAGAAATTGCTGCCAAATACAGAAAGCAATTGATAGAAGGTGTTGCCGAAGAAGACGATGCTTTGTTGGAACGTTATATGGAGGATGAAAATTCCATTACTGAAGAAGAAGTGATGAAATATGTCCGTAAGGCTACTTGCGAAATGAGAATTTGTCCTGTTTTATGCGGTTCCGCTTTTAAAAACAAAGGTATTCAGAATCTTATTGATGCTGTTTGTGCTTATTTACCTTCTCCTATAGATGTACCGGAAATAGAAGGTACAAATCCTAAAACAGAAGAAACTGTTACGCGTCAGGTAAGTGTTAAGGCGCCGTTCAGTGCGTTGGCATTTAAGATAGCGACAGATCCTTATGTAGGAAGATTGTGTTTCTTCCGTGTTTACAGCGGATCTTTGGAATCCGGCTCATACGTGTATAATGCAAATACAGGAAAGAAAGAAAGAATTTCCAGAATTATGCAGATGCATGCAAACAGACAAAACCCGATAGACAAAATAGAAGCGGGAGATATTGCTGCAGCAGTCGGATTTAAAGATATAAAAACAGGAAATACTCTTTGTGATGAAAATAATCCTATAATTCTTGAGTCTATAACATTCCCTGAACCTGTTATTTCTATTGCAGTGGAACCTAAACAGCAGGCGGATTTGGATAAGTTTAACAATGCTTTGACTAAACTTGCAGAGGAAGATCCGACCTTAAGCGTTTCTACTGATGAAATTTCAGGTCAGACCATACTTGGAGGTATGGGAGAATTGCATCTGGATATTGTGACAGACAGAATTAAGAGGGAATTCAATGTTGAAGTTAATGAAGGTAAACCTCAAGTTGCATATAAAGAAGCATTGACCGATACAGTAGAGCACAGAGAAGTTTACAAAAAACAGACAGGTGGTAGAGGTAAATTTGCCGATATTATATTCAGCATAGGACCTGCAGACGAAGGCGTAAAAGGATTGCAGTTTATAAATGAAGTTAAAGGCGGCGATGTTCCTAAAGAATTTATACCTTCGGTAGAAAAAGGTTTTAAAGATGCAATGCATAACGGAGTGTTGGCAGGATTCCCTGTGGAAAACATGAAGGTTATATTGAAAGACGGATCTTTCCATCCGGTGGATTCAGATGCATTGTCTTTCGAATTATGTGCAAAAATTGCATTTAAAACTGCAGCACGTAAGGCACAACCTGTTTTATTGGAGCCTATAATGTCCGTTGAGGTTAATACTCCTGATGCATATTTAGGAGATGTAACGGGCGATTTGAACAGAAGAAGGGCGATATTGGAGAATATAACTGCAAAAGTAGGAGTTCAGAGTGTAAAAGCAAAAGTTCCGTTGGGACAGATGTTCGGATATGTGACTGCTTTGAGAACGATTACTTCTGGAAGAGCAAATTCCACTATGGAATTCTCTAATTATGCACAAGCTCCTAAAGATGTTACGGAAGAAGTTTTAAAAGAAAATAATTAATAAAAGGTTTAACAAATAAAAATTTTATAATTGTGAGCCAGGAAAAGCAAAAAATCAGAATCAAATTGAAGTCTTATGACCACAATTTAGTTGATAAGTCAGCCGAAAAGATTGTTAAGACTGTTAAATTGACAGGGGCACACGTACAAGGACCTATTCCTTTGCCTACTAACAAAAGAATTTTTACGGTTAACCGTTCAACGTTTGTCAATAAAAAATCAAGAGAACAGTTTGAATTAAGTTCTTACAAACGTTTACTTGATATTGACAGCACATCAGCACAAACAATAGACGCTCTTATGAAGCTGGAATTACCTTCAGGAGTTGAAGTTGAAATTAAAGTTTGATGTTAATAAGACTTTGTTTGAATTAAAAAATTAGTTAGTGTTATTATCCAGCCTATGGAATTTTGAGAAAAATACAAGCTGGGAAAAAGTAGAGTTAAAAATGTCAGGATTAATTGGAAAAAAGATTGGAATGACCAGTATCTTTGATGCCTCTGGTAAACAACAACCATGCACGGTTATAGAAGCTGGTCCTTGTGTAGTAACACAGATCAAAACACCTGAAAAAGATGGTTACAGTGCCATACAATTGGCTTTTGAAGAGATGAAAGAAAGCAAATGTACAAAACCTATGAAAGGACATTTTGCTAAATCATCTACTACTCCGAAACGCCATTTGGCAGAGTTCTCCCGTTTTGAGGAGGGACACAAAAAAACTTTCGGTGAAGTATTGACATGCAATATCTTTGCAGAAGGAGAGTTTGTTGATGTTGTAGGAATTTCCAAAGGTAAGGGATTCCAAGGAGTTGTTCGCCGCCACGGATTCGGTGGTGTAGGAGATGAAACTCACGGTCAGTGTGATAGATTGCGTGCTCCTGGTTCGGTAGGTGCATCTTCTTATCCTTCCCGAGTATTTCCTGGTACAAGAATGGCCGGACAAATGGGTAACCATAGAGTAAAAATTCAGAATCTTAAAATCCTTAAGATTTTTGAAGAAAAGAATTTGATATTAGTAAAGGGATCTGTTCCGGGTCCGAAGGGTTCAATTTTAAAACTTGAGAGATGGAGCTAAAAATTTATAATATAAAGGGAGAAGACACCGGCAGAACTATAGTTGTCAGTGATTCATTGTTTCAGACAGAACCTAACGATCACGTTATTTGGTTAGCAGTGAAACAGTATTTGGCAGATCAAAGACAAGGAACCCATAAATCAAAGGAGCGTTCCGAAGTTTCTGGTTCTACAAGAAAGTTGAAGCGCCAAAAAGGTACAGGCGGTGCAAGAGCAGGAGATATAAACAGTCCTGTTATGGTTGGCGGAGGACGTGCATTCGGACCTAGACCAAGGGATTATAGTTTTAAATTAAACAAAAAGGTTAAAAATCTTGCAAGATTATCCGCTTTGAGTTATAAGGCTCAAGATAATCAAGTAAAAGTTGTGGAAGATTTTTCATTTGAAGCTCCTAAAACGAAAAATATGGTGCAGATTTTGAATGCTTTACAAATTAATAATAAAAAATCTTTATTTGTGTTGCCTTCAAATCAGAAAAATTTTGTAAATTTGTCAGCCAGAAATCTTAAGAATGTTAGATGTTTGGATGCAAAAAGTATTAATACGTATGCAATATTATATGCAAATACACTTGTATTTAGTGAAACGGCATTGAAAGAATTGGATATGCTTAATGCAAAGGCTGAATAGAGATTAATCGGAAAATCATAAAAGGACAGAAGATATGAATATTATAATAAAGCCGATTATTACGGAAAAGATGACCAAGATAAACGAGAAGGATTCTGCTCGTTGCGGGTTCATTGTGGATAGGCATGCGAATAAGATAGAGATAAAAAAAGCGATAGAAGACTTGTATAGTGTGAAAGTTGATAGTGTGAACACTATTAATTACAGCGGTAAAAGAAAGGCAAGATATACGAAAGCCGGTTTTATACAAGGAAGAACTAATGCTTATAAGAAAGCAATGGTAACATTGGCAAAAGGTGAAACAATAGACTTTTTTAGCAATATTTAAAAGAGATGGCTTTAAAGAAATTAAAACCGACAACACCGGGACAGAGACATAAGATAGCAAGTACTTTTGAGGAGATTACGGCGAGCAAGCCTGAAAAAAGTCTTGTTTACGGTGTCCGCAAGAGCGGAGGAAGAAACAATCAGGGTAAAATGACCATGAGATATATAGGCGGTGGTCATAAGCGTTTATACCGTGTTATAGATTTTTTCAGAGATAAGGATAATATTCCTGCTGTTGTGAAAACAATAGAATATGATCCTAACAGATCTGCACGTATAGCATTAGTTTGTTATGCAGACGGAGAAAAAAGATATATTGTTTCTCCAAATGGATTAACGGTCGGTCAGACAATTATGTCAGGTAAAGGAGTTGCTCCTGAAATAGGCAACACATTATTTCTTAGTGAAATACCATTCGGAACGATGATTCATAATATAGAACTTCGTCCCGGAGAAGGTGCTAAATTAGTGAGAAGTGCAGGAACTTCAGCTCAATTGATGTCAAGAGACGGAAAATATGCAATTATAAAAATGCCGTCAGGAGAAACAAGAATGATACTTCAGGCTTGTAAGGCTACAGTTGGAGTTGTATCCAACACGGAGCATAATCTTGAAAATTCCGGTAAAGCCGGACGTTCTCGTTGGTTGGGACGTAGACCTAGAGTAAGAGGTGTTGTTATGAATCCTGTTGATCACCCTATGGGTGGTGGAGAAGGTCGTGCTTCAGGAGGTCATCCTCGTTCGCGTAAGGGTATGCCTGCTAAAGGATATAAGACAAGAGCTCCTAAAAAGATATCAAATAAGTTTATAGTTGAAAGACGTAAGAAATAATTAAATCAGAGAAGGATATGAGCCGTTCATTAAAAAAAGGACCTTATATTTATTATAAGTTAGAGAGAAAAGTTTTGGATGCCCAAAACAAAAAGAGTAAGACAACTATTAAAACTTGGTCTAGAGCTTCTATGATTTCTCCGGATTTTGTAGGTTTGACTATAGCAGTTCATAACGGTAATAAATTTATACCTGTTTATGTAACTGAAAATATGGTCGGACATAAACTTGGAGAGTTTGCTCCGACAAGAATTTTTAGAGGACATGCAGGCCAGAAGGATAAAGCTAAGAAATAAAAATAGTAGTAGAGATGGGATCTAGAAAACATAAAAATGCGGAAGCATATAAAGAAAACCGTAAGGTTAGATATATTGCTAGACTGAATGATAATCCTACTTCACCTCGGAAAACACGTTTAATGGCTGATGCAATACGTGGTGTGGATGTGGATAAGGCATTAGGAATATTACAATATTCTCACAGAGAATCTGCTCCTAAATTAAGAAAATTGTTATTATCAGCAATTGCTAATTGGCAGGCAAAGAATATTGGAAAATCTGTGGAAGACAGCAATCTATACATTAAGAGTATTTGTGTAAATGGAGGAAGACAGTTAAAACGTCTCCGTACTGCACCTCAAGGCCGCGGCTATAGAATCAGAAAACGTTCTAATCATGTCATCCTTGAACTTGGCAGCAGAGTGGTAGAAAATGTTGTTGAGACTGTGGATGCTACCGAGAAATAACAAAATTGTTTAACAGAAAAAAACAATAAGGATGGGACAAAAAACAAATCCGATTGGCAACAGACTTGGAATCATCAGAGGTTGGGATTCTAATTGGTACGGGGGAAGAAAATTTGATGCCAAATTAGTGGAAGATGATAAAATAAGAAAATATCTTAATGCCCGTTTAGTTAAAGCAGATATTGCTAAAATATATATTGAACGAACTTTAAAGCGTATAACGGTAACTATAAATACAGCTAAACCTGGTTACATAATAGGTAAAGGCGGTTCAGAAGTTGACAAAATCAAAGAAGAATTAAAAAAACTTACTGAAAAGGAAGTTCAGATAAATATATCAGAGATAAAACGTCCTGAACTTGAAGCCACTTTAGTAGCACAGAGTATAGCAAGGCAGATCGAAGGCAGAGTCTCTTATAGAAAAGCTATAAAAATGGCAATAGCTTCGACAATGAGAGTCAGTGCAGAGGGAATAAAAGTTACTATATCCGGTCGTATAGGCGGTGCTGAAATGGCAAGAACAGAGCATTATAAGGAAGGAAGAACTCCTCTTCATACTTTGCGTGCTGACATAGATTATGCACAAGCTGAAGCTCATACAACCTATGGACGTATAGGTATTAAAGTTTGGATATGCAGAGGATTGGTATACAATAAAGTTGAAATAGTTCCTTCTACTGTCGGCGGAACTAAAGACGGAAGAAGCGGTCAGCGTTCCAATATGGGAATTCGTCCTCGTAGAAATAACGGAAAAAAATAGTAAATAGGAGGAAAGTTATATGTTACAACCGAAGAAAACAAAATACAGAAAGCAGCAAAAAGGAAAGATGAAGGGTATTGCCAACAGAGGTCATGAATTGGCTTTCGGTAGTTTTGGGATTAAAAGTCTTAATACGGCATTTATCACAGGACGACAAATAGAGGCTGCCCGTCAAGCTGTTACACGTTATATGAAACGTGAAGGTCAGTTGTGGATTAGAATATTTCCAGATAAACCTATTACAAAGAAACCTAATGAAGTCCGTATGGGTAAAGGAAAAGGTGCTCCGGAATATTTTGTAGCAAGAGTAAAACCAGGAACGATGTTATTTGAGGCAGAAGGTGTGCCGGTAGCAATCGCAAAAGAAGCTATGAGATTGGGTGCACAGAAATTACCTGTTATAACAAAGTTTGTAGTTCGTAGAGATTACGTGGAATAATGATAGAACGGAGGGATTGTTTATGAAAAATAATTTGGGATTAAAGGAATTATCTGATAAGGAATTGCAGGAAAGACTTGAAGCTGAACAAATGCAATTGGTGAAATTGAAGATTAATCATGCTGTATCTCCATTAGAGAATCCGAACATTTTGAGGACAACTCGTAAAAATATTGCTCGAATAAACACAGAGATAACTAAACGTCAGATGTCTTCAGATAATTCAAAAGTTGAATAATGCTGAAATTTGAATAGAAGATGGAAAGAAATTTAAGAAAAGAAAAAGTAGGTATTGTCGTTAGCAATAAAATGGATAAAACCATTAATGTAATGGTTGAACGTAAAATCAAGCATCCTAAATACGGAAAGTTCTTGAAGAAAAGTACGAAATTCATGGCTCATGACGAGAAGAGTGAAGCTGGTATGGGAGATACAGTTCGCATAATGGAGACAAGACCATTGAGTAAGAATAAATGTTGGAGATTAGTTGAAATAATAGAAAAAGCTAAGTAATAAAATGGTACAGCAAGAATCAAGATTAGTTGTTGCAGATAACAGCGGAGCGAAAAGTGCATTGTGCATCAGAGTACTGGGAGGTACGAAATCAAGATATGCTTCCGTTGGAGACAAAATCGTTATCGCTGTAAAGGATGCCCTACCTTCTGGTAATGTTAAAAAGGGATCCGTTTCAAAGGCAGTTGTTGTCAGAACTAAAAAAGAGGTAAGAAGACCGGATGGTTCTTATATACGCTTTGATGATAATGCCTGTGTATTATTGACAGCCAATGACGAATTGAGAGGAACCCGTATTTTCGGTCCGGTTGCAAGAGAATTGAGAGAAAAGCAATTTATGAAAATTGTTTCATTGGCACCGGAAGTACTTTAATTTGTATAAATTAATACAGACATGAAATTACACATAAAAAAAGGAGATACTGTAAAAGTTATTGCAGGAAATTCTAAAGGAAGTACCGGTAAGGTATTGGTGGTTTATCCTCAAGATAACCGTGCCATTGTAGAGGGTGTTAATAAGATAAAGAAGCATACAAAACCAAATCCAAAGAACACTCAAGGTGGTATTATTGAACGTGAAGCTCCGATTCATATTTCTAATTTGATGGTTGTAGATTCTAAAGGAAATGCAACCAGAATCGGAAGACGTTTGGACGAAAAGACAAATAAGTTAGTGCGTTATTCAAAAAAATCAGGGGAGGTGATTAAATAGCTATGGAATATGTTCCTAGATTAAGAAAAAAGTATAAGGAGGAGATAGTAGATTCTCTTACTAAAGAATTTCAGTATAAAACTGTTATGCAAGTTCCCCGTCTGTTAAAAATATCGCTGAATCAGGGCTTGGGAAAATTAGCGTTAGCTGACAGAAAAGTGATAGATAAGGGAATTGAAGAAATGTCTGTTATTGCAGGACAAAAAGCTGTTGCTACAATTTCAAAGAAGGATATTTCCAATTTCAAGTTGAGAAAAGGAATGCCTGTCGGAGTTAGAGTCACTTTGAGAGGAGACAGAATGTATGAATTTTTGGATAGACTTATAGCTACAGCAATCCCTAGAATTAGAGACTTTAGAGGTATTGATGTAAAGGGATTTGACGGCAGAGGTAACTATACATTCGGTATTCAGGAGCAAATAATATTTCCTGAAATAGATATTGATAAAATAAATCATATGAACGGAATGGATATTACTTTTGTTACATCGGCTAATACTGATAAAGAGGCTTTGTCTTTATTGAAGGCATTTGGATTTCCTTTTAAAAATGAAGAAAATAAATAAATAGGATTTATCATGGCAAAAGAATCTATAAAAGCAAGAGAAAGAAAGAGAGAAAGATTAGTTGCTAAATATGCGGCTAAGCGTAAGGCTCTTTTAGAGGCAGAAGATTACGAGGGATTGCAAAAATTACCTAAAAATGCTTCTCCTGTAAGATTGCACAACCGTTGTAAATTGACGGGACGTCCAAAAGGATATATGAGACAATTTGGCATTTCAAGAATTAATTTCAGAGAAATGGCATTGGCAGGTTTGATTCCGGGTGTAAAGAAAGCATCTTGGTAAACAAAAACCACCAGTAGAAATTTTGTATAAAAATTAAAAAAAGAGAAAGAAATGTTAACAGATCCAATTGCAGATTATTTAACAAGAATAAGAAATGCTTCGTTAGCAAAGCATAGAATGGTTGAAATACCTTCTTCAAAGATAAAAAAAGAGATAACAAAAATTTTGTTTGACAAGGGATATATTTTAAACTATAAGTTTGAAGATGACACTTTCCCTAAAACGATTAAAATAGCTTTAAAATATCATCCTCAAACAAAAGAGTCCGCGATATCTATGTTAAAACGCGTAAGTACTCCGGGATTAAGAAAGTATGCAGGAGTTGATGAACTGCCAAGAGTACTTAATGGTTTAGGTATTGCTATTATTTCAACATCAAGAGGTTTGATGACTGATAAAGAAGCAAGAGCACTGAACATTGGCGGAGAAGTTGTTTGTTATGTTAGTTAAAAGGAGGGTACTGATATGTCACGAATAGGAAAATTACCGATTAATATTCCACAAGGAGTTGAGATCAAGATTTCTGAAGATAACGTTGTAAGTGTAAAAGGAAAATTGGGATCTTTGGAACAAGTTGTAGATCCTTGTATCAAGATGAATGTTGAAGAAGGTGTATTGCATCTTCAGCGTAACGGTGAATCAAAAAGAGAAAAATCTTTACATGGATTATACAGAGCTTTGTTAAATAATATGGTAATCGGAGTATCTGAAGGTTTCCATACGACGCAAGAAGTTATAGGTGTCGGATATAAGGCTCAAGCACAAGGACAGGTTTTGGAATTGGCACTTGGTTATTCTCACAGCATATTTTTTGAATTACCTGATGAGATTAAAGTGGAAACTATTACAGAAAAAGGAAAGAATCCGCTTATAAAAATGACTTGTTGTGATAAACAGTTATTAGGTCAGGTAGCATCAAAAATACGTTCTTTGCGTAAACCTGAACCATATAAAGGTAAGGGTATAAGATTCCAAGGAGAAGTTATAAGAAAGAAAGCTGGAAAAGCTGCTGCTAAATAAGAGTAAATAAATTAAAATCTGAGGATTGTATATAATGGCAACTAGGAAAGATTTAAGAAGATTGAAAATTAAGATGAGGATTCGCAAAAGAGTAAATGGTACAGAAGAAAAACCTCGTCTTACAGTTTTTAGAAGCAATAAGGAAATTTATGCACAGATCATAAATGATGTTGACGGAAAAACATTAGTTTCAGCATCATCAAGAGAAAAAGGATTTGACAGACAGGGAACCAAGTCTGATATGGCATCAGTTGTTGGAAAGAATGTAGCACAAAGAGCTCAATCTGCAGGAATAACTACTGTTGTTTTTGACAGAAACGGATATTTATATCACGGAAGAGTAAAATCTTTGGCAGAAGCTGCAAGAGAAAACGGTTTAAAATTCTAAAGACATGGCAGAGTTGAATATAAAAAGAGTAAAATCCAGTGAGATTGAGTTTAATGATAAACTAGTGAGCATTAACCGTGTTACAAAAGTAACAAAAGGTGGTAGAACATTTAGTTTCTCTGCAATTGTTGTAGTAGGAAACGGAAATGGTATAGTCGGATACGGATTAGGTAAAGCAAAGGAAGTAACGGCAGCTATTGCTAAAGGATCTGAAGATGCAAAAAAGAATCTTATAAAAGTACCTGTTTTAAAAGGAACTATTCCTCATGAACAAGAAGGCAAATACAGTGGAGCTAAAGTATTCTTAAAACCTGCTGCAGCGGGAACCGGAGTTAAGGCCGGCGGTGCAATGCGTGCTGTTTTGGAGAGTGTAGGAGTTAAGGATGTCCTTGCAAAATCAAAAGGTTCTTCGAATCCTCATAGTGTAGTAAAAGCTACGATAGCCGCTTTATTGAAAATGAAAGATCCATACACTGTCGCTAAATTAAGAGGTATTGAAATGGATAGAGTTTTTAACGGATAAAATACTATAAAGACGATGAAAAAAGTTAGAATTACACAGACGAAAAGTGGTATTGGATATCCATTGAGAGAAAAGATGACTTTAAAATCATTGGGTTTGCGGAGAATGCATCAAACTGTAGAACATGATGCTAATCCTCAAATAATGGGAATGATTGCTAAAGTTTGTCATCTTGTTAAGTTTGAAGAATTTGAAGAAAATTAATTAAACCGTAAAAATAATAGATAATATGGATTTAAGTAATTTAAAACCGGCACAAGGCTCAACAAAGAGCCGTAAGAGAATTGGTAGAGGACAAGGTTCTGGTTATGGCGGTACCTCAACAAGAGGTCATAAAGGTGCAAAATCTCGTTCAGGTTATCATAGAAAAGTAGGTTTTGAAGGCGGACAGATGCCTTTGTATAGATTGTTGCCGAAATTCGGATTTAAAAATATAAACCGTGTAGAGTATGTTGGAGTAAATTTGGATACTTTACAGGAAATATCTGAAAAATTAAATACAAAAACATTGGAACTTAACTTACTTCAAAGAAAAAAGACAGACAAAGTTAAAATTCTTGGAAGAGGTGAAGTTAAAGATGCTTTACATGTAACTGCAAATGCGGTATCAAAATCAGCAATAGCAGCTATAGAATCAAAAGGTGGTAGTGTAACAATAATCTAATTTGGCACATGAAACGATTTATTAATACAATCAAAAATATCTGGTCTATTAAAGATTTGAGAGACAGAATTCTGTTTACTTTAGGATTAATCCTTGTTTATAGAATCGGATCTTATGTCGTAATACCGGGTATAAATCCGGCTGATTTAGGCACATTGCAGAGTCAGACGAGAGACGGAGTACTTGGATTGCTTAATATGTTTTCCGGAGGAGCTTTTTCACATGCTTCAATATTTGCATTGGGTATTATGCCTTATATTACGGCATCAATTGTTGTTCAATTATTGACAATGGTTGTACCTTATTTTATAAAAATGCAAAGAGAGGGTGAAAGTGGTAGAAACAAAATTAATCAGATAACAAGATGGTTAACTGTAATCGTTACAATATTCCAGTCATTTGCATACTTGGCAAATCTTCGTGCACAGGTCGGCGGTGCTGAAATATATAACATATTCGGCGGAGACAGTTTAACTTTCTTTAATTGGGTATTACCTATATCAATTCTACTTACTTGCGGAACATTGTTTGTAATGTGGTTAGGAGAGCGAATCACTGACAGAGGTATTGGCAACGGTATTTCACTGTTAATTATGATTGGTATTATAGCTCGTTTACCTTTTGCTTTATTTGCAGAATTTGCTTCAAGAATGGAGGATCAGGCAGGTCAGTTAGTTATTGTTTTTGTAGAATTAATAGTGTTACTTATTGTGATAATGCTTTGTATTCTTTTAGTTCAGGGTACAAGAAGAGTACCTGTTCAATATGCTAAAAGAATCGTAGGCAATAAACAATACGGAGGAACCCGTCAGTATATTCCTATCAAAGTTAATGCTGCAGGAGTTATGCCGATAATATTTGCACAGGCAATAATGTTTATTCCTGCAACATTATTCGGATTTTCCGATTCATCATCTTTACAAGGTGTAAGAGCAGCTTTAACTAATTTTGACGGTTTTTGGTACAATCTTATTTTTGCAGTAATGGTCATCGCATTTACGTATTTCTATACTGCCGTTGCAGTTAATCCAAAGCAGATGTCCGATGATATGAAAAAGAACGGCGGATTTATTCCAGGCGTTAAACCCGGCAAAAAGACTGAAGAATTTTTTGATAATATTTTATCAAAAGTTACTTTACCAGGATCAATATTTCTTGCTTTGATAGCAATCTTACCGGCAATAATACGTTTATTCGGAGTTAATTCTCAATTTGCACAATTTTACGGAGGAACTTCTTTGTTGATTCTTGTAGGTGTTGTGTTAGATACATTGCAGCAAATAGAAAGCCGCTTGTTGATGAGACATTATGACGGATTGACAAAAACAGGAAGAATAAAAGGCAGAGGAAACTATTAAAATGCAGATTTGAATTTATGATACGTATAAAAACATATGAAGAAATAGAGCAAATGAAACCTGCAGCATTACTTGTAGGTAAAACATTGGCTGAAGTTTCTAAACACATAGAACCGGGTGTCTCTACGGAGACACTTGATTCTATTGCTGAAGAATTTATACGTTCTCATAATGCAGAACCGACATTTAAAGGATATGAAGGATTTCCGGCATCCTTGTGTATATCAATAAATGAAGTGGTTGTTCATGGTATACCGGATAAAAGAACCATCAACGATGGTGATGTTATTTCCATTGATTGCGGTTGTACATTAAATGGATGGGTAGGAGATTCGGCATATACTTTTGCGGTTAAAGGGATAAAAGAAGAAAATAAACGGTTGTTACAAGTTACTAAAGCATCGCTTTATAAAGGGATAGAGGCTTGTAAGGTAGGAAGCCGTTTAGGTGATATAGGAAATGCAATTCAGACTTATTGTGAATCATACGGATATGGTGTAGTAAGAGAATTATGCGGACATGGATTAGGTCATGTTATGCACGAGGATCCAAGCGTATTGAACTACGGACGTAAAGGTACCGGGGCTAAATTACGTGAAGGAATGACACTTGCCATAGAACCGATGATAACATTAGGTAATAAAGAGGTTGTATTTCATAATGACGGTTGGACTTGTACCACTGTTGATTGTTCTGCCGCTGCTCATTTTGAACATGATGTAGCTGTGACAAAACAAGGAACTGTCATATTATCCAGTTTTGAGGAAATAGAAGAAGCTATAAAAACAAATCCTAATTTGGAGTTAATATAATAAAGTATAAATATGTCAAAGCAAGAGCCTATACAATTAGACGGAATAGTAACTGAATCATTGGGAAATGCAATGTTCAGGGTAGAGTTGGAAAGCGGACATGTAATAATTGCATCAATTTCCGGTAAAATGAGAATGCATTATATAAAGATTCTTCCCGGAGATAAGGTACAAATAGAAATGTCTCCTTACGATTTAACAAAAGGCAGAATAACTTACAGACATAAATAAAAAATACGAACATGAAAGTTAGAACATCAGTTAAGAAAAGATCTCCGGAGTGTATCGTCGTTAGACGAAAAGGAGTTGTCTATGTGATCAACAAAAAGAATCCTAAATTTAAACAAAGACAGGGTTGATTCATTACATTTAATAACCGTTAAATAAAAAAACAGAGTAAAAGTTTATGGCAAGAATCGCAGGTATAGACTTACCGAGAAATAAGCACGGTGTTATCGGATTGACTTATATTTATGGAATAGGTCGTAGCAGTGCTTCTAAAATATTGGCGGAAGCCGGTATTCCTGAAACAAAAAAGGTAAGTGAGTGGAGTGACGATGAGCAAAACGCTATCCGTAACGTTATAAGTGAAAAGTATAAGGTTGAAGGTGACCTTAGAAGCGAAGTTCAGATGAACATTAAACGTTTGATGGATGTTGGTTGTTATCGTGGAATACGCCACCGTATGGGATTGCCTGTACGCGGACAGAGCACAAAGAACAATGCAAGAACGCGTAAAGGAAAGAAGAAAACAGTTGCAAATAAGAAGAAAGCAACGAAGTAATTTAATTAGTAACCAAATTACGGATGCATAGAGAGTAGATTTGAAGTAATTTGAAAATGCGAGTAAAAAATGGCAAAAAATTCAAAACCAGTAAAAAAGAGAGTAGTAAAGGTTGAACCGCAGGGCAAAGCATTTATCTTTGCATCTTTCAATAATTGCATTATTTCATTGACCAATAATGCAGGACAAGTTATATCATGGTCTTCAGCCGGAAAGATGGGTTTCAAGGGGTCAAAGAAAAATACACCGTATGCTTCACAAATGGCAGCAGCAGATTGTGCAAAGGCAGCATACGATTATGGTTTGAGAAAAGTTAAAGTATTTGTAAAAGGTCCCGGAGCAGGAAGAGAAGCTGCAATCAGAGAAATAAATACTTGCGGAATAGAAGTTATGGAAATAACGGATGTAACTCCGTTGCCGCATAATGGTTGTCGCCCACCTAAAAGAAGAAGAGTATAGAGGTCAGAAGTGTTAAATGAGTTAAAATAAATAAGAAATGGCAAGATATACAGGACCAAAAACAAGAATTGCAAGAAAATTCAGGGAGCCTATTTTCGGGGCAGATAAGTCATACGATAAAAAGAGTTATCCTCCTGGACAACACGGCGCAAACAGAAGAAAGAAACAATCTGAATACGGACTTCAGTTGATGGAAAAACAGAAGGCTAAATATACATACGGTATATTGGAAAGACAATTCAGAAAGTTATTTGATAAAGCATCAAGAAAAGGCGGTGTAACGGGTGAAGTTTTGCTTCAGCTTATAGAGTCAAGATTGGATAATGTTGTGTACCGTTTAGGTATTGCACGTACACGTTCACAAGCACGTCAGTTGGTGTCTCATAAGCATATAACCGTAAACGGTAATGTTGTAAATATTCCTTCATATCTATTAAAAGAAGGTGACACTGTCGGAGTAAGAGAGCGTTCAAAATCGTTGGAGGTTGTTACAGATTCCCTTGCATCAAGGGTTGCATATTCATGGTTGGATTGGGACAATTCAAAAATGGAAGGAAAGTTCAATAATTATCCGCAAAGATCTGATATACCGGAAAATATCAATGAACAATCTATTGTCGAATTGTATTCTAAATAATAATAAATAAGTAAATAATATGGCCATATTAGCTTTTCAACAACCTGACAAGGTTATAATGATAGAATCCGATGATTACAAAGGTAAATTTGAGTTCCGACCTTTGGAAAAAGGATATGGAATTACTGTCGGTAATTCTTTAAGGAGAGTACTTTTGTCATCATTGGAAGGTTTTGCCGTTACTTCAATACGTATAGACGGAGTCAGCCATGAATTTGATACGGTTCACGGTGTTATGGAAGATATGACTGAAATCATTCTTAACCTTAAGAGACTTCGTATAAAACGTCAGATTGAAGAACAGGAAAGCGAAGAAATTTCTTTTAAAATAGAAGGTAAGACTGTATTCAAAGCCGGAGATATTAATAAGCATCTAAATGCGTTTCAGATATTGAATACTGATGTTGAAATCTGTCACATGACTCCTGATGAGAATAAGGAACTTCCTGTGTTGTCAGTTACTATGAGGATTGAAAAGGGCAGAGGATATGTGCCGTCGGAAGAAAATGTAAAACAGAATGATCCTATCGGAACTATAGCAATAGACTCTATCTTTACACCTATAAAAAATGTTAATTATTACGTAGATGACTACCGTGTTGAACAGAAAACGGACTATGAGAAATTAACTTTTGAGATAGAGACTGACGGATCAATAACTCCGAAGAATGCTTTAAAAGAAGCAGCAATGATTCTTATCAAGCATTTTATGTTGTTCTCTGATGAGAAAATAGATATTCAAACGGATACAAAAGATAAGACGGATGAATTTGATGAGGAAACACTTCATATCCGCCAACTTTTGAAATCACGTCTTATAGATATGGATTTATCTGTAAGAGCATTGAATTGCTTAAAATCTGCAGAAGTGGATACATTAGGAGAACTTGTTTGCTATTCTAAAGCTGATTTATTGAAATTCAGAAATTTCGGAAGAAAATCACTTTCGGAATTAGAGAATCTTGTTAAATCAAAGGGCTTGGAATTCGGTATGGATATTTCAAAGTATAAATTAGAAAAGGAATAAAAGAAATGAGACACGGTTGTAAAGTAAATCATTTATCAAGAACAGCATCACACAGAAGTGCAATGCTTTCCAATATGGCTGCTTCTTTGATAAAGGAAAAGAGAATAGAGACAACGTTGGCTAAAGCTAAAGCGTTAAGAAAATATGTTGAGCCGTTGATTAATAAGAGCAAAGAGGATTCAACCCATCAGAGACGTATAGTTTTTTCTTATCTTAGAGATAAAGAAGCGGTAACTGAACTTTTCAGAGAAGTTTCACAAAAAGTTGCTAACAGAAACGGTGGTTATACAAGAATTCTTAAGATCGGCAGACGTTTAGGTGACGGTGCAGAAATGGCAATGATGGAACTTGTTGATTATAACGAGAACATGTTGAAAGATTCTGCGGTTAAGAAGTCTAAATCTACACGTAGAGGCGGTCGTAAAAAATCAACTGCAACTACAGAAACATCAGCAGCACCTGAAACTGTAGCAGAACAGGCAGATGATACTGCAAAGGCAGAATAAGACAATAGTTTTATTTGTGATTAAAAACTATCTTGTAGAAATGCAGGATAGTTTTTTTTGTATCTAAAAGTTTAGAATATCCTTTCTACGGTATCTGCTGTTGACTTGTTTTCAGGTTTAATGAACAAAAGGAAGCTAAAAAGGTTTATAATTCAGGCTTAATTTGTAAAAAAATAGCCTGAAAAATTTGTAATTTATGCGTAATTTGTGAAAAAAGAAGGCTGAAAAAGCCGTAATTATTGGTTTAATAAATGAAATAGTAAATTTGAAAGGTTATATGACTAAAAGTCCTGTCTGTTTGGATTAGTCAAACAATGACGGTTCACCTAAAAGATTAAAAGTTTTTCTGTGAAATTCTGTAATACCGAATTGCTTTATTGCTTCACGGTGGTCTTTTGTAGGATAACCTTTATTCTTCTGCCAATTGTATTGCGGGAATTGCTCCGAAAGTTTTATCATTGCATCGTCCCTATAGGTTTTTGCAAGTATTGATGCTGCCGCTATTGACATAAATGTAGCATCTCCCTTGACTATTGTTTTAAAAGGAATCTTCAAATCAGTGTGAAAGCGGTTGCCGTCAATTAAAAGAAATTCAGGTGTTATTTTTAATTGTTTTACGGCGCGGTTCATCGCCAGTATTGAGGCTTCCAATATGTTGATTTTATCTATTTCTTCATTCGTTACTTCCGCTACTGCAAATGCCAAAGCATTTTCTTCAATAACAGGACGTAACATTCTTCTTTGTTTATCCGTTAATTGTTTTGAATCATTAAGCAACGGATGCGAAAAATCATTCGGTAAAATAACAGCAGCGGCATAGACACTGCCTGCAAGACAACCTCTGCCTGCTTCGTCTATGCCGCATTCCGTCAAATCTTTGTTATAATACGGTTTTAAGGTATTTAACTCTTTTAACGGCATTGATGCTTTCAGTACATTATGATTATTTTACAAAATTCTTAATCAAAGAATCAAACAGAATCTTTCCGTCCGTATTGCCTAATTCCGTGTCGGCACAGCGTTCTGGATGCGGCATCATTCCGAAAACATTCTTGGTCTTATTGGTGATTCCTGCAATGTTTTCTACACTTCCGTTAGGATTGCATTCAGGAAGAATTTCGCCGTCTTGGTTACAATAACGGAAAAGAACTTGTTCGTTATCGTTAAGTTTTTTCAATGTGTCTTCGTATGCGAAGTATCTTCCCTCTCCGTGGGCGATAGGAATATTCAAAGCTTTGCCTTTTTCGGCGTCTTTGGTGAATATTGTGCTGTTGGTTTGAGGTGCTATAAATTGATTGTGACAGATAAATTTTTGGTTATTGTTGTGAAGAAGCGTTCCTTCTAACAATCCGCTTTCGCAGAGTATCTGAAAACCGTTACAAACTCCCAAAACCAATCCGCCTTTATTGGCAAAATCAATCACGCTGTTCATTATAGGCGACAATTTGGCTATTGCACCGCTGCGGAGATAATCTCCGTAGGAAAATCCTCCCGGAAGTATAATCATATCACAGTTTTGTAAATCGCTTTCTTTATGCCAAAGATTAACAACTTCTTGTTTTTCTATATGTTTAAGTACATAGTACATATCATGGTCGCAATTTGACCCCGGAAAAGTTACAACTCCGAATTTCATAGTTTAAAAATTTTTATTTTGCATTTGCAAAAATACAAAAACTATTTAAACTAAATGCCGATTTGTTTGAAAAATGAACAATAAACAGTCTTTTACTTGCTTATATCATACAAAAAAGCGGGTGAAAGTCTTTTTTCACCCGCAATAATTATGTGTCTGAAAAATTATTTTGTGATTATAAGATTTCTGCTTGCCGAGAAATTGCCGTCGGTGAATATCACCCAATAATGACCGCTTTTAAGATTTTTGACATCCAATTCATAATTTACGGTATTTTTTGCAATTTTGCCGCTTTGTTGTACCTGACCTTTCAAATTGATAATCCTGTAATACAGATCCGTATTGTTATTGACGGTGATTACCGCATTGTCTTTTGCAGGATTAGGATATATTTCCGAAATGTCCGACAAAGTTTTCTGGGTTACGGAAGTTAAAGACGAAAAGTGTATGTCTGATTGGGTGCCGTATGTAACCGTAGTTGTGTCGTATGACAAATTAGAAGTGTCATATACAACCGTTCCGACAGTATCCCATGCGTAATCATTATTATATGTATTGACTTCTTTTCCGTAAGGCATTACGTAAAAACCTCCTTGATGTGCAGTCATAGGTTTTAACATCGTTTTGCCGTTATTGGACGTCGAACTGATATAATAATATAACGTGTCATTGGTTGCAGTATCATTCAGCGTTATGTCACCAGCAAATTTGTTGTCACCCAAAGACGTTAAAGTAATGTCGCTCCATTGATTTGCAGATTGGGTTTTGAAGTAAATTTTGACGTCTTTTATTCCGCTTTTGTTTTGTGAAAATACTTCTACGTGATATTTACTTCCGTTTTCTTGTGTGTTGAAAAATCTTGCAGGCTGATGATATATTCTTACAGGGTTGTCTGCAGGAATTTGTTTGGTAATACAATGGATTGCTCCGCCGTATCCGTCAAAACTTCTTACGTCTATTTCTTCGAATGTATAACCCGGATAAGCTTTTTTCAAGACATCCAAAGCAAGTTTATTGCCTTCGGTGTCTCCTGCCTTTGATCCGCTTAAAGAAGTGTCATAAAATACAGGCTGAATGATGGCATCGTTCACGAAAGTGTGGTTTGCCCAACAGCGTGTGTATTGATTGTATTCCCTCGGTGACAGATACCAAGAACCGTTATCCTTTGCAGGAAGCGGTACGCGTACTAAATCGTAATTATTGCCGAAATAGTTTTTCTGCGAAGTGAAAGTTTCAAGATTGCTTTCCACTTTCTTTGCATCACCCCACGAAGAAAGCGATTCAGGATATTTCGCAGCCACAAAACCCGTTTCTTCCCACATGTCGGCATACAAATCAATGTGACCCGTACCTCCGTCATAATCCAGCATAGGCACGAAGGTTATGTTTTGCAGATTCATAAGATGTTTTATAGAATCTTCAAGTTGCTGATGCGTCAAAGGCGTTTTCCAATTCATCGTCAATTTCGGTTCGCTGCCCGACAAATCCAATTCATACAATCCGTAACGGTCGGAATTTGTCGTATCGACAGCAGAAGTTGTAAACAAACTTCCCAAACCGTCGGTTAAAATGTTTCCGCCTTCGTATTCTACGGTCGTAGTGTAGCAATTCCAACCCAAATTTGCGGCTATCTGTTTAGGCAGTTGGTCATCCATAGGTCTGCCTCCGTAATATTCGAAATCCATAAAGGCAATGGAGTCATCATCTCCGTAATAAAACGCAACAGGGCCCCAATCCCTTGCCCAGAATGAGTTGCCCGGATGAACGAAAAATCTGTAATTTTCAAGCGGCATGCCTTTCTTTTGCATGAAGTTCTTGATTGTTACCGTGTCTTCGTCATACCAAACGTCAATCCAAACTTGCGCATGTTTTTGTATGGCATTTGTAAGTTTGGCGTGCAACAATGCGTAATCACTGTTATCGGCTACATCGGGCGTACTTACAGTTTGTACCAATGAGTAGTTGCCGAAAAAGTCGTAAACCAATCCGTAACCGTCAAAAATAGCTTCCGCATACTGATTGTTGGATGCATTGCGGGTTATGTACGGCCATTCTATCAATATAGCCTGCACTTCGTCGCTTTCGATAGGGAAAATCATGTCCTCGGGTACATCCAAAGCCGATTTTACGTTAGTCTGTTTTTGTGCTTGCTCCCCGTTTGAGGATTCAGCGTTTTGGTTTTGGCAGAAATCTATTTGATTGGGTTTTCTTTGCATCATTGTGCGGTAATAATCATTGATTTCCTGTTTGCCCATGCTTTGATTAAGCTCAAGGTGGGCGGCTCTTGTTTTGTTGTTTTCGTGCGTCGGCTGTTGGGCATTAAGAGTTAATGCAGCGGCTAAACCAAGCAACAAAACCAATGTCTGTTTTTTTAATGTAGTCATTTTATTTATGTATTTTATTGTGTTTTGCGATGTTTTGTACCCGCTCGGGGAAATTGCAAAATTATGAATAATTGTTGTAATTATATAAAAATAAGACAAAAAATCACTCATAAAGTCTAAAAAAGAAGTTGATTAACAGCAAAAATGATATATATAATAAGGTATAGTAACGAGTTGTTTTTGCGGTATGAAAAATCCTTAAAATAAAACGCCGTAAAAATATTTTTTTATCGCAGATTAATTTACTGAAACGCCATAAAAATATTTTTTTACGCCGTCTTATTTTTACGCATTGATTTTATTGTTTGACGGCATTATTTGATAGTGGTTCGAAAAGTGGTTTTATTGCTGAAAAATATTGAATTATGACGGTGATTTGCAGATAAAACAGGTGCTTTTACAGCTATTTTGGTAATTTTTTGCCGAATTTGATGAAAATTATGTAACATTATTGAAATATTTGCGTAAATATAGGAAATAAAAGTCAAAAGCAGATAATTTTTACATGCTATGATTCAAAAAAATGCAGATTTTTAATGAAAATTTTTGGTAGTATGAAAAAATTATGTAATTTTGCAACTTGAAAATTTGTAAGAAGACTATTTGAATACAAATTATTAATAATTTAAATTAAAAAAACAGTATGAAGAAATTAGTTATTACGCTTGCTCTTTTGTTGGCAGCCGGCACAACAATGACAGCTCAAGAAGTTGAAAAGGGCAGCAAACAGAGATGGAGAAGTTTCGAAACTAACCGTTTCATTGACAACTGGGAACTTTCAGCAGGTGTAAACTTTGGCGGTTACTATGTACAGCCATGGGAAAGCGATGCAAACTATCCTGATGCAAAATTCAAAAACTTTACTTTGGGATTTGACGCTGCTTTCAGTAAATGGTTTACTCCTATCATGGGAGCAAGAATCGGCGGATACTACGGAAACTACGTATACGGCTATGACAAAACCAACGAAGATTTGACACACAAAGTTAATTACTTCGGTTTTCACTTTGACGGAATGGTAAACTTCACTAACTGGATTTGCCGTTACAAAGCTGACAGATTCTTCAATTTGATAGGATTTGCAGGTTTTGGTTACGCACAAGGTAAACAAAAAGAGTTAAACGAAGTTGAAAACGAAGGAACTTGGACAAAAGAAATAGTTGTTCCTGTTGGTTTGATCGCAAGATTCCGTGTTTGTGACCCTCTTACAATCAACATCGAATTGAGAGACCAAATTTCAAGACCTAGCTTCGATAACTTGATTGCCAATACGAAATTTGCAAACGGTAACTTACTTACTGCATCTATAGGTTTGACTTGGAAGATGTCAAGAGTAAGAAGCTTCAACGCTTACACTCCGATAGACAAATCTTTGTATGACAACAGAATTTCTGCATTGGAAAGAGATCTTCAGAATGCAAACGATAAGAATGCTGAATATCAGAAACAAATCGAAAGATACAAGAAACAACTTTCTGATAAGGAAAGAGAACTTCAGGATGCATTGAAGAAAGCTTCAAAGACTAGCCCTGTAGTAGAGGTTAATGACGATGTTACTTTGAGCATCTTCTTCCCAATCGGAAGCGCTGAAATTTCTGATAAGAATGAAATCAACATTAAATACATGGCTGACGTAATCAAGGCTTCTAAGAAGACTTACACAATTACGGGTTATGCTGACAACTCAACAGGTTCTGAAAACAGAAATCTTGAATTGTCTCAACAAAGAGCTGAAGCTGTTTACAATGCATTGATCAATGCAGGTGTTGACAGAAGCAAGATCAAGGTTGATTACAAGGGATGTTCTGTTCAACCATTTGATAAAGATTATTTGAACAGAGTTGCTATTATCAAATAACAACTAACCAAATAACAGATGAAAGGTTGTTCTTATTGAACAACCTTTTTTATTTTTATCTTGTTAGTTGACGTTTAGACAGCGATGGCTTTTATTATTAAAAGCATTTAATATTGTTTATAATATCTGTTTGATTGTCTATACCTCCTGTTGATTTGTTATAATCTCTGATTGATGTGTCTATACTTTCTGTTGTTTTATTTATAATCTCTGTTTAATTTGTCTAAACATCCTGTTATTTAATAAAATTATCCGTGTGAAGTTAGATATATGTGCATACCGTTGATCTGAAAGGCGTTTTTTCGCTGTTATTTAAGTATTGAAAAAGGGACCGATGGCTGATAGAGCAACGGGGGTTTATGTTTTGATGAAAAGATAAGAGGGGTCAGTAAAGAAATAAAAAGGATAAAATAAAATAACTGCATACTGTAAGGCAATATGCAGTTTATTAAATAAAAAAAAACGAAAAATGAAAAAAAATACTAAAAAATACTAATTAGTTTTTAACTCTTTCCGAATATTCAGCAGTACGTGTATCAACTTTTATCTTCTCGCCTTCGTTAATAAATAAAGGCACTCTTATCTTTGCACCTGTTTCTACGGTGGCATCCTTCATCGCATTTGTTGCCGTATTGCCTTTAACGCCTGGTTCGGTATAAGTGATCGTCATTTCTACGAATGCAGGCAATTCGCAAGAAAGCGGAGTCTCAGTATCTGCATGGACAATCATTTCTACAGGCTGTCCTTCCATAAGGAATTGCGGAGCGTTGATTATATCTTCCTGAACCGTTACTTCTTCCCATGTCTCGGAATGCATGAAATGATAACCCAAATCATCTTTATAAGAAAACGTATAAGGTCTTCTTTCGATACGAGCAGTCTCTATCTTTGTACCCGAAGGGAAAGTGTGCTCAAGCGTTCTGCCTGTTTTGAAACTTTTAAGTGTCGTTCTTACAAAAGCACTGCCTTTTCCCGGTTTTACATGTAAAAAATCAACAACGGAAAGCAAATCTCCGTTCATTTCAATGCAAAGTCCTTTCTTAATGTCAGCTGTTGTTGCCATAAATTAAATTGTATTAGTTTTATTTTTTAATTGATTAATTTCCTGTTCAAGGTATGAGCATTTCTCGTTCAATATGTTGTTTTCCTGATTGATATCTTCGTATAATTTCTCGAAATACGACGATTTCAACATGGCTGCACCCATTTTCAAAAGCGCAATGCATATAAGACTTACGGATAAAACGGCAAAAGGCATCTTCTTGAACATCCACAGTGCAAACACTGCAATTATCGCAATCATTGCCAGTACATCCAAAATCTTTGAAACACTCAATTTATTCATTATTACCCTTAATTAGTTTGAAATGAAGTTGCAAAGTTATGCATTTTTTTTCTTTTCACCAAATTTTAAGCAAAATCAATAACTTATTGCTAAATTTTATCCTGCCTTTGTCAAATAAAAATAACAAAAAAACGTTTATTCCGCATAAAGATTGGTACAAAAATGTATCTTTTTAAGAAATTTTGCGTAAATAAAGGCAGTTGAAATAAAAAAAGCAAAGAAGAATGTTAATATCCGTATTCAAAAGAAACTATTTCGGGCAGCTCGTTTTATTGTTTATTCTGCCTTTGTTATTATGGATTCCTGCTTTTATCAATCCTCCGCAGGTTATCGATGCAGGTGCGTTGGATATGCCGCTTTATGATATTCTGGAATATATTTTCCCTATTTCGGGTGTCATCAATACCATTACCGCATTCCTTCTGATACTCGCCCAGGCAATAGGAATCAACTATATTTTGACGTATTACGAACTGACAAAGAAGAATTCTTATTTCCCTGCATTTATTTACCTTCTTATCTTCAGTTGCGATTACCGCATAATGACTTTCAGCAGTATTTTGTTCGCCAATTGTTTTATTATTCTGGCGGTTCTTTCGTTTTTGCAATGCTATAACAAGAACGAAGGTTTGGATCAAATCTTTCTTACGGCGTTTTTAGTTTCCGTTTCCTCGCTGTTCTATGTTCCGTATATATTCTTTATGATTTGGATATGGATAGGTTTGTTTAATTTCAAGATATATAAATACCGTCCGTTTATTGTAAGTATCTTGGGTATGCTTACCCCTTATTTGGTTTTGATGATCATTTACTATTTGGGTAATCAGACGGATATGATTGTAGGTTTCTTCCCGCAACATTTTGCATTGCTTCCTCAACTTTCGTTTATGAACCAACCTATACAGATAGTTTACACGGCATATTTGTTTATACTTATATTGGCTGCATTGTTTTATACGGCGGGCTACCGCAATGATCAGAAACTTTCTGTAAGAAAACGTACCACAACCGTTATCATTTTGTTTTTCGTAAGTTTGCTGCCGTTTATTTATACACTTACATCGCCTGCAATGACTTTGATATTCGCTCCCGTACTTGCGTTTATGTTCACCGTGTTCTTCTTTTCTTTGAAACGCAGCCTGTATTCAAACTTATTTATAGGAATATTGTTAATCCTTACGATAGCGAAAATATTAATCAATTATTAATCATAAAATAAACACAAAATGAAAATGACAAAACTTATACCTGTATTGTTCTTCGCTTCCATGGCAATGGGTGCACAGGCACAGGGACAACTTAAATCAGGTATTCACATTGAAAATTTGGACCAAAGTGTTAAACCTTCGGAAGATTTCTACGAATATGCATGCGGCGGTTGGATGAGAAACAATCCGCTTCCTGCCGCTTACTCACGTTTCGGTTCGTTTGACCAGTTGGCAAAGGATAACAGTGAGAGGTTGAACAACATCCTTAACGACCTTATGAATAAATCCTATGCAAAGGGTACGACCGAAAAGAAACTTTCCGATTTGTACAAATTGGCAATGGATTCCGTACGCCGTAACAACGAAGGCATCAATCCCGTTATGCCTGCTATTAAGGCTTTGGAAGCATGCAAAACCAACGCTGATTTGTTCGCATGGGAATTGAAAGAAGCAGAACGCGGCAATCAAGAATTCATGTACATGGGATTTAATGCCGACGAGAAGGATTCCAAGAACAATATCCTTAATATCTACCAAGGCGGAACTACATTGGGACAGAAGGAATATTACCTTGATAACGACGGTCCTACGACCGAAATACGTGAGGCTTACAAAAAACATATCGTCCGTATGTTCAAACTGTTCGGATTCAAAGAAAAAGAAGCCAAAAAGAAGATGGAATACGTATTGAAGGTTGAAACGGCATTGGCAAAGGTTTCTTTGTCACAGACTGAATTAAGGGACGTAGAGGCTAATTACAACAAAATGTCTTTGACTGATTTTGAAAAGAATTATCCTAACGTACAATTGACCAAACGTATGAATGCAATGGGCGTTCCTACTAAATATTTCCAAACGATGGTTGTCGGACAGCCTTCATTCGTTAAAGGTGCCGATGCTGTTATCGCATCTTTGAAACCTGAAGAATACAAGGCATATTTGCAGTGGGATGTAATCAATTCTTCGGCAAACTACCTTTCTGACGAAGTGGCTGAAGCACATTTTGATTTCTTCGGAAAAACATTGAGCGGAAGCAAGGAAATGCAGCCTCGTTGGAGACGTTGCACCTCACAGGTAGAAAGACAGATGGGCGAAGCATTGGGTAAAATGTATGCAGAGAAATACTTCCCTGAAAGCAGCAAAAAACGTATGGAGAAACTTGTGAAGAATCTTCAGATTGCCCTTGCTCAAAGAATCAAGGAACAGGACTGGATGACTCCTGAAACCAAGATAGCCGCATTGGAAAAACTTATGACGTTCTACGTTAAGATAGGTTATCCTGAAACATGGACCGACATGTCGGCGTTGAATATCGATCCTAACAAATCTTATTACGAAAACATAATTGAATGCGGACGTTTCTGGACCAAAGACAATTTGGAAAAGAAAGCCGGCAAACCTGTTGACATAGACGAATGGCAGATGTATCCGCAGACGGTTAATGCTTATTACAACCCTACAACCAACGAAATATGCTTCCCTGCAGGTATTTTGCAATATCCGTTCTTTGACCCTACGGCTGATGACGCATTTAACTACGGTGCTATCGGTGTGGTTATCGGTCACGAGATGACACACGGATTTGACGATCAGGGTGCACATTATGACAAAGACGGCAATATGTCCGATTGGTGGAACAAAGAGGATGTGGACAATTTCGCTGCAAAAGGCAAACAATACGCAGATTTCTTCTCAAAAATCAAAGTTTTGCCTGATTTGAATGCAAACGGACAATTGACTTTAGGCGAGAATTTGGCAGACCACGGCGGATTGCAGGTAGCATGGTATGCATACAAAAACGCAACCAAAACCGTTCAATTACCTGTTATCGACGGTTTAACCCCTGACCAACGTTTCTTCTTGGCATACGCAGGTGTATGGGCATCCAACATCACCGAGCAGGCTATACGTTCGCAAACCAAATCAGACCCTCATTCATTGGGCAGATGGAGAGTAAACGGCGCTTTGCCGCACATTGACATGTGGTACGATGCATTCAACGTAAAACCTGGCGACAAGATGTACATCGCTCCTTCAGAACGTTTGAAACTTTGGTAGGACGGCATAAAATCAAAAATGAAAAGCGGGAGAAGATTTTTCTTCCGTTTTTTTTGTTTTGTCAAGATGGTGTTAAGTGCGCTCAAAGCGTTCAAATTTTTATGCAGTCTCAAAGAATAAAAATTTAATTAAAAACCGTTCAGCAGGAACGGAAAATTAACAGTCGAGGGAGTGGGAGTAGTATATATATTCAAATATACTACTTCCATCTCCTGTTAAAATTCCGTCCGTCCGTCCATGTATATATGTTTGGACGGACGGACGGTTTTGAATAAAAATATTAAC